>JAKIUC010000018.1 GCA_021647785.1 Melioribacteraceae bacterium
AAAACAAAAACCCAACAAACCTATTGATAATCAAAAATATGATAATAAACATGATCACGCGAGAGACATTTTCATTCCAGCCCGTAATATTCACAAGCACATCAGACACAACGCCATAGTATCTACTCGCGGCAAACGCACCACAACTGTGCCAACCAAAGATCCGAGCGTATGAATAAATCCAAACCAAAAACCAAACAGAGTAAATCCCGTGATTATAATTAGAAGAATAATGTGATAACAAAACTGTAGTTGGAACATTACTTATAATTTGTGATAAAAAAGCACCTGAAAAAAAGAGTGTGTTAGTATTATCAAAATTCAATTGATTAAATAGGTTATGAATTATTTTTAATTGACTAAGCAGATGGATATCGACGAAAATAAAAATAAATAGTAAAATAAGCACCCAATCCGCTTTTAATATAATTTTTCTATAGAATAATAAAAACAACAATACGATAATTAATAAAAAATATTTTTCATATTTTAATTCAATTGCAAAAACAAATAAGATCAATAATATAGATGATAAGAAAAACATTTTGCGTTCAACTACCGGGTACTGAGGATTATTCTGTTTTATGTGTTTTGACGGGAAAGAAAAATAAGTGAAAATGAATAACAATACCGAAAGTAGCAAAATAAGCGGTGCTAATTCTTCGATGAAAGCAGGAAAAGAAATTCCCCATTTATGCCAGAGGAATATATTTTGCGGATTCCCGATTGGGGTTAAAGAAGAACCCACATTAACTGCAATTGCTTCAAATACTACCATTTTGCTGTAATCATTATCCGATATATCTTGCAAGCTTAAGGTTAGTGGAACTATAATGAAAAGAGCAATATCATTTGTTAAAAACATTGACAATGATGCCGATACAAAAATCAAAAATAAAGCTAAAAGACGTTCGTTTTTAATCTGTCTTGAAATTCGATAAGCTAAAAGAAAAAAGAACCCGCTTTCCTTTATCCCCATAGTGATTAATAAAAGACCGCTTAAAGTAATAATCGTATTCCAATCAATAAAACAAGAAAAATTTTCCAAAGGCTGACTTAAATAAATAGCCAGCCCAATGGAAATTACAATAAGTAGTACAAGAAAGATGTTTCTTTGAAAGAATAAAATACTCTTTCTTAATAACTTATTGACCATAGAACGCCATTTCCTGATTTGTTATATAATCCTCCATTACATGAATCCCATCGTAGTATACTTTTATATGAGCTACTATAATGTTACCAATTACCACGGGAAAAGACCAACAAGCTTCCGGTTCCATAAACTCTGCCGCTGGCAATATTCTTAAATTACCGATTACTGACGACAAATTAGATTTTATTGAATTAATCTCAACATTATTTTGAAATGCTTGAGGGTTTATCCCGAGTGGTAATACACTGCCATCTAAAGGATTAAAATGAAGAACCGCCACGACAGCTCCTTGATATAATACTCCGCCTTTTATTTCAATTTCTCCGGTTGGTGAACGCATAAACCATACTTTACCGGCAGAAAGTAATTTTTCTAGGTTACTCGTTGTTGTTATGGCTTGTTGCAAATTAGATAGTAGTGTTTGAGTAGGAATGGTCTGTACTATCGGTATTCCTGCTTGCCCCAGCGGTAGAAGAGGATTTCCAGGTGGCGTTGGTGGAATACCCGGACCGGCTGGCGGAGCTACCGGTGTTTTGTTTTGCTGCATTAATAACGGTGGTGTGACGTTTTGCTGTGCTATTAAATACCTGGTAGGCACAAAATAAAATAGCATAATTAGAATAAAAAATACAAATGATAAATTTTGTCGAGTAGACATAATATGTCTCCTTAATTTAATTTTATAATTAAATGAGGAGTTTCAATGCCCCTCACAGAACCGTACTTGTAGATTTCCCACATACGGCTCTTCAGTTTAATTCAGCTTTCACGTGATAAGTAAAAGTTGTGTACTATTCTTGGTTTTGGTAACGGATAGTGTTCCAGATATTCTGTAAAGTTTGTCCAGTTCATTTTCCGTTTTTGACTTCTACGATTCATCCATTTCTTTAGCATTTTTACTGTCTCTTTGTAGAACCGCAATATCCCATTGTAGTTTTCGCTTACTCCATAGTATTGGTAATGTCCTCGTAGTTTCGATTGTAGTATCTTCCACCATTCTTTGGTTGCTACAATATTCCTTATTGATTTTAACCACGTGTTCATTGCCTTACATTTTGCAGTAAATTTCTTGCGACTCGTTTTCCGTCCAACTTTAAAGTTGCCTCGTCTTGACAAATCACAGTAATGGGCAAATCCCAAAAACTCAAACGTATTGGCTCGGCGATGCTGGTGTTTTGCATTTTCCTTTTCAAATCTTCCAAAACTAAAGTTGCGACTCTTTTCTGTATGCAACTCTAATCCATACTTATTGAAACGATTCTGCAATCCTCGTTCTATTCGCTTCGCTTCGTCTGCATAACGTACTAAACAGACAAAATCATCGGCGTATCTTACAAGTTCACAGTAGCCTCGTATGTGGCTCTTTACTGTTGTCTCGAACCATTCATCCAATACATAGTGTAAATAGATATTGGCAAGCATCGGACTTAGGATACTACCTTGCGGTGTCCCTTTGTCCGTTGGTACTATTAAACCATTATCAATATAGCCTGCTTTCAAAAATTTCCTTATCAAGTTTAGTAGTCTCGTATCTTTTATACGTATCCGTATAAAATCTAGTAACATTTCGTGAGACACATTATCAAAGAATCCTTTTATGTCGGCTTCTACTATGTGGTTTACTGGTTGGAACATTATTGTGTCATTCAACGTTTTCAAGGCTTGATGACTGTTCCGTTTTGGGCGAAATCCGTATGAGCAGTCTAAAAAGTCTTCTTCGTAGATACTTTCCAGTATCCTCGTGATTCCTTTCTCTACTATTTTTGTCTCTATTGTGGAGATGCCTATTGGACGTCTCTCCTTTTCATTCTTCGGGATATATACTCGCTTTGACTTTTGTGGCTTATATTTACTCCGTTTCAGTTTCGAGACTAATGCTCCTATGTTTTCTTCTCCCGATGTGTCGGGACCATATTCTTCCCAACTTACTTTGTCAATTCCTACTGCCTTATTCCTGTTCAGGCTTTTGTAGCAATCTCGTAGATATTCTTCATTCAGCAAATGAGTTAAACTCGTAAACTGGAATTTGACGTCTCTACGTGCGTGTCCGCTTATAAGAGATAATTTCTGTAACGTTACTCCTGTATCAGTGTACGGCATTACAGTCCTCATCTCTTTCCATTAAACTGCTGACCCCTTCGAGTGTCTCTATTTTCCGAAACTCAATAGGCATTACCCTATTTACTCCTCTAATATGAGTCAGTCCGACTACCAATCCGTCATACTCTTTCGTCGTTTCTTCAACTCCTTCTGAGCTTCTTTTCGGTACAGATTGGTTCTCCCAAGTTCCATTAAATTCAATTCGATATCCCGCTACGGACTTAGACCCCAGCATGCCGATATATTCTCGCCTTTGATGAATATATCGATATTGGTTTCCAGAAAATGAAATCCTTGACCCTATGCAATATGGATTATTTTGGGGCTCAATACCTTCACTTGCGTTGTGGCTGAATACCTGCCTCGACTGTGGCTTCATATAGTTCGTTACCTCTGCTATACGCACAGTTTTGTTCCTTGTGGGTGGCTAATCCTTACAAGGGTTGGATTGTCCAACTTGATTTTAATAGCTTTGCTTGGCACACTCATCATTTACCTCTAATGATTTAGTTTTAGAAATATTTCATCTGTTTACCTGTCCCGCTCTTTTCGCACTGTCTTTTTCGCGGGATGTTTTTTTTGAATTTCGAATATTGAAGTTTGTAGTTCATTATTCCTTATTCAGCATTCAATATTCGATATTTGCTTTTTATAATATAATCTCTGTAGCTCCGAAGGTCTTTCCTAACATCTTAGCCTCAGCCTTATTCCTAAATCACTTAATCAAATTCATCTTCTTAACAAACCTATTTCCGTTAACAGACAACATGTAAATGTAAACTCCGCTTGAATGTTGCGAGGCATCAAAAGTCTGTTCATAAACTCCAGCTTCCATCTTTTTGTTTACCAACTCTGCTACTTGTTTACCAAGTATATCATAAATAATAAGTTTCACTTCGCCGCTTTCTGGTAATGAGAAATTAATATTCGTTGTCGGATTAAATGGATTAGGATAATTTGGGGTCAGCTTATATTCTGTAGGAATAATCTTAACCTCAACTTCAATTACTTCGGAGTACTCAACCGTGCCATCAGTATCTATCTGTTTTAAACGGTAGCTTCTGCTGAAAGTACCCATTTGGGGGCTCCGCTCAGCCACCTTAAGTGGATCAATAAACTGATAAGATTTAGGTGAGTTACTATTGCCATGTCCTTCAATAAATCCAATGTTTTTCCATTCCTTACTCAGATTACTAATCTGAGCTACAGATTTTTGAATCTCAAATCCATAATTATTAACCTCTGTTGCGGTTGCCCAGTTAAGCATTACTCCATTATCAATTGTTGTAGCACTAAAAGATGTTAACTCAACCGGAAGTGCACCAGCACTATAAACGCGTGAAGCATAAATATCATTAGTCCCACTTCTTGTATCTGTCCATGCAATAATTGCACCGATGCTTCCATCACTTACTAATACTGGGTATGTTTGACTACCTGAAGCAGTACTCACAGATACTCCGTCAAATGCCCATTGTGCAGTACCGCTTGAGTTTAAATATTGTGCGTATATATCATAATCTGTACCGTTCCTGTAGTCGGACCAAGCAAAAATAGCTCCGCCGCTGCCGTCTCCAATAAGGTTCGGATATGTTTGTTCACCTGTAGCTGTGCAGACTGAATCTCCGTTAGCAGTCCATTGAACTATACCGCTGCTATTTATTTTTTGTGCATATATATCTCTACTCACACCGCCGCCTAATCTGTCATCGTACCAAACGGTAATAGCACCACCGCTGCCGTCGCTAATTACACTGTGGTCTGATTGAGTAGATGCGGCAGTTGTAATAGGAACACCATCCGCAGCCCACTGAACAGAACCTGAAGAATTTATTCTTTGTGCATAAAGGTCTGAGTTCCCGCTACGCGTATCCTCCCAAACTATAATTGCTCCTCCGCTGCCGTCGGTAACTATTTTCGGATCACTTGCACTACTGCCGGTTAAATTACGAATAGGAAATCCATCGGTTATCCATTGAACAGTGCCGGAAGAATTAATTTTTTGTGCAGTAATATTGTAATCTGAACCGTTACTTAAATCGCGCCAAACAATAATTGCACCTCCGCTGCCGTCACTAACAATTTGCACTTTTTCTTGAACATAAGGACGAGTGCAAATTGCTGTTCCGGTTGCTGTCCACTGAACTACACCGCTCGAATTTATCCACTGTGCATAAATATCATAACCTGAAGTATTTTTGTTCCTATTATCTTCCCATGCTATAATTGCACCTCCGCTCCCATCGGTTGTAAGTGCGGGGTTTTGTTGATTCTCGGTTTCATTATTGATTATAACATCTGTCCAGCTAACAGTACCTGAATTATTAATTTGACCTGCATAAATATCATAATTTAATAAACTAGTTCTCCGCCTCCAGCAGAGCACCATTCCGCCGCTTCCATCGGAGATTGCTTGATATGGGGTTGTGTGTGCGGCATCGGAGGTTATAACATTTCCATCTGTTGTCCATTGGTCAATTCCGCCGGAACTAACATTTTGTCCGTAAATATCATAATTTCCATTTCTAGTATCTAACCAGCTAATTACCGCACCCCCGCTTCCATCCTCTGTTATTAATGGTACACTTTGACTAAATGCATAGGTACAGACTGCATTATTTGTAGCAGGATCACTTGACCATTGGGAAAAATTAGTTTGGCAGATAAAAAACAATAGCAAACAGATTATAAGTTTCATAATTGCTTAAACTCCAAATGTTTTTTTGGTTTTCATTTTTAATCTAAGATAGGAATAGCACTTCCACAATAGCACAAAAGTGTGAATTTTTTTATATGATTTACATCAAAGTGTGGTTACAGGATAGTAATTACTTCTGGAGATATTTAAGCACTGCTTCGGTTGCAGAGCGGACTTGCAGTTTTTCGTAAATTTTACGGAGATGGCTGCGGACAGTTTCTACGCTGATATAAAGCTGTTCGGCAATCTCTTTATAACGCATACCTTTGGAAAGGTGACCAAGAATTTCCCACTCTCTTTTGGTTAGTTTTTCTTTAATTTTATTTTTACGTAACTCTTGTTTAAATGAATCGACAACCATTCTGGCAATTTCCATCGACATTGGAGAGCCGCCGTTATAAACTTCTACAATAGAATCCAAAAGTTCGTGCGGTGTAGTTCGTTTTAATAAATAACCGGCTGCACCATTGGTTAAAGCTTCAAATACCATTTCACTATCGTCATACATTGTTAGCATTATAAATTGTGTTTGCAGCATTTTTGGTTTTAAGTTTTTAATGCAATCAATACCCGATTTGCCTGGCATATTTATATCCATTAAAACAACATCGGGTTCTAAATCTGGTATATTGTTAACTGCGGAATGATAATTTGGAAAAGTGCCAATGCAATCTATGTTGGCAGAACTATTTAGTAATATTTCCAAGTTTTCTCTGATATCTTTTTTATCGTCAACAATGGCAACTGATATTTTATTTTTTTTGTTCATAATTACAATGTAATAAACTTCCTCTTTTAATAAATCACACAAAAGTGTGAAATATTAGATTATTAATTCCAAGTTTATTATTACGCCGGATGGTGTGTTTTCTATTATTTCAAATTTTCCGTTAACGCTCTCCATCCTATTTTTCATATTTGATAAGCCGTTACAGAACGGATCAATTTTCTTAAAGTTGATTCCAATTCCGTTATCCGATAATGAAATTTTCAATACGTTACCAGCAATTGTAAAATTCAACATTATTTTGCTGCATTCCGAGTGTTTAACCGAGTTGTTTATTCCTTCTTTAATTACGCTGAAAAGGTTGTGTCTTGCTTCGGAGGAGACATATTTATCGGGAATAAACTCCGGAATCAAAAATCCAAATTTAATTTCCGTTATAGCAAGGTAGGTTTCTGCATTCCTGATAATGTAGTAAATCATTTTATCTAACTTATCATTTTTCGGATTTACAGTCCAAACCAATTCATCTAAAGAAGCAGCAACTTCAACCCCAGTATCAGTTATTTTATTTAAATAGCTTTTAAGTGCATCTTTATCATTTATATTGTTCTTTGCAATTTCACTTAACAGACTCATTTTAGTAAGATTTGCACCAACTTCATCGTGCATATCTTTCGATATTCTTATTCGCTCATTCTCCAAAGCTCTTTCTAATTCAATTGTTTTTAGATGCCGGTTGTGTTTTGTGATATAAAAAAAACGAGTTAATGAAACTATTATTCCCAAAAGAATAACACCTGCAAATATTTGGAAAGGAAGCAACTGCCAAAAGTAGGGAAGAATTTTTATTTCAACCTCGGCAATTAAAGGGTCGGAATAATTACCCGAAACATTTGCCTGTACCATAAATGTATAACTGCCGTACGGAAGCCGTGTATAAGAAATACTTCTGTCCGATACTGCATCTATCCAGTTGGGTTCTAAACCCGCCAACCTATATTTATATTTTATATCACTGGGGTTGCGAAAATTAATTGCCGTAAAACTAAATTCAATCCGTTCAGGTCCTGGTTCAATAAACAACAAATCGCTTAAATTTAATAACTTATAATTAACAAAAACTTCATCAATTAATAACTTTGTTTTCTCCAATACTTTTTTGACCGAATTAGGATCTATTACAACTGCCCCTTGTACAGTGGCGACAAATATTAATCCCTCTTCTGTAATTATTGCAGATTGCGGCGAGGCACCTATACACCATTCGGATATCATACCATCACCCTTGCCAAACATTTGGTAACTTATTTTTGAATTGTTTTCGGCAGAGTAATTTTCCAACTCCTTCTTTTTTACTGAAAATATTCCTTTCTGAGTAGTAAACCAAAGATTTTCTTCTCCATCAAAGATAACATTCAATATACTATTTGAATAAAGACCATCATCCATTGTAAAAGTTTTAATTTTTTCATCTGCTATCCTTGCAATACCGCCGTTCTTACTACTTAACCAAATTGCTCCATTATCCTCTTCAAAAATAGATGAAATTATGTTCCCCAATAATCCGTTTTTTTTATTAATAATTTTGAGATTGCCCGCTTCATCAATAATATATACACCGCCACCGGATGTTCCAATCCAATATTTTCCATTTTTACTTTTATGTATAAATGATATCCGTTCATTACTTACTCCGCCAAAGGTATGTAACTCCCTTATCTTATTGTTCTCTATTATTGCAATTCCGCCTCTATTTGTTCCCACCAAAATTGAATTATCGTCATTCACATAAATTGCACGAACAAAATTACTTCCCAATCCAATTTCTGAAGTATAATTTTTCACTTCCCCATTCTTGAATATGTATAATCCATATTGCCTTGTTCCAACAATTAAGTTTTCCTTTTTGTCTCTTCCGATAGCATATATATGTTTATCTCTTAAAATTTTTAGTTTTTCTACTTTATCAGTTTTAGATGTGTTGTTAAGTTTGAATAATCCTTTGTTTGTTCCAATCAGAACAGAACCATCTTTTTCTTGATAAAAAGAATTTGCATATCCGCTGGTTAATCCTTGATTGGTTGATATAGCTTGAAGCTGTCCCTTTCGTATCAAATTTAATCCGCCATTTAATGTACCAACCCAAATTTTATCATCATCCATTTTTATACTTGTGATGCTTTCACTCGAAAGTCCATTTTTTGAACCGAATTTTAACAGCTCATTTCCAGTAAAAATAAATAATCCATTATTAAATGTTGCAATCCAGATATTTCCATCTTTATCCTCTTTAATATCATTTATAAAATAATTTGATATTCCTTTTAACAGCGGCATTTTAAATATTCTGTTATTCTTAAAAACAATTAGTCCACGTGAAGTACCAACCCATATCTTCTTTTTTGAATCAAAAAAAATAGATCTAATTTTTTGTGAGGGAAATAATTTTTTTTTAATTACTTGAACAAATATTCCGTTTGAATAAACAAATATTCCATTGTTGTAAGTTCCTACCCACAAATTGCCTTTTTTATCGAGTTCCAAAACTGTAATTTTCTCACCCAACAATCCTTTGGATGAATCGAACAATGTAAATTCTCCTTTGCCGGAAGGATGCTCTGGTAATAAATATTTATACAAATTATTGCTAATAGTTTTAAACCAAATTGCCCCCGATGAATCTTGCTCTAATTTTAATGCGTTCTTAAAAATGGAACTCTTTTCAGAAGTATAATTAAAAGTATTTTTGCTTCTAATAATGAATCCCCCTTTTCCACCTTTGAACCAAATATTCCCATCTATATCAGCAAAAAGCTGTGAAATAACTTCTCCCTTAATTATATCTACATTCAAATTATTAAAAACTTTAAAATTAAGTCCATCAAACCTAACCAATCCGTTATAAGTTGAAAACCAAATAAAGCCATCCTTATCTTTAACAATATCCACTATTCTATCACTCGGTAAACCTTCAACTATTCCCCAACTTTGCGAGATAAGTCCGTAATTTTTAATATCAGGTTTTACAAAAGGATCAACCGATTTTTGAGACAAAACTTCGGCAGAAGTTAGAAAAGCAAAAGCAATTATTAAAGATTTATAAAGTTTAGTTCTAAACATAGAACGAAGATAGAAAAAAAAAATTAAAAGGAGCATCTTCTTTGCTGCAAGTATCCCGACCAAGCACTATCTATTGTCAAGATTGTTATTTCAAAAAGTTTATTGTAACTTGATACCAAAGAGCACATCAATTACATAATTTAATAATAATTTTAGGTTTACATCTGAGTTCATTTATAAAAATATTACTAACTCTCATAAGCATTCAACTTCTTTCTAACTGCACTGTTGAAAAGAAAAACGATGATGGTAAAAGAAAGTATTATAATATAAAAACTGACCTTCCGGAAATTAAAGTTAGAGAGAAACTTATTGCAATAACTGGTTACAATGCTTATAGCTATTTTATTTATAAGGGCGAGCCAATGGGCTATGAGTATGAACTACTTAAACGGTTGGCTAATAATTTAGAACTTGAATTAGAAATTAAAGTTGTTCACGATATAGATGAAATGATTGAAATGTTAAACAGAGGTGAGGGTGATTTAATTGCTTATAATTTAACCGTTACAAAACAGCGAACGGAATTGGTTTCGTTTGCTCATCACCATACTACAACTCGTCAGGTTCTTGTTCAAAAAAAACCGGATAATTGGCGTAAGATGAAACTTCATCAAATTGAGAAAGGACTAATTAATTCCCCGATTGAACTTATTGGAAAAGATATTTATGTTGTTCGCGGCTCATCTTATATTGAAAGACTCCAAAACTTATCGGAAGAGATTGGTGCTGACCTTAACATTATTGAGGCTCCGCTTGGAACATCCACAGAAGATTTAATAAAAATGGTTGCAAATGGCGAAATTGAACTTACAGTTGAAGATGAAAATGTAGCCAAACTCCAACGCCATCAATATCCAATTATTGATGTGAGTATGGCTATTTCGCTGCCACAAAGAATTGCGTGGGCTGTTAGGAAAAAATCGCCCCTATTGTTAGAAGCTATTAATGAATGGCTTCTGAAAATGAAAAAGAAAACTGAATATTATGTGATTTACGAAAAATATTTTGAAAGTAGAAAATCATTCCGCCGTAGAATTAATAGCGACTATTTTTCTTTAACTGGCGGCAGTATTTCTGTTTATGATGATTTAATAAAAGAGTACTCCGTTTCTCTTGACTGGGACTGGCGATTGCTCGCTTCTCTAATTTATCAGGAATCACAATTTCACCCTGATAAAACCTCGTGGGCTGGGGCAAGGGGGTTAATGCAGTTAATGCCGGCAACAGCAAAGCAGTTTGGAGTAAACAACATTACAAACGTACATCAAAATGTTAAGGCTGGTGTTAAATACTTAAACTGGTTAACCAACTATTGGAAAGAAGAAATAGCAGATTCAACGGAAAGAATTAAGTTTGTAATGAGTTCGTATAATATTGGTCCAGGGCATATTGTTGATGCACGAAATCTGGCAGAAAAGTATGGTGCCAATCCAAACCTTTGGTTTGATAATGTTGAAGTCTATTTATTAAAAAAATCTAACCCAAAATTTTATAATGATAGCATTGTAAAATATGGTTACGCAAAAGGGACCGAGACCGTAAAATATGTTCGCGAAATTTTTATTAGATACGAACATTATAAACAGTTTATTGAGTAAAAAAAATCAAACAAACTTATAGTATTACCACCTAAATCCTTCCCGAAAAAAACTCGGGACAGGTGTTTTTTATGTTAAGAAATTTCAAATGATAAAAAACAAATTGCAAAAAATATGTTAGAGGGTGGTATTCATTAGGGAAACGAATTTAGAGTGAAAAGCACTAAAGAAAAAAATATAATTTATAAAGAACTAAAACTGAAAAACAGGTTATCAATTTTTGTTAAATCATTTTGGTGTTTTGAAAATAACGAAAATAAAATTCAGAATTATTCAATACTTTCAGACGGTTGTTTTGATTTGTTGATTTATTTCAAAAAGAATAGTAAAAAAGAAATAAATCTTACAGGACTTTGGAATAAAAACATTGAAGTTTCTATTCCTGCAAAAACAAAAATACTTGCAATCAGGTTTAAACCAATTTCAGCAGAATACATTATCGGAAAAAGCATTTCAGATTTATTGAATTCGATGATTAAAATTTCGAGCAAAGATTTTAATTTATTAAAACAATTTAACACGGATTATCAAGAGTTTGATTCTTTTGTAACATCAAACATTATTAAACTTCAATCAACATTAGAAACTGAAAAAGGAATTGACTCAAGGAAAGAAAAAGTATTTGAGTTACTATTTAAAAGCAAAGGAAATATATCGGTAAAAGAAATATCAGAAAGAGCATATTGGAGCAATAGACAAATTAGCAGATACTTTAATGAGAATTATGGATTATCTGTTAAAGAGTATGCGAATATTCTGCGTGTTAATTCAACATACAAGGATTTAGCCAAAGGAAAACATTACCCGCAAACAGAATACTACGACCAATCTCATTTTATAAAAGAAATTAAAAAGCATACAGGGGTAAACCCCAAAATATTAATAAAAAATAAAAACGACCGATTTTTACAATTATCAACCAACCAGATGAAGTAATTTTGTATTACTAATTGAAAGTTTAAAACAATGAAATTAATAACAATAATAGTTCTAACAGTTTTTAGTATTACAAATTCATTAGGACAAAATATTAATCAAAAAAGTAACGATATGAAATTAAGCAACATCAGATTATTAGTAAGCGACTTTGAAAAAAGTTTCACTTTCTACAATGAAACATTGAGGTTAAAATGTACATGGGGCAATAAAGATGACGTTTTTGCAAGTTTTGATATTGGATTGCCATCGGGTCTTGCAATTTTTAAAGCGGAATTAATGGCAGATGCAATAGGTGGTGAAAAAGCAGAAAACGACACAGTTTCAAATGATAAATTTGCTATAGTAATAGAAGTTGATAACGTGGATAAAGCGTTTAAAGAATTACAAAATAAATCTATCAAATTTATTACCGAACCAAAAGATATGAAAGTGTGGGGAATTAGAGTTGCACACTTTAGAGACCCTGATGGAAATTTAATTGAAATTTTCTCAAATCTACCCAAGTTGGAATAGATATACCGACAATGAAATGTCTGTCCTGTAAGGATGCTTACAGCATGAGACTCTTACAGAGGTCTCTAAACTCGTCCCGCCTTTGTGTGGGATCACGGAATGACAATCTTCGTGAGGTTATGCAAAGGTTTCTACAAGATTTTAAACCACAGGGGCTAAGTCCTCCTACAAGGATACCATTGGCATCCTTGTAGGAGGACTTAGCCAACCACAGTTAGTATTAGAATCAATTTCCAAATCTTGGATTTTATAATATTATTATAGATTGAATCTGGAAGAAAGGTTTCCATAATTTCATAAAACTCCATACATTTTTATTTAAACTCTTTAATTCTTAACTCAACAATTGTATTTTTATTTTTCAGAAGCGATATTGTCCCCAGATAATGTTTTCCGTAGGTTGAATTATTAACTACAACTTTGTAATTGCCTTGTGGTACTTTTAAAATACTAAACTCTCCATTATTATTAGTTGCACCTCCAAGTTTTGTACCATCAAGATTAATACTTGCAGCTGCAATCGGCATTCCTGTCTTTACATCAACTACCTTTCCTGAAAATTTTGAGAGACCATTCTGCTCAAAAGGTATTATTCTTTTAAGTAAAAGTTTATCTTCCAATACTGTTTTTTTCTTGCTTTCTCCATCTCCATTTAACTTAAATAATATAGGAACAGTTACCTGAACATTAACTGGCTTGCCACGCTGTTTCCCAGGAATAAATTTAACTTTTTTTACCGCTTCCATTGCTACTTTATCGCAGCCAGCACCAATACCTTTTATTATTTCAGTTTTTACAACTAATCCTGCTGAATCTATATAGGCTTTTACATATACACGTCCTTGAATTCCATTCATCTTTGCAGCTTCTGGATATTTAATGTTTTTTTGAATTGCTTTTATTCCACCAATTGGAGACGGCATTTCTTCAACTACTACAAAAAATATTTCCTTATTAATTTCCTCAGCTTTATTACCATAAACAACAACATTTACTCTTTCTTCCTTTATATTTCCTTTTTTTGTTAAAGTATTATGATATACAGCAAAAGAAAAACGAATTCTATATTTCTGAGAACCACCATCCTTTACATATTTTCCAAATTTCCAATATGACATTTTTTCAACTAATTTATCATCAACTTTTGAGTTCCACTCCTTTTCTGATTGAATTTTTGATACTCTACCTTTATCAATATACAGCTCATAGATATATGGATTATCTATCTCATCATTACTTTTAATAATTTTAAATATTTCATATACATCCGATTGCATTTCTTTCTGTGTTTCTTCTGGTATAAGATTCATTGAGTAACGTTCATAATCTGAAACATTATAGTATTCAGTGTTGTAATTTGGAACTATTTCTATTTTGCTTTTTTCTTCACAGCCATAGAGCATAACCATTGCCATTAGAATAAATATCATCTTTTTCATATCTACCTCAAATTGTTGGTCTAATTATAATATCGTTTGTAAACTTTGCTTTTACTTCCACTGGCGGAAGTGAGTGGAACATCATTTCAAGTATTTTGTTTTGCTGATTTATTTGCTGAATGTTCATCTCAATATCCTTTTTATATTCAATTGATTGTGTATAAATAATAAGTGATATTATTAACAACACAACTGAAAAAGCATATCCAAAAATGGATTGAAGATTGAATGTAAATTGCTTTTTGTTTTCAACTCCTGTTACAGTTGCATTTAATATATCCTCCTCCAATTCTGGAGGAAACTCAACAAAAGTATTTTTCACATTTTCACTAAGAACATTCATTTGCTTAAAATACTCGCGTGCTTCTTCAACTTGCGATAGCTGTGTGAAAAGAAATATTTCTTCCTCTTTATCAAGTTCGTTATCGAAGTAACGATTTATTAACTCTTTTATTTTTTCTGAACTCATATTAGAACCTATAGTTTTATTGTTCATCATTTTCTTTTCTAACTTCAATATTTTTAATCTACAATAACACACCCCTTAATCCCCTCTCAAGAGGGGAAACTAAAAACACTCCGCTCATCAAAAGTCTCCTCTCGAGAGGGGGTTGGGGGTGTGTTCTTTTTCACAATTAAACATCCATCTTTACTATTTCATAATTCTTGAAAGTTTATCAATCAATTTCTGTCTTGTTTTATATAATCTACTTTTAACTAAATTTTCATCTATCTTTGAAATAACTGCAATCTCTTTATAACTCATTCCGCCGTACTCTTTCAGAAGAAAAATCTCTCTTTGCTCAATAGAACAATTGTCGAGTTCATTCAATATCATTTTTTTTATCTCTTTTAATTCGAACTGTAGAGCCAAATTATCATCTGAACTCTTTTCAATATTGGATACATCGTTACTAACAAATTTTGTAATATCAATTTTCCTTTTTCTGAAGTAGGAATAGACTTCGTTGCGAGCTGTTGTGTAAATCCAATACTTTATACTTTCTCTTTTCTTTATTGATGTAATGTTTTCAAAAAGTTTCATAAAAATGTTTTGAATTAAATCATCGCAGACCATTTTATTTCCAACCATTTTAAGAACATAATTATAAATGCCAACCTTGTAGCGGTTATACGCTATGGTGAACTGTACTATGTTGTTGGATGTTTTTTTCACGCACTTTTAGTTTGTTTAAATAAGAGATGTTTTAAACTAAGGAATGTTGCCCTTGTTGAAAAATGTTTTTGAATTTATTTAGCTGATGATATTAGAAGCTCTTGGATAAAATACTCGATCTTAATATTTGCATTATTTCCGTAGAGAGTGAGTTCATAAAATTTTTGGTTATGCTTAAATATTGCAATGCGATATTCTTTTTCATTAATCTTATAATTATAAAATAGAACTTTAGAATTGTTCAGTTGAAGTGGTTCTTCATTCATAATCTTAATACTATTTTTATGTTTTGCTTGTAGAAGTAATACACTTGCGTTATAACTTTTAATTAGTGCTTGCGAAGTTGAATTTGAATGGAGGGGGAGTAAACTAAGCGATACATTCATATCATTACGCAGAATCCATAAATCGATAAATGCTTCGTTGTTTGCATCAACCACACGCCAACCTTGAGGAATGCGGAATGAGATTGGGGAGGTCTTTGCTTTTACTCTCTCTCTTGTTAGATACATATCTATTTCTGATTGCGAGTATTTGTTTGAAGAACAACTTGTGAAAATAATTGATATTGCTGCAAAGAGAAAAACTCCAACATAGTATTGGAGTTTCTTTCTTATTCTAAAATTATAATATTTCACATTCAGCATTTCATATTTCACGTATTACAATCCATCTCGCATAAACTTAGGTTCTTCAAGTGTAAGTATAATTGAAATTCTGTGTGTTGCTTTTAGGGTCTCTTCTGCAGAGCCGCTAAATTGTGCGTAGGAATAATCAATATTTAACTTTGGTAACTTAACACCAGCACCGGCAGTAAACTGCTTAACGTCTGTATAACCAGCACGTATCATAAATAGATTTTTGAAACTATACTCTAAACCAGTACGCACATCAAAACTTACCGGACCAACACTAAAGGTAGATGCAAACCGTCTATTTTCAAATCGCATATCTAAATCCAGAACTGGTAAAAATTTTCCACCGAGAAATTCAAATCCGTAAGCAACGCCAAGCTTGGCTGTTGGGGCAATAAGCTCGTTTCTTCCACCATCCCACGCAACAAGTGTTGTTGTAATATCCATTAAGTTTGCTCCGAGATAAAGATTATCAATTGGTTCGTACAATGCTCCAATATCAAACCCAATTCCGAGAGCAGAAAACTCTGCTATGGAACGACTAACAACTTTTATATTTGCACCCCAGTAGAATTTATCACTTTGCTTTTTAGAAAACGTTCCATAAAATGCCCAATCAGTATTGCTGAATTTTTTTATTTTGTCAGGGTCAATTCTTGCATTTGGATTATTGATATCAGTTATTAACTCACCAGTACGAGCATCAATTAAAGCATTTCGAGTATCAGGAATTCCATCAACACTTAAACGTATTGCACTAATTCCAAAACTCATATCTTTGCCATAAGGCATTGCAACCGAGGCGAAGTTATAATTTACAAGTCCGCCAAATTGTTCGTCGTGCATTAAAGCTACTTGCGGATAGTTCATCTTTGCCAACCCTGCCGGATTCCAGTAGCCTGATGTTACATCATTAACTATTGCAACTTGTGCACTTCCCATACCGAGAGCCCTTGCACCAACACCAATAGAGATAAACTCGCCAGCATATTTTGCAATTCCAGTCTGAGCAAAATTTAATTGCAAAGCTGCAAATATTAATACAAAAAGGATGTTTTTTATTTTAAGCATTTCCGACCTATTAAATAGATATTTTAGTTGCAAATTACTAATACCTGAAATAAAATCAAGTGCAAAATTTGGAACATTCGTAGTTGTCGCATAAAATGCGACTGCTACAATATTTTAATTAATGATTTATCGTAATCATCAACATTTTCAAATCCTAATAAATTTAGAATTGTTCCTGCAATATTTGTTAGTCCAGGATTTTCAACTTTTGCCATTTCAAAATCATTATTTAAATATGGGGCATAAATTATAAATGGAACTTTATTTAATGTGTGCGATGTCTTAACATCTCTCTTTCCATTTTTAATTGTAAACATTTCATCAGCATTTCCATGATCGGCAGTGATAATAGCAGTTCCGCCAAGTTCATCAATAACAGATAGAAGTTTTCCAATTTCCTGATCAACAGTTTCAACAGCTTCAATAGCTGCTTCAACATTTCCAGTATGCCCCACCATATCTCCATTTGCAAAATTTATTCTACCAAATTTGTATTTGCGAGTTTTCAGCAGCTCAATCGCTTTCTCTGTAATTTCATCAGCCTTCATGCGTGGAGCTTTGTCAAATTCAATTTTATCCGATTCAATTTCAACATATTTTTCAAGATGTGAATCAATGTAACCAGACCTATTTCCATTCCAGAAATATGTAACATGTCCAAATTTTTGTGTTTCAGAAATTGCAAACGATGTTACACCTTCCGCACAGAGATACTGACTTAATGTTCTATTTATTGTTGGTGGCTCAACAAGAAAATTTTTTGGTATGTGGGCATCGCCATCATACTCCATTATTCCAGTATAAAAAATCTCAGGTACTTCAACTCTATCAAACTTATCAAATTCTTCATCTTCAAATGCTTGCGATATCTCAATAGCTCTATCACCGCGGAAGTTCATAAATATTACACCATCACCACTCCTTATTTTTCCAACGGGTTTATCTTTTTCATCAGTAACTACAAACGATTCAAGGTACTGGTCTGTAATTTTTGGGTTTTCATTATACATTGTCTGCACTGCCTCTTCAGCCGATTTGAAGTGGCGAGCATCTCCAAGTACATGAGCCTTCCAACCTCGCTCCACTATTGACCAATCTGCTTGATACCTATCCATAGTTGTAATCATTCTTCCACCACCGGAAGCAATTTTATAATCAAATCTATTCTTTTCACTAATTGTTTTTAATAATTCTTCCAGAGGTCTTATATAATCGAGAGATGTTTTTTCACCAACATCACGTCCATCAAGAAGTATGTGTACTCTAACTCGACTTACTTTTCTGGTAACACACTCATTTATCATTCTGTAAAAATGATTGATATGTGAGTGAACATTTCCATCCGAAAGGAGCCCGATAAAATGAATGGTTCCACCACGATGGCTTCTATCCATAATTTTGCCCCAACTTATTGAATTAAAAATGGCACCTGACTCAATAGATTTACCAACCAATTTTGCTCCCTGTGCAAATACCCTACCCGCACCCATTGCGTTATGCCCAACTTCGCTGTTTCCCATATCGTCATTGGATGGAAGCCCCACCGCTGGACCATGAGCAGTAAGTTTAGTTTGCAATCTCGATTCGAGTAGTTTATCAAGGTTAGGGGTCTTGGCAAGATACACGGCATCCGATTCATCTTTTTTTCCAAAACCCACACCATCCATAATTACCAACAATAGTGGTCCCTTGCTTCCAGCAAAATTTTCTAATTTATTAAGTTTAAGTTCCATTTTAAATTCCTGCAATAATTTGAATATTTAGAATACGCAATATAATAATTTCAATAATGACTAAAGTGATTTTACAACTAAATTGTCTGTCATGTAAGAATGCCTTACAGGAGAGACAATTTGTGTTGTGTATATTTGCCTTTAGTTTTACGAAAAACTATTTTGTGCTGCATAAATATTGAGGATTAAAATGGCGAACGAATTACTATATCATTTTTTTAGCGATGACGATTTTTTAGATATTTCCAATATGATAAAAGAGATGGAAAAAATAACTTCTGGGGAAATTCGTATTGCTATTAAAGAGGATGCTTCTTTTCCAAAAAAGAGAGAAGAAATAAAAGTGCTTGCTGAGGAGGAATTTCATAAGTTAGAAATGGATACCACACGAGACAAAACGGGCATTCTAATTTATGTTCTATTATCTAAACGAAAATTTTATATACTTGCCGATTCAGGAATTAACGAAAAAGTAAACCAAGATGTGTGGAATAAAATACGAGATGAGATGCAAGTTGATTTCCAGCAAGGGCGGTACTTAGAGGGTATTATTAATACTATTGAAAAAGTTGGAAGATTACTTAGCAAGTATTTTCCTATAAAGCACGACGACACAAACGAACTTTCTAATAAGGTTATTGTTTAGGTTTTGTTATCCAAATTTTGATAAACAATTCCCCCAACAATAAAGACCAACCCAGCTATTGAGGATGGCAAGATAGTTTCTCCAAGAAGGAATGCAATAAAGAGTAACGATAAAAATGGTGCAAGATATGCAAGAGTTGCGGTTTTTGCTTTATCGTTACTAAGCTCTAACCCTTTATTCCAAAGGAGGAAAGTTATACCCATCTCGAAAAGCCCAACAAAACCAGCACCAAATAGGTAGTTATAATTTTCTAATTTAAACGAATTAAAAAAGAATAGATAAGCTCCTGAGAATATTGTTCCCCAGAAAAATGCACCGAACAGTTTAACACTATTGCTTCTTTCATCATTTAAATTTAAAATCCAAAATGCTGCCCAAACAAGTGAGGAGCTAACAGCAATAGCCACACCAAAAAGGTTGTCAAACTCCAAGTTTATAATTCTGCCTCTTGTTGCAATAATTACAACCCCTACAAATGCAGAAAGGAGTCCAATAATTTTTTTGAAATTCATTTTCTCTTTCAGAAAAAGAACAGAAAAAAGTGATAGTACAATTGGCCAAGTATAATTAAGGGGTTGAGCCTCTTGGGCTGGTAAAAGCGTGTAGGCATTGAACAGAAGCATATAGTACAAAAATGGATTTATAAAACCCAGCCCAATTGATTTGAACGAAAATATTGCGAAAGTATTTTTCTCTTTAATAACAAAGAATCCTAAAGCGGCACAACTTACAAGGGATGCGTAAAAAAGTAACTGCGCAAAGTTCATACCCTCTAAAGTTATTTTGAAGGCAGTTGCCACAGTTGACCAGAAAAAAATTGCTGATAATGTGTATATTAATGATTGCCGATTTAATTTATTCATGATATCAATTAAAACTTAATGAACGAATATAACAGACTTTTTGATAACGACAAACTCTTAGAGCCTGGGTTTATGATTTCAATGTATGCACGCGGTTCATTTCCTATGGCAGAGGAGGATGGAACACTCAACTGGTATTTGCCTCAAACACGTGCTGTAATTCTGGTTGATAAATTCAACATCCCTCGTACACTTAAAAAATTTATGCAGTCTGCCACTTTTGAGTATCGATTTGATTCAAATATTGTGGCGGTAATTAATAATTGTTCTCGAAGAGATGAGACTTGGATTTCACAAGAATTAATTGACGCTTACCAACGGTTAATAAATCTTGGCTATGTTCACTCGGTTGAGGTTTATCAAAAAGATGAACTTGTTGGTGGACTTTATGGAATTGCTTTTAGAGGAGCATTCTTTGGAGAGTCAATGTTTTCCAAAGTACCACAGGCATCAAAATGTGCAATGGTTAAATTGTTCGATAATCTTAAAACAAAAGGGTACGATATTGTTGATGTTCAATTTATTACCAATCATCTAAAAATGTTTGGAACTATTGAAATACCCTATGATGAATATGTTGACATACTTGTTAATGCGTACAAAAAAGAGATTGAATTTATTTAATTTTTCTAACTGTTGTTTTTGCTTTGTCGAGAGAAAACATACCCTACTGCAAAAAAGAAAAATAGTAGTGAAAAGACAACCCCTAATGAATGAAGAATAATTTCGTTAAGCACCATTTAAAACCTTTTTAAATTGTGACTAAGTGAGTACCAGCCGTACTCACTTAGCACACAATGATAATTTGTTCTAAAAATAGAACGGCAAAAGATACAGACTCAGCTTATTCTTTAGTGTGAGGTATATCACAAATATCCTCTTAATTAACAGAACTATAAAAATTAAATATTTTTACTAATACAGGTTTTCGTATAGCATCCTTTTCTATAAACAATTCATGTTTTGCTCCGGCAACAAAATATCCTTTTGCGTTGTGTCCGTTATCAATTAGTTTTTCTATAAATTTGTTATGAGCAGAAGGGTCAACAATTTCCTCCTCTCCTCCAGAAAAAAGAATTAATGGTATTCTTATTTTTTCGCAGTTATCAAAAATATCATCAAACACATTGCATGATTTAGAAACCCACTGATAACTTGCACCACCCAATTTTGCTTTCGGATACTTTTCAAAAACTTCTAACATTCTATTATATCTAATTTCAGAATTAGTTAATGTGTTTTCTAAAAATGGTTCTATTCCATTTTCATAATTGGTATTACCCCTTGCGTACTCTGGTTCTTCTCCAGATAGCATTCCTACAACCACACAAGTTGGAAACGAAAATCCAAGCATGGGTGATGAAAATGCCGCAGCCTTAAAATCGTTTGGATGCTGCTCTAAATAGATAACTCCTATTGCTCCGCCCATTGAATGTGCGAGCAAATATTTGTTTTTATGATTGTTGGGAACCAAGATAGAATTGTAAAACTGTTTCATATCATCAATATAATTTTGGAATTCATCAACGAAACCCATATCACTATCAGAAATCATACGTCCGGAGAAACCTTGTCCGCGATGGTCATGAATATAAACAGAATAGCCATTCATAAATAGATCAAAGATTGCTTCTTTATATTTTACAACAGCTTCAGTTCTTCCATCAGAAATTAGGATTGCCCCTTTCTCCTCCGTGTTTGAATTCTGCAAAAAATATTTATAATAAATTTCAATATTTTTTTTACCAACAAAAGTCCCCTCAACCCCAGTGTTGTAGAAGGAATCTATTTTTTCTATTGTTAAATTATCCGTTAAACTTTTCTCTGTTGTAATTTTATAATTATTCGAGTCCACGTGTAACTGTTCAAATTGCTTTTCTGAACAGGCTGATAGTAGTGTTAAGAGCAATAATGTTGAAAGAAAGTACTTTTTAAAATTCATATGTCATCTCTTAATTAAAAATTGTAAAAAGTTAAGATAGTAAATATTATTTTTAATAATTAATTATTGCATTGAATTTCACCAACTTTATATCCATATTTTGCATTAGCAAATTTCATATTGAAGGTGGGGAAATGAAGAAAAGTTTACATCTATTTATTCTATTGTTATTATTAAGTTCTGTTGTTACATCTCAAGAATCAACTAATATTTGTTCAGAATCAAAAATTAAACATTTTACGCGTTTAGAAAAATTCCAGAATCTTCAATATCCTGGTGATGGAAATATTGATGTTACATATTACAAACTTGATATTGCTCTTGATTACAGTAGTCGTAACATTGCAGGTGATGTAACAATTATCTCAAAAAGCTTAGTTGATAATTTATCTCTGATAAATTTTGATTTGCAGAATACTTTGAATGTTAACACAGTAATGCTAAATGGGAATAAAATTACTTTCAATCATGAAAACAATTTGCTTAATATAACCCTTCCAACTTCATATAATGTTGGAGAGGTGTTTTCTATTGTTATAAACTATAGCGGAACTCCAGGTAGTTCAGGGTTTGGTAGCTTTGCATTTTCATCACATAATGGAAAACCTGCAATTTGGACATTAAGTGAACCCTACGGAGCCAGTGATTGGTGGCCCTGCAAAGATACTCCTGCTGATAAAGCAGACTCTGCTGATATCTGGATTACCATCGATACATCTATGATTCCTGTATCAAACGGAACACTTGTAGAAATTGTTGATAATGGAGCAACCCACACTTACAAGTGGCATAGTCAATACCCTATTGCACAATATTTAATTTCACTTGCAATTACAAATTATCAACTCTATACAAATGAGTTTATAACAGGCAATGATACCATGACTCTTTATCATTATAACTATCCGGAAAACTTTAACAACAATAGAAAAAAAAATCTAGATAGGACAGTTGATATGTTAAAAGTTTTTACTGAATTATATGGTCCTTATCCATTCTTGGAAGAAAAATATGGTCACGCAGAGTTTGGATGGGGCGGAGGAATGGAACATCAAACAATTTCATCTATGGGTTATTATGGTTCTGGCATAGTAGCTCACGAAGCTGCACACCAATGGTTTGGTAATAAAATAACTTGTAAAGATTGGCACAACATTTGGCTAAACGAGGGCTTTGCCACCTATTCGGAATCCGCTTATGTTGAAGCTATCACTAGTTTTGAAGGATATAAAAATACAATTGCAAGTGAAATGAACTACGCAAAAAATGCAGTAGGTTCAATCTGGGTTCAAAATATTAATTCCGTTGGTCAAATATTTAATGGTGCTCGTTCATACGCCAAAGGAGCTGTTGTTCTTCATATGCTGCGTGGCGTAGTGGGTACTTCGGTATTTTATGATATTATGAAAACATACGCTGCCGATACAACTCTTGCTTATGATGTTGCTGTTACGGAAGATTTCCAACGCATTGCCGAAGAAGTTTCCGGAATGGATTTGGAGTACTTTTTCGCACAATGGATTTATGGCGAAAACTATCCTAAATATTCAATTGGTTGGAATTATGAAGATGCAGGTGATGGCACTTATGATGTTACGGTACGAATAAAGCAATCTACTAATTCAAGTCCAAGAATATTTTCTATGCCAATAGAATTGTACTTCAAAACTTTAGGCGGGGGAGAAACATTTAAAGTGTTTAACGATAAACAAGAACAAGTTTACAATTTTAAGCTAAATGGTTTGCCTATAGATTTTACTTTTGACCCAGACAATTGGATATTAAAAAGTATTTTAACAATTACAGAAGTTGAAAATGAAGAAGCAATTTTTTATAGTTTTTCATTGGAGCAAAATTATCCAAACCCTTTTAACCCAAGCACCACAATAAAATATTCTATTCCTAGTAATCAAGAAAACTATACCCAGCCGGGAAACGTAACCTTAGTAGTTTATGATATGCTTGGAAGAGAGGTTGCAACTCTTGTAAATAAAGAACAAGAGGCAGGTAATTACGAAGTTAATTTTGATGCTTCACAACTAAGCACGGGCATCTATTTTTATAAGCTGCAGAGTGGTAATTTTATAGAGACTAAAAAGATGTTATTGCTTCTTTAATGTCGTGTCAATGTTGTAATATCGCATAAAACCTTCAAGGTTAGAAGAATTTGTAAAATTTAATCCAAATGAAATTATTTTACAATACAAGTTTGATGTAAGATTTTAACCTTGAAGGTTTGGTCAAGAATTTTTATTGCTACCGTCGTTTTATTATTGACACAACACTAATATATTTTTTTTTGACTGTTAGAAGTTGTACACTATATTTTTAAAATAAAAAAGTCCGGAAAATCCGGACTTTTTTTATTCAACAATTTGTGTTGTGTTTACTAAGCAACCTCAACAACAACTTCGTCGCTTTGCCACAAACCATGTTTAGTGCAATAAGCCATTGAAGTAAGTTTCATTTTTTTAGTTGGCACAATGTGAAAATCTACTTCCACATTACCAGGTGCGTTACCCAAAACTCCGGGTGTAAAATGTGCTTCAGTTAAAAATGTTTCACCATCCCACAATTGAACATAAGCTATATAATGATCAAAATCATCTGGATGAGCGTAAGCATCACCAACTTTTACTTTTACTTTAAACTTATCACCTTTTGCAGCATTGCTTTCGCAATGAACAAATGCCGAGTGGCGGTCTATGTAATCTTTTTTTGCTTCTTTATCCACTTGTGAAATATCTTCATATTTGTTAATCTTCATTTCTTACTCCTATATAAAATTTTAATTATAATTTTAAAACTACAATGCAAAAATAAGACGTTGTGTGCTTTTTTGCAAATCATATTCCTGCAAAACTAACATTTATTGGATTTTTATTCTCGATACTCTTAATAATATTCACTAATTTTTGCAATTAAATTATTTAATTAAAATTTGAGGAAAACTATGGTTAGTAAAGATTTCATTGAACTTGAAGATAAATATGGTGCACATAACTACCATCCATTACCTGTTGTTTTAAGTAAAGGCGATGGTGCGTTTTTATGGGATGTTGAAGGTAAAAAATATTATGATTTTCTTTCAGCATACTCTGCGGTTAACCAAGGGCATTGCCACCCAAAAATTATTGATGCACTTACAGAACAAGCACGAACACTCACGTTAACATCCCGTGCATTTTTTAATGATAAACTTGGACCTTACGAAAAATATATTACAGAGTACTTTGGCTACGACAAAGTTTTGCCGATGAACTCTGGGGCTGAAGCTGATGAAACAGCATTAAAGTTAGCCCGCCGTTGGGGATATGATAAAAAAGGTGTTGCTGAAAACCAAGCTAAAATTATTGTCTGTGAAGGCAATTTTCATGGAAGAACAATTACTATTATTTCTATGTCGAGTGATCCGGATTCGTACAAAGGGTTTGGTCCTTACACTCCAGGCTTCGAGGTGATACCATACAATGATTTAGAGGCTCTTGAAAAAGCTTTGGAAGATGAAAATGTTGTAGCATTTCTAGTTGAACCCATTCAAGGTGAGGCTGGTGTTTATGTACCCGATGATGGTTATTTGAAAAAAGCATACGATATCTGTAAAGCTAAAAACGTTTTGTTTATTGCTGATGAAGTTCAGACTGGTATTGCAAGAACTGGAAAATTATTAGCCTGCGACCACGAAGATGTACGAGCAGATATTTTAATTTTGGGTAAAGCTCTTTCTGGCGGTGTTATTCCTATCTCGGCTGTGCTTGCGGATGATGATATTATGTTAGTAATTAAACCAGGCGAACATGGCTCAACATTTGGCGGAAATCCGGTTGCAGCACAAGTTGCAATGGCTGCTCTTGAAGTAGTTAAGGATGAGAATCTTGCTGAAAGAGCTGAAGAGCTTGGAAAAATTTTCAGAACGGAAATGAAAAACTTTAACAATCCTAATGTTGAAAAAGTTAGAGGCAAAGGTTTATTAAATGCAATTATAATTAAGCCAGCTAATGGAAAAGAAGCTTGGGATGTTTGTGTTAAGATGGCAGAAAATGGAGTGTTAGCAAAACCAACTCACCAGCATATTGTAAGATTTGCTCCACCCCTAGTAATTACAGAGGATGAGCTACGTGATGCAATTAAAATAATTAAGAAATCTATTCTTGAAACTTTTGAAAGTTAATAAATATTTCAGAGGAAATTTGTTAATCTCCTCTGAAATAAAATTACTCTGCAGGAGTATTAATTTTACCAAGAAGAGCCAATAACTCTTTCTGTTCTGCTTGAGTTAAAACGGAGAGAGTTTTTTCAACAAACTCGCCATATGCTTTATAATTTTGAGTGAAGAATTTTTGACCGGCAGAAGTTAATTCAATAATTATTTCGCGTCTATCACTTTTGCTGAAGACTCTTCTGATGAATCCTTTTTTCTCTATTGAATCGAGAATCATTGTTTTGTTACCACTCTTAATAAGCATCTTGTTATAAATTTCTGATATTTTCATTGGTCCATTATGACCAAGAATATCAACAATTGCGTATTGCGTAGGGTTTAGTCCTGTGGTTTTAATATAAGAGTGGGTTGAATCTGAAATAGTATTATTTGCCAAGCCAATACTATATAAAGTCTTTAATGCTAAACTGGTTTTTGGTTTGTAAGTAACATCTTTTCCCATGACATCTCCATTTTTTATAAAACATAAAATAATATAAAAATTCTTTATTTCAATTCAAATAAAATATTTGAATTTTATCATTTTTAATAAATGCTTATCTGATATTAAGTTATTTATTTTCATTATAGTTAAAAATGTATTACTCACTTCATCATCAAATCTTTCCACAACACTCAGAACTTTGCTCCATTGTCTTATGGGGTTCGAGCATTTTTGTTGGAGGACTAATAAATGGAATTCCTAAACCTAAACCTCTAAGAATAAATATAATTGCCAACACTATTGCAAACACTGGTATAAGTTTATTTATTTTCTGTTTAAGATTAGCACTTAAAAATTTCCCAACTAATGTAGCTGCAAACATAATGGGAATTGTACCTAATCCGAATAGAGCCATATAGAGTGTGCCCGATAAGGCTCCGCCAGTTGTTAATGCACCTGCAAGTGCAACATAAACAAATCCGCATGGTAGAAACCCATTTACAATTCCAAAAACAAACAGTGACGAGGGTGAGCCATTCTTGGTAAGTTTTGAAAATCCTTTTTTAACAAAGTTGTTTACAATTTGGTAGGGTTTTGTAACAGATAGTTTTCCTTTAAACTTTGCAGGAATTAAAAAATAAATCAGAATAGATAAACCAAGTATTATAGATGCCCATTTCTGCATACCGGCAATCTGAATGCCTTTACCAAACAAACCGAAAGCCGCACCAAATAAGGCGTAAGTAAAAGTTCTACCAAAGTTATAAAGTAACCTTCCAATAATTAATTGAAGATTTGATTGTTTACCAATTGGAAGTGCAAGTGCAATAGGACCGCACATTCCAACACAATGAAAGCTGCCGAGAAACCCAATTAAAAAACCTGTCCATATTTCCATTATGGCACCATTAATAATTTTTCATTATAATATTCAATTCCGTTAACTTCCCAGTTAACTTTAACTTTCCATAAACCTGTTTTTAGTTCGTTTGTAGCAAAAAACATTTTGTTATCTTCATTCAATTTAACCGCTTGTGTTTTATCAAGCAAATCATTTGATGGTTTATAGAAATGGATAAATCCACTTATTGCTTTATCTTCAAATATTGATGGGAAATCAAATTCAATAAATTGGTTAATAAGTTTAATTTTCAATCTATCCGAAAGAGCATTGGTTCTTTCTACTTTATCAATTTGTGTTTGATATTTGAGATCTGCTTCGTAGTACTCTTCAACTACCAAATCATAGTCAATAAAAACGTGTATTGCTATTGCTTGACCAATAGTAACAATTAGAAATAAAACTATTACTATTGTTATTCCTGTTCCCCAACTCATTTTTTTCATTTGCTTATTCTTTCTTATTCTTATTTCTAAAATAGTTGTTTTGTTATAAAAGAGTTTCAGAAAACACAGTTACAACAAATAAAGTTACTTCTTCTTTTTTCTAAATTTCTCTATTCTTCCCAGAAATGATGTTTTAATTTCATCAATATTTTTACCGTTGGTTTTAACAACAATACTAATTGGAGTATTTAATTCTTTAATATCACTATCCTTAATAATCACCAAAAATTTTGCTTCAATAGTTCCATGTGGTTCAGCTATTAAGTTACTTCCTATAACTTTAATTTCTCCATCTATTCCGTCAAGCTCAAGTCTGGCTGGGATTGTATCAAATGTTTTATTTATAAGAACAAAATCATAAAGATTACTAACGTGTAAACTATCGTATTGCTGGTACATCATTCCAGGAGTGCGAAAAATTGATAATTCAAAATTTCCTCGTACTGACATTAGAATTGTTAGTATTCCAAATAGGATTATTAACACTACAGTGTAACCGATGGAGCGTGAAGTTAACAATGAGCGTACACCCTTTTCAATTTCATTAAGTGAAGCGTATCTAATAAGTCCGCGAGGCTTATCTACTTTATCCATCACTTCATCACAAGCATCTATACACGCTGTGCAGTTAACACACTCTAACTGTGTACCGTTTCTTATATCAATGCCTGTAGGGCATACTTGAACACATTGATTACAATCAACACAATCTCCTAAGGTTGAATTCTCTTTTTTTGAAACTCCACGAGGTTCTCCACGTACATGGTCGTACGATATAACTACGGAGTCTTCATCGAGCATTACTCCTTGCAGGCGTCCGTACGGACAAACCATCAAGCATGCTTGCTCTCTAAAAAATGCAAAGACATAATAGAAAACAGTTGAGAAAATTAGAATGGCTGTAAACCCTGTAAGGTGTTCTGATACTGGGGCTTGGATGATTTTAGATAATTCATCAATTCCAATAATATATGAAAGAAAAATATTTGATGTAACAAAAGCAATTGCAAAAAAGATTCCATGTTTAAAACTTTTCTTGAAAATCTTTTCACCATTCCATTTCATTTTACTTAAAGCTCTTTGTTTGTATGCATCTCCTTCAATCAGGTATTCAATTTTTCGATAAACCATTTCCATAAAAACTGTTTGCGGGCATAACCATCCACAAAATATGCGACCATACACAACAGTAAAGAGGAATATCGATATTATTATAAGAATCATTGCAATAACAAAGAGATGAAAATCGTGAGGACCAAATGGAGCACCAAAGAGAATTATTTTTCTATCCAGAATGTTGAGGAGTATTAGCGGGTTGCCATTTACTTTTACAAAAGGAAGACCATACAGTAATAGCAATAAAACAGAGGAGAAAAGAATTCGTGCATTGTAAAATTTGCCCCTTGGTTTTTTAGGATAAATCCAAATGCGGTCCCCTTTTTGAGTAACCGTTGCTATTGAATCTCTAAAAGATTGATTCATTTTATGTTTGTTTTCTTCACTCATATTTTCACTTAAATCTGATGCCTTATTAGAAATCTTTTCTCTTAGATTTGTAAATAATGAATGTTACCGGTAGCACTATCCAAAAACTTAATACTGTTATTGAAGAAAACATTCCGAAATTTGTTCCGAAAAAGTTTTGGAACACAGCCCCAGTATAGCCTAACAAAGCTGAAATATCGAGCTTTAATAATATTAAGATTCGAGATAAATCAATTGGGTTAAAAACGGTTGTAAATAGTGCAAATTTATCTAACGGATAATCATCAAAAACCAGCAGGAGAATAAGGAATATTCCATCATAAATAACTGCAAAAAATAGCCATGTTAAAATTGCAAAACCAAATCCTTTAATTTTGTCTTCAAAAATTAATGCTATATTAAATGCAAGTGCAACAAATATAAATGTGAGCATTGCCCCAATTAATATTAATATAAAAAAGTTAAAAATTTCTGATGATTGAAATATACCATAAGCCAGGAAAGGGATTCCGAGACCCAAGACCAAACTAAGAGAGAGTGAGAGAGCAATTCCGAGGTATTGCCCCAAAAATATATTACTTCTTTTAATTGGCTGTGCTAAAAGAAGTTCAGTAAATTCTCTTGAGTTATAGTAATACATAACCCCAAAAAGTGTACCAATTAATGGCGTTAAAATTAGAATAATATTAAGCAGAGTAATTACAGCTTTTCCAACATCCTGATTTAGGAAAAGCAATATGAAACCTAACGAGAGATAGAAGAGAAAATAGATGTAACTCCATCTACTACGCATCAAATCGAAAAAACCATACTTCAAAATTTTAAGCATAAGTCTCCTCCAAAATATTTGCAATTGCTTTCTCTAAATTACTTTGTTTTGTTTGTTCTTTTAAGGAATCTATTTTTCCTTCAAAATATATTTTACCTTCAAGAATAAAAATAATATTATCTGAAATTTCTTCAACTAAACTCATAATGTGCGTTGTAATTAATATTGTTTTCCCTTTCTCTTTTTCTTCAATTATCAATTGTTTTAATCGGATAAGTGCTACAGGGTCTAAACCAACAGTCGGTTCATCCAAAATAATTAAAGGAGAATCAAACATAAATGTGATAACTATATTCACCTTTTGGGCTGTACCTCCGGAAAGGTTGCCAAGTTTTTTATCTAAATATGGTTCCAACTGAAAGAGGGAGATTAATTTCGCTTCATTTTTAGAGCCTGGTCTTAAATCATTTATCATTTGAAATAATTCTTTTACTTTCAAATTTTGCGGAAAGTATGCAATTTGTGGTAAGTAGGATATCTGATTTCTATACTCCCACTCTCCAAGTATTTGCTTTCCATTAAATTCAATTGAACCTTGGTTTGGAATAACCATTCCGAGAATAGATTTGATTAAAGTAGTTTTTCCTGAACCGTTTGGTCCCAAAATTGTGTGGATGCCTTTATCTTCAAAGGTTAAGTTAAGACCATCTAATACAGTTACTTTTCCAAATTTTTTGTGTAAATCTTTTATTACTATCATTTAACTGGCTTCATTAATGGATGAAAATCTTTTAAATTATCTGGTGTAAAAACTGGAGAAACTTTTTCCGAAAAGTTAATTATATCAATAAATAAACTACGCAATAGAATTATAGATTCTGGAGTACGATTTACAATATAGGAAAACAATTTAATTGGTCGGTATGGAATATCTCCAATGCCATCATGGTTCAAATCGTAACCAGTATATTCACTCCAATAGTTTTTGTCAAATAAATTTCCGTTTAGCCGCCCACTGTATGAAATATCAAACGCATTATTCAAAAAATTATTTTGGTGGAGTTTATTACCATAACAAGCACCGAGAAATCGGATTGCCCAACCATTACTAATAAAATTATTTCCTTCATACGTAACACGGTTCGAGCCTTCTGCACTTATCCCAATAGTGTTTTTTTCAAATATATTATCAATAATATTAGCATCATAAATTTCTTTCAACAATAATCCGTATGAAGCTGTACCCCAGTTCAATTTAAAAGTATTATTACGCATAAAAATATTTTTTGAAAACATAACTGCTACACCGGCACCATTATTTTCAAATACGTTATTGTCGTACGTATTATTGTTTGAAAACATAAAGTGGAGACCATACCTAATGTTTTTTCTGCTTTCATTACCTTTAACGGTAGAGTGTTTTACAAATTCAAGATATATTCCATCTCGCATCTGCTCTATTTTGTTATCAATTATTTCAACTCTTGCAGAATGCCACAAATGAATGCCATTACCAGAACTGCTCTCTACCTTTGCATTTCCATGAATAATATTCTTACGTATTATTCCTCTTTTCGATTTTTCAATATGAATTGCATAGTAGGGGTTTTCAAAAATATTATTTTCAATTGTAAAATTACTTACATTAAATGTGTGTATTGCAGAATACTCTTTTGTATAACTTGCACCAACATTTATTAATTTGAATCCGGAGATTGTTACACTGTCAGAAGCTACCTGAATAATATTTCCCTTTTCTTCCCCATCAATCACTGGGTAGTTTAGACCTATTAAGGTTAGTGGTTTAGTGATAGAAATATCAAACTCGTAGTAAACTCCTTGCTCAACAAATAGTGTGTCTCCAGGAGCAGCAGAATTAATTGCCTCTTGTATTGATGAATTTTTATCAGACTTCTTAACTACTATTTGCCCAAATATTTGTGTAAAACTGATAAATAGAATCAGCGGGATAAATATTTTTTTGTGAATCATTGGGGTCTTTCAATTAATAAAAATATGGAATAGAAATATAACAAATTTCCGATTTAAATAAGATGTTTGCTTCCCTATTTTTTTAGGGTTAGCTTCAACTCACTCCATGAATAGAGGGTTCCACCTTTTTCTTTTTGAACTTTCTCTGCTTCGGATTTGCTTTTAAACCCAGTAAGGTTAGCTCCCATTGGGCTTGGTAAATTTTCACTAATAAGATACGTTGCTTTTGTAGCATCAACTAATTTGCCAGGTGTAGAATAATCCGTTATTAAAAATAGTGCAATACTGTTTTCTTCTTTTTCCGTAATAACTCTCATCATACATTCAATAGCATCAAACTTAAATGGTTTTCCTTTTTGGGTAACAATTTGTGCTGCATGTTGATTATCCACAATATTCATTCTGCAAAAATGGCAGGCATCTTTACCATACACAATGGGGCTTTCTTCAACACTGCATGATGCAAACAAAAAACTAATAATTATTAGACTTAATATTGATTTCAATTTAATTCTTTCCTTTCTTCTTTACGTGCAATATAGTAGGCTACAGGTGCTAATAGTATTGCAATTCCTAATATAATACCACCGGATGCTGGATATGAACGAACCGTGAAATTAAGAATCTCTTTAGTGCCAATAATTGGTGGTTGGTAAGCATCTAATAGTTGAATTGCTGCGCGGGGGTCTAAGTTGTGTCCGTAATCATATAACCATAAATAAAAATCATAAATTCCTGCAAGTCCTAATATTGTCATAATTCCAAACCAGACCAGATAGAGAGGCTTTTTGCGGATAAATCCGAAAACTAACCCGAGTATTGATATTCCAATAATTACTTTAGGAAATATTTCAAATTCCACCATTTCCGTTGGTAGTTTTGCCATTCCAACGTAGTGATTCATTAAATCAAAATTTTGAATATCGCCATACTCTTCTTCACCAAGATGATCGATAAAAATATTGATTTGTAATGGGGTTGGGTACTGAGGTGCTTCTAAAGATATACTCCACATAGGTAAGACAAAAAGGAGTAGAGGTAAAATTGCAGCACTAAACATTATATATCGTGATAATTTCATAATAAACTCTTTTAATATAAAAAGGGATATAGTATTTAAAGTTACTATATCCCTTCGAAAATGAAAATAATTTCAAACAACTAAACTACTATTATTCTCCGTCTAAAGACCAAGATAATGCTCTGTTAGAATTTCTTGGAGATACACGTACATATCCCTGCATTTCCTGATGTAAAGCAGAACAGAAATCTGTACAATAGAAAGGCCAAACGCCAACTTGTTTAGGTTCCCAAACAAATGTTTCCGTTTGTCCTGGCATAATTAATAATTCTGAAGTCTGAGCACCCAACATAGCTATACCATGAGGCACATCATAATCTTGCTCTAAGTTTGTAACGTGGAAATAGACTTTATCACCAACTTTAACACCTTCAATGTTATCAGGAGCAAAATGGCTTCTAATCATTGTCATATAAATATGAACGTCTTTACCTTTGCGTACTACCTTAGTATCACTCTCTTTTTTGGTAACATAAGGATGATGATTTTCTTCTATCTTGAATATTTTTCTCGATTTAGATTTAATTAAATCTGCTGGAATACCTGCAGCATAATGGGGTTCGCCCACTGTTGGAAAATCTAATAACAATTCCATTTTATCACCAGTGATGTCGTAAAGCTGTGCTGATTGACACACTTCTGGCCCTGTAGGTAAATAGCGGTCCTTTGTAATTTTGTTCAATGCTAAAAGGTATTTACCAAATGGTTTTTGAGAATTTCCACCAGGGATCATTAAATGACCAACTGAATAATAAGTTGGTTTTCTATCTAAAACTTTCCATGTACCTAACTGCCATTTTACAACTTCAGAAGATATAAAGAAGCTTGTATAAGCATTACCTTTGTTATCAAACTCTGTGTGCAATGGACCTAAGCCAGGCTGTACAACAGTGCCAGCATTAACAGCATCAAAATTAATTATTGGAATGCCATAAGCTTCACCGTCAAAAGCTTTATCTTCAATAGCCTTTAACATCTTTGTAAACGAATGTATAGTAACACTTGCAGATAATTTTCCACTTCCAACTATATACTCACCAGTTGGATCAACATCACATCCGTGTGGAGATTTTGGAGTGGGTAGAAAATATACTAACCCTGGCAATTTAGATGGGTCTAAAATACGCACTTCTTTCATCATTGTTGAAGTAGCAGAATGTGTCTCATCACTATAAACATTGTGAGCGTACCTAGTCTTCATTGTTGTGAATTTACCAGCTTTAATATACTCTTCTGCTTTTTTCCAATTGATTGCAGCTATGTAATCTTTATCATTCTGAGATGCGTTAACTTCTTGCAATGTATTTGCTTCTTCAGTATTATAAGTAGAAAAGAAGAACCACCCGTGAGATTTTCCTCTACCAGGATGTGCTTTGTCGTAATTAAAACCAGGAGTCATAATTTGGAATTCAATATTCATTCTTCCACTTTCCGGATTAACTTTAATGAATGATAAAGCACCTTTAAAGTTTCCTTTGTAATCTTTAATTGGCATATCTCTTTGCGGAACAGGGACAGCAAATCTTGTGCCAGCAACAACGTACTCAGTATTATCTGTTACATAAGGAGAACTATGATTACCTGCAGAATTTGGAATTTCAAGTATTTCCACTGTTTCAAAAGTGGTTAAGTCAATTCTTGCAATACGTGGTGTATTGTTACCATTGATAAATATCCATCTACCATCTAATACTCCATTAGTTTGCGAAATATCCGGATGGTGAGAATCATCCCAAGGAATAAACCCATGCGACGTATTTAACATTGGTTTTGTTTCTTCATTAAAACCGTAAGCCTTTTCAGCATCAACTGAAAAAACTGGAATTACTTTAAACAACCTACCTGAAGGTAAACCATAAACAGCTAACTGACCACTGAACCCTCCAGACAGGAAAGCATAAAACTCATCATGCTCACCAGGTGGTACAAAAACTCTTTCAGCGGCACTACCACTTAATGCACCGCTTTTAGAATTACTACCATTTCCTCCACAACTTGCAAGACCAAAAGCCATAGTTGCCAGAGTTAAAAGTGTAATAAATTTAAACGATAATTTCATTTCTAACCTCTTCCTTTATTATTAAAAAAAACTATTTTTCTTGTGGTAAAATTACTTTATCAACTACAACTACTACTCCGTTGCTAGCTTTTACAACACCTAAAACCTTTGCGCCACCTACAGTAATATTATCTCCATCAACTACAATATCAAGATAATCTCCTATTGCTGTGTAAATTTTTCTTCCTTTGCGAGCTTCTTTTTTTAATCCTTCAATATCAAATGTACCAGGAGATGCATGGTTGGTAAGAATAAGAGCAAGAGTTGCTTTGTTTTCTGGTTTCAGCAATGTTTCAACTGTTCCCGGAGGGAGAGCATCAAACGCAGCATTGGTTGGAGCAAAAACTGTGAGGGGACCTGCGTTAACGAGAACATGTTCAATTTGTGCTGCTTGAACAGCGGCTACAAGTGTTGTGTGATCTTTAGAGCCTATTGCAATTTGTAGGATATTCTTAGCTGAAACATCATCTACCACTGATGCCTGACCTAATGGTGTGTTTTCAGCAAAAGAGTCTCCGCTGCTACTTGCTTCTCCATTTCCGCCAGTATTACAAGCACTGACTATAAAAATAAAAGCAAATAAAATTGTTAATTTCTTCATACATCCACCTAATTTAATTTATGAAAATACATTTAATGAAATAAGTTTAACTCAAAAATATAAAATAAGAATTTTTATTCTGAATTACACTTAAAAATAAAATATTTTTTTTAATATTTACAAATGTTAATAGATTTTAGTTGTACAGTTTCTTTACAACAGAGAAAAAAGGGGAATCCAAAATTTTTAATTATACCGATAATGAGTTTGTGTAGTGTATATAAAAAATGCGGATAATTATTTTTCAATATTATCCGCATAATAGTAAGTATCTATTTTTTAGTAGTAAGTGTTCTAAAATATTCTAACACAGCTCTAGCTTCATCTTTAGTAAGACTTTGATTTGCCATTGGCGATAAATACTCAGCTAATAATTCTTTAGCAATTTTATTTTCTTTCACCATTTTTTCCGGGTCAAGAATCATGTTCATAATCCACTCGGGTGAGCGTCGTTCAATTACACCACGTATTGCAGGTCCAACAAATCGCTTCTCTACTTTATGGCAAGCTGAACATTTTGTTTCAAACAATTCTTTACCACTGGAAACTAAAGCATCATCAATTTCTGATAAAGTAACTGATGATACCGGACCTACTCCTTTGTCACTTAAATCGATGCCGCTTCCGGTTTCTTCCTGAGAAAAGTCCCACTTTTTACCTTCAGGACCTTTCTGATTTGGAGGGTTTGTGCCGCGAAGTGTTCGAATATAACTTGCAACTTCTTGAATTTGGTTAGGACTTAATTGCGATTTCCAACTAATCATTCCCTTTGCAGGAACGCCGTCGGTAATTATCCTGTACATATCTTTAATGCCTCCGCCATGTATCCAATAATCATCAGTAAAGTTTGGACCAACTAATCCTTCACCACCCATTCCATGACATGCGGCACAGCTTTTTACAAAAATATCCTTACCCGCTAAAAGCGAAACTTCATTACTTAAAATAGTAACTGTTTCCGCAGAAATTAAAGCTCCACTTTGGCTAAGTAATTCTAACTGTAATGCTGCTGTTTCCATCTCTTGATTATACTCATTTTCCTGAACATTGCCGTCTCCTATAATATGATAGTTAATCATATATATAATGCCAAAAATAATAGCACCATAAAAGAGTGCATTCCACCAAGGCGGAATTTTGTTGTCAAGTTCTTTAATGCCATCAAAGTCATGGTCCAACAATATTTCATCTTCATCTTTAACAGAAACAGATTGTGTTATTGAATGGATAAACTTACTAAATGGGGTTATTACTTTCTCCCCTTTTGCATCATTACTTTCAGCATATACCAAAACCAGCCATAGAACAAATGCAATTAGAAAGGCTGTTACGGCAATTATAACTTTCAGCACCGAACCGTAGCCATCATCAGTGGCTCCGGTTCCAGCAAAACTAGTAGTGCTGAAAATAAGTAAAATCCAGAAGGCGGAGATAAAACTAAATTTTCTGTTATTTTTCATTTTTACTCTCGTCATTTAATTCTATATCATTATTTTCTTGTAAAGGCATGTTTGCTAAATTTTCCATATATGATTTGTCTTTTTTTAGCACCCAGAAAAGAACTCCGGAAAATATTGCAAAGAACAAAACCAAACTTATTATTGGAAATATAGAAACACCATCTATTGATGATAAATTTTGTGAAAACATTTTTACCTCTACTTATTTTCAGCTTGTTTAATTTGTTTAACTTTTATATCTGTTCCAAGACGCTGCAAGTAAGCAATTAATGCAACAATCTCTTTATCGGAATCAACTAAAATTCCACTCTCTAATAAATCATCTGCAATTGCTTGAGCTTGAATTTGGAGATCACTTACAGCTTGATTTTCGTATCCTTCGGCGTAAGGCACTCCAATTGTTCTCATAACATTAATTTTTGTAGAAGTATAACCTGTATCCAATTGTTGTTCTAACAACCAAGGATAACTTGGCATTAAAGAGCCAGGCGACATTTGTCTTGGATTTTCCATATGCAAGTAATGCCACATATTTGAATATTTCCCACCAATTCTGTGCAAGTCTGGTCCTGTTCTTTTTGAACCCCACAAATGTGGATGATCGTAAACAAATTCACCAGCTTTTGAATACTCTCCGTACCTTTCGGTTTCTGAACGGAATGGTCTTACCATCTGAGTATGACAGGAGTTACAAGATTCTCTGATATACAAATCTCTACCTTCTAATTCTAATGGAGTGTAAGGTTTTACACTTTCAATTGTAGGTATATTTGATTTTACTAAGAAGGTAGGAATAAACTCGACAACCCCGCCAATTAAAATAACAACAGTTGAAGCAAGAATAAATTGAATAGGTCGTTTTTCAATCCAACGATGAGATTTTATACTATCACCACCAATTTTTTCTAATGCAGGTGCTTCAGCTTCTTCGTTAGCCATAAAGCTACCCTGCCTTGCAGTTTTATACAGGTTATAAGCCATTACTCCTGCACCAATTAGATATAATGTTCCACCAATAGAGCGAACTATATACATTGGTACAATCTGTAAAACTGTTTCTAAAAAGTTAGGATATTGTAGAACACCAAGTGGTGTAAACTCTTTCCACATTAATGCTTGTGTTAACCCTGCCCAATACATTGGCACAACCCAAATAACCATACCAAGAGTTGCAATCCAAAAATGAGCGGTTGCTAATTTTTTAGAGAAAAGTTTTGTGTTCCACATTTTGGGAACTAACCAGTAGAGCATTCCAAAAGTTAGTAAACCATTCCAACCAAGTGTTCCAATGTGAACGTGTGCAGGAATCCAATCTGAATAGTGAGCCAACGCATTAATGCTTTTAAGTGATAACATTGGTCCTTCAAATGTTGCCATTCCGTAGGCGGTTATAGCAACAACATAGAACTTAAGAACCGGATTATCACGAACTCTATCCCAAGCACCGCGTAATGTAAGCAACCCATTAAGCATACCACCCCACGAAGGAGCTATCAGCATAATCGAGAAAACCGTACCGAGTGATTGTGCCCAATTTGGTAAAGCTGTATATAACAAATGATGCGGACCAGCCCAGATATAAAGAAATATTAATGACCAGAAATGAATAATGGAGAGTCTGTAGGAATAGATTGGTCGATTAGCAGCTTTGGGAAGATAATAATACATTAAGCCCAAGTATGGCGTGGTTAAAAAGAATGCAACTGCATTATGACCGTACCACCACTGCACTAAAGCATCCTGCACACCAGCAAAGATTGGATAACTCTTAAAAAGCGAAACTGGAACTTCAAGTGAATTAACAACGTGAAGAACCGTAACTGTAACAAAGGTGGCAATATAAAACCAAATTGCTACGTACATATGTTTTTCACGCCGCTTCATTAACGTTCCAATCATGTTTACTCCAAAGGCAATCCAAGCAAGAGCAATCATAATATCAATTGGCCATTCTGCTTCAGCATATTCTTTGGATGTTGTTATTCCTAAAGTATAAGTAACTGCAACGGCAACAATAATTAATTGCCAACCCCAGAAATTAATTTTACTAAGCAAATCACTAAACATTCTTGCTTTAGTTAAACGTTGTAACGAGTAGTAAACTCCAGCAAAAATACCATTACCAACAAATGCAAAAATAACGGCATTTGTATGGAGTGGACGCATTCTCCCAAAAGTTATGTACTGAAAATCGAAGTTTAACCAAGGAAGGTAAATTTGAAAAGCTATTAATACTCCGACAGTCATCCCTACAATACCCCACACTACTGTGGCTATAATAAAGAGTTTAACTATCTGATTATCATAACTGAATTTTTCTAAATTCATTCATAAGCTCCTATGATGTTAATTGTTTGTTTGTTTTATTTGTGTGTTTGTTATTGCTTTTGCTATTCTGAGGTTTATTGTTATCAAATAAAATTCTCATTGCAGGTGTGTATCTGTCATCATATTGTCCTGATTTAACAGCCCATAAAAATGCAATTAAAAAACCTATTGCTACTGTTAAAGAAAAACCGATTAGTATTACCATTACCGACACTACACAAGTCTCCGTTTTTTTGCTAAAATGTTTGTTGCAACTGTTGTAAATATAACTATTGTAATTGAACTTACTGGCATAAGAATAGCTGAGATAACAGGAGAAAGTGTTCCTTGAACAGCAAAACTAATTCCAATAATATTATAAATAAAAGAAATTATAAAACTTGCTATTATAATTTTTTTACTTGCATTAGAGAAGTTAATAAATTCTTTTATATTTTTAAAGGACTTTGCATCCATTATACCATCGCAAGCAGGAGAAAAATTATTAATATCTTCCGAGATAGAAATACCAACATCACTTTTAACCAATGCACCAGCATCATTTAAGCCATCTCCAATCATTAAAACTCTTTCACCCTTCTCTTGAAGTTCAGAAATAAATTTTAATTTATCGTGCGGTGTTTGATTAAAGTACAACGAATTTGTATCTGTGAAATAATTTTTCAAGCTTTCTCGCTCTCCATCGTTATCGCCCGATAGAACAAACAACTTATATTTATTTATTAACGACGATACAATTTCTTTCAATCCTTTTCTATAAATATTTGAAATTTTAAAATACCCAAGCTCTTTGCCGTCAATAGAGATAAAGACATTTGTGGAAATAATTTCGGAAGAATTTTCCTTGTTTTGAAATACAAATTTTTGAGAACCAATTAAAACTTTTTTGCCATCCACAATTCCGGAAATTCCTTCGCCACTTATCTCTCTATATTCTTCTATTTGTAATTTTTCTGTAGCCTCCAGCGTGGATGCAATTCGTAAACTTAATGGATGCGATGAATTTAAAACCAATGTTCTAATAATGTTTGTTTCACTTTGTGATAATTCACCACCAACAAATTTAATTTTAGAATTAAATGTTTCAGTAATGGTACCTGTTTTATCAAAAACAATCGAAGATATTTCTGCGAGTTTTTCAATTACAGTTGCGTTCTTAATATAGAATTTATTTCTTCCGAGTATGCGTAGTGTATTTCCTAAAGTAAAAGGTGTTGAAAGTGCCAACGCACATGGGCAAGCAATTATAAGTACAGCGGTAAATGAATTGAAAGCTAACTCTAAATTTATATTCATCCAGTAAACAAAGGCAACAGAAGCAATAGCCAAAATTATAGCGGTAAAATACTTACTAATAAAATTAATTGGCGAAGTGAATTTGCTCTCATATTTTTTATCGAAAGCTTTACTGTTCCAAAGTTGGGTTAAATAACTTTGTGAAACATCTTTTACAATCTCCACTTCAATTGCCGCCCCAATTTCTTTTCCGCCGGCAAAAATTATTTCGCCACTTAAAACTTCAACAGGCTGCGATTCGCCTGTTACAAAACTGTAATCAATATTAGCTCTATCACTAATTAAAACTCCATCGGCAGGTATTAGCTCATTGTTCTTTACAATTATTCTTTCTCCAACTTTTAATTTGTCAACAGGTATTGTTGTCTCCTTTCCATCCTTTTTTATTGTAACAGCAATAGGGAAATAGGATTTGTAATTCCGCTCAAAGTTCATTGCATCATAAGTTTTGTTTTGAAATACTTTTCCTGTGAGAAGAAGGAAGACAAGTGCTGTCATCGAATCTAAATATCCGGCACCACCACCAAAAAAAATATCATAAAGCGACCTAAAAAAGAGAACAAAGATTCCGAGTGTAATAGGAACATCAATATTAATAAGTTTATTTTTTAATCCTTTAAAAGCGGAGATGTAATACTCGCTTGCACTATATAAAAAAACTGGAAGCGAAATTAATATATTTAACCACATGAATGTATTTTGTATCTCAGGAGTTACTTCATTATTAAAAGAAAGATACTCCGGAAAACTGAGGAGCATAACATTTCCGAAACTAAAACCAGCTATTCCTATTTTATAATAGAGTCGCTTTAGTTCATTTTTTACTTTATCATCACGGTTTATTTCAAGACTTAAATTGGGGATGTAACCAAGAGAATCTAATTGTTCCACAATATTTTTTATAGTAGTTTCTTTTTCCTTAAATTTTACGGCGAGAGTTTTCTTTAAATAATTAACTTCAGAATGTATTACACCCTTATCAAATTTATAGAGGTTTTCTAAAATCCAAACGCATGAACTACAGTGCATTTGCGGAATATCAAATGTTACCAATGTAATATTTCCATCGGTAAAATCTATTAACTTCGCTTTTAATTCTGCATCTTCCAAAAAATCAAAATTTCGTTTTATTGCATTTCTTTTTGATATCCCTGGTGACTCATTATCAATTGTGTAGTAGCTGCATAAATCATTTGCATCAAGTATTTCGTAAACAGTTTTGCAGCCGTTACAGCAAAAGTATTTATTGTTAATTTTTATTTGGTCGTTGGGGCACTCGAGACCACAGTGATAACAGTTGTTTTGGTTTTCCACGTTCACATAATTTGTTTTAATTGAAAAATAAATTACAAAAAATGTTTCATAATTTTCATTTTGATTAAAAAATAATTGTAAAAATAATATGAGTTTTGAAAATAGGATAAAATAAAAAAGGTGTCCTTAAAAAGAACACCTTCAAATAAAACCGAATACAATTAGATGCTACACACCCAATGTTGTACCTTCGCCGCGTAAATCTTTAACAGCAACAATAACTCTCTCTTTCATTGATGTTTCACCTTTTTTCAAATATCCGCGTGGGTCGTACATTTTTTTGTTTCCAACTTCGCCATCAACTTTAAGAACGCCATCATAATTTTTTAGCATGTGATCAGCAATCGGACGTGTAAAAGCATACTGTGTATCTGTATCAACATTCATTTTAATTACACCATACTCTAACGTTTCCCTTATTTCATCAAGTGTAGAGCCGCTTCCGCCATGAAATACTAAATCGAATGATGCAGCTTCACCATGTTTAGAGGTTACAGCAGCTTGTCCATCTTTAAGAATTGTAGGTCGCAGTTTAACATTACCTGGCTTATAAACACCGTGAACATTTCCGAAAGTTGCAGCAAACATAAAACGCGCACCTTCAACTTCCGATAATCTTTCATGCACGTAAATCATATCTTCGTTGGTTGTATATAATTTTTCTGCGGGAATATCCTCAGTGTTTACACCATCTTCCTCTCCGCCAACAACACCAGCTTCAACTTCAAGTATAATTCCAAGCTCTTTGCATTCTTTCAAAAGTTCAACAGCAATATCCATATTTTCTTCTAACGGAATTGCAGAGCCATCAAACATGTGAGATTGGAACAACGGTCCCATCCCTTTTTCAACTCTCTCTTTTGATGCAGCTAATAGTGGTTTCAAAAATGAATCTACTTTGTTAGCTTGGCAATGGTCTGTGTGAAGTGCAACATTGATGTCATATCTATCAGCAACAAGATGAACATGTTGAGCTATTGAAATTGCTCCAAGAGCTGCATCTTTAACAGCCTGACCAGATGCAAACTCACCTCCACCGGTACTAACTTGAATTATTCCATCCGATTTTGTTTCGGCTAATGCTTGAAGCACTGCATTGGCAGATGATTCTGAAACAACATTAATTGCCGGATATGCAAATTTGTTTTTCTTTGCATTATCTAACATTTCGCAATATTTTTCGTGTGATACTATTGGCATTTTTAACTCCGTAATTATTATAATAGACTAAATTTACAATATGTAAAGATACTGAAATTAGAAAGGTTCTTCAATGTGGAAATAATTTTGATACTGCTCGTCCAAAACAAATTGCGAAATTAGTATTATAATTTATAGTTTGTGTTGTGTATAAAAATTAGTTTTTAATGTTATATACTGGGATAAATTATTATTATATTATAATTTATAAGTTTAAAACTGTTTTTTATAAGGTTGTTAGATTTGCGTTATTTGTCGATATAACAATCAAAAAACAAACGAGTTATTGCAGTTTAAATAGTAGTTAGACTTAGTTCAATGCAGTTATAAAAGAATTAGTATTAAATAGTTTTCAAATATATTTGGAGTAGATATGTTTTGCACAAATTGTGGTTCTGAACTTAAAGAAGGAAGTAAATATTGTTCAAGTTGTGGAAATGAAATTGAAGGGAAAAGCAAGACATTGAATCATACTAATATACAAGAACCCGTTCAATTGCCAAGCGATGGCAGAGGAAATTTGATTCTTATTTTGGGCATCTTAAGTATTATACTTTTGGGGTTTATCACTGGCATTCCAGCTTGGGTTATGGGTAACAACGATTTGAAACTAATAGAAAAAGGTTTAATCCCAAAGTTTGAAAAGGGAGCAACAAAGACGGGAATGATATTGGGAATAATTGGGACTATAGTTTCAACTACATTTATTCTTTCAGCTATTTTTACAGGAATAAGTGTTTTTAATAGTGCTTCCATAGCTGTCGAAAGTGTAGAATCAAATAGAAAGGCATTAATTGCTGATTGTCAAACTCTTGCTTCAATTGGGCAGCAGCACTATAGAAAACCAACATCAATGGGTGGAGGTGGAAATTCATTTTGGGGTTATAATTTCCCAAAAATGAAATCACCAAATGGCAAATATTCGAGAGAAGTAATTAGTGCTGACCTACTTAGAATAATTGCTATAGGAAATAAAATAGGTGATGATGGAATTAATCCAACAAGGATTGAGTTTCTAGTCTATCCAAATGATTTTGAAATAGAAATAATAAACTAAAATAAATATAGGCTAATAATTATATGGCTGAATCAAAAAATTTTAATATTGACTTTGTAAGAAGAACAAGAGATATTTTAGAGAGCTATAAAGGAGAACATAGTTTTAGTAACCTCATTAACTGTTCCCTTGGTCTGATAATATTGCCATATGAAAAAAGAAGAAAATCGCCAGTACTTAACAAAAACATTTCGGAAATTGACTCTCTTCCTTTTTTTACTATTTTAGATTTTAACCCAATTAAAACAATAATAAAAGACAGAATTAGTTATTATCCAAAAACTTTGGGAGTCTTTTTAAGAAAAACACGAAATGGATTAGCTCATCAAAACATACATCCAATAAATTCAGATGGAATTTTACAAAAAATTTTAATAACGAATAAATATAAAAATTATACCGATTTAAAAGTTGAATTTACAGAAAATGAGTTAAAAAAGTTTGCGTTATTTATTTCTGAGCTGTATTTACTAGAACATAGTAGTTAATTTTCAGCCTAACCAATTGCTCAACAGACTGTGTGAAAAGTCGAGATTCTCAGTAACCCACGATTTAAATCGTGGGAATTTGTGCCAAAAACAAACAACTAACGTAACGGTTTTAGTGGTTTTCACACAGTCTGTCTAATTGACCGCTTTTACGCTCGGTCTTTTTGTTTTTGAATTACATGTGTGAAGTTGTAGTTTTGTAAAAGTAGGTCAAGTTTAAAAAATAATTATTAAGTATAAATTTAGGTGTAAGCGTTTAGGTAAAGTTTTATAAAGCGGCAATTAAGCATTAACGCCGTTATGTGCTACTTAAAGATGATATCATAGATTTAGAAAAATTCAGTTATAGGTGGTTATATGAAAACAATTGCAATTACAATAGTTGAGAAAATAAACAGCGAGAAATTCATGCTAAACTGTGCCCGTTGTGATAGGACTGGACGTGGTTATAACCATCATGGTAATAGGTCAACTGAACCTTGCAAAGTGTGTAACGGTCGAGGAGTTATTTTAGTGGAAATTGATGGAGAAATTCCTTTTGTAAATTGTGCAAGATGCGAAGGAACAGGACGCGGCTATAACCATCATGGTAATAGATCAAAAGAACCTTGCTGGGTTTGCAAAGGGGTAGGAGCTCAACCAATAACTGGCGATATGATAATTCTTGACTAATTTTTGATAAAACTATTTAGTTCAAATGGAATAAAACATAATCAGATAAATAAACAAATAGGTGTGATATGGTTCCCATTGTTTTAAAAAGAGAGGATTGCAACAATAAAGAACTGACAATTGAAGAATTCAGAAAAGACTTTATTAACATTTGTCGTTCACACCATTCAGATAAACGAGCTTTAGTCTTTGCATTTCTCTTGTATGATTTCGATAATGCTTATATTTCTCAGATAATTAAAAATCCAGAATATTGGAACGCATTAGATTACCTTTCTGGTAAATATCTATCAATATTTTATATTCACACAAAAGACAAAAATCTATTCGATAAATATGAATCTCCTAAAGTTTTATACAATATGCTTTCAGTCCTCGGAAATAAATCTCCCTATGAAGAATCCAGAACAATTCTTGAAAATCATTTTGGTATAAAATCTCGAATTAAACTTCCGTCAGTATTGTTTTTCCAAGTGAGGGAAAATTCATTAAGTGATTACTTCATCGTCGAATTGAAAGCCTCCTCATTGGAGACACTATTTAATGAGTTAATTGATACTGTTCGAGAAACTGTAACAACGTTACAGAAAGTTGAAAAGGAAAACTATAATAATCTTAACGAAGTGTTTGAATTAATTAGAACCTCGATTAGAAACAAACATCAATTAGAATTAATAACAAAAGTTATAAAAAAAATACCAGTAGTTAACTTACTGAGTTTTATTTTACCAGAATAATGCACATAACGAATAAGTTAGATTGTGTGAGCGTTTTTTGCGAGCCACAATACCTCGACATTTCGGCAATGCTTCGACAAGCTCAATGCAACGCAAGTTCAGCAACCATCGGTATATAACAATCCCGCTATGCGGGATGTTGTGTATATTTTCAAGAGAGGTTTACAAGAAAAAATCCTTATTATATCAATATGTTCTTGTCGTATGTATGTATACACAACCAAAATTGTCTGTGAGACTCTTACGGAGGTTCTCGGAGCGAAGCTTCGATTTGGTTGTTATATGCCGATGGTTGCTGAACTTGTTGAAGTACAACTTTCGCATTTAAATTTCCGATAACCACTTTGTTGTCGGTATAATATAATTGTTAGAATTATATTTTATTTAGTGCCAACTCCTCAACTTTTATATCTATTTCACTTCCCACAATTTTTAGAAATCTCTTTTCTATTTCCTTTTTGTCCATTGTGTTAATTCCATCAATTTTTGTTGCATGCTTATTGTTGATTACCAAAATAGAGTTACACAAGTTTTCAACAAAATCTAAAATGTGGGTTGAAAAAATTATAGTTGTTCCATTTTTAGCCATTGAAATTAAAACTTTTTTTAGAGCTATCAAGCTCATTGTGTCAAGTCCAGATACTGGTTCATCTAACAAAAGAATTTTAGGGGATTGTACAAGCACAGATATTAATGCAATTTTTCGTTTCATTCCGTTTGAATAATCTCTTATCAATGAGTCTAAACGGTCATCTAAATTAAAAAGTTGAAAAAGTAAATTTACATTTTTAGAGACCTCAGTAAAAGGGATTTTCTTCATATCTAAAATGAATTTTATAAATTCAATACCCGTTAAGAATGAATACGTAAAAACTTGGTCAGGCAAAAACAATATGTCATCTCGATATTTGGCAATGTATTCATTGTTGGATATTTCATCAATAAGTATCTCTCCTTCAAAATCTAAATTAGACATTATTGAATTTAGTAATGTTGTTTTCCCTGCACCATTGGAGCCAATTATTCCAAGCAACTCTCCCTTTGAAATTTCAAAGTTTATATTCTCTAATACTTCTAATTCTTCGTATGATTTTTTAAGGTTTCTAATTTTTAACATTTAAGCCTTCTATAACTATTGTAAATATATAAGGGTATTGTAAATGGAATAAACATCAATAAATAAATTAGAGTTCTTGTTAGTTCCTCATCAGCATATGCAAGTCTTACAAATAATACATACAAAAGTAAAACACCAAACAATACAATTGAAATTACTATTGGAAGAAATGATATTTGAGATAATAGGACACTATAAATTAAAACAACGAATGCTATATCTGCAACGAAAAGAATGAACCAAAAAATAAACTCACCTTTCAAAATATAGAAATTTTTACAAGGCATAAATTCCATTAACTTGAGATTATTTGATGTAGGATAATTTATAATAAATGTTAGAAAAATAAAAATCTGTAAAAATACTGCCCAAGCAAAAAAATCCGTTTTTGCATTATTTACTATAAAAAGCATTAATATTATGTTGATTAAAATTATATTTAAAACAATTCTGATGATAGATATTTTATTTTCTCTCCAAAGACTAAGAAATTCTCGTAATAAAATTCCACGAACAGGAAGCAAATTAGTATTTGATATTTGTGAATCCCAAAATCGAGTGCTTTGTAAAACATTAAATTTAAAATTTATTTTTAATGTGAAATATGGAAGTAAGAAACTAAAAACAAGCAATAATAATACTTCAATAAAAATTATTAGCAGAATAGGGACTTTCCATAAATGAGGAACAATTCCAAATAATAACATTATTAAAAGAATTGATAAAGTAAGAACTGAAAGAAGCAATTGTTTGGAAGTAAATAAATCATTTTTATCAAGCAGCACCAGTAGCAAGCTATCTTCCTTGGAAATAAAAACTAAATATTTACTCGCAATAAAAATTGGAAGTATCAGAGTAAAAAGAATGCTAAATATTTGTGAATTTATGCTTGATTGCTCACCAAAATAAATACTGAAAGAGGGAATAGTAAAAAGAAAAAAAACAAAAAGAAAAATTAAAACAATTTTGTTTTCCTTAAATAGCAACCAATTTTTTAGTAACAAAAAATGGTTTTTTATTATTGAAAAAGTAATATGTACTGTTTTTAAATTCATTCAATTTCGCATTTAGGTGCTTAACTAAATTTACCTATGAAGAATGTTTGTGTACTTTTAAAAAAGAGAATTACCGAGCTATACCGACAATGAAATGGTTTTCGGATTTTGAAAGTAAATGTTGTCGGTATATAACAACAAAATTGTCCCGCAAAGCGGGACAATTTGTGTGGTGTATAATACATTGAAAGTTAGGTTTAACTTAATTCTCTAACTATATCATCCGTCTTCTTAAGTGCCTCATCAATCTTCGATATATCTTTTCCACCCGCAGTTGCAAGGTGCGGACGACCACCACCACCGCCGCCAACTAATTTAGCAACCGAGCCGACTATCCTTCCAGCTTGTATTTTTTTCTCTTTAATTAAGTCATCCGAAACTACGCATACAATTCCTACCTTTTCACCAATAACAGAAATTAAAACACCAACTCCGCTTTTCATTTTATTGCGAAGTTCATCACCCATCTGTTTTAACTCGTCCATACTTGTCGCTTCAACTTTGCCCTTAAAGAGGTTCACACCATTAATATCAGTTTGCGTTTTTAGAATTTCATCAATTCCACCAAGCTTTGATTTTAACTCCAACTCTGAAATCTTTTTCTCTAACTTGCGTCTATCATCAAATGCTCTGGTAAGTTCCCAATTAAGACGAGATATTTTTGCATCTTGGTTTTCGATAAATGCTTCAACACCACGCCCAGTAACGGCTTCAATTCTGCGAACTCCACTTGCAATTGATGACTCACTCACAATTTTAAATAATCCAATTTCGGATGTGTTTCTAACATGAGTTCCTCCGCAGAACTCTATTGAGTAGTCATTAAATTGAACCACGTTTACTTTGTCGCCATATTTATCGCCAAAGAACATTAATGCACCCATCTCTTTCGCTTTATTAAATGGAGTATCAATAAAATGTCCCGTCTTGATGTTATCCCAAATTTTGTTGTTAACTATTTTTTCAATTTCTTTCAACTCATCATCAGTTACTTTTTCGAAATGTGCGAAGTCGAAACGGAGTTTCTCATTATCAACTAACGAACCAGATTGTTTTACATGCTCTCCGAGAACCTTACGAAGTGCAGCGTGCATAAGGTGTGTAGCAGAATGGTTACGTTTAATATCCATTCTTCGAGATTCGTCAACAGATAACTTAACTATAGAACCAACTTCAAACTTATAATTTTCACTATTGTTAACTACATGAATAATTTTGTTATCAATCTTTGTAAGATTGATAATTTCAAATTCATTATTCTCAATTTGTAAAACTCCAATGTCGCCAACCTGTCCGCCAGATTCAACATAGAAGGGTGTTTTGTCAAATATTAACAAAGCATTTTCTTCAGCATTTTTTATTGCTAATATTTTTACTTCTGTTGAAACTTCTGTATAACCAGTAAATTCAGTAGCTTGCGATGTATCACCATCAAATTCTTCAAGAGATTCAAGAGCAATATTAGTTGCTTCCATTTTGTTTTTAGTTGAACTTCTCGCACGTTCTTTTTGTTCATCCATCAATTCATTGAACCGAGTCTCATCAATAGTTAAGCCTTTCTCTTCAGCCATTACATTTGTTAAATCTACAGGAAAGCCGAATGTATCATAAAGTTTAAAAACATCATCCCCTTTAATCTTCGCCTCATCCTTAGCCTCTGCCTTCCTAACTATCTGCTCAAAGAGTTCTATTCCTCTATCAAGCGTTCTATTAAAACTCTCTTCTTCTGCTTTAATTATTTTAATTACATTCTCTTTATTCTTTATAATTTCGGGAAAAACATCACCCATTATTTCGGTTAGAACATCCACGAGTTTGAACATAAATGGTTTGTTAAGATTCAACTTCCTTCCAAAGCGAGCGGCACGGCGTAAAATTCGGCGAAGCACATATCCGCGACCTTCGTTACCCGGAGTAGCACCATCGGCAATTGCAAAGGTAAGTGTACGTATGTGATCGGCAATTACTTGCATTGCTACAACATCTTCCTTATCGGAATATTTAACTCCGGATATTTCGGATATCTTTTCAATTATTGGTGCAAAAATATCTGTTTCGTAATTCGATTTTTTATTTTGTAGTACAGCTACAATGCGTTCAAATCCCATTCCTGTATCAACATGTTTTGCAGGTAAATCGTGAAGTTTACCATTTATATCCCTATTATACTGGATGAAAACAAGATTCCATATTTCGATGCATTCTTCAACCCCAGCATTTACCCATTTGGGATTATCAAAATCATCACCAACATTAATATGAATTTCAGAACACGGACCGCATGGACCAACATCTCCCATCTCCCAGAAGTTATCTTTTGCATCAAATTTTAAAACATGATTTGGATTAATATCCGTTTTGGTTTTCCAGATTTCCATCGATTCATCATCGGTTTCAAACACCGATGCCCACAGCCTTTCCTTCGGCAACTTCCAGACTTCTGTTAATAACTCCCAAGCCCAAGTAATAGCTTCCTCTTTATAATATCCATCTTCTGGTTTTGAAGGATTTCCGAGAGACCAATTACCGAGCATTTCAAAAAACGTGTGGTGATAAGTATCGCGTCCCACTTCCTCCAAGTCGTTATGTTTTCCACTTACGCGTATGCACTTTTGAGTATCAGCAGCACGGTTATAATCGCGTAAACCTTGACCAAGAAACACATCTTTAAACTGGTTCATTCCAGCATTAGTAAAGAGAAGCGTTGGGTCATCAAAAGGAACAACGGGGGCACTATCTATAATTCTGTGGTCTTTTTCTTTAAAGAAATCTAAAAACTGATTTCTAATTTCGTTGGAAGTCATTAATCTATCCTAAATATTATTTCATTTTAATTTTTTACAAAGGCAAATATAAGAAAAGGGGAGTGTTTTTATTGATTATTTAAGCATAGAATTTCAACCATTTTCTTGTTTGATATTACTTCATCATTTTTGTTATGTAATCGATCTAAAGCAATTTGCAAATCGGAATATTGATGAATATAAACCTCTAATGCTTTATTAACATGGAATGTTTTAGTCTTGTTTGTTTCTTCTGAAAGATTATCTAACTCTTTCGAAAGAGTGTCCGATATTCTGGTTTTTAAAAGTTGACTCATGTAATCTCCTTGAGCATTTTAAATATTTCTGGCAAAACCTCACCAGATTTTCCTTTTATCGAATAATCAGTTTGGTTTGTAATTTCGGTTGGTTCAATATTTATTTCAACTAATACTGAGCCGCCTCTCTTTGCTGCAATTGGAATGTATGCGGCAGGATAAACAACCGCCGAAGTCCCTACAATAAAGCAGATATCTGATTCAGCAGCTTTTCTTTCTGCTTCTGCAAATATATCTTGCGGTAACACTTCGCCAAACCAAACAACATCCGGTCTAATCATCCCGCCACATTTTTCACACTTCGGAACTTCTTCAGATTCAAGAAACTTTTCAACTCCATAAAATGTTTTGCAATCCATACAGTAGTTTCGTTCAATGTTTCCGTGTAGTTCAAGTATGCTGCTGCTTCCTGCACGTTTGTGGAGGTTGTCAACATTCTGCGTTACAACTGTTACTTCATCAAAGTGTTTTTCAAAATCTGCAATTGTTTTATGCCCTGCATTTGGATTAGTTTCACGAACAATTTTCCGTCTGTACTGATACCACTCCCAAACTAAATCTGGATTTTTCATAAAGCCATCAAAACTTGCAAGCTCTTGAGCAGACATTTTATTCCACAATCCGCCTTTGCCGCGGAATGTCTCTATCCCACTCTCTGCCGATATTCCCGCACCAGTAAAGAAGATAATTGATTTTGCAGATTTTAGTTTTTCAATTAAGGTCTTTGGAATTTCCATAATCCATTCTCCCAAAATAAATTTATTTACGTTCTATACTTAACAAGCATCAACTCTAATTTAAATAACAAAAAAACTGCGAAGCTAATGCCATACTGAAGAAATCCACGATCCTATTTTTCAAATGTTATCAATCAAACAACGAATTCTTTGGTTCATTCTCAACAGTTGGTGGAATGTAGATTGCAGTCTCTGCAAGACGAATAAAACTTGTCCAATTGCTATCGCCTTGTCTCTCCTTTTTTGCAACATTTAAAAAAGCATTCGATTTTGCACTCAACTCGTCGGCATGATATAGCACTACAGCCTCTGGCATTTTTGGAATTACTGGAGAAGCATGTTCCAATTTCCCTTGATGACTAAGCACTAAATGAATTAATTGATTTTTAAGTTCCTCCGGAAAATCTGGAATTTCTTTTGCCTTCAATTCAATTTGCGTTGCAGCAATTACAATATGTCCAACCAATCTTCCTTTGTCTGTGTAGTCAAAATTTGTTTCGTAAGTAAGTTCTTCAACTTTTCCGAAGTCGTGTAAAATTGCTCCGGCAATTATCAAATCTCTATTTAACTCTGGATGAATCTTGCATACAGTTTCACAAATTTTAATTATCTCAAGAGTGTGTTCAAGTAAGCCGTGCAAATAAGCATGATGCCAAGCCTTACCCGCCGGAACATTGAAATATTTTTCTTTAGTTTCTGTGTTAAATATTTTTGAAATAAGTTCACTTAGTTTTGTGTTTGTAAAACTTGCCTTTACTTCATTCCATTCAGTTTTCATCTCTTCCAAATCTCTCTGCGAGCGTGGAAGAAAGTCGGAATGAGAAACGCCATCACTCTCATTTGCGAGTCTAATTCTATTTATTATCAATTGGGGTGTGCCGTTGTATTCATCAAACTTGCAATCCACTTTTGTAATTTTTCCTTCACTTGCCGAGCTAAAAAAAACTTCAAACCCATCCCACATCTTTGCAGAAATTGTTCCGGAAATATCACGTAATTCCAGATTCAAGAACTCTTTACCTGTACGTGTAGTTTTCTTTTCAACTTTAGTTAACAATAAAAAAAGTTGTGCATCTTCCCCTATTGAATATTCAATTATCTTTTTTTGATTTATCATTGTTCACCTAATTAATTCTTTTTACTTCTGTATCGCCAGCAATAGAAACGCTAACTGTGCGGTTCAGTAATTGAATAGAGACAGAAAGAGTATTTTCATCATCACTGATTGATCGAACAATACCCTCAATGCCTTCAAAGGGTCCTGATGTTATTTTAACTATCACACCTTTTACTATTCCGTTAAAGACCTGAATTTTTTCTGGTGATTCTAACATTTTTCTTATACTGTCCATTTCCTGATCAGGAATTACAGCAGGCTTGCCATCAAAATAAATTGTTTTAATAACGGCTTCTCTTGTTACTGCTCTGTTTCTTTCAACTTCATTTGCAAAAATGAAAATATAACTTTTAAAAAGTGGTTCTGTAACCTTCTTTTTTCTGTCACTCCATTGTTTAGTAACTGTAATAGTAGGAAGGTACGCCTCTACTTCAATTTCATTAAGTTGGGCAAGTGCTTTAAACTCATGCCTCGGTTTAGTATAAAGTGCAAACCATTTTTTTATTTCCATAGCTCCTTTAGTTCTCCGTTAAATATAATTATTTTAATTTCTTTTTTATCTCTTTAATCAATTCGTCATTTTTAATTGAATTTTTATAAACACCATCAATCATAAACGAATCATACCTTTTCTCTACTTCATCAACTCTTCTATTTGTAAAAACGAATATACAGACAGAAAAATATTTGTCCTTACTTCTAATCAGTTTAATAAATTCATCCCCGCTTAATAAAGGTAAAGAATCATTAACTAAAATTAAAGAGGGTAATTCTTCTGAAACAAAATCCATTGCTTCATACGCATTATTTGCTGTTAAAATTGTGTAGTCGGGTAAGATTTCAGAAATAGCTTTACTACGGGAGTTTGAGAGACTGCTCTTTTCATCAATAATTATAACAAGGTTTTTTGCCTCTGGTATTGTTATATGAAACTCACTTCCTTCATTTTCTTTCGAGTAAAACCAAACATCCCCTTTTAGTTTTTCCATTATTTCCTTTACGAGAATCAATCCCATCCCGCTCCCTTGCTCACCCTCAGTACCTTCACGCGAATGTTTGTGTTCTAACTTAAACAACCTATCTTGATCATCGGCAGAAATACCAATACCTTTATCTTTAATAATAACTTCTATCATTCCATTTTTAAATCTGCTTCCATAAATAAAAATTGCAGAATCTTTATTCGAAAAATGAATAGCATTTTGCAGCAAATCGGAAATGGCTTTGCTAAGTTGTTTCTCGTTACTATTAATAAAAATATCTCCTTTTACATTTTGTGATATTTCAATATTCTTTCTAATTGCCAAGCCAGTAAATTTTGAGACGACAGTTGAAATTAAATTTTTAAGATTGAGTCTTTGTCCTTCAACTTCGGTGCGTCCTGTTCGCATTCTTGACCAATCTAGCAGATGCTCAATTAAATTAAGCTGATGCTCGGAACTTGAATGAATATATGTTAAATATTCGAGCTTCTCTTCATCCGGTAGAGAGTTATCGTTTAAAAGAATTTCGGAAAATCCGAGAAGCGTAGTATAGGGAGACTTAAGATCGTGCGAAACAATTGATATAAATTTATCTTTAACTCTATTCAAGTTTCTTAATTCTTTGCAAAGTTCACTAATGTTGTTTTTCTCTTTTTCCACTTCCGAAATATTATAGAAAATTGAATTATACTCAGTTACTTTTCCACTCTTATTTCGTTTAGCACTAATGCTTTCATTTAAATAAATAATATCATCATTTTTATCTATAATCCTATATGAAATAGATATATTTAATTTTTCATTATCATTAAAAAATTCAGTCATTCCATTCTCTATTCTTAACCTATCATCTTCATGAATTATTGAATTTAATTTATTCGGCAACTCCTCAATTTGTTCAGCCAAGTAGCCAATAACAGTATAGATAGAACTCGAATAAGTAACATCACATTCTTCTTTATTGCAATATGTTTTAGCAAAAAAGTAATTTTCAAAAGAGGAATTATATTTGACTATTTCTGAATCGACTTCTTCATTAAAAAGATTTTCAATTTCAGATACTAATTTTTCATCTTTAATAATCTTCTTTAGCTTTTCGCGAAAATTTTTCTTCTTTGTCATAACAATCCTAAATTAGGTTTTTAAAATTCAGTTTCACTAAATTTTGTTGGAATATTTAACTCTTCCATTTTTCTGTAAAGAGACGATAGCCCTATTTCTAAAGCACTTGCAGTATCTTCTTTATTAAAATTATTATTCTTAATTATGTTGAGAATATGATCTCGTTCAAAATTTTTAACAGCTTCTTTTAGTGCAATTGGGAACCCATAATTTGTAATATTATTTTTGATGTAGTCGGAAAGATTTTCCATTTTAATAATATCACCCATCGAAAAAATTACAGCACGCTCAATTATATTTTCCAACTCTCTAACTCCACCCCGCCAGTTATGACTAATTAGAGCTTTCATTGCATCGTTATCAACACCTAATATTTTCTTTCCCATTTCGTTGCAATATTTTTCAACAAAATAATTTACTAAAAGAGGTACATCCTCTCGCCTCTCATTTAATGATGGAAGTGATATTTCAATAACATTTAACCGATAATATAAATCTTCTCTAAATTCACCAGCTTCAGATTTTTCAAACAAATTCTGATTTGTTGCTGCAATTATTCTAACATCAGTTGATATTGGTTTTATACCACCAACGGGAATAAACATTTTGTCTTCAATAGCACGGAGTAGTTTTACTTGCATGTTTAATGGTAAATCTCCAATTTCATCAAGGAAGAGTGTGCCACCATCAGCCACTTTAAATAATCCAATTTTTTCATCAATAGCACCAGTGAAAGAGCCTTTCTTATGTCCAAAGAGTTCACTCTCAATTAAGTTTTCAGAAATTGCTCCGCAGTTAATAGGAAGAAATATTTTATCTTTTCTATTGCTGTTAAAGTGAATTGCTTTGGCAACAAGCTCTTTCCCTGTTCCACTTTTTCCAGTTATTAAAACATTACTTTTAGTTTTAGAGACCTGCGTAATTAGTTTAAATACTTTTTTAATAGCATGGCTATCACCAATTATATTTTGATATCCTGGTTCAGCAGAAACTCTTTGCCGTAGAGATTTGTTTTCAATTGAAAGTTTTTTAAATTTTGATAATCTCTTTAATCGAAGAAGAAGGTCATCAAACTCAATTGGCTTCATCAAATAATCGTAAGCACCATTACGGATGGCAGAGATAGCTGTCTTAACTGATGCATAAGCGGTCATAATTATAAAAAATGTTTCCGGACTAACTTTGGATGCCTCTTTAAGTAATTCCATTCCATCAATATTCGGCATTTTAATATCTGTAATTACAACATCGAAGTTGTTTTCTTTAATTTTGATTAAAGCATCTTCACCATCAGCGGCTGTATCTGTCTTGTATCCTTCATCATCAAGAACAACCTTTATAGAATCTCGTATTGCCGTTTCATCATCAACAATTAAAACTGATGTTGCCATTCCTATTTTCCTTTAATTTATGGAAGAAGTTTAATAGTAAAAACAGAGCCTTTATTCAACTCACTCTGCACAATAATTTTACCTTGCATTTTTTTAATAATACCGTAACTTACCGAAAGACCCAAGCCAGTTCCTTTACCAACACCTTTGGTTGTAAAAAACGGATTAAAGATTTTATCGAGCAAACTCCTCTCCATACCGCAGCCATTATCTTTTATATCCGTACAGATAAATAGATCGGTAAAATATGTTCTAACTTCAATTTCACCTTCTCCATTTATTGCATCTAATGCATTTAGTAATATATTAACATAAACTTGTAAAAGCTGGTCTGGCACTGCTAAAACTGGTGAAAGGTTTTTTGCAAAGTGAGTTTTAAAATCTACTTTTTTAACTCGCTTATCATATTTAACAATACCTACGGCTGTTTTTACAACATCATTAATTTGAAGTAATCCTTTATTCTCACCAGGAGGTCGAGAGAAATCGACCAATTCATTTACAATGTTTGAAATACGATCTATGTTATCCTTAATAGTTATAAGCTGCTCAGTCATTATTTCATCTTTATTTTTTCTCTGAATTAATTGAACAACTGCTGATATTGATGTTAAAGGGTTCCCGATTTCGTGAGCTATTCCAGCAGCCAACTGACCAATTACCGCAAGCTTTTCAGATTGGTCCACCTGCTGTTGAAGTTGTTTAATTTGGGTTATGTCCTGCATAATCATCGTTCTGCCACAATTACTTTCATCGGATGTTTGCAGTTGTGTAACCTTTAATTGTACTGAAATTATTTTTCCACTTTTTGTTTTTCGTTCAGTATCAATAATTTGAACATCCCCTTTCTCCTTTGTTTCTTGAATAATATACTCTAACTCTTTAAAATATTTTTCTTCATCCGGAATTAGGAATGTAGAAGACTGCCCAATAACTTCCTCAGCAGAGTATCCAAACATCTCCTCAGCACCATGGTTCCACGAAACAAATTTTTCATCACAATTTATTACAGCAATTGCAGTATCTGATTTCAATAAAATTGTATTGAGATATTGTTGATTCATCTCAAGTTTTTTTTCGAGCCTATCTCTATCAATTAGAGATTGATCAATCGATAAATAATCAGAAGTATTAATTACTTCAATAATACTTTGTAAACTTGATTCAGTAAATTCTTTAATCTCCGTTTTAGATAATCTATCACCAAAGTTTAACTCAAGTTGTGCAATCCAATTTAATGAGATTGTTTCATAATTTTTTTCAAGTAGTTCTAATATTGATTTTTTCATTTTACTACAAAAACCTTTGCTATATCAATTAGTAACGATGGTTTATTTATTAACGCAGTTTTAAATAAATTTCCAAGCGTTCTTTTTTTTATAGGAATTTTTGAAAAAACTTCTGCAATACTGTTAAATTTTTCATCACTAAAACTGTAAATGCCATTTTTTATTCTATCAAAAATCTCATGGCGTTTACCAAGTCTATCTCTCCATGCTTTATCATATGTTAAAATATGATTTAAATCGTTTTTAACAATTGCTTCGCCAACTATTGTTCCACCTATTTTACCACCAATCATTCCACTAACAATACCACCGCCAGAGAGTGGATTAACTTGACGAGCAGCATCGCCAACTATAATTATTCCAGGAGCAGAGATTTTTTTTAGAGTAATTGATGAAGGAACACCACCAGCAATTTGTGTAAGTATTGGTGCATTCGGATATTTTTTTTCCATAAAGGAACTTAAAAACTTTTGGGCTGATTTCTTCTTCCCAATTTCTCCACTTACTCCAAGACCAATATTTGCTGATTTATTAGATTTTGGAAAAACCCAAAAGTATCCTTCCGGTGCAACCTCTTTTCCAAAATAAAAATATATTGTGTTCGGGTTAACATCAATGTTTGCTACAGTTATTTGAACACAACTCTCCATCTCTCTAAAATCAATATGTGTTTTTATTCCAGCCCACCTACCAACACGCGATTCAACTCCATCGGCTGCAATAACAACCTTACAATGTAGCTTATGTTGCTCCCCTTTATATTCGTACTTAACACCACTAACTTTTCCATCTTCAATAATAAGCCCGTTAACATAGGCTCGCGTAATAATATCAACCCCAAGGTTTGCAGCTTGCTTAGCCAATTCATAATCAAAAATACGTCTTTCAAGAATATATACAATTTGGTTTGATGGTAAAACAACTTCTGTTCCGTTTGGTGCAATCATCGCAAATTTATTAATTGTTGATGAAATAAATTTCTCATCAGGCTCAATAAATTCCTCGATGCCAACTTTGCTTACAGCTTCACCACAGCGGACAGGATAGCCGATATCTCTATCTTTCTCGAATAATAAAACCGTAGCACCTTGCTCAGCAGCAAAGCGTGCAGCCATTGTGCCAGCCGGACCACCTCCCACAACTATTACATCATATTCTTTCTGCATTTATAACTTCTCTTTTATCCAGTTTTTTTAGGGTTGTTAAATTTTAAAACTTCTATTGGGCATACCCACACACACTTTGAACAATTTGTGCAAAGTGTTTCATCTATTTTAATCTCTGCTTCTTTTAATTCAATTGCATCTTCAGGGCAAATACCAACACAGCAACCACAGAAATCACATTTGTTTGGTAATATTTCTATTAATAACATTGTTCTCACTTTCCCATTTTTGAGAAATAAAAATAGTGATTGATTTTCCAAAATGAAACTGATTAAGCGAGATTTATCCAATTGAAATATTTTACTGCTGCAAAACACAAACAGAAAACAAAAAATCTACAATGGTGGATTTCTAATGCTTATTTGAGTTAGTTTAGCTTGAAACTACACTTTTTTTGCACATATTTGCAAAGAAAATAGGCATCAGAATATTCAATTATCATTTCATTAACCTTGCTCTTAGAAGTGCTATTTAATAAATTTGTATTCTTAAATAATAAAAGAAATTTGGAGTAACTATGGCTGAATACAACAAACACTTATATATGATTGTTTATCCTATCAATGCACTTGTAGCATCTCAATTAGAGCCAGATCAGTTTGGAGAGCATTATACTATTGGTGGTGCAAAGCATTATAGCGGAAAAGTTATATTTGCAGAACTTGACCCGAATTATAGAAATGAAAGTTTTGAAATTGAAAAATATCTTGACATGACTGTAACTCACGAAGATGGTTCACCTAAAAAAACAAAATTTATAAAATCGTACGGAGTCCTTGCTGATATTGATATTGCCTCAATTCAAAAACTTCACCTCTGTACTTCAAACGGAAAAGTTCTTACTCTTGAACCATCAGAATATACTGCTGTAAATGAGCCTGGATTAATTAGAACTTATCAAGAGATAACTCCACTTGAAAATTTGGTTGTTTCATCTTTAGACCAGCGCGATTTTGGAAAGTATATTACAACTCAAACACAATCGAAAGGTGCACCTAAAATTTGCTTTACGCAGGTTGAATTTAACATTGACCACTTTTTGAAAACCAACAAGCATAGTGAAATATTTAATATTGAATTGCCCAGAGTTAATCCATACAGAATGTATGACTGCATTAAAGTACTGCAAAGAATGCCTGATAAAGCAACCAAAACCGTTGGATTGGGTTCGTTATTAAGAGACCTTTCGTTTAGTTATTTGCGACATGGTTTTTGGTTTTTTGGTCCCAATGATTCAAAGTTTTTCGCAATGCCATCTATTTCTGATTTGGAAAATAAATATTACGGATGGTGGAAACACGTAAGATAAATTTGAAGTTATATTAACAATGAAATGTTGAGTATTACAAAAAACAGAAAACCTCTTCGAAATATTTGAAGAGGTTTTTTTTCGAGAATTATACCAAAGGCATCACTTCGTGAGCGGCTTTCTTTCCTCAACTCATAAATCTCCCAAGGTAAAATAACTTTCCCCTTCTGGTTAATATCATCATTTACCCGCAGTAGAGCTATGCCGATATATTTTTTTGAGTTTTGATATTTCGCAATCCATTCATCATAAGGTGTATCAAGCACGGTAGCCTTAGTGAGTGATGATTCCCGAATAACCATACCACTTGGCGTAGTGTATGCCATAAGCATATGAGCAGAAAATATGTTATCCAAGTTTTTGAAAAGCAACACAACTATATCACCATTCTGGAAATTGTTTTTAACTTCTGATAGAGCATTAAATGGAATATAATTTATAGTCATAGTTCTGTCGTCTTTAACATATCGCATATCTTCAATCCCTTTACCTGCAAAGAATTTTTTATGTGATATTGTACGGGTTAATGTTTTAGCCTTAGTGCCAGCAACATCTTTTACAACATCGTGCAGCAGCCAACTATTCTCAGGAAACCAATCCGCCATAGTATAGTGGTTCCGAGTCTTCATTCCAACAATGCCATCTTTGTAGCGTATTTGCTGAAGATTATTAAAAAAGTTTTCGTAGCTATCTGAAATAGATAAAGCCAATACATCTTCTACATAAACCATGCAATTAGTTGTATCAAAAGTTAAAAGAGGTTTTGTATCATAGAGGGCATAAGGTCCATCGCCAACGCAGGTAAGCCCATACGGCATTCCAAGAAACATTTCTGAATAAAAACTCATTCGTTCAGTAACAGTTAAATTTTCTGCTGATTTTTCTGTGAGTAGTTTATTTATTTCCACTTTGCTCATTTTTGAAATCTTCTGCTGAGCATTTAAAGTTACAGCCAATATAATAATAAAGAAAAATATTTTAATTGTTTTCATTTCATCTCCTATTTCAATTCTGCTAATTTAATCATTATCTTTTTATGAACATTTGAAACAGCCGAACCATTTCCATTAAAGTTATTTGCTATCATCGAAAAAATAATTGTTCTTCCATTTTTATCTTTTAGATAACCAGAATAGGCACGCACACCTCCAATTACTCCAGACTTAATATGTGCGTTTTTTTCAATTGCAGTACCCCTTCCCATGTTCTTAAAAAACCCAATATCATTAGGGTCACCAACAACTGCAAGGGAATTATAGAATGTTTCAAAATATTTTTTCTTTGCAACGAGTGTTAATAAATCGAGCATCAGAGTTGTTGTAATTGCGTTGGAACGTGAAAGCCCACATCCATCGTGCATTAATAGTCCACTGGTATTAATTCCATTTTTGGAAAGGAACTCTTCAACTGCGTCTATACCGCTATCAACACTTCCCTCACCTTTCGCTTTTAAACCTACAGCACGGAGTAACATTTCAGTGTAAAGATTATCACTTCGCTTATTAACTATAAATACTATCTCTTTTAACGGGGGTGAGTACGTTTTAACAACTAAATTGTTTTTGTTGTATTTTCTTTTTTTATCTATCGCAATAGCCTTGCCCGCAACAGATATTCCTTCTTCTCTTAATTTAGTTAAAAAGTATTGGGCTGCAAAAAGTGGGGGATTTGGAATTGACCCTTTTATTGAAAACTCCTTTTTACCCTTTGGAATTGTACCACGCAGCGTAGCGTTAAATTGTAATGGTGCATTAAAAATATATCCATTATCGCCTGAACCTTTTTTGCCAGTCTCTATATAGTTTATAAAAGTTAATCCATCAACTATTGGTTCAGTTCGTAGAACTTCAGCTATATCACCAACATTTTTACCCGGTTTGAAAAAGAGAAAGTACAAATTATTATGAATTGTTAAAGCCGATGCTGACGCTGCATAGTAATTGCCAATATCAATCCAATCCCAATTATTCGGGATTGGGATTCTGTCGTAGAGTAAATCATCTGCAATTATATCTCCACTTATTGACTTAATTTCCTTATCGTTAAAGGCTGTAAGCCAACTTGCCATTAAATCATCCAATGGTAATGCACCCTTCACAAGATTATAACCAAGAGTTGGGTCGCCACCACCAACAATAAATAGATTTCCATTTAGTTTTCCTTTGGCATCAACTGTTCCATCGTAAAATATTCTTGTCGCAAATTTGTAATTCTCTCCAAGTATCTCAAGTGCAGCAGAAGAAGTAATTAACTTCATATTGGAAGCAGGAGCCAATGCAAGCTCTGCATTGTGCGATATTATCTTTTCTCCATTATCCAAATACCGTGCTGCTATTGACCATGAAGCATGCTTGAGTAGTTTTGTGCTTTTCTCTTTATCAACATAGTTTTGAATTGATAAATAATTTTGTGAGAATATTAGATTTGAAATTACAAAATAAATTATGAGATGTATTATCCGCATTGTGTAAATCCTATTTAATATTTAAATATTTTAAGATTGCTTTCATTATTTCGTCTCGTGCAGTTTTACTTGTAATTGTTTCAAATGGAAATCCTAAAGCAACAATGCCATAATCTTTATTGTAAGCTACACCAGCACTGTAAAGGTTTTCAGAATATCGTAAGAATGTTTCACTTCCATTTATAGCCCCAAGTGCATCGGGTGCTTCAACTCGATATATTTCCTTGTTGAACTCTGTATTAAAACTAAACTGCTTTAAATCAACTTTGATATTTGTATTTACAATCTCTACGTTTCCAGCTTTCACAGCGTGGTCAGAGGCTAATCTGTACTTCAATGTTTCTGCTGCAAATTGTGCATCATCAGAATTTTTATTTTTGTTTAAAAACATATCGCTTCCGAGATAAGCACCGGAGAGAAATAGATTGCCGCCAGAACTTAAATATTCTGATATTGCTTTTTTCATTTTTGGCGGAAATATTTTAAATCGTTTTCCATTAACCGAATCAGCATAAGGAGTTTGCCAACTTGTCTCTTTCTCTTCACCATAAATTAAATCAACAAATTGGTAATTGTTCAAATTCACAATTGAATCTTCAACAGCTTCGTCACTTACCGATACGAAAGAAAATTCTGCATTAGCAATTGATTGACCATGAATAAATGGGAAGTCAAAAGTATTGCCAACGAATATTTTCGTTTCCATATTAGCATAACTTGCACCGTGCCCAGGCACATCATCTGTTTTCCACTTTGAGTCTGGGGTGAAATCATGCTGTGCTCCAACATATCCAATGTCATATTTGTCCGGTACCCCTTCATCAATTGCATCAACAAATCCAGAGAAATTATCAGCTTCAATAATTGCAGCAGTTGATATTCTATCAAACCCATTAATTATCAAAAGTGGTTTTCCATCTTTTCCATTCCAATAAACGGATAATATTTCAGACGGGAAACTTTCCCCTCCATCATTAAGAGCAGTAATTTTAAAACTATAAATTTTATTTGGTTTAATATTTTTAGCAATATAGTTTGGTTCAGGAACAACCACCCCATTATCAAATCCATTATCATCAATACGTGTATAGACTTTATACCTACTTGCCTTTGCCGTTGATTCTATTGGGTCATTTTTTGGTTTCCACGAAAGAGTAACTGTTCCGCTATCTGACATTTCTGCTGCAAAGTGTGTTACAGGCAGCGGCTGCACAACATATTCAAAATTGTTTTGAGCCGATAGAAACCGCAACATCGATTTATAGATTGAACGCGAAACATCGAAACGGAATTGAGGGTCATTCATAAATTTTACATCTTGCAAGTTTTGATGAGACAACAACTCCAATAGTGTTGCTGGTACGTTTGGACGAAATGCCTCACTATATCCTGCTTCCATTATTTGGCGGCGAGTCCAAGCTGAATCATATTTTGCACGTAAATCATTAACAATCTGAGTTTGCATAATATCCGATAAATCACGATTTGCTAATCTTGAAACACCGTCCGGGAATATCTGCTTATCCTCAGCATCCTCAAGGCTATAAATTTGTAATGTCCCAATAACCGTATCATTACTGGTTATTCCAGCATCTGTATGAAACGAGAGTGATAAATCAATTGGGATACCCAGCCCCTTTGCACTTCTATTTTTATTGGGACCAAACGGAGTACCTTTCAAATAATTAACCCACTCGGCACGGCTTTGATAATCATCGTTATAATCTTTTATGTTTTTATTTAAATCATAAACAAGTGTATCGGGCATTCCCGCATATTGTAAGTAGTAACGTGCACCTTCAACAAATTTTGGTCTTCCACTTGTTGTTCCATCACGTTCAACAATTCCCATTCCGCCGCCAAAGCGAACAGCATCGGTAGTTACAAAGCCATCTTCATTGCTTTTGTTAGAGAGGAGTACTTGCCCAATATTTTTGTTTTCACCTTTAGCAAATTTAAATGTGCCAAGATAAATCCAAGTCTCGCCGCCAATTTGCTGATTAACACTAAACTCCGTTACTCCGCCAAGATGAAATACTTTATATTTTGCATCACTAATATTTTTTTCTGAATGTTTGTATGAAATGTAAACAGCATAGTTCCCGGCAGTTTTAAAGTTTGGAATATAACTTACACTTCTATTTCCCTTACGTGATGATTTAATTTTTCGATAACTCCCTTGCAGAAATGGATTCAAATTATTAGCATAAGGTGGAGTTCCAATAGCAAAGCCGGTAGTATCAACATCAGTCCAAGTTCCTACTTCAATATATTTACCACTGCTCGAGCCATTGTTATCAACAACTATCTCTTCTGTTTGAACATCTCTTTCTCGCGGTACAAATACATTTGCCCCTCCATTTTCAAGCATTGGAATCAAGTAAGGAACTGTAAATGTAAAGGTACCCAAGTCCTCGACTGCTCTAAATAATCTTGCACGCTGCCACATCCATCTTTTCAGCTCGTGATTGTAATACCATCCATGGCTATGCCACAATGCAATGTGCCTTCCATTTAAACCTTTAGATATCTCATAGCCCTTGTTAATATTGGTTACAAGTGGAGTTATATTTTCTCTCTTAGGAATTCTACTTGAATCAATGTTGTTTTTATTTTCTAAATAATAATTTGGAATTAGTTTTTCAATTGGCATTCCAAGTGAATAAATCTCTATTTCAAAATTGAAATACTCTGCCCCGAGAAAAGTACGTATCTCATTTGTAATATCATAAATATCTATTTCTCTAAATGGGCGGAATGAGAATCTGTTATTAGTTTCAATTCTAATTATTTGCTCACTACTATTAATATCAATACTATCTATCTTACTTCCTGAAGGGATTAAAAACTGAAATTCCTTCTTAGCAAACGAACTTTTTAACTCTTCAAACAGATCTTTTTCGGGTAATGTTTTTATTGTTTCTGTTGAACTACTGCAAGAAAAGAAAAGCATGAGTAATAGACTAAAGATGAAAAACCTTATAATTTGTTTCAATACATCGGGGTGCATAATTGGATTAAATTTAGTTGTTAGAATAGTTATAATAACTTCTTTAAAGTTAATAAGATATTTCAAAATGACAAAACCAATATTTAAAACTAAGAGAGGGGGAGTGGTGAAATATATATCGTATTTTCGGAAGTTGGAAGTTGGAAGTTGAAAACTTGTACACTATATTAAAAATTGCAGCAAAATAGAGAAGCCCGATTCCATTGGTTGAAATCGGGCTTTGTAATTAAAACTTGAACAACACTAAAAAATATGAACGGAAAACATCCAGTATTTTACATATAGTGTCAAGTCAAGTATATAATGACTTGCAAAAATCCCTCACCCCAACCCTCTCCCAAAGGGAGAGGGAGCAAAAGCCCCTCTCTTTTCAAGAGAGGGGTTGGGGTGAGTTCAGATAATATACGACATTTCATAATTGACACGACACTAGTCTATTTCAACAATTGCATTTTTATTGATTTACTGAAATTTCCAAATTTCATTGTTGCAATGTAATTACCACTTGCTACCTTGCTGCCAAAGTTATTTGTTCCATCCCAAGTTGCTTCGTAGCTCCCTTTTGTAAACGCTTCGTTATCAACTAAAGTTTTAACTTCGCTGCCAAGCATATCATAAATTTTCACTGTTATCTTTTTCGATATCGGAAGTGAGAATCTAATATTAGTTGATGGGTTAAATGGATTTGGGTAATTTTGTTCCAAAACATAATCATCTGGAGTAATAATATTTAAGTTTAGTTCCCTAACTCCTGTATCAATATCATATTGTAGAATCCTTAAAGGAATGCTATACTTTCTTGCAATTGTTTCTGTAGTTTCATCCCAACTTGAACCATTCCAACTTTTATGAATTATATCAGTAGAATCTGCATAATCTATTTGATAAGCTAATGCTAATTCAAGTTTACCATCACCAGTAATATCTCCATCAGACATTTTCATTACGCCAGGATTTTGCCATGCATCTTTTGAATACTGTGTATCTATTACACCAACAGAATCACTAATTGTTATTGTAATCCACTCTGTGTTATCTAATGTTTCACCAGAATAAAGAACCTTTATTTCATAGTTAGTAAGGTCAGTAATATCTCCTGTACCAGAAAACTCAATGGAAACAACATTTTCGCCATAAAAACCACCTACAAGTATTTCATCATTTCCATTTTGATTTAGGTCTGCACTATGTATTCCCCAGAATTGTGAAGAACTATCTGCTTTTCCAATATCCCATCTATTAGCTAATTGAGTAAATTTATTGGCATTATCCCAAACATTTAGTCCAGTTTCACCTTGCCCAATATTAATAAGTCCAACTCCATATCGATAATCACCACTATATCCAGTAATACAAGCAATTTCATCCTTATTATCACCATCAACATCTGCAACTGCTAACCCCATTAATGAAACCGCATCATTTTCCAAAAAGCCATAATAATAAGGTCCCAATTTTCCACCATCTGGATTGCCATCAGCAGAATACGAATAAGAATTAGTACCTTCAACATCAATTGACCAAAAAGCTAAATTGTCAAAATTATGATTAACAATTTCTATAATACCATCACCATCTATATCAGCTGGAACGGAATGATAAAACGTACCTCCAGGTGCCCAATTCATTGGATCAACATTTGGATCTCCACCTTCTATTTGCCAAGATGCAAAACCTGGAGCATTTCCACTTATACTTAGAATATATACTTTTTTATCATCATTTCTCCAAATCAACTCGCTAGTACCATCACCATCAAAATCAGAGACAGTACCTCTTTCACCTTCGGCATTAAAATTACCAAGTCCTAATGAACTAAACTGATCACTTGGAAATTCTATAATTGATTGGGTTCCATAATCATTATCACCAACATTTTCAAAAACTTGGAGTTTACTTGTACTTTTAGTTCCAACCGCAAATATTATTTCCTTTTTTCCATCACCATCCAAATCACCAGTTTGAACCCAGCGTGGTGTTGATCTTAAATGATTCTCTCCAAGTCCAAGTGGGGAAGACCAAACCATTTCTAAGACTCCATTACCAGCATACTCGAAGGCATGTATTCTGCCACCACCTGAATAATCAGTAGCAAGAATTTCTGCTTTCCCATCGCCATCCAAATCATCAGTTATCAATACAGAGCGAATATGACCATAATTGTCTTTGACAACAGTATTCCAAGGAGCATCTGGATTTGTATAGCCTGTAGAATCTCTAGTATATGTAGCAATACTCTTGTACTGTGCAAGAATAGAAGTTGCTCCAAATAAGAATAATAAAACAACCAATGTTTTTTTCATAAATACCTCCTAAGATATTTGAATTAATTAGATACACTAACTTTTTTAGTTGTTTGTATAATACTAATTACTTTTAAATAAAACAACATATTGATAAATTACCAGCGATTCGGGGTGAAATAAAATTTTGCATAAATAATATAAAAAACCGTTGAAACGGTTGCATTTTTAGCTAAGTTGTTATTTACCCACGACTTAAGTCGTGGGTAAACGGAAAAAACAAAGAAAAACAACCAGTTCACTGGTTTAAACATCTTAAAATAACAAGAAAATTATTTTTTTGAATAGCTTTAATTTGTTGTTTTTATTCTT
>JAKIUC010000074.1 GCA_021647785.1 Melioribacteraceae bacterium
CAATTCAGGATCACTCGAAAACTTGTATAATGCAACTTCTTGTTGAAGAGCCATATTATCAATAAAGTTTTTAGCTGCTTCTTTTAACAGTTGCAAGTTGTTTGAATCATCACTAATACTTGTACTATTATCTAACATCAAAACCGTTTTAATAATATATGGATTATTGAGACGCTTAGTAATATTCAAATTAGATTCAAATATTGATATGGTGTCTTGATCCTCATATATTTCAAAATCGCTGATCGTTAAATTATCTATCCCCTTATTTTCAACATATGTAACTTGGAATAACATCTTAACAACGTTTGGCTCTATGGTTTGAACACTGTGGGTGGTTAATATATACCCGGGTTGAGTAATTGCAGTTTGACTTGTTGTAAAGTGCCAAACTGGTCCTTCATTTTTAGTGCCGTCACTATACTTTGCATCAACTTTCCAATAATATGTTATCCCAGTACCTGATGCAAAAACATCTGCATATTTATCAGAACTATTTGTTTTAGCAATTGTTACAGGAGGGTTTACCTTATCGAAATATACAGTATAACTACTCGCATCAGAACTCTCCCAAGATAATCTCTGGAGATTTTCCCTTTTAGTAGCACCATTTATCGGTGAAGGATTATACGGCGTTTTCTTATCTGTAACAGTAGGAGTTACCGTACCCTCATAAATACTACATGATGCAAATACTATACTAATAAAAATAAACGATGTTACCCACAAAAAATGCCGGTTCATTTTGTACCTATCTATTCTGATTATTTTCATACTGCAAAATTATTGATTTATAAGGGAATTATAAAGGAGAATGTTAATCTACAGTAAACTCCAATATCCCATTCAAACTTGCCTGATATTTTGTTTCAATCTTATCATACGAAAGAATCTACTTGAAATAGAGAATACAGTTTTCTATTTTCAATAGCCTCAATATTTAGAATTGCACTAGAGAAATAATTTGGAACAAACTTAAAAAGAGCCAATTATGAAAACCGTAAAAGAAGAAGTTCAATCTCTATTAGAAAAACTTCCTGATGATAGCACATTTGAAGATGTGCAGTACCATTTATACGTGGTTGATAAAATTTCTAAAGGAATTACGAGAGCAGATGAAGAAGGGACACTTAATCAAGAAGAAGTTGAAAGGAAATTCAGCAAATGGATTTCTCAATAAAATGGTCGCCAGAAGCAGTTGAAGATACTGAATTAATCGCAGAATACATTGCAAGAGATTCAGACTTTTATGCTCGTTCAGTAGTTACAAAAATTTTGAATACATCACGAAAAATATCCCAACATCCTTACATTTGTAGAATAGTCCCTGAAATTAAAAACGAGAATATCAGAGAACTATTTATTTATAACTATAGACTCATCTACAAAATCAATAATCACACAATAACAATTGTTGCAGTTATACACGGCAAAAGACTTCTTGAAAATATTCCAGATAGATTTTAATTATTCTAATATTCCCAATATCCGTCCCTTCCTTTTAGCCACAGATGGGTGGCTATAAAAAAACCATTCAACAAATGGATGCGGCTCTTTATCACCAAGGTTTTGCTCGTTTAGCTTTTCTAGTGTCTCTATAAATGCTTCTGGTTTTCCGGTTGATTTAATTGCATATTCATCTGCTTCATATTCAAACTTGCGTGAAATAATATTGCCAATCGGAGTTGTAAGTAATCCAACAAGCATTGCCCACACTGTGAGAATTGGAAGTGCTGATACTTGTGTAATCTCTTTAAATCCAAACCACGTAAGGGATAACTCATAAAGTGATGCAATTGCAAAAAATGTAACAAAGCTTGAAAGAGTTCCAATAAAAAGATTTTTGATAATGTGTTTGTGCTTGTAATGTCCAAACTCGTGAGCAAGCACAGTCTCTATTTCATCAGCAGAATAATTTTCGAGCAGTGTATCGCCAAGGATTATCCTTTTCGTTTTTCCCAATCCGGTAAAGGCTGCGTTTGCCTTTTTTGTATTTTTACTCATATCAAATTGAAAAACATTTTCGACTTTCATTTTTACATCTTCGGCTAAACTAAGAACTCGCTTCTTTATCTCTTCATTCTCTATTGGAGTAATTTTATAAAATATTGGAAGTATAATTATTGGAACTATCTGAGCCAACACAACAGAAATAAAAAACATAGCAATGGAAAAGACTAACCACCAGAGTGACCCAAAAGTTAACATCACCCAATAGAATAGGAGTAAAATCGGAATTCCAATAACCAATCCAACAAGCAAACCTTTTGCATCTTCAAAAATCCATTTCCAAAAAGTTTGATTACTCAACTCATATTTGTGTTCCAAATAAAACTCGACATAATATTTAATGGGGAAAGTGATAACCGAAGTTGTTATCCCGATAATAAACAGAAAAGTTAGGAGGAGCAAATATTGATTTTCGGTGTAGCTTCTTAAATAGCTTTCCAACTCTTTGCTAAACCCAAAATAGACGAAAGCAAGAATTGCAAAAAATGAGATTACCCCTTCACCAATGCTGATGCCAAGTTTTATGTTATTATATTTTTTTGCGTTTTTTTTATTCATCAATAAACCCATTCGTGATAGTTGTGTGCATTAATTATTTTAAATTCCGAATCTGCGTATGCTTTTTTCCAAGCACCCGGAATTTTTATTTTTTTCTCTTTCCATTTACATTCGTAAGCAAATAGTTTTCCTTCACGTTCTTCAATCCAATCAATTTCTTGTTTATCGTAAGTTCGCCAAAAGTAGTTGTTCACTATCATTCCACTATTGTTTTGCTTTTTAATTCTTTCCGAAATAATATAATTTTCCCACAATGCACCAACGTCATTTCTATTTTCTATTGTAGAAAAATTAGCAATAATTGTATTTCTGATTCCATTATCTGTAAAAAACCACTTAGAATTTTTCACAACTTCTTTTCTTAAATTTCTACTAAATCCAGAAACTTTGTGTAAAATAAATACTTTTGATAATAAATCTAAATATCGCTCAACTGTATTTTTACTAATTCCAAGTTGTCTTCCAAGTTCATGATAAGAGACTTCTCCTCCAACTTGATAAGAAATTAGTTTAAGCAAACTCAAAATTTTGTCGGAGTTTTTAACATTTTCAACAACCAAAATATCTTTGAGGAGGTAAGAGTTTACAAGTTCTTTTAAGTATTCAATTTTATCTGAATTGTTCTTAAACCCATATACTTCGGGGTAGTTACCGTAAACCAATCTCATTTTCAAATTATCAAAATTTTCTATTGGTGTTTCATACTTCCCAATTTCTTCTTCCGAAAATGGATATAAATTAAATGTGATTTTTCTTCCAGTTAACGGTTCACCAATTTTATTGAAAATATCAAATGCCGACGAACCTGAAATAAGAATTTTTAATCCTTTAAATTCATCAACAATTATTTTTAAAATATTCCCAACATCAGGTATATTTTGTGCTTCATCAATTACCAAAAGTTTGTGGGTGCCAATAAGATTTTTATAATTCTGAACACTACGATGGCTTAACAGTTCGTGTGTGTTTAAGTCTTCTCCATTCAAAATTAATGATGGCAATTTCAACTCTTTCGTAATTTGTTTTATCAAAATTAATTTTGCTTTTACAAGGATAGATTAAAATTAAATTACTTCAAGTGATTTTTTAGGAAGCCAGCCAACTTTGCCATCGGAGAGTTTAATTCTGTACCAATCTCCAAACTTATCTAATACAGCAACTTTAAGCCCTTCGTGAATAACAAAGAGATCGTTGCTCGATTCGTTGGGTGATTGCTTTGCAGAAATTGTATTTATTGTTAATATTCCATAATCGGTAGATGCTTCTCTCTGCACATTTGCAAAAAGAATAATTGAAAAGAATATTGCTCCACTTAATCCAACAAGTGCCGAGAATATTGTTAGGCGCTGAGTCGTTCCGGACTTTGTAATAAAATAGAGTGTAATACTCCCTATCCAAAGGATGAAAAATAGAAGAACAACTATTTGCCACATTGTAGTAGAGAGTGCAGATATAAGAAGCTCCCACCATTCAACAATAAATAATTTTGGAACTTCCTTTATTTTATCAACAGTTCGTGCTTTAACTATTGAAAGATTATAGAGCAAGTCCTCATTGGATGGGTCTAATTTTAATCCTCGTTCATAATTAAGAATTGCAAACCCGATTTGAGCAGAACGATAATATGAGTTGCCAAGATTATAATAGAGTGCTGGAGACTCATACTCTGCCTCAAGAATAGAGTTATACTTAACAATTGCCTCTTCGTATTGCTTCTTTTGATAAAGCTGATTTGCTTCATTCATCAGGGTTTCAGCTTTATTTCCAAAGAGAGAAACAAAAGAGATAAAAAATAATATTATAATTTTAACTATTCGCATATTCTATTTCTTGTTTTTTGTATTTATTATATTTTCTATTTGAATAATTACTGAAACAGTTTCATTATATAAGTCGGTTGCAACTTCTGCTGTTTGTGCTTGCGGAGCAAATCTCGAAAATTCACACTTCTCCAAAATATCTTTTACCTCTTGTACCAGTTCAATATTAACCCCATTCTTTTCAAGCAAAGTTGATACTTTTTCAATTGATGATTCAGATTTTTGCAATTGTAATTTATCTTCGAGATAACCGAACAGACCTTTTGAAACTTCCTCGTAATACTTTTCAAGATTATTTTCATCAAGTGCTTTCTGTGCATACTTCAATCTTAATTTTGCTTTTTTCTCTGCTTTTCGAGATTTAACAAGCTGCACATTTCCACTCAATTTATCTTGTCGCTTCTTAACCGCAATAGATATAAACATCAAAAAGAGTGGAAGGATTAACATACCCCAAAACCAAGATTTAATTAAACTCCCCTTCTCCCTTTTCACTAAATCAAAATTGGATGTTTGAATGAAACGTATATCCTGACTAAGTAATTTCACGTCTTCCTTTGAAAACCCAGTGGTAGAGGAGGCATACTCCTTATCGCCTTGACTAACATTTATAATAAACTTTGGAGATTCCTGTTCAATATATTTTTTTAATCTTGGATTGTAGAAACTGAATTTTAATGGTGCAATCTCTTTTATGCCAGGCACCCTTGGAACTATTAAGTAATCTTCTGTTTTTCTACCCGAAACTACTCCTTTGTTCTTAACGCTTTTAGAAGATTTAGGTTCATACTTTTCAAAGCCAGGAGGAAGTTCAACTTCTGGTAAATCAATTAATTCTATGTTTCCTTTTCCAGTAACTTCTAATTTCAAAGTGATAGCATCATTTGCTTTTACTTCATTTTTATCTAATGTAGCTTTAAACGAAAACTCCCCCACTGCCCCGGCAAACGATTCTGGTTTTCCATCCTCCGGAAGAGAAGCCACGTTCACAGTTACCTTGTTTGATGTTGCAAGAAATTGTATAGTTTCTGTTCTTCCAAAAAATGAATCATTAAAGAAGGAATCGAACGGATCATTTGTGCGGGGTGCTCGCCTTTTTACAATTACCGGTATCTCCAATTCAAACGGAGTTACAGTTAACTTCCCCGATTTTGTTGGAAAGAGAGCTACCTTTTTAAGAATTGCTGAACGGTAGCGAACCCCTTTATACATCTCAACACTAAACTGAATATTGTTTTTTGTCTCCAACTCTTTTGCCCAAAAACCTTTGTATTGCGGCAACTTAGATATTTGCGGTGATGAGATATTTAACTTAGTGTAAAGTTTATAAGTAACAGTAACTTGTTCACCCTTTACAACATTTCTCTTATTGGCAAAAGCCCTGATGAAAACATTCTCTTTCAACTCTTCATTACTCATTGCTTGATTATTTGTTCTCTTGCCACTCTTTCCATTGCTCTTAACAACTTTTATTTTTAACGAATTTGTTTTATAAACTTTTCCATTAAATTCTAAAGAAGCCTCACCAATTGTGAACTCACCAAGATTTGGAGCAACAATAATGTACGAGTACGTAATTGTTGATGAAACATTTCCATTTATAATACTCATACTTGATGATTGATTTGGTCCACTAAGCACACTAAAATTCTTCATACTTGGTGGTCTGTAACTTTTCATACTTGATCTATCGCCACCACTAAATGTAAAGTATATTTTAAAACGCTCACCTTGCTGAACAGTAGTTTTATCGGCAGTAAGCTCAAACTTTTGAGCCACAGTACTATTTACAAAACTAAATAGAATTAATAAAAGGAGTATATATTTAAATTTCATTTTAATCATATTTACAAAATTACCAATCTTTCTCAACTTTAACTTTTTTACCTTTTTTCTTACGCAATTCTTTTTGCATATCAGCTTCATCATCTTTTAGTGCGTCAAGAATTCTTTGAGCTTCTTCTTTTGAAATCTCTGGAGGTGGCTGTTGCTGCTGTTGCTGCTCCTGCTTATCATCTTTTTTATCTTGATTCTGCTCATCTTTCTTATCGTCTTTATCTTCCTTTTTATCCTTTTTCTGATCGTCCTTATTTTTATCTTTATTCTGATCATCTTTCTTATCGTCTTTGTTTTCGTCCTCTTTATCTTTATCCTTATCTTTGTTTTCCTCTTGCTGCTGCATCTGCTTTAATGCGTAGGATAAATTATACTTTGTCTCTAAATCATTAGGATTTAATTTTAACGATTCTGTATAAGCCCCTATTGATTCTTTTAACTTCTGAGACTTTAAGAGAGTATTCCCCACATTGTGAAATACTTCTGCTTTTTGTTCATCAGTTTCTGCCAACGCCATAGCATTTTTATATGAGTTGAGTGCATCTTCATATTTCTCTTGCTTGTAAAGAGCATCCCCAAGATTAAAGTGTCCTTTGTAGTTTTCAAATTTCTCATCAATACTTTTTTGAAAATTCTCTGATGCACCAACAAAATCACCTTTTTCATACTTATCGACACCTTCGTTTATAGTTGAACGAGATTGACCAAAGGTTAAACTTGCAAAGAAAACCAAGATACCTATTAGAATTACTATATTATTTTTTATATACATCATATCTATGTTTGCTATTTGAGTTTTTGTTCATTGTAATTTATTTGTTTTTTAACTTTTGTGTTTTGTATTTTACTTTTTGTTATTTCCACTTCACTTCATTTCATCAAACTTAATTAGTAATTTATTTTTTGTACTTGATATGAAAAACTCAAAAATTAGAAGTAGAAGAACCGGAATTAATAAATAGTAGAACCTATCTTCATATTCTGTTATTTTGGTAGTGCCATATTCTGTTTGCTCAAATTTGGAAAGGTCTTGATAAACTTTATCCAATTCATCTTCCGAATTTGTTCCGTGATAATAATTCCCATCCCCAGCATCAGCAATTAGTTTTAATGTTGATTCATCCAATTTTGTAAGTACTGTATTTCCATGTCTATCTTTTTTGTATCCAATCTGTACGCCAGATTTATTTGTAATTGGAATTGGGGCACCAGTAGTTGAACCAAGCCCAATAGTAAATATCGATATACCTTTGCTTGCAGCATCTTCAGCTACATTAACAACATTTCCTTCATGGTTTTCACCGTCAGTAATAATTACAATTGCTTTTTTCGTATCCTCATCTTCTTTAAAAGATTTCATTGCAAGTTTCACTGCGGGTATTATTGCAGTACCTGGCTGCGGAACCGTAGTAACATCAACTGCAGAAAGGAAAAGATTAGCTGCGGAGTAATCTGTGGTTAGTGGAAACTGAACAAATGCTTCACCGGAAAAAACAATTAAACCAATTCTATCGCCACGGAGTTTATGAATCAATTTTGATATTTCGTGCTTAGCTTTCTCTAACCTACTTGGCTTAATATCCTGTGCATTCATACTTAGAGAGACATCAAGTAAAATGTAAACATCAATTCCCACTTGCTTTACTTCTTCAATTTTAGAACCAACTTGCGGATTTGCAAGTGCAACAATTAATAGAAGAATAGCAAACAATGCCATGCTGAATTTAATTCCACCCTTTATTGAACTACGCAAAGGGAGTAATAGCTTGTGCATATTTGAATTTGCAAATTTCTTAAGTGCCTGGTTTTTTTGCCTATGTGAAAACCAATAGACTACAACCAACACTGGAATTAAATACAATAAATTCAAATACTCTATGTGTGCAAATCGAAACATAATTTTTTATTTAATTTTAATTATGGTAATCTTCTTAAATATGTTCTTGTCAAAATCATTTCAAGCAACAGAAGCAGAAGTCCGAATCCTGCCCAATTGTAAAATAGTTCTTTAGCATTTCTGTAAGATGTAATCTCAACACGGGTTTTTTCCATCTTATCAATCTCGTTATAAATCTCTTCCAATTTTTTATTGTTAGTTGCTCTAAAGTAATATCCATCAGTAATATCAGCAACTTGCTGAAGAATTTCTTCATCAATCTGAACAGGAACCATCTGATACTGAATACCAAAAGGAGTTTGGAATGGGTAAGGAGCTTTCCCCTCTGAACCAACACCAACAGTGTAAACTCTTATTCCAAAAGTTTGTGCAATGTTTGCGGCAGTTATCGGGTCAATCTCACCAGCATTATTAATCCCATCTGTTAGCAAAATAATAATTTTACTCTTTGCTTTGCTATCCTTTAAGCGGTTAACACCATTGGCAATTGCAAGCCCAATCGCAGTTCCGTCCACAATCATTCCACTTTCAATATCTTTAAGCAAATTACGAAGTACAGAGTAATCAATAGTAAGCGGGCATTGAGTAAAACTCTTTCCTGCAAAGACTACAAGTCCAATTTTATCGGAAGTTCTGCCAGCTATAAATTCATCAATTACATCTTTCGCTGCTTCAAGTCTGTTTGGTTTAAAATCTTCAGCAAGCATACTACCAGAAATATCAAGTAGCACAGCAATATCAATCCCTTCTGTGTAAACATTTTCGCCAGTTGAAAAAGACTGCGGACGTGCAAGTGAAATAATCAAGAGTAGCACAGCGATAGTTCGCAAAACAAAAGGAAGGTGAACCAACCTCTCTTTAAGCGTTGGTTTAATAGCATCAAATATTTTAAATGATGAAAAAGTTACATCAGGCGTAAGTTTTTTATTTCGCTTCCAATACCAGAAAATCATCACTGGAATGATTGCGAGAAAATATAAGACGAAAGAATATTTAAATGTTACATCACCCAGCATTAACAGCCTCTTCAGAAGAATCTATTTCAGATTCTATTTTTGTTTCATTCACAATTAAGTATGCTTCTTTCATCATTGCCTCATTAACTGAAGGCATTGGTTCAAACTTTGCGAACTTAACCATATCGGCATTGGCTAGGAATTCCTCGGTAGTTACAATAACTTTTTCATTTACATCTTTCACTTTCAGATTTTCTATTGTCTCTTTTGTGGTCATCTCTAATGAGTTAAAATCAAATCTATCTTCAAAATAATCACGAATAATTCCTGTAACTTCGGAGTGATACTGCTTTGTAAGACCTTCCTGCCAGAGTTTTTTCTCCTCCAAAGCATTCAATTTCACAAGTGCTTTTTCGTAAGAAGGAATTACCACTACTGGTTCCTCAATCACCTTTCCGCTTTTTTTCTTCTGATAATATTTATATCCAAAAAATGCAGCTGCAAGCAAAGCCAATACTATCAAGGCAATTATAGATATAAGCAACCAATCGAGTGGAACTCGTTTCGGTTCTTTCACATCTTGTATTTCAACTTCTTGATTTACCTCTATTGTACGCACCACTATATCTACAGGATTTACAAATGCAAATTGCGGTTCACCACCATCCACAGTGTATGGAATATAGAAAGACGGAATTGTTACTCCGCTCGAATCATACTTAGAAAATATGAAATGGCGAAGTTCATAAACCTCTGCCCCTTCTTCTCTTTTAATAAACTCGCCATTTTTTACAAATATCAGATTATCAATACTATCCTTAACCATTGGCACAACAACATTATATCCTTTTGGGTACTTCATCTCAATAGTATAATCAATATAATCGCCAACAATATACTCGGTGGTATCTGTGGTAGCAAATATTTGTATTTCCTGTGCGGAGATATTTTGCAGAATAGCAAAGAGCATTATCAATATTAAAGAGTAAAATTTTCTCAAAGCATTTTTTCCCGTTTTCTAAAAAAGTTTGCAAGGGGTTTTACATACGATTCAGCAGTGTTTATTTCAATGGCATCCAGTCTGCTCTTTATAAAAATCGATTTTCGTTTGGAATTCTGCAACTCTAATAACGTATGAAAACTATTCTGTACGTTGTTATCATTGGTGTCAATATAACGTAGTGCTCCAGTTTCAGCATCTTTAAATTTCATCATTCCCGATTTTGGGATATCCGCTTCGCGTGGGTCTTGTAACACTACTCCTATTAAATCGTGTTTCTTTCCTACAATGTTTAATATTTTTTCGTAACCATCATCAATAAAATCTGAAATTAAAAACGCAATACTTTTTCTTTTTATTGTACTATTTAAATACTCCAATGCACCTTTGATATTTGTTGTATTCCCCTCTGGTTTAAAAGATAGAATTTCTCGAATAATTCGCAGTCCGTGACTTCTTCCTTTTTTGGGTGGTACAAATTTTTCAATTCTATCAGTAAAAAGAATTAATCCAACTTTGTCATTATTCTTCATTGCAGAGAAGGCAAGTATGGCAGTAACCTCAGCAGCTATCTGCTGTTTAGTCTTATCAACACTACCGAACATAAGTGAGCCGCTCATATCAATTAGAAGCATTACTGTAAGTTCACGTTCCTCTTCAAAAATTTTAATGAATGGCGAACCAGTGCGTGCAGTTACATTCCAATCAATTGAACGAATATCATCACCCATTTGGTATTCACGAACTTCGGCAAACTCCATTCCGCGTCCTTTAAATGCTGAATGATATTCACCAGAGAATACTTCATTTACTACACCACGAGTCTTTATCTCTATTTGCTTTACTTGTTTTAGTAATTCTTTTGTTAACATAATTTATTATTTTAAAAATAGCACGCGGATTGAACGGATTAAACAGATTGGTACGGATTCTTTTTAAACTTATTTTCAAATACCATTCTCTTAAATTTTGCTTCTTCTCCAAAGTTCATTAATAATCCAACTTCTACATTTGTAGCTTTTAAATAATTGTATAACTGCGTTTCGTGTTTTTTTACTATTGATTCAGCTGCTTTTAATTCAATAATAACGTGTTTCTCAACTAAAATATCTGCAAAGTATTCACCAACATTTTCTTCATCATAATAAACAGTTATTTGTTTCTGACTTTCACTTTTTAATCCAAACTTCTTGAGTTCAATAATCATTGCACGTTCATAAACTTTCTCAAGAAATCCATAACCCAATGTGTTATAAACATTGTAAAAAGCTTTTATGATTTTTCCTGTTAATTCTTTTTCTAAGATTTCCATCTTTACTCCCTTTCTTATTGTTAATTAATTTAAGCATAGTCTATTTTATTTATACTTATCCTTATCCGTTCTTATCCGTTCAATCAGTTCAATCCGCGTGCTATTCTTCACTAAGGTACTTCAACCGTATTTAATATTCTTTGAATAATACTTTCCGAAGTAATATCCTCCGCCTCTGCTTCGTAAGTTACGGCTACTCTGTGCCGCAGTACATCCATACATATTTCTCTAACATCCTCTGGTATTACATATCCCCTACGTTTAATAAAGGCATTTGCTCTTGCAGCCAAAGCAAGATTTATAGTTGCACGTGGCGAACCACCATAACTAATTAACTCAGTTAAATCATTCAATCCAAAATCAGAAGGAGTACGAGTTGCAAAAACAATATCCAAAATGTATTGCTCAATTTTATCATCAACATAAATATTTTGAATTAGTTTTCTACCTTTCAAAATATCAGAGGGTGAAACTACTTTTGATATTTTAGGAATAGACCCGCCAACATTGAGCTTCATTATTGCTTGTTCTTCTTCACGAGTTGGATAAGTTATTTTCACCTTAAGCATAAACCTATCAACTTGTGCTTCCGGTAGTGGATAAGTTCCTTCCTGCTCAATGGGGTTTTGTGTTGCAAGTACAAGGAATGGTTCATCCAATTTATAAGTTTCAGAGCCGATAGTTACTTGTCGTTCCTGCATAGCTTCCAACAAAGCCGATTGAACCTTTGCAGGTGCACGGTTAATCTCATCGGCAAGTATAAAGTTTGCGAAAATAGGTCCCTTCTTAATTGTGAAGTCTCCTTCTTTCTGATTGTAAATCATTGTTCCAAGTAAATCGGCTGGAAGCAAGTCTGGTGTAAATTGTATTCTTTGAAATTTTGCATCCATTGATGAGGAAAGTGAGGTTATGGCAAGTGTTTTTGCAAGTCCAGGAAGACCTTCCAGCAAAACGTGTCCATTCCCAAGCAATCCAATTATAAGACGTTGGATCATCTCTTTTTGACCAACAATCACTTTTCCAATTTCACTAAATAAGTCATCTACAAATTGACTTTCCTGCTTAATTTTTTCATTTAATTCGGTAATCTCCAATTTCGATTCCCCTTATATTTTGTTTATATTTTTAAATTTTCAACCTTGCTTCTACAACCAATCTTTTTAAAATGTTTCACTTTTTTTGTGTTTTTTTTAATTAGTAGATTTTACAAGAATGCAAATATAAAGATATTATTTGATGTGTGAAATGGATTTCTTATGAGGATATTTGAAGCGGCAAAAGAGAATTTTTGAAAGAAATTGATACTCAGCTAAATTACTAAGTTGTTACACAATTCAACAATTCTTTAAAAGTTAATTAAGATATTTAATATGAACCTAAACACTTTTCACATAATAATATTTAGACTATAAAAAACTATTCAACTTCTGTTTAAAAGATTTATGTTCTTCAAAAATAAAATATCCGGAAAACAAAATTATTATAGTAACTGCCGATGTTATTATTAATAACAAATCACTACTAATTGGAATGGATAAGCTGGAAAGGTTTTCAAATAACTTATCCTTTATAGAGTGGAAATAAGATACTGAAACACCTTGTTCGCTAGGTTTTGTTAAAAAAATAAATCCTAAAACCAATAGCAGCGATGCAGTAAAACCGGATATTAAAAATTTGAAAAATCCATTTTTTTTCTCTTTCAATAAAACTGATTGAGAAATCTTCGCCATAATTAATTCAGTTGTATTTTGCGGTGCTTCTTCAATTTCTAATCTCTTTAACACACTATCAACCATTTGATGTGCTTTAGTTTTGCTTAATAGTTTCTCATCATTTCTAATTAAGTTATGTAACTCATCAATTTCTGAACTATTCAATTCATTATCAATTAGTTTATTTAATATTTCATTAGTTAATATTTTCATAACAAAACCTCTTGATAATTGTGCTTAAGCACCAATTCTCTCAACGCATTTCTGGAACGGTGAAGCAAAACTTTTGTATTTACAATTGAAATTCCTAACACATTGCTAATTTCGTTTAATGATAATCCATCAATGTAAAATAGTATTATTACTAACGCATTTCGTACAGGTAATTTATCAACAATTTGCAAAACATATTGAGTGTGGTTTTCAGCCTGTGCATATATTTTGCTATCCACATCACCTAAATCAAAATGCTCATCAACAGAACTCATCTCCATTGCAATTTTTCTCTTTTTATTTGAAATTATTGTAAGTGCTGTATTATAAACAATTCGGTAAAACCAAGTTGAAAATTTTGAATCTCCTTTAAAATTGGAAAGAGAATTAAATACTTTCATAAAAGAATCTTGTAAAGCTTCCTCAGCATCCATTTTATTCTTCAACATCTTTTGCAGAAGTGTAAATGCACGGTCTTTGTACAAATCAACAAGTAGAGCAAAATCGACATGATTTCCCTTTTTAACCGATTCTATTATTTCTTCTTCTGTTAGATTTTTCATTTATACTTTTGACTCTATTTCAAAAAAAAGGTTACACAATAAATAGGAAAGAAAAAATAATATTCTGTAACCTTTCACTAAATTAATTTGTCATAAGTACTGAAAACAAAAAATGAGTTTTAATAACAAAGGAGAAACAAAATGAATTTTGAAATATTTATACCAATAATACTATTTTTAGTTATTGGAGTAGTTTTAATTACATACATCTACTTTCGTTCGCGCGAAAAACAAATGGTAATTGAACGCGGGTTAGATATTGATGTAATTAAAGAAATATTTAAGAGGAGGGAGTATCCTTACGCTTTATTAAAAGCTGGAATTATTATTCTATTCTTTGGTTTAGGGTTAGGAGTTGGTTTACTAATTAATGTGTACACTGGAGTTGAAGAATGGATTCCATTTTTAATTTTTGTGGGTAGCGGATTAGGATTTGTTCTTGCGTTCTACGCTGGTAAAAAGGCTGAAGTAAGAGAGACAAAAAACTAAATTACGGCTAACACATTTGGAATTATTGGGAAATGGAATTTTGGAAAAGAACACAGAACCTTCGAGGTTTATTTCCCAATATTCCTTTTTATTTTACCTCATAACAATCCAATCGTCCAACTCATTGCTTTCATTAGCTTTCCTAATTTTCTGCAAAACTAAATCGTTTCTTGCTCGCATTTCTGTTAGCCAGCCTTTTGCTTCAAATCTTAATAAAAAACAGTACAGATAGAATGGAATGAGTGAAAACACGAAGTAGTGATAAGCAAAAATTAATAACATAACAACAGGTAAAAGTACCATTAAAATAAAAGTTAATAGCCATCCATTTCTTCTCTCTTTGTATAGTACATAAAGTATGTACGGAGTAAAACCAATTGCTGCCAAAAATAGTATTGGAATAAATATTGGGATAAACCAACTTCCAATAAAAAGGATGGAAGATGAAATTTCATAATTTAAGTATTTATATAATTTCTCTAATCGTAAAGTGTTTTCAAGTTTTGGTGAATTTACTTTTTGCATTTTTCCCTCTCAAATAATTTCTAATTCAATTGCTTCCTCAGAAAAAAATGGTTCTCCGTATTCCACTCTAATTTGAAATCCAAAATTTCTTGCTCGTGCTTCTAAGTATTTAATAAATTTTGGGTCACTAATAAATGTCAATTCTCCTTTCTCATCCGGATTAAAGAATTGAGATTTATATGCTCTCACTGCTTTCATCTTGGTATCAAAATAATTTGAAATATCAACAACAAAAGATGGAGTAAACTCGTAAGTCTGCATATAATAATATAGTTTATCTGGGCGATGAATTTGCTGTCTATCTCCATCTAATTCTGTTGCAATCTTTTTTAATCCCGAAAAAAATACTGCTTCTTTCACAATTTTACTTGCTCCAATATGGTCGGGATGACGGTCATTAAAATATGGAGCAAAAACAACTCGTGGTTTATATTTACGCAAAAGTTTGATTGCATCCCCAACAACACCGCTTGCAGCCTCAGCCTTAGCCTCTATACTAACACTTCCATCGCGAATTTTCAAATTTTCTCTAACAACAATATTCAAAATCTCGGAAGCCTTTTTTGCCTCTTCCTTTCTACTCTCTACTGTTCCGTTGCTGCTTAGTTCTGCCTCTGTAAAATCAACAATACCAACAGATTTTCCTTCAGCAGTAAGTTTAGCAATGGTTCCACCCATTCCAAGTTCTGCATCATCAGGGTGGGCTGCAAATATTAATATATCTAAATTCATATGGCTCCTACGGTGCAAATTTCTCACAGAGTCCAACGGACAAATTACAATACCTAAATTCAAAACTTATTGTTTGTTATTTTGTATTTGAGTATTGAGATTTATTTGTTATTTGGTCATTGTTTTTGGTGCTTTATTTCTTTACATAAAAAACACCTGTCCCGAGTTTTTTTTCGGGAAGGATTTAGTTGTTAATACTATAATTGTCTCTTCTTTTTCATTAGTCTTTAGTCTTGTGTCTTGAATCTATCAATCTATCTTTATTTTTAATTTATCTGCGGGACTCTTAATTTTATTAATTGAATAAGAAGAAACGTGAGTGTAAATCTGAGTTGTTTCCAACCTCTTATGTCCTAACAATTCTTGAATATATCTAATGTCTGTACCATCATCCAATAAATGAGTTGTCCCAAAGGGATGGCTACGCCGCAAAACTATGGCGTAATGTGTGAACTGTTGCTTTCTTTTTAATTCCAGATTTTTGCAATGACTTTTTAAAAACTGATTGAACACTTTGCGGACTGTACTTCCCGCCATCTTGTCCTTCAATAATAAAGTTTTTGGGTTTATATATTTTGTAGTATTCTCTTAACAAAGTTAGTACATTTTCCGAAAGCATAATGTATCTATCCTTTTTGCCTTTAGCTTCTCTTATATGTATTTTCATTGCTTCCGAATCTATGTCGCCTATCTTTAAATTAATTAACTCCCCAAGACGCAAACCACCCGAATAAATTAATATCAAAATAGTTTTGTGTTTTAAATTGTTTGTTACTTCAAGAATTTTGGATATATCTTTTGAAGATAAGACAGATGGTAGATGGGTTGGTTTCCGTAATTTTATATCTAATGCTTTAGGAATTGGTTTTAAAAAAACTTTTTTATATAAAAAACTAATGGTTGCAATAACTTGCTTCATTGTTGAGTAGGAATACTTCTTTTCCGTTTTGCAATAATAGAGATAATCTTGTATTTCGTTTTCATCAACTTTTTCTAATTTTGAATTTTCAACCCATTCTAAAAATAGTTTTAATACTGATAAATAATTTTTAATGGTTTGGTCGGAATAGTTCTCGATGCTTATTTGCTTATTGAACTTTTCTATAATTTTTTGTTTTTTCATATATAATATCATATCTTTCGTAATATAAACAACTAAATATAACATATAGTCCCGATATATACAATAGGTGTATTGGGATGTTATGGGCAATGTTATAACTCTTTAAAAATGTCATAGATACGACTCGATAGAAATGTCAGTAAAAAAGACATATTAGTATTCCAAAAAAAAGGATATTAGTATGAGAAAGGAATTACTGATGAGTATAAAAGAACA
>JAKIUC010000019.1 GCA_021647785.1 Melioribacteraceae bacterium
GGTAACTCCAGTCGCCCTATCGGGCTCCTTACGTTACCCCAAATTCTCTATTAGTGAAATTATTTTATTAAATTAGTCTGACATTTCTAAAGAGTTTTGATACTGACATTTTTAAAGAGTTATAACACAATTTTCTTGGGATTTGTTATAACTCTTTAAAAATGTCATAGATACGACTCGATAGAAATGTCAGTAAAAAAGACATATTAGTATTCCAAAAAAAAGGATACTAGTATGAGAAAGGATTTACTGATGAGTTTGAAAGAATATGACAGAATTAAATTGTTAGAAAAAGTAAAAGCAAAAGAAATAACGATAAAAAAAGGAGCGGAACTATCAGGGATAAGTGAACGTCAGTTTTATCGGCTGAAGTCTTCTTATGAAAAAGAAGGAGTAAGTGGTGTCATCCACAAATCACGGGGTCGCCCTTCCAATAGGGGATATAGTTCAACACTGAAATCAAAAGTAATAAAAATCTATAGAGAGAGTTACAGAGATTTTGTACCAACATTTTTTTCGGAGAAGTTGGAAGAATATTGTTGCTGAGAAGTATCAAATAAAAATAGACCATGAAACACTTCGCAGATGGATAAGAGGTCGTGGACATGTAGGCTGGCATAGAAAGAAACGTCCACACAGAAGGCGAAGAGAGAGAAGGAGTGCCTATGGAGAGATGCTCCAGTTTGATGGAAGCCATCACAATTGGTTTGAGGACAGAGGTGATAAGTCTTGTTTGTTGTTGTGCATTGATGATGCAAGCAGTAAAGTTCATATGCGGTTTTCCCCAACAGAATCAACAGAGAGCGTATTTATAGCCTTGCAAGAGTATGTAGAAGAAACAGGTATTCCCCGCTCGATATATGTAGATAAACATAGTGTTTATTATGAAAGAGAAAAAGAGACAGAATTTAGCAGAGTAATGAAAAAGATGAGTGAAGTAGTAAACAGAGTAACAATTTTTTTCGAGAGAATTTGGGGTAACTCCTGTCGCACCGACATATCGGTGCTCCTTCCGTTACCCCAAATTCTCTATTAGTGAAATTATTTTATTAACTTAGTATGACATTTCTAAAGAGTTATAACATTTTTATTATTGTAACACCTTCTCCACCAAGTTCTATTTTAGCAAAATTATAATCTTTAACTCCACTATGGTTTTTAAGAATTTCGTGTACAGTTTGTTTTAATACTCCTGTTCCCTTTCCATGTACAATTTCAACTTGGTCTGTGTTATTACTAAAAGCATCATCTAAAAATTTAATTACTTCAAATTCAATTTCTTCAGGTTTATTTCCTCTAATATCTAAACGAATATTTGGTGCATCGAGGGATAGATTAGAATACGCATAGTTTTTCTTAATCACTTTTGGTTTTTTAGAAAGTTCTAAACTATTCAGTTTTGCTGTAACTTTTATATTGCCAGTAAGTATCTGAGCTATATTTCTATTGATGCTAATTATTTCACCAACAGTATTTGTATCTTTTATTTTTACATAATCACCAATCTTAGGATTCCCAAGATTTCTATCTTCTTCAATTCGAGTTTTAACTTCACTCTCCTTTTTTAGATTCCTAATAGTCTGCTTGGCTTTTTTAATTACAACACGTTCAGCGTTCCCCTCTTTAATATCTTTTATAGTTTGTTCCACTTCACGATTTACTTTTTCAAGAAGTTCGTTGGCTTTCTCTTTAGCATCTAAAATAATTTTCCTTTTATCTTTTTCCAATTTATCAATTTTTGTTTGATAAAGATTTGCCAATCCCTTTAATCTTGAATTTTCTATTTCATATTCATTAAGTTTATCCCTAATTTTATTCGTCTTTTGTTCAAGGTCAATTAAGAACTCCTCTATTCTATTACTATCATCTTTGATATTTTCTTTAGCAGTTTTAATTAAAGCCTCATTAACTCCAATTCTTTTAGCAACCTCAAATGCATAACTAGAGCCTGGCATTCCTTGTTTAAATCTGTAAGTTGGCTTTAGTTCTTTAAGATTAAACTCCATTGATGCATTTTGGAACCCGCTTTTATTATTAGCTAATATTTTTAAATCGCCATGATGTGTAGTTGCTAAAACAATGGACTTATTTTTATTAAACTCGTAAAGTATTGATGCAGCAAGTGCAGCTCCTTCTGTTGGGTCAGTTCCGGTTCCTAATTCATCAAGAAGCACAAGTGAATCTTTATCTGACTCTTTTAATATTTCATTGATATTTGATAAGTGTGAACTGAATGTACTTAAATCATCTTCTATTGATTGCTGGTCGCCAATATCCAAAAATATATTATTGAAAAATCTAAAATTAGAATCCGCCTCTACTGGTACATGAATTCCGGATATTACTAATAGTGAAAGTAATCCTACAGTTTTAAGAACTACTGTTTTTCCACCAGCATTTGGACCAGTAATAATAATTATTCTGTTACTATCTATTTCCAAACTTAATGGAACAGTATTTTTTCTATTTAATTTTTTAAGTAATATCGGATGATATCCATCTATTATTTCAAACTTATTTTCATTTATAATTGATGGGAAACTTCCAATAATTTCAATAGAGTATTGTGCTTTTGCAAAAATAGAATCTAACTCACCAATAGTATTTAACGACTCTTTTAATTCAAAACTATGGCTGCCAATTTTTTGTGTAATTGTTTTAAGGATTTTTTCAATCTCTCTTTTCTCGGCAAAATGAAGTGAGAGCAAATCGTTATTCAGCTCCAACGATTCTTCAGGTTCTATATATATAGTTTGTCCGGTTGCAGATTCAGAATGGATAAACCCCTTTACGTGGCGTTTATGCTCTGCTTTTATGGGAAGAACAACTCGCCCATCTCTTAATGTAACATACTCCTCTTGTACAAGTAACGATTTGCTTAAATGTTTTAAAATTCTATTTACTGTTTTTCTTAGTAAATGATTTTTTTCATTAATGCTGACTCTAATTCTTTTTAATTCACTACTTGCAGAATCTTTAACTTCACCGGAAACATCAAATACTTTTTCAATTTCATTTTCAAAATTTTTATCAACAAATAATTTGGAAGCAAATTCAACAAAGAGAGTTGTCTCTTTGCAATATTGTTCAATAAACTTGGAGAGTTTTCTCGATTGGATTGATAGACTTTTAACACTTCTGATATTTTCGATTGTTAACAAAGAGCCAGTAATTCTACTATGCGATAATGCTTCATGTAAATTTGGTAAAGACTCGATAGGTGGAATATCATTCTTTATCAAAATCTCTTTAGCTTCAGAAACAAATTTACCATTTTGCAAAGTCTCTTTAATATTCACTAATGGTTTACTTGATAATATCAATCCCCTTCCTAACTCGGTATAAGTATATTTTGCAATATACTCTAATACTTTTTGATATTCTAAGAGTGGAAAAACTTTTTCTGAAATCATTTCGGTTCTGTTACGTCACTGCTTTGTTCAATAAATTCCTTTACCAAATTCATAGCTTCAGAGTCTTTGCCAATTATTAAATCGATACTAAAGGGAATAACATTGTAGGCATCGTTGTAGAAAAGTGATAATTCCTTATCTTCATTATTTGGGATATTGAAAACATTTAGAAATAATAAAAAACCACTAATAAAAAATAATATCTGCAAAGTGCCTGATATTCCTCCAAGAAGTTGGTTTGTAAATCTATTTACTTTATCTAATGGATGAATAATTCTTTTTAATATTGAAGCCAAAAAAATAACTCCAATAAAAATAAAGAGCCATGCAATTATTTCTGCGAGATAAATTTCATCATTAATAATTGGTGAGATAAAGAGACCTAATTTTTTATAGAATTCTAAAGCTAAAACAAAGCCAAATACTAATCCAATAAGTCCTATTACTTTACGTATCAATCCATCTCTAAAACCTAAAGCAAAACCAATAAATAGGATGAAAATAATTATAAAATCGATGTAATTCATGTGTTTAATACTTAGCTTAAAACTTTATCAACTATCTCCTTTACCTTTCTTCCATCAGCTTTTCCCTTAAATGTTTTAGCAGATAGAGGCATCAGTTTTGGGAAATCTGCTTTACTTGAAGCTCCAATTTCAGCAGCTAATTTTCTTATTTCTTCTTCAAGTTCTTCATCGGTAAGTTGTTTTGGAAGATATTTACTTAATATCTCTAATTCCTTCTCTTCAATCTCTGCTAAATCTGTTCTATCAGCTTTTCTATATTGTTCAATAGAGTCTCGTCTTTTTTTTGCTGCACTCGTAATTAACAACAACTCCTCTTCTGCATTAAGTTCTCTATTTGCTCCACTCTTTTCAAAATCTAAAATTAAAGCCCTAATTGAACGAATAGTGGAAAGTCTTAGCTTATCACCTGCTTTCATAGCTTCTTTTAAATCAGAATTTATTTTTTCTTTTAAACTCATTTCAATTTCCTAAATATTTTAAATCAAAAAAAAGGCAGGTTATATTTACACATAACCTGCCTACCAAAATATATTTCGTATCTGTTACTGTTTAAGCATAGATGAGTAGTTTATTCGCCGTGCATCAGCTTTTCTAAGTGCTTGCTGAATATCGTGCACAATTCCCATATCAGATTCTTTATCAATACGGAGCGAAACTATAACATTTGGTAACTCAACACGCTTTTGATACATAATTTCTTGAATATCCTCAACTTTAACAATATTATCATTCAACTGGATTTTTCCACTTTTACCAACCCAGATATAAGATATCAATCTTTTATTTTCAATTTTTTGAATTGCTACAGCTTCAGGAAGTTTGAACTTTACATAAACATCAATTTCTCTTAGAGTAGTAGCAACCATAAAGAAAAGTAAAAGCATGAAAATAATATCAGGCATTGATGCAGTAGGAATTTCTTGCTTACTATTTGCTCTTTTTTTCTTAAAAGTCATTCTGTTTCCTAAATTCTTAATTTATTTGTTCTGGTTCTGCAATTGATATAATAATTGGAATTTTTTCTCTTGTTACTATCTTTGATTCTTCCGGCGTTAAATCAGCAAGTTTTTTTCCATAAGTTTGCTGAGAATAAGCCTCTTGAACCTCAGCATAAGAAAACTTAATTTGATCTAATGCCTGAATATAAAGATTATAATTTGTTCTTCTATCAGTTTTAACAGAAACAACCAACTTTCTCTTTGATGGTAAATTAATTTTACTTTCAATTCTAGGTTTTAATGTTTCACTAATTTGAGGAATTGCAATTATCTCACCATCAAGAAGTACATCACCATTTTCATTTATATTCAATGCAGCTAATCTATCTTTTGATAGTGGAACAAACTCTTGTTCCTCAGGTGGAACATATTCAGGTAAAAATAACCCAATACCTGTATCTACATCAATTGTTGTTGAAACCAGAAAGAATAACAGAAGTAGAAACACAATATCTGACATACCTGCACTTGGTATAGAGGCATCTATCTCTTTTTTCTTTTTAATCTGAACCATTATTTTATTCTCTCAATAATTTTAATAATTATTTTTTATTTAATTGATATAAAGCATCAATCAGTTCTATTGAACTCTCTTCCATATCACCAACAATTTTGTCAATTCTTGAAATAAGATAGTTAAAGAATATTTGAAGAATAATAGCGGTTATAAGACCAAATAATGTTGTTAATAATGCAACAGCAATAGGAGCAGCCACAACTGATGGCGACATTTGTGCAGAAGCTGCAATAGAATCGAACGCTTCAACCATACCTTGTACTGTTCCTGTAAAACCAAGCATAGGAGCAACAGAAATAAATGTTGCAATCCAAATCATTCCTTTTTCAAGAAATCCCATTTCAATTGCACCATAAGCCATTATAGCCTTTTCAGCTGCATCAACACCTTCATCAGCTCTTAATAAACCAGCATGAAATACTGATGCAATAGAACCACGAGAATTTTCGCATACTTTTATTGCTTCATCTACACCACCTTTTTGTAAAGCATCTTTTACTTGCAGAATGAATTTTTTAGCATTTACATTAGCTCTTGTAAGAGTATATATTTTAGCAAATACAAATCCTAATCCAACTATTAAAGAACCAAGAATTGGATACATGAATGCACCGCCAGCATTAAATTTCTCTTGTAAGTAAGTAAGTGCACCTGTGCTTTCAACTTGCGCAATTAGGTATGAAATTGAACCTATGATTTCTGAAAATTGCATAAGAGATAACCTCCTAAGTTATATTATTAAATAAAATGAATACTTTTTAGTATAGTGTAAATTATAAACGTCAATATTATTCAAATAACATAAGAATGTCAATTCTTTTCTCTAAATAGGAAAGAAAAATAAAAAATTATTGAACAAAAATAAATTTTGCACCTACAGGTATATGGTCACTAAATCCTGCAATGTATTTTCTTCCTCCAAAAGTAGGAGTTGCTGCACCTTTATATTTACCCGATTGTGTAATCATAAAATCTGGTTTTATCAATTCAAACGAGTTGCAGATATATTTAATTCTGCCATCCTCTACTATTTCATTTGAAACAATTATTTGATCAAGCATATTCCAATTACCCCGATAGAGGTAAGTACCATTTCCTGAAATGAACTCACTATAAGATAAATTATATAATCTCATTGGTTCTGCTTTAGTGCTGCATGTATATGGGTGTGTCCATAAATAGCGTGCAATTGAAACATTGTTTGGATTATCATTGAAATCCCCAATGATAACTATATTTAATTTATCATTCTTTTTGTAGAGTATATCAATAACATCTCTTAAAACACTTGCTGCTTTAATCCTATTGGGCTTCGACCTTTCTTCACCACCACTACGCGAGGGCCAATGATTAACGAAAACATAAACTTCCTCTCCATTTATATTTTTCAAATGTACTTCTAATATATACCGTGTTGGATATTTACTTGGCAGCTCAACTTCTATCGGATTGATATCTATCAACTCAAATTTATCTCCATTGTAAATCAATCCATTATCAATGCCGCGTTTATCAGGGGTCTCTTTATATGCAACTTTATAATTCTTATTCGGAAAATATCTCTGCAATAGTGTATCTATTAGGTGTTGATGTTCAACTTCCTGTATGCCCAATAAATCGGGACCTCTGCCGTTATTCATCCATTCTATTACTCTTGCTTGATTCTTTATTTTTAAATCAATCTTCTCGTTAGTCCATTCCTTCTTTCCATCAGGAAGGAACTCTTCATCCCTTTTATCTGGATCGTCAATTGCATCAAAAAGATTTTCCATATTCCACGAAGCAATATAGAGTGTGTCATTTTCACTTTGTGCAGCACTAAAGCTAAACGCAATTAAACTAAACGAAATAATAAATATTTTAATTCTCTTTTTCATACCATTCTCATTTAGGGTTCAAGTTATTTTGGATTTGTTCAATAATTAAATAGATTGCCACCTACATTAATGATTAAAACAAGGTTAGAAGATAGAGAATAAATGGAAAATCCACAAAAACGTTTTGTAATAATTGATGCAATGGCTATTGCTTACAGAGGATACTTTGCTTTTATAAATAACCCCCTTAAAAACTCTAAAGGTGAACCAACTTCAGCAGTTTATGGATTTATGAACCAGTTAGTAAAAATTATTGAAGATACAAAACCAGATTATTTAGTTATTGCAACGGATACAAAAGAGAAAACTTTTAGACATGAGCGATATGAGAAATATAAATCATCACGCACAGAAATGCCTGAAGATATGATACCGCAGATAAAAAGGATAATGGAATTAATTGAAGCATTAAAAATTCCACTCTACATTTTACCAGGTTATGAAGCGGACGATTTAGTTGGAACGGCAGTTAAAAAAGCTGAGGCACTTGGTTTACATTCCTATGCTGTTACTCCTGATAAAGATTTTGTTCAACTTGTTACTGATAATGTTACAATGATTAAACCAGGACGCTCTGGTAACGATGTTGTAATAATGGATAAAGCAAAGGTAATTGAGGAGTATGGATTTGAACCAAAATTTATGGTTGATTACCTTGCTCTGGTTGGTGATTCAAGTGACGATATACCTGGCGTTGCTGGTGTTGGACCAAAATCGGCAACTCCGCTAATTCAGCAGTTTGGCGATTTAGAGAATATTTATAATAACCTTGATTCTATTGAGAAGAAAGGAGTTCGAACAAAATTAGAAGCAAGCAGAGAGAATGCATTTCTATCAAAAGAACTTGCAACTATTATGACTGATGTTCCATACGTTATGGATATTGAAGCATCCAAATTCACTCCGCCAGATTTGCAAAATGCAATAAGTATTCTATCTGAACTTGAATTGAAAAGTATAATTAATAAACTAAATAAATTATTTAATACGGGTGAAATAGATAGTACTGCTACTCCTCAAAATACCACTATGCAAGCAGAGTATGACTCATCAAAAGTGAATTACAAATTAATTACCGATATTAATGAAGCAAAGGAATTAGCTAATCTCTTACAGAACAGTAACCTTTTCGTTTTTGATACTGAAACAAACTCACTTAATGTTTTCGATGTAAAACTTGCGGGTGCATCTTTTTCGATAAAAGCAAACGAAGCATATTTTGTTCCTATAAATCCTTTTCTCTTTTCCGATAGTTTATTTGTACGTGACTTATCCGATAGACTTACAATAGATGAATTCACTGAAATATTTGGACCAGTATTTGAAAATAAGAATGTAAAAAAAGTCTGTCAGAATGGAAAATATGATATAGCAGTTCTTAAAACAAATAATATTAATGTTGAAAACTTTTACTTTGATACAATGATAGCAAGCTACATTATTGACCCAGACCAGAAACATGGAATGAATGCACTCTCTGAAAAATATCTTGGTTACTCCCCTATTCCCATTTCCGAATTAATTGGGAAAAAGAAAGATGCAGATTTAATATTTGATGTTGACATAAATAAGCTATCAATATACGCTTGCGAAGATGCTGATATTACATTCAGATTATACGAGGTATTTAAGAAACTTCTATCAAAAAATAAGTTGGAAACAATTTCAGAGAAAATTGAATTTCCATTAGTAACAGTTTTAGAAAAAATGGAACGTGCGGGAATTAATTTAAATATTAAAGCATTAAATAAATTTAGTCTATTATTACAAAGCTCAATGGATAGATACACAAAAGAGATTTACGAACATGCTGGTGAAGTTTTCAATATTAATTCTCCAAAACAGTTACAAGTAATTCTTTTTGATAAATTAAATCTACCACCAACTAGGAAAACAAAAACCGGATTTTCCACAGACGCTTCTTCACTTGAAGCACTAAAGGGTCAAAGTCCTATTGTTGATTATCTATTGGAATACCGACAAGCAGCAAAACTAAAATCTACTTATGCAGATGCTTTGCCAAAACTAATAAATCCAGTAACAAAGCGAGTGCATACTTCATTTAATCAGACTGTAACTTCAACTGGAAGATTATCGAGTTTGAATCCTAATTTGCAGAACATTCCAATACGTACAGAATTGGGTAAGAAAATTCGTGAAGCCTTTATTCCACGGGATGAAAACCATGTTCTCCTTAGTTCAGACTATAGCCAAATTGAGTTACGAATTATGGCATCAATCTGCGAAGATGAAACTTTGATGGAAGCATTTAAAAATGGCGAAGATATTCATAAATCAACAGCAGCACTTGTCTTTTCTGTACCGCAGGAAGAAGTAACCTCTGATATGAGACGTAAAGCAAAGGAAGTTAATTTTGGAATTCTTTATGGTATTGGTGTATTTGGTTTATCGAATCGATTAGGAATTACTCGCACGCAAGGGAAAGAAATTATTGATACATACTTTTCAAACTTCAGCAAAGTAAAGAGTTTCATTGATGATTCTATTGCATTTGCTCGTGAACATGAATACGCAGAGACACTTCTTGGACGAAGGAGATATCTCAAAAATATTAATAGTAATAATAGAGTAATGAAACAATTTGAAGAACGTGTAGCTGTTAATATGCCAATTCAAGGTACTGCTGCTGATATGATTAAACTTGCAATGATTAAAGTTCAGAATGAATTGGAAAAAATAAATGCAAAAACAAAAATGGTATTACAAGTACACGATGAGTTAGTTTTTGATGTTCCAAAAAATGAACTTGAAATTGTAAAACCAATAATCAAAAAAAATATGGAGGGGGCTTTTATATTAAAAGTACCAACGGTTGTAGATATTGGCGTTGGCAACAATTGGCTTGAAGCACATTGAGGATTTGGAGATTTTATAATTTGGAAATTTGAGGATTTAAAATAATTTTTTGAGACTACTAATCGCTCTTAAATTTTCATTAGATGAAGGCTTAGCATAACCTACGCCCCTTACGAGTTGTTGGTAAATACCATTAAATAATCTAACACACGAAACTCGTAACTCGAAACCCGTACCCCGCAATGCTATTACAATTAATAATTTATTTCTCATCCTTTTTTCTAAAGAACGATAACCCGCCAAAACCACTAATTATTGCCATGTAAAAACCAAAATCGTACCACCAGCCAGTATTGTGAATTTCGTAAACTCTAATTTCTGAATTAAAAAAGCCCATAAAAAGGGATACTGGTGCAATCCACCCATGCCAAATACCCATAAAAAATCCGGCAGGGTCATCAAAACTACTTGCACCACTACCTGGAGTGCACGATGTAAAAACAAGAATTAATAATAGAATAAGGATAGGATAAACTATTTTTCTTCTATTCATAACAGACCTAATTAATTTGAATAAAATTCATTTGAAGATTCACTAAAATTATCAGAATAAAATTTATCTAATTTGTCATGAATTTCTTTTTCAGTTTTGCATTTTAAACACTGACTTACAAAAACAGATATTTCAGAATAATTTAGTGACCTAATAATTTTTTTAGCATGTGGAATTACAGAACCACTCACACTTATCGAGTCAAGTCCTAATCCTACCAATAGTGGAATAGCTTTATAATCAGCAGCCATCTCACCACAAAGGCTAACTTTAGTTTTAGTCTTCTTTGCTTCGTTAATTATAAAATTTAGTGTTCTTATCACTGCCGGATGAAATCCTTGATATTGGTTTGTAACAATATCGTTTCCTCTATCCACTGCAAGCAAATATTGAATTAAATCATTAGTACCAATGCTGAAAAAATCGACATCTTCCGCAAATTCTTTTATCATTAAAGCTGCTGATGGTACTTCAATCATAATCCCTAATTCTAAATGTTCATCAAAAGGAATTTTTTCTAATATTAGTTCAGCCATACATTTTGCAATTAGTTCTTTCGTTAATTCTATCTCACTAACTGACGAAACCATAGGTATCATAAATTTAATATTTTTATGAATACTAGATTTTAACACAGCTCGTATTTGTGTTCTAAAAAGTTCTTCATTATCCAATAGAAATCTTATGCCTCGCCAACCTAACATTGGGTTTGGCTCTTGTACATCAACAGGAAGAACTTTATCGCCCCCAATATCAAATGCTCTAATTGTTAAAGGAAGCGGATAGAGTTTTTCTGCATAATTAGAATAAACCTCTGACTGTTCATCCTCGCTGGGGAAAGAATCATACTCCTGAAATATTTGCTCGGTACGCATTAAGCCAACACCTTCGGCACCATTCTGTATTATTAATTCAATTTCCTCATTCAGGTCAAGGTTTGCAAGAATATCAATTTTCTTTCCATCCAATGTTTCTGCTGGTAAATCTCTTAACTTTGCTAACTCAATATTTACAACTTCAAGTTTTTTTAATTTTCTTTGGTAATGCAAAAGTTGTTCATCATCCGGATTTACAATAACAATTCCATTAAATCCATCAATAATTACTTTATCAGAATTTTTAATATTTTCGGTTGCATCATGAAGCCCAACAATGGCGGGTACATTAAGCGAACGAGCAACAATTGCAGCGTGTGATGTTAATCCGCCAAAATTTGTAATATATCCTGTAACATTCATTCTTGAAAAAAGTACAGTATCAGCAGGCGTAAGTGAATTTGAAACAAGAATAACCTCGCCAGTTGATATTCTTGATTTCCATTTTTTCTTCCGAATATTTCTGATTATTCTGTTCTTAATATCTTCGATATCCTGCGAACGCTCCCTCATATACTGCTCGTGAGAAAGAGTCATAATATCTTGATATTTAGAAATCTCATCATTAACAATAAACTCCGAGTTCTTTTTCTCAGCCCTAATTCTATCTATAATCCGATTAACTAAAACTGGATCATCAAGAATCATTATTTGTGCTTCAAAAAGAGCCGCACGTTTTCTACCAAGTTTATCTACTGCAAGACTAAAAACCTTTGCCAACTCTTTTTTCGATTTTGCAAGTGCCTCAGTAAAATTACCAATTGCTTCGTCAACATTTGTTATTGCTTCATCAGTAACTTTTTCAATCTCTTTTTTGAATAAAAAAGCATTTGCAATTTTAATACCGGGTGCAGCCGGAATTCCTTTGTAAACATTTTCTTTTTCTAAATCAATCATAATTCATCAAAGCCTTTATTGAAATACTCCGTAATTGCTTCTGCCATTTCCACTTCATCAGGTCCATCAAAAGTTAAAGTTAACTCTGAACCCTTTGCAGCGGCAAGGGTCATAACTCCTATTATACTTTTTCCATTGATATCTAAATCATCTTTAAGTATAAAAAATTCTGACTTAAACTGTGCAGCAATTTTTACAATTGTTGCTGCCGGACGTGTATGCAGACCTGCATTATTTATAATTGTAATTCTTTTTTCTACCATTATTTATTTCTGTCTATTAATGAATTTGCTAACCATCTTAAATTTTCTTTAGCATCCGAGTCTTTAATTTTATTTAATGATTTTAAAGCCAAGTTTGTATATCTATTTATTTCTTTTTCAGTTATTTCTAAAATATTAAGTTTTTCGTATAACTTTTTATATTTTTTGATTTGGTTCTTTCTAATTCCACTATTTTTAACAACCTTTAACAATTCAAGTTTATCGTTTCCTTCAGCAATTTCAAGGGCTTTCAAAAAAAGAAATGTTTTTTTGCCTTCAACTAAATCGCCTCCAACATTTTTACCAAAGTCTTTTTCATCTCCCATTATATCAAGCAAATCATCTTTTAACTGAAACGCTAAACCTATATTTCTTCCATAAATTTCTAATGCTTTAATTTCATTTCTATTTCCACCACCAATTTGTGCCCCTATGGAACAACACATTTCAATTAAAGCTGCTGTTTTCTTCTGAATCATTTTCGTGTATTCCTGAATAGTTACATCACCTCTCACTTCAAATTCTTTATCAAGGCTCTGTCCTTCACAAACATCAAGTACACTTTGGTTAAAAGTATTTAGAATATTTAATGTATTTACTTTTGAATCTTTTAAAAGATATTTATATGCAACCGCTATTAAACTATCGCCAGCCAGAATTGCTGTACTAATATCATATTTAATATGTAGTGTCTCTCTACCGCGTCTTTTATCAGCACTATCCATTATATCATCGTGAACCAGTGTAAAGCTATGTAATACTTCTACCGAAAGTGCTGCATTATATGCTTTTGATATTTTGCCGCCAACCGCTTTTGTTGTTAGCAATACTAAGTACGAGCGTAAATGTTTCCCTCCGCTTTGCAAAATATAGCTGCACGGCTCGTAAAGTGATTTTGGGGTTTTAGCTTCAAGAATTTTTGATAATTTTTCATCAATCTTTTTAGTTACGTTGCTATAGTTTAAACTATACTTCTCTGTAATATTCTTTTTCAAAAGAGGTCCTCTTTTCTCAATATTTTATTTTGCTGTAGTTCCAGTATGGTTGAACTTCCAGTTAAAAACATAATTTTTTTAATTCCGATGAACAAATTAATAATAAAATTTATAACTCCCCCAACTCCTGATGAATCAAGTGTTTTTAAAATTGTGCCGGCAGATGCAACAATATCGGCACCAAGTGCAATTGCTTTTGCAGCATCATCAAAAGTTGAAATACCACCAGAACCAATTAAGATAAATTTTTGCTTCTTTTTTAATTTAGAAATCTCCCTAATTGAATAGGAGGTTCTATAGCCCCACTCTCTGAAATAATAATTACTTTCATCATCATTTCGCTTTAACTCAACAGCAGCCCAGCTTGTTCCTCCAGCCCCAGCAACATCAATTACATCAACACCAGAATTAAGAAGTTTTTCAGCAGAATTATAATCAAACCCGGAACCAACTTCTTTAACTATTAATGGAATATCGATTTTGTTTTTTATCTCTTCTAATCTATTTAAAAGTTCAGAAAAGTCTCTATCACCTTCAAGCTGCAGAAGTTCCTGCAAAGGATTTAGGTGTACAATTAATCCATCAGCTTCAATTGGGTCAATAATTCTTTTTAATTCAATTACATCTTTTAACTGTACTATTTGAGCTGCCCCAATATTGCTCATTATTGGAACTTTGGGAGCATTTTTTCTTACAATATTAAACGATGATTCTTGCAAACTATCTTCGAGCATAATTCTCTGGCTACCAACCCCGATAGGAATATTTAGTTCATTGGCAATAATGGATAGTTTTTCATTTAATGATGTGGTCTCTTTTGTACCTCCGGTCATAGAAGAAATTATAAATGGTAAACTGATTTTTTTTTCTAAGAAGTTACTGCTGAAATCTATTTCATCAATTTTAACTTCAGTAATTGGATTATGAATAAAATCATATTTTTCAAATCCGTTACTTTTTTTATATGTAACATCCGAATTGAGGCAAATATCAATATGCTCTTTTTTGCGTTCCGATATTTTAATTGAGTTCTGTTCCATAGATGTGTCTATTTTTTTGATACTCGAAGATAATTATTTTAATTATGAATTTCTTTTTGGAATTAACTTTACAATACACGAATGAATAACCTTTGCCCCGAAATACAATTTCTCTAAATTAAAACCTCCGCTGTTTTCAAAACTATTATCTTACTGCAAAATATAAGTGATTCTTAAGAATCACACCCTAAAACAACCTCACCAATATCTAACACCTTAATCACAGAGTTCAAAATAAAAACTTCATCTGCTGAAATTAAGTCATTCACAAATAGAATTTTCTCGGTAATATTTTTATTTGATGTAAGCAAATATCCGCGATAGCAGCCATTTAGCAAACCAGAGGAAACAGGCGGTGTAAATAATTTTCCACCTTTTGAAATCATAATATTTGTTATTGCCCCTTCGGTTATTTCCCCCTTTTCATTTTGAAAAATCACATCATCAAATCCTTCACTCTTCCACTTTTTGAATTCACTATTAAATAGTTTTCTATTTGTAGTTTTGAAATATTTAAAATAATCATTGCTATTAATTCTCTTATCAGAAATTACAATTCTACCACTATTTTTAGAATCCAATATTTCTTCCAAACTATACTTAAGTTCGCCCCACTTTGATAGGAGTAATCTAATTTTGAATCTTTTTTTAGAATTTAATCCAACAACAATTTGATAAAGTAATTCCCGTAATTTTGACTCATCAAAATGGAAGAGAAAATACTCCGCCGATTTTCTTAATCGATTAATGTGGTTTTCTATCAAAAAGATATCCCCACTCTCCACAAGCATTGTTTCAATAAGTTCAAAATAATTTGCTGGTTTAGTTAGGAAGTTACTCTTTAATTTTGCTTCTTCAAATTCATCGCTCGATATGCTATCCCAAACAATGCCGCTTCCAATTCCCATCTCTCCACTGCTATCATTTTTGTTGATAGTAATTGTGCGTATCGGAATATTAAAATTGTAATCGCCATTATCAATTAAGCCAATTGTGCCAGTATAAATACCTCGTTTTCCTCTCTCTAAACTATTAATAATCTCCATAGTTCTAATTTTAGGAGCACCAGTAATTGAACCACACGGAAAAAGATTTTTAATAATTGATGAAAATGATTTCTCCTTCAACTCACCAGAAACTGTGGAGGTCATTTGGAAAAGAGTTTCAAATTTTTCAATTTCAAAAAGAGGTTTAGCCGTAACTGAATTGAACTTGCTGATTTTACCAATATCATTTCTTAACAAATCAACAATCATAATATTTTCAGCTTTATCTTTTTTACTACTCTTTAGCTGCTCACTCTTTGCAAAATCATCATCTAAATTTATCCCTCGCTTAATTGTCCCCTTCATTGGTTTGGAAATTATTTTATCCCCATCGGTTTTAAAAAATAATTCGGGCGAACTTGAAATTATATAGTTGTTTTCATCATTAATAAATGCCGTATATTCTGCGGACTGATTAAAAATTAAACTTGCAACAAATGAAGTAATATCTCCATCAAAATTAAATTTAGATTTAAGAGTATAGTTAACTTGATAAGTATCCCCTATTTCAATTAGTCTCTTAATTTCCTTAATGCTTTTCTCATATTCACTTTCTGTTTGGTTCAACTCAAGGTTTTTAATTGTAAAGTTTTTTCTACCGAGCAATGACTGAATGCTTTTAAAAGATATTTCCTTCGATGGAATTATTTTTACATCTTCACAATTATAAAAATTGAAAGAAATTAATTTATCTCTCGTCTCTTTAAAGAGTTGTTTTAATTTTTCTTCAAACGAGTATCCAACTTCATACGTAATAAATCCGTAAGCATATTTATAGATTTTTGATAAAGAATCAATCTCGTTTAATGTGCTTTCTATTTCTTCAAGATTTTTGCAAATAATTGTTTTTTTAGGAGTGCTGAAGATATAACTTTTTGTATCGTCATTTTTATATGGTGTATAAAAAAATGCGGAGCCAACATTGTGTTTTATTTTATTGAGTATTTCTATGATATCGTACATTAGTGGTTTCTTTTTTCATGCTTTTAACATTTCAAGAAAATCTTTTACAGGAATTCCTTTACCTTCATTATCTCTATCAGCATTAAAAATATTTCCAAACATATCGTCATTATTTTCATCCATAAATGCTTGAGTAAGTGCAATACGTATAAGACTACTTGCAGGAACACCATATTTTTTTGCTTTCTGAGAAATGGCTTCCTTAAGAGGAGAATCAATTTTTAGTTGAAGTAATGATTTCATTATCATCCTTATTTAATTATTTTTGCATATAAATTATATTGAATTTATATGAATATTGCTAATAATTATTATATATCTTAACCATTGTTACATTGCTCTATTGTTAAATTGTTGATTTAAATGCTTTTAACAATGAAACAATAGAGCAATGAAGCAATGTAACAATATTATTACAATATGTTGCAAGTATCCAACCAAACTATATATCTTTCTTAATCAATATTTTATCAAATTAAATCATGAGATATTAATGAAAAAACCACCATTATCTATTTGGCAAATCTGGAATATGAGTTTTGGGTTTATGGGAATCCAATTTGGTTTTGCACTTCAGAATGCAAATGTATCGAGAATATTTGAGACACTCGGTGCAAGTATAGATGAAATTCCAATACTATGGATTGCTGCCCCAGTAACTGGTTTAATAGTGCAGCCAATTATTGGTTATATGAGTGATAAAACATGGAATAGATTTGGTCGCAGACGTCCGTTCTTCCTTGTTGGAGCAATCTTAGCATCACTTGCTTTATTTGTGATGCCTAACTCACCAGTACTTTGGGTTGCTGCCGGAATGCTTTGGATTATGGATGCATCAATAAATATCTCTATGGAACCATTTAGAGCATTTGTTGGTGATATGCTTCCTGCCGAACAACGTACAGTTGGTTTTTCGATGCAGAGCTTTTTTATTGGTACCGGAGCAGTTGTTGCCTCTGCACTTCCCTACATCATGACAAACTGGTTTGGAATTAGCAACATTGCCCCCGAAGGTGTAATTCCGGAATCTGTAAAATACTCTTTCTACATTGGTGGTTTAGCTTTCTTTCTTGCTGTTTTATGGACTGTAGTTAAAACAAAGGAATATAGTCCCGAAGAATTGGATGCTTTTGAAAAAGATGATGTTCAACTGCAATCTGAGAAATTGGATAGCGAAAAAATAAACTCGCAAAAATTACTTCGTAATGGATTTATTTGGACAATTATTGGAATACTTTTATACGCAATTTTTGAATTGTTTATCTACATGGATTATGGCTTATTAGTTTTCTTTCTCGGCATTGCCATTTTTGGAATAATTCAAATTTATTCCTCTTATCTCAACAAAGCCAATTCCAGTTCTGGTTTACTCTCTGTTATCACTGATTTATATAATATGCCGAGAACAATGAAGCAGCTTGCTTATGTGCAGTTCTTCTCGTGGTTTGCTCTATTCGCAATGTGGATTTACACTACGCCTGCAGTTACAAATCATATTTATGGTACAACAGATACAACTTCCCTACTTTATAATGAAGGAGCTGACTGGGTTGGAATACTTATGTCGGTCTATAATGGAGTAGCTGCTCTATCTGCATTCCTTTTAGTCTGGATGTCAAAAAGAATAGAACGAAAAAAAGTCCATTCAATAAGTTTAATTCTCGGCGGCTTAGGGTTAGCATCATTTTTTATAATCAAATCACCAAACATGCTTTTGATATCAGAGATTGGTATTGGCATTGCTTGGGCATCTATTTTATCAATTCCGTATGCAATTCTTACAGGCTCTTTACCACAAAAGAAACTTGGAGTTTATATGGGAATTTTCAATTTCTTTATTGTAATACCGCAAATTACTGCAGCAGCTATTTTAGGCTTTTTTGTGAAATACATTTTTGGAGGTGATGCTATATATGCACTACTGCTTGGTGGGCTTTCAATGTTCACCGCTGCAATAATTATGTTAAAAGTTGATGATGTGGAGTAAGAGGAGAAGCAAAAGCCCAACTTTTTAAATCTAATAATTTGAAAATTTTTGATTCCTTTGAACTACATTTATAAAATAATTCTCAATAAAAGTTGGGCTTTTTAATAATTGCTTAACTCGGATATGCAATATTCACCATACTATTTGTTGGCATTCAATTTTTATTGCAGAATTCCTATTGATTTGGGAGGCAATGATTTAATTAAAATGAATAAACACAAATACATGAAGGCAAAAGAGACTTGTTTATTCATGGAAAGAAAAGCCCAACTTTTGCTTTATTTAAGGGTATTTAGTTTTAACTTAATATTTTAGTGCTTAAAAATATTAATGACCCATAAAAGTTGGGCTTTTTAGATTTCAAAACAAAAGTTTTTTCACAAAACAATTTTGATTTTCTTGATAGCCAAGAACAAACTCCTCATAATTCTTTACTTGTTCTATGATTAGACCATTATTAATAAAAGAACATTTTACTTTGTTTACATATACATTATAGCTAGAGTACTCATATTCAATCGGAACTTTAACTAAGCCCTTTCTAACTGGATTCAAGTGAATATATCGAGAAAGATGAAGTAAATAATTATTTTCTGGAACAATTTTAATCTTATATCTTCCCTGGAATAAATGCCCAACTCTGTTTTGACTTAAGTTAACTGCTTTAGTATAACTTGTTGAAAATTTCTGCATAGCTTTTCCCAAGACCCCATCTTCATTTAGCTTTATGATAAAATGATAATGATTAGGCATCAGAACATATGCAACAATATCTATTTTTTTATTAAAACATTTAATAATTCTATTCAAGAAGAAATCGTAATTCTTCTTTTCGAAAAATATTTTTTCAAAATTATTTCCTCTATTATAGAGATGATAATAACTATCCTTTTTTGATTCTTCACGATATGGCATATTCCCTCACTATTTTAGTAAAATTTCAAAATCCAACTTTTGAAATCATAATATTAAATACATTTCTTACACTTTTAAAATTGCATCTCCTCTAAACACAAATCTAAAAGTTGTTTTTTTCAATAAGTGTCTTATAACTTAAATTATTTGGTTTTGTTCTAATTATAACAGCAAAATATATTCTTCTCCACTGAGATATTTATACAAAAGCCCAACTTTTATGAATTTTCAGCATTTATTAAATTGCTAAAATATCAAATAAAAAATAAACACACTAAATAAAGCAAAAGTTGGGCTTTTAGTTCTGCACGGGGAATTAATTTTGTTTAATTACTTTATAGTTTTTCTAATCCTTTCTTTCTTATTTTCTGGTGCTAACTCTAAAGCTTTTTTGTAATTTTTAATTGCTTCATCATTTTTACCGGCACGTGTCAAAGCATCCCCATAACTATCATAACAATTCCAAGAATTTGGATGACGACTAATATTCATTTTAAAAATCTCTAATGCTTCATCAATATTATTTTTATTTAATAATTCATATCCATAATCGTTTAATTCTTTTTCAGATGAATTTTCAAAAGCCTCTTTTCTAACTTTATCCGATTTTTCTATTTCTCCAATTTTAAGTAACAGTTCTGCTTTAATAATTTTATTCTGAAATGTAGGATTTCTGTTAATCGAAACATCTATCCACTCCAATGCTTCATCGTAATTAAAATTATTATTTAAACAAAATGCTGCTGCTTCCATTGGTCCTTCCCATCCAAAGCCAGGGAGAGATAATAACTGCTCCCTAATATTTTTAAGAACAATTTCATTTTCATCAAAAGATATTTTAAAATTAATTTTCAACTTTTCCCATTTCATATAAACGGTAACAGAACTCGAAGTAATATCTTCAAATCCATATTCTAACCATTCTGTAAATTCATTTTGAGATGGAATAACTTTTACCCTAAGAGCATCAAATGTTTCATCATAAAAGAAACTGCCCCAAGACTTATTATGATTATTAAAAATTAGAATCCATTCTGTTTCACTTGGTATAATGTGAAATCCGTAAACTCCAGCTTTTATAAATTTACCATTAATTTCAGCATCATCAGATATTTCAATTGTAGTATTTTCATTAGCACCTGCACGCCAAGGGAATGGAATGCCATTATTGTAGGGTACTAATCCGCCCCATATTTTTCTTCCCTTTACTCCTGGTCTGCTATAATTAATAGCTACTTTACTTAAACCAATTTGCTGCGTTACTTCTGCTTTAGTACTAAGCCTTGGCAGCTCTAATGATTGTGCAAATAAAGGGATTATCCAAAAAAGAGATAGTATTAAGTAATTGATAAAAGGTTTCATATTTTCCTCTAAATTTTATTTTTAAGTTATCTAAAATAACAAAGTCTTCCAAAATGGTTTTGTAATTTTTTAAGATGCTTGTTTATTGTGTTTCGATTTATGGATTCAAAAAAAAAAGAATGCCGCGAATTCGCGAATAAAAATCTAATCACGTATTTTTAGTGTTTTCAATGGTTTATTGAATTAAACATATCACATCAAAATAATTTGTAGCGTCCAAAATTCATCCAATGAAAAAGTACTTCATTATTTATATATTGATAGGATAAAAATTGAAATTATGTGAGTTGTTTTATGTCAGAATTAGAAAAATATTTTGAACCTTTCAGAAAAAATATCGTTGGGATTGATCAAACATTTAAGACTCCGTATGGAGAGAAAAAAATAATTTATGCTGATTGGGTAGCAAGTGGAAGACTCTACGGACCAATTGAAGATAGAATAAAAAACGATTTTGGTCCCTTTGTTGGCAACACTCATACCGAAACAAGCATTACCGGAACCACAACTACACATGCATATCGAATTGCACAGAAAATTATTAAAGACCATTGCAACGCAAGTGATAATGATGTTTTAATAACTGCCGGTTCGGGAATGACAACTGTGATCAATAAACTTCAACGGATACTTGGGTTTAAGTTACCTGAGCAATTAAAGAAATTTATTGATATCCCTGAAGAATACCGTCCGGTAATTTTTTTAACACACATGGAACACCATTCAAATCAAACAAGCTGGTTTGAAACAATTGCAGAGACTGTAGTATTAGAGCCAACAGAGGAAGGTCTAATTGATGTTCAAAAATTAAATGAAACTCTTGAAAAATATAAAAATAGAAAACTGAAAATTGGCTCTTTCTCGGCTTGTTCAAATGTTACGGGAATTAGAGTACCCTATCACAAATTGGCAAAAATAATGCATCAGCATGGTGGATTTTGCTTTGTTGATATTGCTGCTTCTGCTCCATACGACCCAATAAACATGCACCCAAGAGACCCTGAAGAGAGATTGGATGCTATATTTTTTTCTCCTCATAAATTTCTTGGCGGTCCAGGAACATCCGGTGTTGTAATATTTAATAAAACTCTTTATAAAAGAAATGTACCAGATCATCCAGGCGGCGGCACTGTTGAGTGGACTAACCCTTGGGGCGGGCACAGATATGTAAATAGTATTGAAGCACGTGAGGATGGCGGTACACCTGGGTTTCTTCAAACAATAAGAACAGCACTTAGCATCAAATTAAAAGAAGAAATGGGTGTTGAAAATATTATTGCCCGTGAAAAAGAACTTTTACCAATTGCATTAAAACGCTTACGGAAAATTCCAAGGGTTCATCTTCTTGCAAATAATATTGATGATAGACTCGGTATTATTTCATTTTATGTAGAGGATATTCACTTCAATTTAATGGTAAAATTATTAAACGATAGATATGGAATTCAAATGCGCGGTGGCTGCTCGTGTGCTGGTACTTATGGGCATTATCTTCTTCACATCGATCCCACTCGTTCTAAAGGTATAACTGATATGATTGATAAACAAGACCTTTCACAAAAGCCTGGTTGGGTTCGATTTTCTATCCACCCCACTATGACAAATAGTGAGTTAGAATTTATTATGAATGGAATTGAAGATATTGTTTTAAATATTTCTGAATTTGAAAAAGATTACATACATAATCTAGGAAATAATGAATACTATCATATCTCTGAAAACAATGATAAGTATGATTACTTATTGAACTATTTTAACATTAGTGAATAATTATTCATATTTAACATTGCAAATTTTTTGATTTACAATGTTGTGAAATCAAATCTCGTATAATTATTCGTAAATTGTTTTTTTTATTAGTTTGATGAACAATAACAAATACCCATTTTCTTATAATGCTCTTTAGTTCTAACGGTTATAAAAATTTTTTCACTAAAATATTTTTTCTATAAATATACTAATTAGTTCATTTTTAATAACCTTCTTCTTGACTTTAAATCTTAATTTTGCAATCTTGAGCAAATAGTTATGGTTAATGTAACATTTAGAAATTTGTTAAATAATTAAGAGGTTTTTATGAAAAAGTTTTACATTTTTATTGCACTATCACTTTCCATTTTATTATCATTTTCAACACTATCTGCACAAACATTTGATGGCGAATGGGCTACAGCCTTAGTTACAGATGATGATAATGATAATGGTACAAACCAAAGAACAATGGCAGTAGCTGCAACTACAGGAGAAAATAGTTTTGTGGCTCTCGTTAGTCGTCCATCTGTAGGTGAGTATTATTTAGTTGGTTACAAAAATGCTACAGACAGCTCTGGCAGATTGGGAGCAAGTTTTAGCAGTGGTGATGACCCAAAACAAACTTTATGGTTAAATGGGTTTAACCAAGTATTTATGGACAAATCTTGGGATATTGCATCGCATGGAGATTTAATTTTTGTTGCCAATAACGATGCTGCTCATAGTATTTTAGTCTTTGAAATTAAAGATGATTCTGTTTATACACATCCCAAAAAAATATCTACTGTTTCAAATGCTTTTAATATCGATTCATTGTGGGCTATTGATGTTAATGATGCTGGTCAAGTATTTGTTACCACTCAAGGTAATGAAGCAACTCCAAGTAAAGTATTCGTTTATGATTTTAACGATTCCGAATGGGATGCGGGAAGTGTTGCAACACCACGTCAAGTAATCACTCTTCCTGATAATGGCTTAGCACAAGGTGTTGCATCAAATTCTGATGGTTCAGTTATTTATGTATCTAATTCATTAAATGGTAAAATTTATGCATACATCGGTAATATTACTGATGGATATGAATTGGCACCAACTTTTAATTATGAAAGACTTGATTATGTCGATTCAGCAAATGTAGCTTCACCGCTTGGTCTATCATTTATGAATGATAATAATATTCTCTTTGCTGCTGTTGATAATGACTTACATAGTTTAAGATCATATTGGTTTGGCAGAATGTACGCTATCAATCCTAACACCGGATCAATAATGGATACAATTGATGTAGCTGATTGGAACTATATCTCGGCTGATAGTACTTATAACAACCATGTAGATAATGTCGCATCTGGTTATACTTCAACATTTAGTATTTCAATTGATGATAATAAAAATGTTTATAGCCAATCGTACTATGGATGGACTATTGAAAAATGGGTTTTTTCAGGAACCCTACCTACAATTAATTTAACTATTACAAGTGTTGAAAAAACTGATAATAATATTCCTACAAGTTTCGAGGTTTCTCAAAATTACCCTAATCCGTTTAACCCTTCTACTACAATTGAATTTTCAATTACAGAAAAAGCACAAATCACTTTAGAGGTTTACAGTATTACTGGAGAGTTGGTTACTAAATTAATTAATGGTGCTGAGTTTAGTAGTGGAAATTATAAAGTCTCTTTCGACGCTTCAAGATTATCTTCCGGTACATATATTTATAGTATCAACAATGGAATAAATACTATTTCTAAAAAAATGACTTTAATTAAATAGAACAAACATAAAAGTCCGGTTAACATTAAGCCGGGCTTTTAATTTTTATAGTTATACTAATTAACTTACTCACAAATCATAATGGAGGTATTATGATGAAGCTAAAAACTACACTAATTTTATTAACCCTGCTTATATCAACAAGTCTTGTAGCACAAGATTTATTTGTTAGAAGTGCTGTGATTCCTATTCCGGTTGCTGATCAAAACTTAGGGATTGGAAATGTTCTTGCCGGCGTTGATTTTGACGGTGATGGCAAAACAGAAATGTATTTTGTAAATGATATGTGGGACCAAGCTGGAGAAGTATATACTCCAAGAATGTACAAGTATGAGTTGAATGGAACTTCATGGGATTCTGTTTGGAGTGCTGCATTACCTCGTACACAAAATACTTGGCCTGGTCTTGCCCAAGCTGATTTAGATGGCGATGGTAAACCTGAAGTTATTTGGACACCTGCAGAAGGTTCAAGAACTCCTTCACCTGCAAGAATCTATGTGTTTGAAGCTCCTGGAGATGGCAGCGACAACATGGGTGTTGATGATGGTGCTGGCGGCTGGAAAGCAAACACTGAATGGAATTTTGATCTACCTGATGGTGCCAGCATGCGTGCTATTAAAATAGTTGTTGCCGATTTTGATGGCGACGGTAAACAAGAAGTTGCTTTAGCTGATAGAAAAAGTTATTTCTCAATGGCTATTGTATCAGTTAGTGATGTTCCTGATGATGCTAATGGCAGCGAAACTTGGACTTTAGAATTTAATGGTAAAGATGTTCAAGCAAATGAATTTATTCGTAATGGTGAAATTGCTTCACCTGATGGTGGTTTCGGTAATGCTGTTGCTGGTATGGATTATGATGGTGATGGACTTATTGAAATGTATGCTGTTAATAATAATTGGGTTGATGGTGCTGGTGGAGAATTAATTCCAACTCTTTTTAAGTATGAATATGTTGCTGGTGCTTGGATAAAAAAATGGGAAACTATTGTAAATTATATTCCAGCACAAAATACATGGCCAATTCTCTTAGCTGGTGATTGGGATAATGATGGTAAAGGAGAAATTATTTGGACTCCCATAAACAATCTTGATGCAACAACTAATCCTAACCCTGATAGAATTTTAGTTTACGAATTCCCTGGCGATTCTACATCAGATGCTATGGGTATTGATAACGGTGATGGTACTTGGAACCCTAATGCTGCCTGGAACTTTGATGTTCCTGATATGACAGAGATGAGACCTTTTGGTGCTGTACTTACTGATGTTGATAGTGATGGTACAGACGAATTTGTATTTGCCGAGAGAAAAGAATATTATGGTTGGGGTGTAGTCTCTGTAAGTGATATACCAGATCTTGGTGATGGTTCTGAAACATGGACTATGGAAGCAAATGGTACCAGCGATAACTCTGGTAGTAATTACAGAGATGTATTAGTTGATGAGAACATTATTTACGTATTTGATTGGAATGGAGATATACAATCAATTGAAGCTACTGGTTCTTCATATGATTCACTAAAAACACAAAATATTGGTTCATCATGGGTTTTTAGAGGTGCCAATGTTACTGATTTAGATAATGATGGAATTACTGAATTTATTGTGAATGATTATGGTGGTAGTGGTTCTAAGTCAATTTGGGTACTACAAAAAGATGCTGATTCTTTAGTTGCAACTGCTATTGTAGATTTCTCAGCAAATACGGCAAGTAGAATTACAACCGTAAGAGTTGGTAATATAGATTCAGATTCACTTGCTGAATTTATTGTTGGCTTTAGACAAACTGATGAAGTTTACAAAGTTGACTATCTAGGCGGAGATATTACGGATCCTGCAAATTATACTACTTCCCTTCTTGACAAAGGGATAATTGGTGAAGATGGTAAAGGGCAAATAGACATTATAGTACTTGCAAATATTGATGGCGATGATGCTGATGAAGTTATGTACGCTGGTCCACCAAGATCTTTTGATGCTAATGCTTTAGATATGGGTAGTGGAGATTTTGGCGATTGGTCAATTGGTTCATCTAATTGGGATGTTGTAACAGTAAACACTGAGGATGCTGTAGTTGCTGTTAGTATGAATCTTAGTGGAGATATTTACCCAGTATTTTATCACCCAGATAGCTCAAAATATAAATTTGGTCATTTCCAAAGTGGAATTATTGGCGGAAATGGAAACTTCCTATCTGCAAGTTCTGGTGATGTAGATGGTGATGGAAATGATGAAATATTTATGGGCGAATATTGGGGTTCAGCTAAAGTTTATATGCTTATGGTAAATGAAAATGGTGCAGCAGAAGCTCATATGATTGCAGATTTAAGCCTACTTGGTGCAACAAGATTAACTGGTGGTGCTGCAGGAGATATTGATGGTGATGGAAACATCGATTTAGTTTTTGGTACCAGAGATGGCTCGCCTTGGAACTCTGTTTATAGAGTTAAATATATGGGTGGTGACCCTACAGATATCAATAGTTGGGGTAGTGAACTTATTGATTCAGGTATTCTTGCATCTGGTGGTCAAATAGATATAGTTCAATTAGCAAATGTTGATAATGATGCTGATCTTGAGGTTATCTATAGTGGTGTACCACGAGGTGATGGATATTTACCAATAGTTGTTCTTGACTTACAAAAAGTAAGTGCAGAGGCAATTGCTGGTGTAAAAATTGATTCTGATGGTGATGGTGTTCCTGATAGATTGGGTGAGCAAGTTGTAACTATGGGTATTGTTACATCATTAAACTTCTCTAGTTCAGGTTATCTTACAACTATTCAAGACGAATCTGCTGCAATTCACTTATGGTCTTCAGGTGATACATTATCAAATTATAATATTGGTGATAGAGTTCAAGTTTCGGGAGAAGTTGCACAATTCAGAGGACTAACCGAAATTTATACAACTCCAGAAGATATCTTATTTTTAGGTACTGCTACTACACCTGAGCCAATGGTTGTAACTATTGCTGATTTACAGGCAGACCCAGAGAAATATGAATCAATGTTACTTAAAATTAATGCTATTACTTTGTCAGGTGGTACTTGGCCTGCAGAAGGTAGTAACGCAAACCTTGATATGACAGATGGATACCTTGAAACAAGAGTAAGAATAGATAAAGACCTAGATTTAGATGGTCAACCTGAACCTGTATGGCCAGTCAATGTTATTGTTGTAGGTGCTCAATATTCAAGCAGTTCATCTGTTGTCAATGATGGATATCAATATTTTCCAAGAATGTATAGTGACTTTGAACAAAATGTTGCAGCTCCACCATCACCTTATTTCTTCTTTACTGAGGAAACTGCTGCCTTAGATGGAGGAGAATATGAAATTACTAATGTTGATGAAGATTATTCATTAGTGTGGCATCCTGCTGTTGATTTAAATGGTGAAGCTCTAATATATCAAGTTGTTGGAATTAATGAAGGTAATGAAATTCTTTTAACTTCTTCTGATAATAATGCTGTAGATACCGTCTATTCTCAAACTGGACAAGATGTTATTGATATTATATTAGCTAATAGTAGTGATAATATGTTAGAAATTTCATACACTATTCGGACTGTTAGTTCAAATCCTGCAGAAGGTATTATTTCAAGTGTTGATACCATTACTGTAACTTTTAAAGATATGGTAACAGATATTAATGATAGAAATATTATTCCAAAAGAATTCTTTGTTGATCAAAACTATCCTAACCCGTTCAACCCAACAACAACTATTAAATTTGGATTACCTGTTCAGGCTGAAGTTAATTTGATTATTTATGATATTTTAGGACGTGAAGTTACAAGATTAGTAAATAGTAAAGTTATGAGTGCAGGTGTTTATCAATATTCGTTTGATGCAGGGAGACTTGCTAGTGGAACTTATATTTATAGATTGCAAGCTGATAAGAAAGTAGAAGTTAAGAAAATGCTTTTGCTAAAATAGTATATTTTAGGAGAGTCCCTTTGGGATTGCTGTTAAAATAATCAAGCGAAGCGAAGTATTATTTTAACACAATCCCGTGCTTTTTACGGGATTGCTGTTGAAATAATACAATAATCATTTTCAAATTTTAAGCCCGGTTTTGTCCGGGCTTTTTTTATCCCATCATCTAAAAACCCAACTTCTGGAATTAGATTTAAATTATAACAAACTAAATTTTTCTAAAACTGCAGGAACAGTGGTATGTTAGTAATTTATAATGTGTGTTGATTAAAGAGCCGCAAAACGGTTATATGTTCTTTTGTTTGTTTCAAAGGGAATATGTCTCCCGCACGGTGGGATTGTTTTATTTGGGTTTTGTATATTTGCATATCGCTGCGATGCAGCTATTTTACAAAGAGCCAATCTTGGCTATAGGTCTCTTGCCATTATCCACCTTTACGGATTTCAGTTCAATTATTTTCCTACCACTATAAATCGTCTATAACCATTATTTAAATACGTTTTCAGTCATTACTATTCAATATCAACACAGTACTTTGTTTTTCTGAATAACTATACAATTGTTACACATAGTGTAACATATACTAATATGAGTTATCTAATTTTTAAATATACTAATTTGTGTCTTGTTTTAAATTGTAGTATTTTTGCAGTTCAATTTTTTGTAAAAAAGAAGTAGGATAAAATAATGGCAGAATGTCCAGTATGTGGTGCTGAAATTGAAAAAGCATCAGACACAGTTCTTGGTGAGCTTTTAGAATGCTCTGATTGTGGTACTGAATTAGAAGTAACAAATCTTGACCCTTTCCAAGTTGAGGAAGCACCTCAAGAAGAAGAAGATTGGGGCGAGTAGCGTGCTTCAAGTTCTTGATTCGACATTACGAGAAGGTGAGCAAACGCCCGGAGTCTATTTTGACAAGCATATAAAACTTGCAATTGCAAAAATGTTAGATGACATTGGTGTGGGTATAATTGAAACTGGTCATCCGTCAGTTACAAAAGAAATTCATGATTCAGTACAGTTAATTGCTCATGGTGGATTTAATGCTACAATAGGTGCACATGCCCGCTCATTAAAAAGCGATGTTGAACTTGCACTTAATTGTGGTGTTGATTTTATTGGAATTTTCTATTGTGTTTCTGATGATAGATTGAGTACAGTTTTTAAAAAGGACTTAGACCAAGCTATTACTCAAATTACAGATGTTATTAAATTTGCTAAAAGTGTAAATCATGAAATAATAATTCGCTACACTCCAGAGGACACGGTACGTTCAGAGTTTAGCAATGTTGTAGCTGCTTCTGTGGCTGCTGTTAAAGCTGGTGCGGATGTTATTAGTGTTGCCGATACTACTGGCTATATGATTCCTGGTACAGATAGAAGTATGTACGATTATGTTTCCAAATTAAAATCTGAATTAAACTCACGTGGTCTCCATCCTAAAATTGCTGTTCATTGTCATAACGACCGTGGTTTCGCACTTGCTAATGCAATTGGTGCGTACCGTGCTGGTGCAGAAATAATTGACGCATCTGTGCTGGGACTTGGCGAACGTGCCGGCATTGTTGATTTAGCTCAATTGCTGGTTGTGCTTTCAGCAGATTTTGGATTGGATAAGTGGAAGTTAGATAAGTTAGATGAACTGTACCAATTTGTGAGTGAGCATTCAGGAGTTCCAATACCACGCAACTATCCTATTGTTGGCAAGCATGCCTTTACACACTGTGCAGGTGTTCATACCCACGCCGCAGCTATAAATCCCACACATTACGAAAGTTTAAACCCTGAACTTATTGGAAAAGAGCGTTCATTCTCTCTTGACCAAATGTCAGGCATTGCATCCTTACAACATGCATTATCACTTACTAACGAGAGTGAATTATCTGAGGAACTTCAACGTGAAGTTTTATCGGAAGTAAAAAACATTGGACAAAAAGGGAAAGCAGTTGAACTAACTGAACTTCCGCACATTGTTCATTACATAAAGCAAAACTATAAGCATAAGAAGAAGAAATCTAAATAATTTTATTTAGTATTTTTCTAATATCTGCATTTTAATATTCCCATAAAAGAAAGAACTAAATCAAGGAGAAAACCATGAGAGTTGGATTTTTACATTCACTAATACGAAAAGATGAAAAACTTCTAATAGAAGAATTTAATAAAAGAGACGATGTTGAGTTAGTTATGATGGATGACCGAAAGCTAAAGTTTGATTTGAAGAATAGTCAATTTAATATTGATGTTTTGATTGAACGGTCTATAAATCACTCCAGAGCTTTGCACGCTATTAAACTACTTGAAAGTGCTGGTGTAAAGTGTGTTAACACATTTGAAGTTGCAACAATTTGCGGAGATAAGCTTTTAACCTCATCAGCATTGCAGGATAACAATATTCCTCAACCAGATGTAAAAGTAGCCTTCACCGAAACTTCTGCTCTCGAAGCAATTGAGGAGATGGGTTATCCGGTTGTGCTTAAACCAGCAGTTGGTTCTTGGGGCAGATTACTTTCAAAAATTAATGATAGAGATGCGGCTGAATCAATTCTTGAACATAAAACTGTGCTTGGTACATATCACCATTCCATTTTTTATATTCAAAAATATGTTGATAAAAAAGATGGAAGAGATATTCGCAGCTTTGTTGTGGGTGATACTTGCATTGCAGCTATTTATCGCGGCTCGGAACATTGGATAACAAACACAGCAAAAGGTGCAGTTGCATCAAAGTGTGAAGTAACAAAAGAGATTGCCGATATCTCTATTGCTGCTGCAAAAGCTGTTGGCGGAGGTGTTGTTGCAATAGATCTCTTTGAAACAAAAGAGAACAAGTTAATGGTAAATGAAGTAAACTATACAATGGAATTTAAAAACAGCATTGCTACTACTGGTGTTGATATTCCGAAACTTGTGGTAGATTATATATTAAAAATTGGAAGGAGTAATTAAATGAGTAAAATTAGTGTCTCAATTATTGGAGCCTCTGGCTATACGGGTGGCGAGTTATTGCGGCTTTTACTTTTCCATCCTGATATTGAAGTGAAACAAATTACATCCAGTTCATACTACGGAAAGCTTGCGTACAAAGCACATCCAAATTTAAGAAAAGTTACATCTTTGAAATTTTGCAGTATTGATGAACTTGAGAAAGTGGATGCTCTATTTCTCTGTACTCCACACGGAGAATCGATGAAAAGAATAGATGAGTTTAAAGAACTTGCAGATAAAGTTATTGACCTAAGTGGTGATTTCAGATTAAACGATGTTGCTGATTTTGAAAAATGGTACAACCAGCCGCACTTAAATCCAAAGATGCTGCAGAGTTTTGTTTACGGAATTCCTGAACTTCACCGAAATGAAATGAAAGATGCTCACTTCATTTCAAGTGCCGGATGCAATGCAACCACCACTATACTTGGACTTTATCCACTTTACAAAAATGGATTAGTCGAAATTGATAGAACAGTAGTTGAAGTAAAAGTTGGGTCAAGTGAGGGTGGTAAAAAATCATCCTTTGCTACACATCATCCGGAGCGGAGTGGTGCTATGCGGTCATACAAACCAACTGCCCATAGGCATACTGCTGAAATAATTCAGGAACTCTCTTTTGATGAAAAAATTGAGATTCATTTTTCAGCTACATCTGTAGATATGATAAGAGGAACGTTGGCTACAAGTCATGTTTTCTTAAAAGAGAATTTAGCCGAAAAAGATATCTGGAAAGTTTACCGAAAAGCGTATGGTAACGAACCATTTATCAGAATCATTAAAGAGAGGGAAGGTAATTATCGCTACCCAGAACCTAAACTTTGCATAGGAACTAACTACTGTGATATTGGTTTTGAAAAGGACCCGCATTCAAATCGCCTTGTGGTTATTAGTGCAATAGATAATTTGATGAAGGGTGCTGCGGGGCAGGCATTGCAGGCGTTCAATATTATGTATGGCTTAGATGAAACAACTGGGCTTGAGTTTCCGGGACTTCATCCTATTTAACGGAGGATTAAATGTGCAGATTATTATTTGTGCAAAATAAAAATAACTTTCTCATTAGCGAGCATCTATTAAAGTTTGCTTCAATAGCCAAGAATAGCAAGGAATATCAAGGGCATGGCTGGGGTTGCAGTTATCTATTAGATGGTAATTGGGTTCACTATAAAAATATAAAACCAATTTGGGAAGATGATATTAAAGAGTTTGGGAAAACAAAAAGGCTAATAGTTCACGCCCGCAGTGCTTTTGAGGATAGAGATATTGTGGTTGAAAACAATATGCCGTTTTATGATAATAAATATATCTTCATATTTAATGGTGAACTGCGTAGAGTGAAAATAAAAGCTGATGGAAGAATTGGAGCAGAAAAAATATTCAATTTTATTAAACGCTTTGATAAAGATGGAATGGAGAATGCACTTTCTAAGGGTGTTGATATTATTAAAAAGAAATCGGCATACGTTAGAGCAATGAATATTATCATTGCAGAAATAGATAAAGTACACTACTCTTCCCTATTCAATGAGGATGCAGAGTATTTCCAAATGTATTTCAAACAGAGTAAGAATGAATTGATAATCTGTTCAGAAATATATCCTAACGAAACAGGCTGGAATAAAATTGAAAATAAATCGAATGGAGTTTTTAAATGACGATAATAAAAATTGGTGGTGGTGAACAAATTAACTTGGAATCAATTATTAAAGACTTAATTAATTTGGATGATGATTTTATAATTGTTCACGGAGCAAATGCTTTGCGTGATGAGTTGGCAAAAAAACTGGATTACGAAAAACAAGTTCTCGTTTCAGCATCGGGTTACTCTTCTGTTTTTAGTGATGAGGAGGCTCTCGATATTATGCTTATGTCTTACTCTGGATTGCGTAACAAGCGCATTGTTGAAATGTGTCAGCAAGCAGGAATTAATGCAATAGGCTTAACCGGACTTGATGGAAAACTAATTGAAGGGAAACGGAACCGCGGCATAAGAGTAAAGGAAGATGGTAAGCTAAGAATGGTGAGAGATTTTTCTGGCAAACCAAAAACCATCAATGTCGATTTGTTGAAATTACTGATTGATAATGGATATGTCCCAATTCTAACTGTTCCAATAATTGATGAAAACAATTTTGCAATCAGTTCAGAGAATGATGATATAGTTGCATTGTTAAAACATTCATTGAATGCTGATAGAGTAATTCAACTTATTGAAGCACCTGGATTTTTGGATGATGCGAACAATCCGGATTCTGTTGTAAAAAACATCTCTCGAACAGAACTTGGAAAACGTGAGGCACAAGTTGATGGAAGAATGAAAAGAAAAATGAAAGCACTAATTAAACTATTTGAAAGCGGCAGCACATCTGTTTACATTTGTGATGGACGAATTGAAAACCCTATAACAAATGCACTGAATGGTGGAGGAACTTTAATAAAATGAAAAATTATAAAGAACTAATAGATAATTATGAAGTAGCCGTTTATCCAAAAAGGGATTTAGTAATTGTAAAAGGGAAAGAAGCAACAGTATGGGATGAAAATGGAAACGAGTTCATTGATTGTGCTGCTGGCATTGGTGTTGCTACAATAGGACACTCAAACCCCGCTGTAGTAAAGGCAATAACTGAACAAGCTGAAACGCTAATAACAAATTCGTGTGTTTTCTATAATGATACTCGTGCTTTATTTTTAGAGAAGTTAAATCAAATTACTCCAGCAAATTTAAAACGTTCATTTCTTACAAACTCCGGAACAGAGGCTATGGAAGCAGCTATTAAATTTGCACGAGTCTCCACTAATAGAACAGATTTCATAACCACAATGCGCGGTTTCCACGGTAGAACAATGGGAGCTTTAAGCGGAACTCACAAACCAGAATATCGCAAACCATTTGAGCCACTTATTCCTGGCTTCTCTTTTGTGCCATATAATAATTTAGAAAAAATGGAAGGAGCAATTACTGAAAAGACTGCAGGAATTATTTTAGAAGTAATACAAGGGGAGGGTGGAGTAAATATTGCATCGCAAGAATATCTCGATGGAGTTCGTTCACTTTGCAACAAGCACAATGTGTTGATGATTGTTGATGAAATTCAAACAGGCTTTTGCCGAACCGGAAAAATGTTTGCGATAGAGCATTTTGGAATTGAGCCGGATATTATGACTGTTGCTAAAGGAATTGCTGGGGGCTTTCCAGTTGGTGCAGCTATCTGTTCGGATAAAGTTAAAATAGGATTTGGACAACACGGAACTACTTTTGGTGGTAATCCCCTTGCGTCCGCTGCTGGTCTATCTGCAATTAACTTTATGCTTGATAATAATCTTGCGGAGGAGTCTCAAAAAAAAGGTGATTATTTTGTTAGCAAATTAAATACGAGTGAACTTTCAAAAGTAAGAGCTATAAGACACAAAGGTTTAATGATTGGAATTGAATTGAAAGAAAAAGTTCAACCATATTTAATTAAACTTATGGAGGAAGGAATAATAGCAATGCCTGCTGGTAAAATTGTACTCCGTTTTCTTCCGCCAGTTGTAATTACATACGAACAATTAGATAAAGTTACAGAAGTGTTGAATAGAATTTTAAAGTAAGTTTTGTTACTTCATATTTATTTTCTATTGCATAATGGGTTTACGATTCTTACCATTATCCGCAGTGGCGAATCATAGTCCAATTATTTTTATACCCACTATAAATTATATAGAGCCTTAATTTTTAGATAATTTTAGGCTTATCAAATAGAGCTAAAAAATATTCTTTTGACCAGATATCAAGTTCTTTACTATTTTTAATAAAAGGTAAAACGTCCATTTTGGCTCTGTTAAAATCCAGATTATTTATTGTAGTAGTAAATAATTCTTTTAAATCTTTTTATCAAATTTATTTGTTTTATTATAATTCTGCGATTGCACTATTCTACTATATAGTATTTGGTCGCATACTTACACGCGGTACAGGTGTAACATATTTAATTCAAAGGAGTTATACTATTTTCATATAACGAATAATAGACAAAATTGTTCTATTGTTTCATTGTTCTATTGTTATTACAAGTTATTATCAACAAGTTAGCAATGGAGCAATAAAACAATCCGCCACGGCGGATAGAACATTCATTCTAATAGCTGTAAGTCTTTTGATTCTATTGTATTATGAATAACCGACCAAACACTAAGTACTTTTTTTATAAAGACATGAGACTATCCGACCAGACACTAGTTAAGATAACTTATTAATAAATGCAAAACTTTTTATACAAAAAATAGTTATTTAACCTTAAATCACCTTTCATTTTTAAATTGCACTTCCCCATCAAAGAGATTAATTTAAGATACTATTTTATTGAAATTCTTTGGAGAACTTATGAAGCGTTTAATCCACTTTTTTATTGTGGTTCTATCATTCAACTTATTATTAATAGCACAAGACAAAAATTTTACAATGGAGGATGTTGTTTTTAATTCGAGTTCTTCATTGGCTCCAACTACTCTTAAGCAATTAGAATGGTTACCCACCGAGTATTCCTACAGCTATATTGAAGAGGATGGTGATAGCAAATGGCTTGCAAAAGGTTATGCAACTTCTGGAAAAAAAGCTCAGTTGCTTTCTCTCACAGAGTTATCGAATGATTTAGATAATTACGATGTAGAAGCTCCAAAAAAATTCCCTAATGTTACTTGGATAGACGACCTAAATTTTTATTTCAAAGAAGATAATAAATTATTTACATATTCTGTTGAAGATAGAGACTTAGAATTAAGAGCCACTTTCCCCAAAGATGCTGAAGGCATAACCCTATCTGAGGATAAGAGTCAAATAGCTTTCGTAAATGAGAATAATCTTTTTATTGTTTTAAATGAAGAAGAGAATAAACAAATAACTACAGACGGCAAATATGGAGTAACAAATGGAATGTCTGTTTCGAGAAGTGAGTTTGGAATTGATGGTGGAATATTTTGGTCTCCGAATAGCAACTACTTAGCTTTCTATCACGAAGATTTATCGCATGTTACCGATTATCCGTTGTTAGATATAACCATAACTCCAGCACAGATTGAAAATATTAAATACCCGATGGCAGGAGATATTTCACCGGTTGTTTCAATTGGCATTTACAATCTGCGAAAAAAGGATTTAGTGTGGTTGAAAATTGATGGACCCAAAGACCAATATTTAACAAGTGTAACTTGGGGACCAAACGAAAAATATTTATATGTTGGTCATCTAAACAGAGACCAGAATCATCTGCAACTTGCAAAGTACGATGCCCAAAGTGGTGAAAAAATTAAAATACTTTTTGAAGAAAAAGATGAGCAATATGTTGAACCGCAACACCAGCTTCACTTTTTACCGAATGACCCAAATAAATTTGTATGGTTTTCGCAAAGAGATGGCTGGATGCACCTTTACCTTTACAACACAGATGGCGAAATGATAAAGCAGCTTACCAAAGGTGAATGGGTGGTTAAAGACTTTTTAGGATTTGATAGAAAACATGAAAACTTTTACATTGTTGCAACATTAGATTCACCAATGGAGAGGCATCTTTATAAAATAGATTTAAAAGATGAAAAATATATTAGAAAGCTCACTAAAAATATTGGCACACATAAAATTTTGAAACATAGTAGCATGCTCTATTTTATTGATCTGTTTTCAAGTATTACAACGCCAAAAGAGATTAGCATTCTCACAGATAAAGGTGATGTTTATGGAATAATTCATAATTCCACAAATCCTATTGTAAGCTATGCTGTTGGTGAAACCAAACTCTTTTCAATAAAAGCTAATGACGATTCAACTGATTTATTTTGTAGAATAATTTATCCTCCCAATTTTGATAATGAGAAAAAATATCCTGTTATAGTTTATGTTTACGGTGGACCTCATGTTCAGTTAGTTAAAAATAGTTGGACACGCGGACGCTATGCATTCTGGTTTAATTATATGGCACAACAAGGTTATATTGTTTTTACCCTTGATAATAGAGGCTCGCACAACCGTGGTCTGGAGTTTGAGCAAGCTATACACCGTCAATTAGGTACTGTGGAGATTGAAGATCAGATGACTGGGTTGGAATATTTGTACTCACTCCCTTATGTAATTCCGGAAAGAGTTGGAGTTTTTGGCTGGAGCTATGGCGGGTTTATGGCAACATCTCTTATGACCCGCACCAATGGGGCTTTTAAGGTAGGAGTTGCCGGAGGTGCAGTGATAGACTGGAAATATTACGAAGTTATGTACACAGAAAGGTATATGGATACTCCCAAGCAAAACCCTGCTGGATATGAAACTGCAAATTTACTGAACCATATTAATAATCTTGATGGCAAATTACTTGAAGTACACGGCACCGTTGACCCAGTTGTTGTTTGGCAGCATACTTTGCAATTAACTAAAAAAGCTGCAAGTCTTAATGTGCCACTCGATTACTATCCATACCCTGGACATCCGCATCATGTACGAGGAAAGGATGCTCTCCATTTGTACAATAAAATTACTAATTATTTTTTGGATAATTTGTAAAGGGATTGCCAACTCTCTATTGGCGAGACCTGTAGAATAGAGAGTACCAAGGATATCTGCTCTTTTATCAATTTGAAATCCATTATTTTCCCAACGACTGATTATAATTCTTAAATACGCAGAAGCATATAAAATGTTTAGTGAATCATTTTCAAGTTTCTCAATTATCTCCTCTGGCGAATTGCTTAAAGCTAACTTCCCTTTATACTTTTTATTTGGAAAGTAGACTGAACTTACATCATTTAATTGAACCTCTATCCAATAAGCTGTTTTTAATTTTACTTGACAAAATCCTATTGAACTGTTTAATCCAGATTCTGCAAGTAAATTATCAAATATAGCATCTTCCCAAGTATAATTAAGTGTACGTTCAACATAAATTATTGAAGAAAGAATTTTGCTCTCCACATCAAACATTTCAGATGCTGATTCTATTAAATATTCTCTTTGCTGCAGTTTTGAAAGTGTAGTATCCGGATGCTCTGCAAAAGTTAAAATAGATATTGTTAATATGAGTGTTAATAATAATTTCATTTTTACTTTAGGGCGTTGCAAGCAACGCCCCTACAATAATTTATTTTAGAAACAACCCCGCAAAAAACGGGACTGTTCTTAAATAATCATCCCGCTTTGCGGGATATTATTTAATTAGCAGCATCTTGGCTGTTTTTTCATAAGTTTTTCCATTTTCCAATGAAATTGCTTTGAATCTGTATAAATAAACCCCACTCGAAACTCTGCTCCCTTGCTGGTTATCACCATTCCAAACTATGTTTTGATAACCAGCTGATTGAACAGATTCATCGAATACTTTTACTACTTTTCCTGTTATATCATAAATAGTAAGTTCTACATTAGAGTTATATGGCAATGCATAACTTATTGTGGTTCTTGGGTTGAACGGATTTGGGTAGTTACCAAGCAATTCATAAGTTTTTGGTTTTTCTGTTATTTCTTCATTTGGAATACTCTTCCCAAGAAGTGGTTCCAAAGGTATTATTACATTATTGCCAAGATGTCTTTGTGAAGCAAAATATGATTCGGAATTTGGGAATAATTTTCCTAATTCATCTGAAGTTAGTTTTGCTACCTCTAAGTTATTCTCTTCATAAAGGTAATACATAAACTTCTGAAAGAGTACATGTTCAACAAGTGGTGTATCCTTATAACGGGTTTCAATATCTGCAATAGAAGATACGCGCTGTGACTTTTCACTAACAGAAACTAATAGCTCTGCTACACCATATAATTGTTTCTTTCTCTTTAGTTTAACTTTATCTTTTACAAATGCTGAAAACTGTGTGCTTTTATCTTTCTTTCGCGACTGCCACAATAAATCTAATGCCAAATAGGAGCGTGCTGAATCTGGAAAGTCTGTTATTACACTCTCACATATTTTTGCTGCTAAATTATACTTCTTAACTCTTAACAAATTCCTTGCATAGAGTAGTTTCCATTCAATTTGCCAACTCTCATTATATCCATATTTATCATTTGTTATAGACCCTAAACTTAATGGCTCAACTGAGTTTTCACTAGAAGTAATTTGAGGTGTAAAACGCTTATTAAATATTTCCTCTTCTTGTGAAACGCTAATTGCACTATTACCCGAAGGTGGTGAGTTTAAATACGGATATGGATCAAAGAAAGAACCAGAACTAACAGAGTAAGAAGGAGGTCCGCCACCCCACCAATTGTTTTCTGCATAAACGGTACAATTATTATTCAAATTTACATCTTTTGTTGTATTTCCATCTATAGTATTATTTCCTCCAAACGTTACGCAAGAAACTCTACCAAGCCAAGGATTAGAATTGAAATCTGCCATAAGACCAAAGCTATTTGTATGAATCCAATTATAGCCATTAGATGCTGAATTATTATCATCTGGTGCAAGATATGGTGAAGAACTATATGTGCTTATTGCAATATAATTATGGTCAATTTGATTATTTGATAAATGTACATTGGTAGAATAATAAAAATCAATACCAACTGTTTGTTCATAAATTCTTGTATTGGTAATGTAAGTATCATTGTTTGAATTATTTGTGTTATATAAATGGATTCCGCTATAACCATTTCTTATTGTGCAATTATCTATTGTTGCATTTCCTTGGTTTATAAATAGACCAGTATAGGCATTACGTATCTCTGCATGTGCAATATTTGCATTTCCAGTAGAATTTATTTTGATTCCATTTTTAGGCGGGTTTTGTGGATATTGAAAATCAAATAAGACCTTATTACCAGATGTACCATTTACATCAAGTGTACCGTTAACAATTAGAGATGAACCATTTTCAAAAGTTATATTTGTTCCAGATTCAATTGTTAAAGTTACACCACTATTAATAGTAGTTGTAGTATTTGCAGTATAATCACCGGAGATTGTAGTATTACTACTAATTATTGAAGGTAATATTAATTTGTTTGTAAAATAAATTGATTTAGTTTTCCATCCTTGTTCATATTCTTGATAGTATTCATCATATAGTGGTTTGTATTCAATACTAAAAACATATTCTCCAAAATCAAAACCACTCCTTGGTATATTCTCTTCATGATAACCACCAGCTATCATTGAATATGATTTACTCCATTGTGAAACACCATTTTTTAATATTTTTAGATTAACTTTAGAATAGGATGTGAGTGTGTAATTAAAATTAAAATAATTTTCATCAATTGAATGATTGATATTAAAGACATCGGAGTTTTGAAAAAATCTTCTTCCACCTGAATTATCAGACCAAACACTTACTATATTTGTTTCCATAATAACACGACCATCAAAATTATTTGCAAATGATGATATTCTTTTGGGCAAATTGAAACCAGAGAAATTAGAAGAAGAATTTGAAAAGGAGCAGATGTAATCACCTTCAAATGAAAACTTATGGACTTTATTTAAACCAATATCTGACACTAAATACTCACCATTTGGGCAAATTGCAATATCTGAGAAATTTGATAAATAGGAAAAGCTCTCTGCTACATCATATGAATAAATATGATTTGTGTAGTTTATGATTAATCCTTGAATTACCTTTTTTAACCCATTGTCTATTAGTGCAACATAACCGTTATATCTATTTGTTGCCACTCGTTGAATATGATTAAACGGTTGATATCCATTCTGATCTGAAAAGCCAGTTGTTGTAGTAAGTATATTCCCATTTAAATCAACTTGAAGTAATGTCTGATTTAACATATCTACAATTACTAATCTATTTGGCCATATCGAAGCATAACTTTTGCAGTATGAAATATCAGATGGTTTACCAAGACCTGCAATATTCAAAGTTTGTTGATAGAGTATAGTATTTGTATTTGGAAAATATTTTAGTTTAATGATTTTGTTTAAACCAATATCTGCTACAAATAAATCGCCATTCTCTCCAACAGCAATTGCAATTGGATTTTGAAATTTGAATTCACCATTATGATCCCCATAGGATTTAATTTCGTAATTATTAGATGGCTCTTGATTAACAAATAATAATCTACCGTAAACAGGGTCTAAGAATAAATAAACTGATTCGCTCATATAGGGGTCAGGACCATATACATAAACATTAATATCTACTTCTGAATCCTTCGAAAAAAAATCTACATTTTGAAAATTACTATTTGCAAGACTCTTATTTATTTCCCACACAGTTGGTAATGAACTATATTTAATTGGAATTAATGTTTCAGAATTGTCAATAATTTCAACTTCGGTAGAGCTGGTTTGTACACTTGCAATTTTTGTGTTTGCAACAAATGCTTGCGATATAGACGAAAGCATCTTGTCATCATCATCAGGGATAGACCAAGCATTATTAAGTTTATTAAAATAAAGAGTAAATGGACTGCTACTTTTGTTTTTATCATAAACCAAATTTGCAACACATGATATTATTCTAGTCCCTTCACTATCAGTATGAACTTTTTCAATCTCAAAATTAATAGTCTTCGGTGTTTTCTTAATTGAATAATTTGAAGTTATCCTTTTTTGAGACTGTTTTGTGAAAGCATTGGTTTGTTTCTTAATGGATAGTAAATTTCCTTTTATATATTTATAGGAACCATCCCTTATTGTATTTTCAATCTTTTTTAGCATTTGATTCACAATAAGATTATCATTTACTTCTTTAGTAAAACTAAAATGGTTATTGCTTTGTGAAAAAATAGTGGCGATAAGAATTAGTTTTACTGCTAATATTTTAATATACATATTCCCTCCATTTAATTAATTTTAATAAATGTTAATTCAATTTCATTACTGTTTGTTTTTATTCTCGTCGGCTCCTTTTTACTTGCATAACCAAATATATTTTCTGAAAACGCTTTAATAAGCAATTCGCCATTGGGTGTAGTTCTCATATTTCGAGAAGATGTATAGAGATTATTACCTATTATGTTTTTTAGTTTGATATATTTAATAGTATTTTCACTAAAATTAAATTTTGCTATTTGTTCATTATTTGCATAATAAAGTATTTCGTTTTTCCCTACTCCAACAAAATACCAACTATCAGCATTGCTTCTTTGCCATTTTTCTTTAACAATATTTTTATAAGGAATTTTTATTTTTTTCGTTTCTTTTTCATCTTGTAATTCTATTTTTTCATATATTTTTGTGACTTCGAATCCATCCTCTTTATAATCTGCCTTATATGAATTGTTATCAGAATCATGCACATAATATTTAGATCTTCTTAAGAATACTCCTTCTAAATTATAAATAAATATCCTACCAATATTAAAAAGTTCTGGATTAGTGATATCAATCGGCATTGTATTAAATATAATTTCACTTGTTGAATGGTTTATATAGTAAGAAATAATTCGATTAGATGGAGTTTTACCTTTTAATGCATATTTTTCTTGAATTATTCCATTACTATCATATTTTAAAAAGCCTATAAAATACTCATTGCTTTTAATGAGACAGTACAAATTGCTATTTGCATCAGTTTCTATATCTAAATCTAAACTGCTGTAATTCACGATATTTTCTAAATTTATACTATGTAAATCATTCACTAAATTTTTCGTGAAAATTCTTCGCCCAGTTTTATCAAATTTTATGATACCCAATTCATCCTTATTTGTTAAATAAATATTGTTGTTATCTATAGCAAAATCATTCTGTAGGTAATATTTAACATTTCTGTTTGTTTTATCATAAATTGTATTTATATCTATTGAAAATATTTTTTCCTTAAAAGTATTTTTCTGTGAATAGATCAAATTACTTAATAAAAGTAAAATAATAATTATTGATTTCATGTTATATCCTTTATTAATTTTCATTTATAAAAATTTTCCAAGTATAATCTTGCAAGCCTGGGTCCCATGTTGAGAAATTCCCTCTTGGAGGAGTTCCAAATACTTCTAGTCTATGTTCATGAACACCATAATGGAAATGTTCCAATATCCCATTTGAACTTAGTACGCGCCAATTTTTTACATCAGGATCAGAATTGTCTTTAATTATTCCAACATGATCAAAGATACCATCATTGTTCCAATCATATGCTACAATATCTCCGTTAAATTGATATTCATTCGAATATTCACTTTCAAGAGCAGGAGTTTTATTAGCAACTATATTATCACAATCTTCAGGTATTGCTTCACTTTTACCAGCATCAATATTCACTCTATAAACAAATGCATAACATACATACCCATTTTGAAAATCCAGAGTAGGGAATAAATATTCAGTATTTGAAAGTTCATATGTAAATCCTGGAAAGCCTGCACCAGGTTCAACTTTGTATTGACTATATGTTTGCTGATTTATTTCAGTTGCAAGATTTAACCTTTGAATATATTCATCTTTTGTGATTACTTCATTATTAACTTTTACCACTGTCGGAGTCCATGAAGCTACTCCTCGTAGATTTTTTAATTCTGTCCAATTCTCTGGAAAATAGAGAGGAGATATCTCATTTTTCGGATAAAAAAATTGTGGACATCCATAAGTGAATTTTTCTGCTGCTTTAACTACTTTTTTCCCATACTCACTACTCGTTTGAGTACTTTCACTACAACTACTAACTATAATACTTAATAATAAAAAAATTAATAAGAATTTGTTATAAATAAACTTCAATTTCATTTTAACCTCTAAATTTGTAATAGAATTAACATTTTCTTTGAGAAGAATCAACTCAAACAAACCCAACAAAATATTCCCTTAGCTTATCAACCATTTTGTAAGCCACATGATGTATTGAAAATAAATGTATTAAAAAAGAAAAGTTCTGTAAAAGTAGTTTTAGCTCTATTTTGTGAAAATAGTTTTTTTCTTGTATTGGGTAAAAACTTTGTATGCAAAAAATGTAAGTCTTCGTTCTCCGAATTTCGTCGTATAAAAAAATTGGGGGGGGCAAATAGTATGCCAAATGTTTTATGTGAAACGTGAAATAGGAAATGTGAAAAAGGAATTACTTTTTCTTTAATAATTATTGTTTTAATTTTTGCATTATTTCTTGTAGCTTTTAATATTTCTACAGCCTTTTCAAGTTTCCCCTTTTTTAGTTAAATAGATTATTATCATTTTTTGTACAAAAAAGTTTATACATTTATTTTTAGTGTCAAGGTAAATATTCAGCTTAATAGGACTTATTATCTATTATTTTAATTCTGATGTAGCTCTTCTCATTACAATTTTAATTATTTTTGTAATGAAGTGGAATTTATCTCGCTTGCATCCCAAACTGGAATATCCAAAAATTCACTTAGAACTTTTGCATCAAGTCTAATTTGTTTAAGGTTTGAGTGATCAATTACATTTAATCTTTGTGAATCGGTAAGAATTAGATTAAGTTCAAAACTATCAAAGGCGTTGTTACTATTTTTAACATATTCTGAGATAATTTGAATTGCACAAATATTTGTAAGTTTAGTAGAATTTTTAAGATTTGAGCCTCCAATTGTGTTCTCCGGATTTTTGCGTCCTCTCCAGAAAAAACCATTCCCTTTATCAAATACAATTGGAACTGTTCCAAAATAATATAACATACCGCCCCCAACAGCAAATGCAGCACCAATCAACATTGGGAAAAATGATGAAATTTCGATATCCACGATTTTGAAATAATAGAAGGCAATGCTCATTGCCACACCAAAGAGTGTGAAAATAAAATAGACTATTTTTGCACCGAGCGAAGTTTGGAATTCAATTCTGTTAGAATTGATTTGGGTTAAGTTGTGAGTTTTAAAACTAGCACCACCTTTTCTAAGAGGTTCCCAACTTACACTCTCGGCAAATTTATTGTTTGTTTTAGAATCCATTTTCTTAACTCATCTTTTATTCCAGAATTAGCTCTTCCCTTCCCCACTTTTTTAGATGAGAAATAATAAACTCTACTACTTGCTTATGCTGCTCACTTCCGTTTCCTGTTATTTCCATCGGTTTACCAAAAGAGAAATGGACTTTTTTGCTTATATCAATTTTGCCGAATTCTTTCATTATTTTCCCATTTCCCCAAGCATCTGTAAGCAATGCAATAGGTACTACAGGAACATTATTCCGTTTTGCTAATTTAATTCCGAGAGTGTTAAAATTATTTTGATCAAAAATAGGAGTTCTTGTTTTTTGCGGAAATAGGATTATTGAACGACCATCTTCTAATCTTTCAGCACCTTGCTTCATTACTTGCATTAAATCTTCACGAGCATTTTTTCTACTAACAATAATTGGATGACGCGAGCTATTAATTGGTCCAAAAAGTGGAGTGGAGTTTAACTCTTCCTTAGTAACAAAAACTACTGGTTTCACTGGGTTTATAATTCGTGGTAATGCTATAGTTTCTAACGTACTCATGTGATTTCCAATAAAGACGGCTGGTCCATCAAAAGAGCTTAAATTATGCATCCCATCAATTTCAATTTTAACCCCTACTTTTTCTAATCCATCCATAATCATTTTTGATGAATTAACCCAGTTATAGCGGTTGTAAATATTTTTTCTTGTTAGTTTATTGGCATAAAAAAAGATGTGTAATAAATTAGGGAAGAAACGTAATTCAGTTGGCAGAGAAGATTTCTTCTCTGCATCAACGGGTGTTTTGTAAACATCTTGCTTTGCAAGTATGTTATCATATTCTGTAACTATTTTCATCATACTTTTATTAAATATTATTGGTACTATTTTGTATATTTTAATAAAATTGCTTTAACTAACTCATAAAATTTTGCAGTTGCCTTAATGTGTAATCTTTCATCAGGCGAATGTGCCCCTTCTATAGTTGGACCAAATGATATCATATCTATACCCGGATATTTAGCACCGAGTAACCCAGTCTCTAAACCAGCATGAATTGCCTTAATTTCCGGTTCTGAATTATTGATTTCGCTATAAACTTCTTTAGCAACTTTAAGTAATTCAGAATCCATGTTTGGCTGCCAGCCTGGATATCCATCACCAGTATCAACTCTATCGGCACCACCAAGTTCAAAAATAGCTTTAACCATATTTGATACATGCCACTTTGCACTATCAATAGCACTGCGCTGGCTTGTACCAATCACCAATTGATTATCGATAATACCAAGAGTAGCAAGGTTCGTGGATGTCTCAACTAAGCCGGGAATATCTGGACTCATTGCAGTGATACCATGCGGAGCAGCTAATAAAACTTTAATTAAATTAGTTACAAATTCTTTTGTAAATACTTTTTCAGCATTTGAATCTTTTTTATTAAATAATATTTTTAAGCCAGGGTCATTAACATTGAATTCTAAAAGAGTATCAGCAATAAATCTATCAGCTATCTCTTTCACTTTCCCCTCATCTGCTGGATTGATTAATAGTGTAGCTTCTGATTCACGTGGTATTGCATTACGGAGTGAGCCTCCTGATATTGCCGATAATTCATAATCAACTTCTGCCTCAATTCTATTTAGCAACTGTGCTAATAACCGAATTGCATTTGCTCTACCATTGGCAACATCTAAACCGGAGTGACCTCCTTTTAAGCCAGTAAGCATAAGGTCATAAGAGGTAAGTTCTTTATTGCTTTCTCTATAATCGAGATTAAAATATCCACGTGTATCTTGACCACCGGAACATCCAACATAAAAAGCTCCATCTTCCTCTGAGTCAAGGTTAAGAAGAGTCTTGCCAGTTATAAAGCCAGGCTGTAAAGCATTTACACCAGTCATACCAGTCTCCTCATCAATTGTACACAATAATTCTAATGGTCCGTGTATCACAGATGGATCAGTGGCAGCAGCCATACCAGCAGCTACACCAATTCCATTATCTGCACCAAGTGTTGTTCCTTCGGCAGTTATCCAATCACCATCACGATATATTTTTATTGGGTCATTATCAAAATCATGCTCTGTGCCTTTATTCTTTTCACAAACCATATCCAAGTGCCCTTGAATAACTATAGTTGGAGCATTTTCATACCCAGGTGTTGCCGGAACTTTTATTACAATATTTCCAACAGAATCTTCTACAAATTCAAAACTATTTGTATTTGCAAAATTGCGTACATGTGCTCTAATTTTTTCTTCTTTCTTTGAAGGACGTGGGACTTGGGTAATTTCATAAAAATATTCCCAAACTAATTTTGGTTCTAATCCTTCAATTGCTGCCTTTGACATACTTTCTCCTTTATTAAAATATATTTCTTTATAGAAATAGTTAAACATTTATAAAATATTTTCAAAAAATAAAATCGTAATTTATTGTCATTTACTACGTGTCATTTCATAGTCATTAAACATAATAGTAATAGCAAAATTAATGACTTAATGATAAAATAAATAAAGTATTCCAAATTATATATCTTTTATTTTTCAACAATATTTGAAATAATATTTTAGCTATGACGAATATTAAGAATATCTCCGTCTTTAACTATATATTGTTTTCCTTCTAATCTCCAAACTCCAGCTTCTTTACATTTACTAAAAGAACCGTGAGTAATATAATCATCATAATGTACAACTTCTGCACGTATAAATTTATTGTAAAAATCTGTATGAATTACTCCCGCAGAATCTTGTGCTGTATAGTTCTTTTTGATTGTCCAAGCTCTGTTTTCATCTTCACCAACTGTAAAGAACGATTGAAGCCCAAGTTTATCATAAGCGGAGCCAAGAATTTTACTAAGGGCAGACTCTTTTATTCCATAATCTTCCATGAATGTTATTCTATCTTCCTCATCCATTGAAGATAATTCATACTCAATTTTTCCAAAAAATGGGACTATTGTTTCATCTTTATTTAGAAGCGAGTCTCTAATTTCTGCGATTGTGCTTTCAACATCGTCAATCGAATTTTCATCAAAATTAACTCCAATAAGTAATGGCTTTAATGTCAACAGTTGATATCCGGAAAGTATTTTCAATTCATCATCACTAAGCCCTAATGTACGCAAGGGTTTTTCATCCTCAACATGAGCATAGCATTTCTCGATAATTGGTAATTCCCTTTTCATCTTTTCATCTTTAGTTTTCATTATTTCTTTTTTTAACTTAACAATTCTACTTTCTAAAAAGGCTAAATCATAAAAGAGAAATTCTGTTTCAAGAAATTCAATATCACGAGCAGGGTTTACAGTATTCATTGGGTGAGCAACAGAGCCATCGCTAAACTGACGGACTACATAAAATAACGCATCATTATTTTTTACATTGTTCATAAATTGAGTAGTAATTTTCACTTTGCCATTATCCGACATTTTTAAGCCAGGTGTGTCAAATATTTCAATTGTAGCATGAACAGTTTTTTTTGGATTAAACATTTCTGTTAATATATCAAGTCTTTTATCGGGTACTTTTACAACTTCAATGGTTGCTTCTTCTTTACCCATACTCATTTCCGGATTTTCAATTCCAGCAATTGTATTAAAAAGAGTTGTCTTGCCTGAATATTGTAATCCTACTAAACCAATTTGCATGTTATATTCCTATGTGTGTTTTTATCTGTTAATAATTAATAATTAGATATAAGATTTAGAGATATAAGATTCTTGTATGTTAAAAGCGAACATCCCACGGGATGTTTCTACACTTTTTCTTAATCTTAATTCTTACTTAGCCTTAATTCTTACTCTTAATTTTATTCTATTATTATTTCATATTATATTATTTACTAATAGTAATCTATTTTATATCAACATTATTTATTTATAGATTCGGTTGATATAATCATCCTCCAAATCTATTCTGAAAGAATTTGTGTATGTAATGCAATCTCTTCGAGAATAGAAGTAACTTTTAAGCATGATGGCAAATCACCTCCAAAGACTATAGCTTTACCTTTTACATGAACTTCAAAAGCAAAGCTGCGACCTTCTTTAAAGGTACATCCAACAGCTTTAACTAACTGAACAATTACTTCATCAAATGTGTGAACTTCATCGTTATAAAGAACGACTTTAAAAGGAATTCCTATAGAAGTCTTTTCTTCTACTACTGTTTCAATTATTCCTTCTGTTTGCTCTTTCTGCACTATCTTAATCCTTTTTTTTTAAGTACAAAAGGTATTAAATTACTATAGTAAAGGAAAATTTACTTATATTTTATTATTAAACTTTATAACAAAATTAAATGGAGAAAAAATGAAAATAGTTGTTTGTGTTAACCATGTACCCGATACAGCTACAAAAATCAGCATATCTTCAGATCAAAAAACTATTGACACTACTGGGGTTACTTATGTTTTAAACCCTTACGATGAAATTGCAATTGAAGAAGCATTAAAAACCAAAGAGGCAATTGGAGGCGAAGTTATTGCCCTCTCTCTGGGAAATGACTCCAATAAAGAGTCGCTTCGGAAAGCATTAGCAATGGGTGCTGATAGTGCAGTATTACTTAAAGGGAACTCATCGTTAGATTCAATAGTAACAGCTAATGCTCTTGCTACTGAAATTATTAGTCAAGATTCTAAATTAGTATTTATGGGAAAACAATCTGTTGATTACGATAGCTCAATTATGGGACAGTTAGTTGCTTCACTTCTTGATTATAATATAGTTTCAAATGCTACATCATTTAGTATAGATGGTGATAAGATTATAGCTGAACGAGAAATTGAAGGTGGTAAAGAGAGTATTGAAACTTCACTACCTGCAATTGTAACAGCACAGAAGGGACTTAACGAGCCAAGGTATGCATCCTTAAAAGGGATAATGACTGCTAAGAGAAAAACTATTGAAGAGAAAGATATTGAAATATCTGAATCGCACGTAGTTGTTAACATTATGAAAAAACCAGAAGAGAAAGCTGCGGGTAAAATTGTTGGTGAAGATGCAAGTGCAGTTCCAGAACTGGTACATTTATTAAAAGAAGAAGCAAAAATTATTTGAGGAGTTTAAATAATGGGAAATAAATTTTTAGTCTTTATTGAACAACGTGATGGTGAAATTAAGAAATCGTCATTGGAAGTTATTAAAAAAGGGAGTGACTTAGCTGCTTCGCAAAATGCAGATATTGAAGCAGTTACAATTGGTGATGTGGTTAATAACCTTGAGAACATTGGAGGTTATGGCATTTCAAAAGTTACTCATATTCATAATAGTGAATTATCAAATTTTTCTGTTTCGGCATATTCTGAATTGCTGATTAGTTTTGCTCTTGAGATTAATGCTGATACAATTCTATTTGCCAATACTGCAATGGGGAAAGACCTTGCACCACCTTTGGCTGTAAAATTAAACGCTGGTGTAGTTGTAGATTGTATATCTCTTGATTTCAAAGATGGTAAACTGACTGCTGCACGCCCAGTTTATGCAGGCAAAGCTATAGTGGAAGTAGAATCTAACTTAGATAAAAGTGTTTACACACTCCGCCCAAATGTCTTTACTATAGGTGAAACATCGGATGCTAAAGCTGAAGTTGTAATTAAAAATATTGATACTTTAAACCTTGCAAACAAAGTTGTTTCAGTAAGTAAAGCAGAAGGTAAACTTGATGTTGCGGAAGCAGATATAATTGTATCTGGCGGACGAGGCATGAAAGCTGCAGAAAACTTTGGAATGATTGAAGAGTTAGCCGATATACTTGGTGCTGCTACTGGTGCTTCGCGTGCTGTAGTAGATGCAGGCTGGAGACCACACAGTGAACAAGTGGGACAAACTGGAAAAACTGTCTCTCCAAATCTTTATATTGCAGTTGGAATTTCGGGAGCTATTCAACATCTGGCGGGAATGCAATCGTCAAAATATATTGTTGCAATTAACAAAGATAAAGATGCTCCTATTTTTCAAGTTGCTGATTATGGAATTGCAGGTGATGCATTTGAAGTACTACCTGCACTAATAGAAGAATTAAAGAAAGACTAATATCATGAATAAAGTTCAAGTTGAAATATTAGGGTTATCATCAAGCCCCTCTGCTGGAGGGGCTTATGCCTTACTGCTTCGCGAAATATATGGGAAGCGACGATTACCAATAATAATTGGGCAATTTGAAGCTCAAGCAATTGCACTTGAACTTGAAGGAATATCACCACCAAGACCACTTACACATGATCTTCTTAAAACTCTTGTAGATAATCTTGGTGCAACAGTAACAGAAATTTTAATAGATGAATTAAGAGATAATACATTTTATTCTAAAATATATATTGATGTTTCATCTTTAAGTAATAGTATTGATGCAAGACCGAGTGATGCCATTGCTCTTGCTGTTCGTACTGCTGCACCAATTTTTGTTGCAGAATCAGTTATGGAAGTTGCTTCATTTATTCCATCAGAAAATGATAAGCGAGATATTTTTTCTCAATCGGTGAATGAAGGAGTAGGGAAAGCCACTGAAGATGAGACTAAAAGTGCTTCGTTGCAAGATCAACTTCGCGAAGCAATTCAAAAAGAAGACTATGAAAGAGCGGCTAAATTGAGAGACGAAATTGACAAAATAAGCGGCAGCAATAATTAGTTAAAAACAACTTTCCCAATTTCGCACTCTAAACATTTCGATTTTGAACAATAACTTCTGTAAAGTTCAATCATACCTTGCACATAAATAGTATTTTTCAAAAGTGGTGCAACATGCAAACTTTCAGCTACTTCACGAGTAATTTTATTATCCCCCTTTTGCTCATACTCATTGTATATTCGTAAAACTTTTTTTGATAATTCTGTTTTACCAAATGCATCAAAATAGACTGTGAAAAATGGTAGAATAACATTAACAAATATTTCATCTGCTCTCGAAGCACCAATAAAATATTTAATTTCAGTCTTAGATTTTTGATCAAAAATATAATGATTTCTCCAAAACCCGCTGGACCTTACTATTAGAAGGGAACGTATTGAATTTATTAATATTGATATTTTTCTAATCTCTTCTATTTTCTTAATTATTGTTCCAATCAAATTATGATTTATAATCATATCAAGATATTTAATACCACCCGCGATTCTTATAGTTGGAAAATTTTGGGGTCGGATTCTAAAGAAGTGCCAATCAGTTTCATCAAACCTTTCACCATCATATATTTTACCAATTTGCTCCCATTCAGTTGCTAATCTCAAAGTATATTCAGAGACTTCTTCCTTCGGCAAACTCTTAACTTGCGGAACTAATCCAGCCACATTAAAAAATATGGAATCGATACCACCTGATTCTTTATGATTTGCAATGTGATTTTGTACAAAATCAATATTCACGGCTCTAGATAACTTCAACATTATTTCTTTGTTTTGAGTGTAACCAAGTGCCTCGAATAATTGCTCATAAAGTAGTTGCTGCCAAAGAGTTTTCATTTTAAAATCTTCACTATTGAATTCCCTTTTTTGAAATTCGGGTTGCAGACTGTACTTAACTGTTGGTTCCTTAATATTTAATTCGCTAAGGTACGCTAGCTCTTTAAGTCGTTCATAAATACGATTGCATTTTTTACTGAATCTTTCAACTCCTAATTTTGCAATATATTCTCCCTTCTTCGATGTTTCCATTGTGTCAGAAGCGGATGAACATCTAAGTATTCTTGAATTATTACCCCGCCCTTTCTGAACTTCAGCATTCACCTTTTCAAAGAATTCTTTTTTTACAAATTTTGATAATGTAACGTGCGGAACTTTTCGCCCATCCTTAGTATAGATATAATGATGATTGTTTTTATTAATTAATGAAATATGTAGAATAACCTTATTGTACTTTGAATCAATATTATGCCCGTGAGATTTCCAATTACTATATTCACTATCAATCTCAATATCACCAACATAAACAAGATAACCAATTCTAATCCGTGCATTTTTAAAGTCGGGACCAGATGAATCACTATTTAATTCACCAACATTAAGAACCGAAATAATATCACCAGATTGTGTTTGGAGAGATGAAGTGAATGACTGCTTAATCCAAATATCTTGGAGTTCGTTTTCACTTATGTCTTGAGGCTTTCTCATTTGATGCTCAATTAGCAGATTAATCTAATAATTGGATTAGTAAAAAATAGTTATAGTTATGTTAAACGGCAAATCGTAATTAAACACAACTACAAACTTTAGAGATGGCGTTTAAAGGATTCTTATACATCTTTAATAATTCGATTATAACCCTTTAGAACTTCTCTACTAACTTCAGCAAATTTTTCTGTGCTATCTGCATAGATAAGTGCACGACTAACATTAATAATATAATTGTTATTTGAATGCTCATTAAATGTTCTAATAATTCCTTCCAAATCTCCACCTTGTGCACCAACACCTGGTAGTAGAACAAACAAGTCTTTAAAATTAATGATGTTATCTTTTAGTTCGTCTAAGTTTGTTGCTCCAAAAACAATTCCAAGGTTTTTGCTTTTATTCCACTCACTAACTTTTGAAATAACTTCTTGGTAAACTTTCTTCCCGGAAATTAAATCTAATTTTTCAAAATCATGTGAACCTGGGTTTGAAGTTAATGCTAAAATGAAATGAATATTTTTTGTATAATCAATAAATGGTGAAAGAGAATCATACCCCATATATGGACTTAGTGTGGAAGCATCAAGTTTATAATGCTCAAACATAGACTGGGCGTACATCTGAGATGTGTTCCCAATATCACCACGTTTTGCATCACCAATAACAAGCACATCATCCGGAATTAGTTCTAATGTTCGAGAAAGAAGTTCCATCCCCTTTGAACCTTCCTTTTCATAAAAGGCAAAATTGATTTTAAATGCTCCTGCAATATCACTGGTATTTTCAATAATTGATTTATTAAATTTTAATATTGCATCATCTTCATTCTTTAAATGCTCTGGTATTTTATTTATATCACTATCTAAACCAACACAAATATGAAAACCTTTTTCTAATCTATTTTTTATTTTTGTTAAAGCATTCATACTTTCTCCTTGTTATATATGTTACTCCGTGTAACCCCCAATGGGGTAATAGTTCTTGAGTCCTTTGCCCCCGATTAAAATAGGGGTTAATGAAAATATTACTTATTTAGTTTATTCAAACATGGTGTTTTCTATTTTTATAAATATTAAGCACTACTCCAACCAAAAACATATTTGTTAATAGTGAGCTTCCACCGTAGCTTACAAAAGGAAGAGGCAAGCCAATTACAGGAGTTATTCCTAAATTCATTCCAATATTAATTGAAAAATGTGTAAAGAAAAGAGTGAGAATACCTATAATTGTTATTCTTCCAAACCTATCACCAGCAAGAGATGTTAAATTCAACAACCTCAAAAAGAGGATTAAAAATATTGCAATTAAAAAGATACTCCCCATAAATCCGAACTCTTCTCCAATAACGCAGTAAATAAAATCAGTCCATTGTTCTGGTATAAATCTTAATTGTGTTTGGTTACCTTCTAAAAATCCTTTGCCAAATAATCCGCCAGAACCCATTGCAACCTTAGCCTGAAGAGCATTGTATCCAGAGCCAAGTGGGTCTGCAGTTGGGTCAACAAATGATAATATTCTTTTAACTTGGTGAGGTTGTAATATTTTAAGTATAAATTCAAAAATAAATCCGGTAGCTAAATTCATTACAAAAACACTGCCGCTAATAAATAGGTCCTGTTTAAATAACAAAAGTGCTACAATAATCAATAACAACGCTACTATAAAGGGAATAGTTCCAAATAGAGATGCGAACAATATTATACCAGGTGAGAGTACAACAAATAAACCGAACAGATTAATACCACTCCAGAAAATCATTACAAGTGAGATAGCACTATATACTATTGCAGTACCCATATCAGGTTCCAATAAAATTAAAAGAATTGGAAAAAATGATATTGAAACAGTATAAAATAATTCTTTTAAATTATTAATATCTCTCTTGCTATCTGTAAGCCAATGCGATAAAAAGAATATTAAACCAATTTTTGCAAACTCAGATGGTTGAAATCCTACGCCCCCAATGCTCATCCAGCTTTTTGCACCATATACTGTCTTGCCCAAAAATAAAACAACAACCAAAAGAATTATCGAAATAATATAGGAAGGAAGTGCAACAACTCTAAACGAACGAGCCGGGAGAAAATAGAGTAGAAACAATAATAAAATTGAAACCACAGTAAAAATTAATTGTTTATTAAAATTACCTTTTGCAGTTGGATGATTATAAGTAGCACTATAGATTGCAACTATCCCAATACCCAATAGAATAGCAACAGAGAGGAATATTACTAAATCAAATTTATCTTGTAATTTATAATCAATCTTCAAAATACTTCCTTTAAATTACTATTCGTGAATTCAATTTCACTCTTATCTCCGCTTCCAAGATATGCCTTGATAATTTTTTGTGCTATTGGTGCTGCATAAGTAGAACCATAACCAACATTTTCAACTATTGCTGCAACGGCTATTTTAGGATTATCAAATGGTGCAAATGCTATAAATATTGAATGGTCTTCACCGTGCGGATTTTGTGCTGTACCTGTCTTACCACTAATAGATATCTCCTTCATTCTAATATTTCGTGCAGTTCCATCTTTTGAATTAACAACATCCAACATAGCATCTCTAATTATTTTTAAAGTATTATTACTTACATTAATTTTAACAGAATCATATTTAAGAGATACAAACTCATTGGTATTGCTATCAATATATCCTTTAACAAAATGTGGTATCTTAGTTTCTCCCCAATTTGCCATTAGTGATGTATATTGAACCAACTGAATTGGGGTTGTAACAAGTTCACCTTGCCCAATTCCAATATTTAGAAGATATCCATCAGTCCATTTCCCCTTTCCATAAACTCTATCGTAATACTCTTTACTCGGAACATTCCCTTTTGATTCTGGAGATATATCAATTCCTGTTCTTTCACCAAACCCAAACATTGTAGAATACTTATGAAAATTCTGAAGTCCCACTTTTAAAATTAATTTATAAAAATAAGTATTGCACGATTGTTCAATAGCTTCTTTCATATCTACTTTGCCATGATAGTGGGTACACTTAAAAAAACGATTTCCAAAATAGAAGCCGCCATTGCAATTAACTTTTTTTGAAGTAGAGATTACTCCCTCTTCCAAAGCAGCTATTGCAATTATCATCTTATAGGTAGAACCTGGCGGGTACATTGATATAGTACCTCTGTTAAAGAGAGGCTTACCTTCATCAAACCGTAAACTATCCCAAACCAAATTAGAGGTAACATCAGCAAAACTTGATAAGTCATATTGCGGTGCACTTACGTATGCAAGTATTTCACCAGTCGCTGGTTCTATTGCAACTACAGAGCCTTTAATATTGGTAAACAACTCCTCTGCCATTTTTTGGGTTTTATAATCAATAGTTGTAATTATATCATTCCCCTTTATTGGAGGAATATCATTTTCACCTTCATTATATCTTTTAACAATTTTCTGACGCGAGTTAGCAACAAAGTATTCTTTCCCCTTCTCCCCACGCAGGAGAGTTTCATAACTTTTTTCTAATCCAATAAAACCCACATTATCCCCAATAGAATAGGTCTCTTTCTTTTTCTTTAGTGCCTCTCTACCTATCTCCTTTGTATATCCAAAAATGTGCGACCCAATAATTCCAAAACTATAATCTCGTTGCGTATCAACTTGATAACTGATACCTGAAAGTTTTTGCTGATTCTCTTCTATCCAAGAGATCATTCTATAGTCGGCACCACTTAGTAGAGTTCGAGGTTTGTACTTAGAAAACTTTTTATATTTTTTCAGAATTTTATCAATATATCCAAGTTCAACTCCGAGAACTGTTTCAAGTATTTTTGAATTTTCTCTATCATACTCAGAGGGTGTAAGCAGAATAGTAAAAGATGCTTTATTACCAACAAGTATTTCAATGTTTCTATCAAATATTATTCCGCGTGGTGCATTAATAGTAAATGATTTAATGCTGTTGTCATGCGATTTCACTTCATATTTATTTGACTCTAACAATTGCATATTTATAAGTTGCATTGTTTGAACAGCAACCATGCCTATAATAATGAAGAAGATTATTCTTCTTCGTAAAGCAGAGCCAAAATAATCCGCACTCATAAATTTCTCTTTGGAAGAATAAAAATAGCAAGTGAAATTACAGTTGTATAAAATCCGCATAGTAACGAGTAGAGAATGAAGTTGTAGTTTTGCTCAACCTCAATACTCTGCATTCCGAGAATAGAATATAGTAAGAAGAATAGAGTTGATAATAATAATATTATTGATAAGAATACTTTAATATTATAGATGACTTCAAGATAATCCTCTTTGTGAAAATAACCTGCAACGAAGGCTGACAAAGTAAATGCGAACATTCCACTACCAATAAACCCCGCAGATGCAACATCAAAAAGGAAACCAACTGAAAACCCAAAAAGTACCCCAGCCACTTGACCAAAGCGAAGGGAATAGAGAACTATAAATACAAAAACAACATTTGGGATAATATACTTTATAGCAATTAAAGGAATTATAAAGAATTGAATTGCAATTAGTATTGACGCTACTATCAAAGGGATTACAATTTTGTTTAACATTACTTACTCAACAAATTTAATTCAAGACTATCAATCTGAGTACTCTCAACACTTTCTAAAACAAATACATTTTTCACAGAATATACATCCACAAAAGGTTTGATGGTTACATTACTTAATAAACCTGAAATATTTGATTCCTTTTTAACAACTAAACCTACTGGAATTGAGGGTGGAAAGATTGTACTTAATACTGAGGTTACAACTCTATCTCCCTTATTTATATCAGCAGTAGTCGGGATGTTTTGCATAATAAGATGACTCCCATCCCAGCGTACTATACCGTTAACATTACTGCGCGGTATTGTTGCCGATATTCTTAATGAACTATTTGTTAATGTCTGAACAAGAGCAAAGTCAGCGGATGCCTCCGAGATAATTCCTATTAATCCTTTCTCATTTATTACAGGCATGCTTTTAGAAATGTTATCCTTAAATCCGGAATTAATTATATATGCACCTTGTGTATTTGAGATATTTTTGGAAACAATGGTGGAAGGAATTAGGTCATAGTTTGAAGTTAATTTAAAACTAAGTATTTTTTTTAATTCACTATTCTCTAAAGCATACTCGCGTAGTGAATTTACAGCAAGCATTAGTTCAGCATTCTCTTTCCGAAGTTCTATTAGTTCATCATCACTACAAAACAAAGAGGAAGTGCTTTCTATTAAATTTCCAAATATTGCAAATGTTGCAAAAGCATAAGTTTTAATTTTTCTAATTTCAGGATTGTTGTTTTGTGGAATTATAGATAGAGAAATAATTAATAAAAGAATTAACAACATATATTCTTTCGATTTATTAAATAATTTTCTAATCAAAATTTCCATTAGTAACTTCTTTTTCTGATAAACACCTTAGAGTATTTATTAATATTCTCTATTGCTTTACCTACTCCTCTCACTACCGCAGTTAGTGGGTCTTCTGCAACATGAACAGGTAATTTAGTTTCCATTTTTAATCGCTCATCAAGTCCTTTCAGCAAAGCACCGCCACCAGTGAGCATTATGCCTCTGTCCAAAATATCAGCAGAGAGTTCGGGCGGAGTACGTTCCAAAGTTTGCTTAACAGCTTCAACAATTTGTGTAACAGTTTCATTAAGAGCATCCCTAATTTCTACTGAACTTACTTCTGTAGTTTTCGGAATACCTCCAACCAAATCTCGCCCTTTAACTTGAATTGTAATTTCCTCCTTTAATGGCATAGCCGAACCAACTTCACACTTAATATTTTCTGCAGTTCTCTCGCCAACAAGTAAATTATAATTCTTCTTAAAAAATTGCATTATTGCATTGTTCATTTCATCGCCTGCAATACGTATTGATTCTTGATTAACTATACCAGCCAACGAAATAATTGCAATCTCAGTAGTTCCACCACCTATATCAATAATCATATTTCCCGCAGCAGCATCAACGTCAATACCAATACCAATAGCAGCAGCCATAGGTTCATAAAGGAGATGAACTTCCTTAGCACCAGCATGTTCAGCACTGTCGCGAACTGCTCTCTTTTCTACTTCAGTTACACCGCTTGGTATTGCAACAATAATTCTTCTGCTCGAGAAAGCACCCGAGCTAACTTTTTTTATGAATGCCCTAATCATTCCTTCAGCTATTTCAAAATCTGCAATAACACCATCCCTCATCGGGCGGGATACTCTAATCTCCTTGTGTTCTCTACCTTGCATCATCTTTGCACTATTTCCAATTGCAATAATTTTTTTGGTGTTTCTATCAAATGCAACAATGGATGGCTCATTAAGGATAATACCTTTTCCTTTAACATAAATTAATGTATTCGCAGTTCCTAAATCCATTGCCACATCTGTGGATAGAAAATCAAATATTCCCATAGTATTCCTTAATGTTTAAAATTTCTAATTCCAGTAAAAACCATTGCAATTTTTCTATCATTTGCAGCAGCAATAACTTCTTCATCACGTACCGAACCACCTGGTTGAATTACTGCCGTTATTCCACTATCAGCAATAGCCAGTAATCCATCAGCAAATGGAAAGAATGCATCTGATGCAGCAACGGCTCCAACGATGTTATGTCCATGTTCTTTAGCCTTCATCGCAGCAATATTGGATGAATCCAAACGAGACATCTGCCCGGCACCAGCACCTAATAACTTTTTATCCTTTACATAAACAATAGCGTTCGATTTTGTATGCTTGCAAATTGTCCACGCAAATTTCAAATCGTCAAGTTGTTTCTTCTCTGGTTTTACTTCTGTTACCACTTCAAAATTTAACCCACTACTTTTTGAATTATCAATTGTCTGTGCTATTATTCCACCTGGAATATTTTTGATTAATATTTTATTATCATTATTCTTTTTTATTTCTTTAAGTAAACGCCTATTTTTTTTCTTCTTTAATACTTTAAGTGCATCATCATCAAACTCCGGAGCTACAATTATTTCCAAAAATATTTCATTAAGTTTTTCAGCAGTAGCTTTATCTACTTTAGTATTGAATGCAACAATTCCTCCAAACGCCGATACAGGGTCACCAGAGAGTGCATTCGTATAGGCATCCAGAACATTATTACTTGTTGCAGCACCGGCAGCATTTGTATGTTTAATAATTGCACATGAAACTGGTTCAAGTTCATTTACCAAATCTACTGCTGCAATTAAATCTACAATATTATTATATGATAATTCCTTCCCATGCAGCACATCAAAGTATTCATAAAAATCACCCGCAATAAAAGCCTCTTGATGCGGATTTTCGCCATAGCGAAGTTTGTTTTTCACCGGGAAGTTTAATCGGATTGCATCTTTCTCAATATTAAACTGCGATTCAAAATAATCGGCAATTAAGGTATCATAATATGAAGTATGCGAAAATGCACGGCTTGCAAGAAGTTCGCGTGTTGCAAGGCTTACATCACCACTCTTCAACTCCGATAGGAACACATCATACTGTTTCGGATTTGTAAGTACCGAAACGTACTTGTAATTTTTTGCTGCTGCTCTTATTAAACTTGGTCCACCAATATCTATATTTTCTATTTTCTCAGCGAGTTCAATATCGTTACGCTTTACTACTTCCGGAAATGGATAGAGATTAACACAAACAATATCAATTGGCAAAACATCATTGGCTACTGCTTCAGTCTTGTCAGATTCATTATCACGTCTCATTAAAATTCCGCCAAATATTTTTGGTTGAAGTGTTTTCACTCTTCCGGAAAATATTTCTGGGAATGATGCGTACTCCTCAACACCAGTAAAATCAATACCTGCATCAGCAATCATTCTTGCTGTGCCGCCAGTGGCTAAAATAGAATATCCAAGTTCAACAAGTTTTGAAGCAAATTGTACTAATCCAGATTTATCTGATACACTTAATAAGGCTAACTTTTTCAATATTTTCCTACAAAATTAATTTAGTAAATAAACTCTATTATTTCTCTCTACTACTTTGTTCATCGAAAACTTCTTTATTACAAATGGTAAAAGTTGATGTTCAATTTTAAGTACTCTCTCCGCAATATCTTTCGGAGTATTTACATTACCAATATTTACAGATTGCTGAGCAATAATTTTTCCGTTGTCATAAATTTTATCAACAAAATGAATTGTTGCACCTGAAACTTGAACCGATTTTTCAAATACAGCTTTATGAACATTACTTCCGTACATCCCTTTACCACCAAACGAAGGAAGCAAAGCTGGATGAATATTAATAATTCTCTTTTCATATTGTTCAATTAATTCATCCGGAATTTTTTTTAGATATCCAGCAAGAACTATTAAATCAACTTTAAGATTATCTAATATTGAAATTAACTCAGAATAAACTAAATAATATTCTTTATTTACATTAGAGATAGAATAAGTTTTAATGTTGTTTTGATGAGCAGTTTCAAATGCAGGACAATCAATTTTATCACTAACAACGCATACAACTTTCACTTCATTTTCATCTTGCGGAAAAGAATCTAAAATAGATTTGAGGTTTGAACCTCGACCTGAAACAAACACTGCAATCTTATACATTTTCACCAATATTCTAACTTTCAAAGTTAACTAAATTATTAAAATAATTTCAATTTTGAGTGCGATTTTTCAACTTTATAATCAATATTTTCAATGATTTAGCTTTGAATTAAAATTCACTAATAATCTGTTTAATTTGTTATTATGTTTATTCAGATTTTCAAATGCCAATTCAAGTATTTCCTTTGCTTTATCATATTCTTTTTCATGAAACATCTGCACAGACTTAAAGTAAAGGAGTTTTGAATAACAATTAAACTTATTAAATCGAGTTAGGTTCTTGTATTTACTAAATATCTCACCACTTTTAAAGAAATTATTTTTGAGTTGATATGATTCAATTCTTACTAATTCCACTTGGAGATTCAATTCAGCACCAATTTTTTCTTTTTTGATTTTATTTAGTTCCTCAATAGCCAAACCATATTTGCCGGATTCTAAATAGTTCTGAGCCAAAATTAAATTTTTATCACTATCGGAAAATTCTTTATCGAAATAAACTTCGCTCATTTCAGACGCTTGTGAATCTTCTGCAATATTTTGGTTTCCATTTCTTGCTAAAATAAAATGCTTCTGTGCCATTAAATTATTGTCTAACATCATAAATGAAAGTGCAATTTTAAAATTAGCAATCCCAGTATAGTCTATTGATGTTGTTTGTTGAATAAAGTTCTCATAATCTTCTATAGCATTTTTAAACCTATTTTCTTTAAATGATATTTCACCTTTTAAAAAAAGAGATAATGCATAAGTTTGATGAAAATTTGAAGGTAAATTATTCATCAATATTTTATTCAAATATTTTCGAGCTTTCAACAAGTTCCGTTCATCAATTTGCAGAATTGCATACTGGTAAAGGAATAGCTCATTCATAGGATAGAGTTCAACTAAATTAGAAAGATGATTTTCCGCTTTCTCATATTCTGCATTGTACTCTGTATAAATTTTACCAAGGTGATAAGAGGCTTCCACTTTTGAAAAATCACTTTTTTCATACGCTTTCAAAACATCATTTAATCCTTCCGATTTTTCCCCATCAAGCCCTGCAACAGAGATTGCCCATCCTAAGAATCCAGGTACAAATCCTAAAGCATACTTAATTGTGCCAAGTCCTAAGTAAGGGTCATAATAATTACCATCTAATTCAATTGCTTCTTCAAAATAATTAACTGCACTTTTGGTAGCCCAAAAAGCATCCATAGTGTTCTGCTCAACCGAACTAAAAATAGATTTAAGCATATATATATTTCCCATATTGAAATTCACAACTGGGTTTTCTGGTTTATTCTCAAATTCCAATTCTCCTTTAACCTTAGCAAGCACAAAATATTTTTGATATTCTGCTTTACTAACAGAATCTTTATTGGCAAGATAAAACCAAAGGCTATTTCTACTAATGTAATAATAACCCAGCGGTGAATTCGGATAGTCAGAAATCACATTCTTAAATGTTTGTGTGGCTTGCTTAAAACGGAATTGGAAAGATTGCTCGTTACCAATTGCAATAAGTGAATCTAACTTTGTTTGTGGGTAGGCATTAAAAGTAACGGAAACAAAAATAATCAGATAAAGAATAAACCTCATTACTACTTATTTCCTTTCAAAGCATTTTTTGCAGATGCTTTTATAAATTCTCTAAAAAGCGGATGTGCTTTAGTTGCTCGAGATTTTAACTCTGGATGAAACTGCACACCTACAAACCAGGGATGATTTTCCAACTCAATCATTTCAACTAATTCTTTATCTGGTGAGAGTCCACTAATAACAAGCCCATTCTTTTCAAGGTCTTTAACAAACTTATTATTCACTTCAAAACGATGACGATGTCGTTCAGATATTTTTAGCTTCTTATACGCTGAATATGCTTTAGTCCCTTTTGCAAGTTCGCAAGGATAAGCACCCAACCTCATTGAACCACCTTTTAGCTTAACTTTTAACTGTTCAGGCATTAAATGAATTACATCTGTTTTTGTATTTTTAAACTCGCTACTATTTGCATTTTTTAAACCACAAACATTGCGTGCAAACTCAATTACTGCTGTTTGTAAGCCAAGGCATATTCCAAAAAATGGAATATTATTTTCTCTTGCAAATCTTATTGCTTCTATTTTTCCTTCAATTCCTCTTTCACCAAATCCGCCTGGAATTAAAATTCCATCAAAATCATTTAGAACTTCTGCAACATTTTTTTTCGTAATATTTTCGGTACTAAGATATTCAGCCTTTACTGAAACATGATTCTCCGCACCCGCATGAATAAAGGCTTCACCAATGCTTTTGTATGCATCGAGAAGTCCAGTATATTTACCACAGACTGCTATTTTAACTTCACGTTCTGGTTTTTGTATTTGAGTTACAAAATGTTTCCACTTATCAATCGAAATATTTAAGTCTGGTAAATTTAATTTATCTAAAACTATACTATCCATATCTTGATTATGTAATACTAATGGAACTTCATAAATTGTTTTACAATTATATGCAGAAAATACTTCCGTTCTACTTACGTTGCAAAATAGTGCAATTTTATTTTTAATATCATCAGCCATTGGAGAGTCTGAACGACATACAAGTAAGTTTGGCTGGATACCTAACCCCAATAAAGATTTCACGCTATGCTGTGTAGGTTTTGTTTTAACCTCGCCAGCAGCAGCAATATAAGGTACAAGAGTAACATGCAATGATATTGCATTTTCTCTTCCAAGCTCAACTATAAGCTGCCGCATTGCCTCTAAAAATGGTAAACTTTCAATATCACCAATAGTTCCTCCTATCTCGGTGATTATTATATCGTATTTATTTGTTTTTCCAAGTGCAAGCATTCTATGTTTTATATCATCAGTGATATGTGGAATTACTTGTACAGTAGCTCCAAGGTAATCCCCTCTTCTTTCTTTTGATATAACATTAAAATAGACTTGTCCAGTTGTGGTGTTGTTGGCTTTACTCATGCTTACATCTAAAAATCTTTCATAATGCCCAAGGTCTAAATCAGTTTCTGCACCATCATCAGTAACATAAACTTCGCCATGCTGGAAGGGAGACATTGTACCCGGATCAACATTGATGTATGGGTCGAACTTCTGGATTGTTACACTATAACCACGCGATTTTAACAGAAGTCCTAAAGCCGCTGCAGTTATACCTTTACCGAGAGATGACACAACGCCACCTGTAACAAAAATGTACTTAACGTTTTTCTTGTTTTTCATTATAACCGTAATTTTTTGGGAATTAAACTTTGGACTCAAAGATAATAAAATTTCTTGATATCTCTAAAATATTTGATTGCAGAATGGTTTTATTTTCTTGTTTTGATAGAGAAACAAATTAATATCCTCTACTACTCAAGATGGGATTGAAATAAATATTTTTCTCGAATGATTAAAATGACTTGATTAGATTATAATATTCCTTATAAGTGTAGAATTAAAAGAGTAGTAATAAAAAAGTGATACCACAAAGAGTGCAACACCAAATATTGCAAATATAATATTTAACACTATTCTTCTATTTATTGCCATAAATGGAGAACGCTTTATTGGTTCGTCATATTCTGCAATATAATCTCCATCTTCAATTCCCCAATCATTCCATATTTTTGTTGGTATTATTGTTTCTCTTTATTTTAATACTAATTAAGTATACCCCACTTGGTAAGTTTGATGCATCCCGACTCGTCGGGATGCAAAAACGCTATACTTGAAGTAAAGGTTGATAGCTATTTACGAAAGAGGTTAATAATATAACTTTTCAGAGACATGAATGAATAACCAATGTGTAAATTTTATAGTAAGAGCTGTGGATGGTAGCAATTGACATTATAGTATCATTTTAGTATCATTACATATGCCAAGAAAAATAAAACAATTAATCAAGGATTTAGAGAAAGCTGGTTTTATGAATCGTGGTGGAAAAGGAAACCATAGAAATTATCTACACCCGAAAGGTGTTGTATTAACAATATCTGGCAAATTAGGTGAAGATGCAAAAAGATATCAAGAAAAACTTGTGAAAGCTAAAGTTGAGGAAGTAAGAAATGAAACAAAGAGATAAATATTTAAAAATTGTTGAATGGTCAGAAAAGGATAAATGCTATATTGGTTCAGTACCTGGATGGCTTGCTCAATGTTGCCATGGGGATGATGAAGCTAAAGTTTATAAAGAACTTTGTAACATTGTTGATGAATGGATTGATATTTATAAAACTGAAACTATTCCATTACCTAAAGCCACTACAAAAAAATATTCCGGAAAGTTTTTACTTAGAACTAATCCAGAATTACATAAAGCCCTTGCAATTAAAGCACTAAAAGAGGGAATTAGCTTAAACAATTATGTTGTAAAAAAAATAAAAAAGGATTTAGTTTTATAAAAAAAAAGCTCTAAAATTTCTGTTAGAGCTTTCTCCTTCGAAGCTGATTACGACCTTGAAATAGCAGAAGCAATGTTAAAAAGTGGACGATATATTTATGCAGTTTTCATGACTCATCTTGCACTAGAAAAATTATTGAAAGGATTCTACACTAAAGTGTTGAGTGAAAATCCACCTCGTACGCATAATTTAATTTTACTACATGAACGAATTGATATTAGAAAAAAGTTAGAATTAACCAAAAAGCAAATTGAAGTTATTGAATTCTTAAATGAGAAAAGCGTTCCATCTCGTTATCCCGATGTTTTGCATGAAGTTCTAAAAGAATTTAACAAAAAAGAGACAACAAAATTAGTTAAACAAGCAAGTGAGATAATAGAATGTCTGAAAAATCAATTGAAGAAATAAAAAGCGAAATTAATAGTTTTGCCAAGAATAGAAATGTTCTAATTAGTGCCTGGTCGTAAATGCCTTACCCCTTATAAACAAAGGGTAAAGTCTATTATTTTCTCCTGAAATTAATTTGAATAATTCGTATTTTTAAGTTGTCTGTATTAAAAACCTACAATATTCATTAAAAAATTTCGAGAAAGATTCCCAATGCGAAAAAGATTCGAGCTACAACATGAGTTAGGCGTAACTGCCATAGAAGATATTGTCATCCCCACCAAAAGCCGAGATGAGTTGCCCCGGTACTGATGGCATTGCAGTATATTTTTATAAAAGAAGACTTATCAGAAGAAGTATTTGCCTTACTTGAGCAACGTATAGAGCTAAAGAGAATGGGCAGAAACGGTTTAAGTTTGTGGGAAATTTTGGTATTAGGAGTTGTTCGTTTGACTTTAGATGCCAATTATGACAGACTTGATCACATAGCAAATTACGATTCCTTAGTACGAGAATTATTGGGTGTAAAGGATGAATTTGGAAAAGAGAAGAAACAATATTCATTAACCTCACTAAAAGAAAACATTCGATATATTGATGAATTCTTTTTAATAGAAATAAATGAACTAATAGTAAAAGCTGGTCATAGTTTGCTAAAAAAAAAGATGGGACCAAAATTAAAGCAAAAATAGATAGTTACGTCTTAGAGAGTAATGTTCACTTTCCCACAGATATTTCATTACTGTATGACTCAGTAAAAAGTTCAATTACGACGGTAGAAAAAATATTAGTTGAAACAGAGATAACTGGATGGCGGAAATCTCAATACTGGAAGAATAGGGCAAAACTCCTTAGCAGAAAGTTGGGTAAAATCGTTCATGGTGGTGGTAAAAGAAAACATCAGAGAGTAAAAAAGGCTACAAATAAATATTTAAGTGCAACAAGAATAATAAGCAATAAAATAAAATTGCTAAAAAAGGAAATAGAATTTATAAAACTAACTCCATTGCTCCTCTCTCTTTTAGAAGAATTAAACTACTACGAACAGATGTTGGATAAACACATTGACCTTGTAGAACGGCGTTTAGTAAAAGAAGAAACAATCCCACACGAGGAGAAAATATTTTCAATTTACGAACCATACACAGAATGGATTAATAAAGGGAAATCTGGCAATAGAATTGAACTTGGGCTAAAAATAGCAATTTGTACAGACCAATATGGGTTTATTTTACATCACAGAGTAATGAAGAAAGAGCAAGATGTAGAAGTAGCTGTTCCAATAATAGAGGCAGTATTAGAAAAACACAATCTTGAAAGTGCCAGTTTTGATAAAGGGTTTTGGTCAAAAGAGAATTTTAAGAAGCTCAATGAGATAGTACCTATCTTGGTTCTTCCCAAAAAGGGAAAAAGAAATTTTGCAGAGAACCAAAGAGAGGGAGAAAAGAAATTCAAGCAATTACGGAAAAAACACTCTACTGTAGAATCAAATATAAATATGTTAGAGCATCACGGATTAAATCGCTGTCCAGATAAAGGGATAAAGCATTTTAAGAATTATACTGCACTTGGAATAGTAGCTTATGGCACAGCCATCCCTTCGGGATAATCTTCATCGATTAGGAAATTTATTGAAGAAAGAGAAAATAAAAGAGTTGGAAAAACTCAAGAAGAAAGCAGCCTAAAAAGCAAAAACAATCCTAATTATAACAAAAAAAAACAAAAGCAAAAGCTTTAGTGGATAGCTACATATCTCTTTAAGAACTAAAGAGATTGTATGAAAACTTTTCAGTAGTAAACTGAGCCAAAGTTACAATATCTAACTAACTGAGTCGGTTCTATTTGTGGAAAATATCAAACGCCACTTTACGACCCAGCACTAATTATGTGTGCTAATTCGTGTACACTACCTGTACCGAGAGGAAATCAAATTTTTATTTAATACTGAGATTGATGAAAATTATGGCTCTAAGTGGAATATAGTGGGTAATCGAATTTTAATTTACCACAAATGAAGTATATCATATTTATAAAGTTATCAGTATTTCTAAAACCTCTCGCTCTTCTCTTAGCGAGTTGAATTTTGGAATTGATTCCTTCCAATATACCGTTACTAATTCTACTTTTAATATAGTTAATAATACCTCTCCAATGCCTTCTTATTGTACCAGCCACATTCATAAATGGAAAGATTTTAGATTCGTCTGCTAAATCACACCAAAAGGCAAGATAGCCTTCAGCTTCTTCTTGTTCAG
>JAKIUC010000075.1 GCA_021647785.1 Melioribacteraceae bacterium
CAAAAAGTGACAGATAAAACATGTCAAAATTTAATTAAAAAAGTATTCGTGAGAGAGGATGATTTCTGGAAAGAGGATGCAGAAATAATACCATAAATCAGTATGGTGTCAAATGAAATGCACTATAGTTACTTCTGTAGATATTTTTCAATCAGGTAAAAATTTTCATTATTCTTTGTTTATTGCACATCTCTGCATTGAAAAATTGTTAAAAGCATTTGTTACAAAAAACACAAAACAAATACCCCCTAAAACTCACAATCTTTTGCGACTTGCTGATTTAGCCGATTTAGAGTTAGATGATGAAAAAATATCTTTCTTTGAGCAATTAAATCAATTTCAGATGGATACAAGGTATCCTGATGAAAAATTTGAGCTTTATAAAATGGCAACAAAAGAATTTACTGCTGATAGAATCAAAAAATTAAAAGAGATTCACGTATGGTTGATATCCAAAATTTAGAAATATACAAATCGATTGCTGACTATATAAAAGTGGTAAGTAACCAGATAATAATTGAAAAGGTATACCTATTTGGCTCTTATACCAAAGGAAATTACAATTCAGAAAGTGATATTGATATTGCAATAATTTCACCTACACTATCAGGCAATAGGTTTAATGATAATGTTCTACTTGGAAAACTTACATGGAAAATTGATACACGTATTGAACCAATGGGATTTACACCAAAAAGTTTTTCCGAATCTATCATGGGCTTAGAAATTAAATCTACTGGTGCAGAAATAATTTTACCTATTAACTGATAGAAATTGTGAGGTATGCACCTCACAATCACCAGCAACCTATATTAATATAAAACTTTCTACAATCTCGCAAAGCGGAACAAAATACTCACACTTCTTTCTTTTTCATTAAAACCCATAACAACCCTTTGCTTTTTTATTGAATAGATGCAGAGCCACTAACTTGCAATTCTACAAACCATGATTTTTAAGATTTCCACTATACCTAATTTTTTTTGCATCAAAGTTTTCCTCATTCAACCAATCGGGAAAATCGCCAAATTTTTGGAGTTTCTCTTTTTCTGCTTCAAGGTCATCTTCACAGAAGGAGTAAACCATTAAAGCTGATATAACATTTGGGGTCTGTTCAATTATCCGTAATTTTGCAATCTCTTCACTAACATCATTCCCCTCAATTGTAACAATTATTTTGCCATCTTCGTAATGATGAAACTCACAAAAGTCGCCAGCTTTAAAATGTTCAATAATTACTTCACTATTTTCTGGTAATGTACTAACAACTATACTTGATATATTCATTTTACTTATCTTTTATTTATTATAAAAACTAAATACCTTCATCAATCCTTTTAATCAAATCAGAATTAGTAATACCAAACTCATCTCTAAATTCTGGAGTAAATAAATTTGTTATATCAATTTTCACTTCTGTTTGAGGAGCATGGCATTGCGAGCAATTAAAATATGCATTATTCAGATTATCCAATTTTTTTGCAACAACTGTTTCATCTGCACTTTGGTATATTCCGTTTACAAAAGTCATTTGAGTTCTAATATTAGACATGTGTGTTTCAGGAAGCGGAATTGCATTTACCTCTTTTGCCTTATCGGGCATGTGGCACGAAAGACAAATATTCCTATCAATCTTTATCGGGAAAAAACCAGATGTTGTATGCGGAATCATTGGTGGTGCGTTTTCAAATGAGCGTTCAAATGTTGGGCTTTCGCCTGGTCGTCCACCCATATATTCAGCTCTGGTTTTAAACTCTGTATCTTCCGATGTTACATCAGCATCAATAAAACCAAGCTTGTCATCTTCTATTCCTTCATCAACATACTTATTGTTGCATGCTGCAAATGCTAATATAATTAGCAATAATAAAATTTTTGTTTTCATAATATTCTATCTGTTGTTTAAGTTATTTTTAAAATAGTTTATAGAAAATTTTAGTGCATCATCATCACAAACATCAATACACTGTGCACAATTTGTACATTCTCCACTTTTTATATAACCATCCTTTTTACCAATAATGGAAAGGACTTGGTCTTCCGGACAAACATCAAAACATTTATTGCATAGTGTACATTTCTCTTTTTCATGATATACTTTCAGCAGACCATACTTTCCAACAATGGAATAGAAAGCACCAAGCGGGCAGATATAACCACACCAGCCATTTTTGACGATTGTCAATTCAAAAAAGAAAAGAGCCAATATTACAGACCAACTTCCTCCAACACCAAAAATAATTGCTCTATGAAAAATTGAAATAGGACTAATTATTTCAAACGCTGCTATTCCAATAATTGCTGAAAGAATAAAGCTTAATGCCAGTATATAATATCTAACATTTTTAGAGAGAATTATTTTTGATTTATCCTTTATTCTCATTTTTTCTCTAAGCCATAAAGAAAAATCTGAGAGCATATTTACAGGACAAACCCAACTGCAAAAAACTCTTCCTCCAATAATTGCATAAAATAAAAGAACAATTGCTGCACCAATAAATAAATTGGCAGCACCAACAAAACCACTAACAAGAATTTGAAGCGTGGCAAACGGATCACTTAAAAATATCTCATCCAATAATATTGCCGAGCTATAGTTGCCAATTAGAACTTTCCAGCCAAAATAATTGCCGCCGAAAAAAAGAAACAGAATTGAAAGCTGACTAACTCTACGCAAAAGTAAATACTTTCTATTTTTAAATAGAGCCTGCAAAACGTTAATACAATTCCTCATCACTATTTAGATATTCAAGACCAGAATTAATATCTTTTGAATCATCAACTTCAGTGTTATTTAATTTCATCCTTTTTTCATCCTCTTTATCCCAACCTTTAACATAATGGTTGCCAACTCTACCTGTTGCTGCACTTAGCGGAAGAACATAAATAGCTGATTCTTCAACAACACAAACATGTTCACAAATGCCGCAGCCAGTACAAAAGTCGCCATTCACAATTGGTAAAAGGTATGCGTGTTGCTCTGTTCTTTCATTTATCTTTCGCTCAATTGTTAATGCCTTACCAATTAAAGGACATGCACGGTAACAGGCATCACATCTAATTCCCCAAAACGCAATACACGTCTCCTTATGAATAGAAGCAATTCCCATCTGCGAATTATTTATTGAAGCTGGCTCATTCTCTTTTTCCAAACGCTTAAGGTCCAATGCACCAGAGGGACAATTATTTGTGCAGGGAATATCTGTACACATATAACAAGGAATTTCGCGTGGATGAAAATATGGTGTTCCCACAACTTTACCATCTCCAGGTGTTGCCAGTTCCAATGTATCGTAAGGGCAAACTTCAACACATGTACCGCATTTTATACAAGCCTGCACAAAGTCTCTATCTTTTTGAGATGCACCAGGAGGTCTTAAAGTAAACTCAGTATTTGCAGCTTCATCAGCACTGCTTCCCCAAAGTAAACCGCCAAACCCCATAAAGGTACTGGTCTTAAAAATATTTTCAATTGCTTTTCTTCTTGATGTCATTGCTGATTATTACCTTTTAAGATTCAGCTTTATAAATTTTTACTGTGCATTTCTTAAAATCTGTCTCTTTACTCATTGGGCAAGTTGCATCTAAACAGACTTTATTAATAAATACTTTTTCATCAAACCAAGGAACATATACTAATCCAGTTGGAACTCTATTTCTTCCTCTGGTTTCAATGTGAGCTTTCACTTTTCCTCTCCGAGATTCAATCCAGACAGAATCACCATCAATAAGGTTTAATGCTTTTGCATCAGCCGGATGTATAGAGCAAAGGGCTTCCGGCACGGCACGGTATAATTCAGGTACACGCATAGTCATAGTTCCACTATGCCAATGCTCTAAAACCCTTCCTGTACATAGCCACAATGGATATTGTTTATCCGGCATTTCCGGAGGATCCATATATGGTCTAAAAAATATCTTTGCTTTATTTGGCAATTTCAATTTACCTTTGGATGCAATTGGTCCTTTCAAAGTACCTTGTCCAATGGCTTTGAGGGCTTTTCCATAAAATGCAAAATCTCCTGCACCAGCCTTCTTTGCATAGCTATCATATTTTGAATTGAAACGCCACAAGGTTTCTTTACCATCAATTACAGGCCACTTTAATCCACGGTTTTTTTGATAAGCATCAAAAGAATCTAAATCATGTTCATGTCCTAAGCCAAATCTTCTATACTCTTCCCACAAATATTTTTGGATAAAGAAACCATAACCTTTAAATTCTTTTCCATCACTTCCACTTACTTTTCGTTTATCCCCTTCAGATTCAGAATTTAGCCTCCCTTCTCCAATAGGATCTGGCCACGGATATCCTTTGGCTTCATCATTTTCATAAAGAACTTCGTATAGTGTAGTGTCATCATTGTAGCCCATCTCTCTTGCTTTATCCATTACATCCGGAAGACCATCTTTGATACCGGGTATGTTTTTTGCACCCCAAACTTCTTTTAATTTAAATCTTTTTGCAAGCTCAACAAATTGCCATGTGTCCGACATTGCATCACCTACAGGAGTTACTTGCTGCTTCCAGTGCTGGGTTCGCCTCTCGGCATTTCCATAAGCACCCCATTTTTCATATATCATTGCAGTTGGTAAAATTAAATCGGATACCTTTGCTGATATTCCAGGATATACTTCACTGCAAACAATAAAGTTATCCATTTCTCGTGCAGCTTTTAACCAATGATTTGCATTTGCACTGTTGTGGTAAGGGTTGCAGACATTTATCCAAGCAAATTTAATTTTTCCATCTTCAATATCACGATGAATTTTCATTAGGTGAGAACCAACTTTTGGATTTAATGTTCCATCAGGAATTTTCCAAATCTCTTCTGTAAATTTTCTGTGTTTCGGATTTGCAACAACTAAATCGGCAGGCAAACGATGTGCAAAGGTTCCTACTTCTCTTGCAGTTCCGCAGGCAGAAGGCTGCCCTGTTAAACTGAAAGCACCATCCCCAGGTTTCGCTTGTTTACCGAGAAGAAAATGTACCATATACGCTTGCTCATTAACCCACGAACCACGTGTATGCTGGTTCATTCCCATAGTCCAAAACGAAGTAACCTTTCTCCCTTTTTCCATATATAACTTTGCTAAGGTTTTTAGTTTTTTCTTGAATGATTCAAGAGACTCACTATCATCCCCTTTTGAAAGACGTGCTACAAAATCTAAGTTGTATGGTTTCAAGCCTTTTTTGAATTCTTCAAATGAAATAGCCCAATGTTTAACTGGTTTTTTGGTATTGTTCATTTTTAGAGTATCACCCTTTTTATAACCAAGATATGATAATGTTGTACCTTCAGCTTCCGATAATTCTTTCTCTACTTCTAAACGGACAGTCTCTTTCTCCAATTCAGTATTCTTAGGATGGTCTGGCTTTCTCATTCCATATCCAATATCAACCGGACCAGTTGCAAATACGGTATGGTTATTAACATAGTCCCAATCAATTGCTTTCGGATTATTATAAACAATCTCGTGAGCAATATAATTCCATAGTGCTAAATCGGTATGGGGTTTAAATACTATTTCGATATCGGCTAAGTCGGAGGTTCTATTTGTAAATGTAGTTAAATTAATTACTTTAACTTTTTTAGGGTCTGATAATTTCCGCTCTGTAACACGCGACCAAAGGATTGGGTGCATCTCTGACATATTTGCACCCCACGATACAACAGTATCTGTTAACTCTATATCATCGTATGTTCCAGCTGGTTCATCAATCCCAAAAGTTTGAATAAACCCTACTACTGCTGAAGCCATACAGTGGCGGGCGTTCGGGTCAATATTATTTGAACGAAGACCTCCTTTAATTAATTTTACAGCAGCATAACCTTCCATAACTGTGTATTGTCCGGAACTAAAAACAGCAATACCAGTAGGGCCCAATTCGTCCAGACTCTTTTTCATTTGCTTTTCCATTTCATCGAAAGCACGCTTCCAACTAACTGGCTTAAACTTCCCTTTTTTACTGAAGTTGCCATTGCTATCCATACGCAGCAAAGGTTTTTTAAGCCTATCCTCGCCATACATTATTTTTGCATTAAAATATCCCTTAATGCAATTAAGTCCTTTGTTAACGGGGGATAGTGGGTCTCCTTTAACTGCAACTATTTTATCATTCTTTGTTGCAATCATTATTCCGCAACCAGTACCGCAAAAGCGACATACCGATTTATCCCACAGCCATCCACCTTCACCCTTTGCTGCAAAGGCTTTAACCGTGTTTGGTAAACTACTTATTCCAACTGATGTTGCAGCTGCAACTACAGCAGAACTTTTAATAAACTCACGTCTTGTTTGATTCATAACTTTTACTCGAAAAGATTTTTAAAATATATACGACTAATTGCCATCGCAATTAGCCTAACAATAATATAACTATACAACTTTTTTTAATTTCCGTAATTGATAAATAACAATAAACATTGCACCCCAAATAAAAATAATTGTGGCGTGAAAAATAAAGTCCAACCAGAATGGTGCATTATCATCGGTACTCCACAAATGCCTTCCGGCAATTGCACTTATTTTTGTAGTAGGGGTACCCATTTGTAATTTTTCTGTTACTTTTTTAAATCCATATCCCTTTTTAACTTTTACAATTGTTGTTAAATATCCAAGAGAATCACCAGGTATTTTGGAATCAACATCGAAGTAAGCAATGCCAACACTATTTGTTAAAGTTTTGCCGAGGGCATATTTACCAAACATTGTTTTAATAAATGCTGATACTTCAACGTCTAATCCAGTACTACCATCGGCTTTAACTTTAACAACTAACTTATCAACATTTTCATCGTATGCCAATTCAACATCAAATTCTGGAATTACAATTCCATCAAGGTCAGGTATTGGTTGAATGTAGCTGGGATTGAAACTTCGGAAGTATGCTACAATATTCCAAATTTCATCTTCTGCTAAAACATCTTCAAACTTAGGCATCTGGTCTCTGCCAACAGCTATTTTATAGAATAATGAGCCATCTGTTTGATTCTGCATTACCTCGTCTGCAGGGTCGCCAGGCGAGGGAACCATAAGAGCATAGTTAGTTTCAGTAGGTACTCCATGGCACGAAGCACAAGACAACTCGTAGAGTAATCTTCCATCATTTGCCATATCTTCATTAAACATTTGGAAGCTAATTTTATCATTGTCTTTTTTGGGTACTTCCCATTTTATTTGTGCCAAAGCAGCCACAGAAATAGAAAGAAGTAGAATAATGGTAAAGACTATTTTATTTTTAATAAAATTTTTCATTTCGATTCCTCCTTCATTTCCCATATAGGAATTAGGGGAATAACTTTAGAGATAAGCGTCATAATAATTAACACTAAAACAAACGATCCCACCGTTATTGCTATCTCTGCTGTTGTAGGTGAATATTGATAAAACTTTTCCGGTACATTTTGTATTGGTAAATATGGTTCTAATTGTGAAGGTACAACTATTAAAAATCTTTTAAACCAAGCACCAACAAAAATTGCGAGAGAAATAATTGTTATAGGAATTGGTTTTCTAAACATTGGAATTAGCAGTAAAAAGAATGGGATTGCTAACCCAAATATTTGAACTATCCAATAAAGAGTTGCCTCATGCCCAACTAACAACTCTTGAATATGTGCCCCCGCAGCAGTACCAGGCTTAAAGCCAGGGACAAGTACTTCGTTTAAATTGAAATAGATATAAACTAATGATACTAAAACAAGAACTTTTCCCATTAGGTTAAAATGCTCATCAGTAATATATTTTTCTAAACCATAATGCTTTCTGTAGAAGTAAAGAGCAATAACAAGAGCAGCAGCACCGGCAACAAAAGCACCAGAAACAAAGTAAGGTCCAAATATTGAGGAATCCCAACCTGGGCGTAGTGTTAAAGCAAACAACCATGATGTAACGGTATGAATTGCAATAGCAACTGGAATTATTATTACAAGAAGAATTTTTATAAGTTTTTTTATTATTATGAATTGCTCAGGTTTATCTGCCCATCCAAGAGAGAGGACTTTATATATCTTCAACTGGAATTTAGGGAGTCCTGTAAGTTTTTTGCCAATCAATGCAAAGTCCGGAATTAGCGGAACATAAAGAAGCAATAGACTTACAAATACATAAGTACTTACTACTGCAATATCCCAAACAATTGGGGATTGAACTCTACCATGAATAAATATATTTAACAATCTGTCCGGGCGTCCCATATCAGTAATAATCACTAAACCAGCAACTAATGCAAAAGAGACCGCAATTATTTCAGCAATTCTGGAAATTGGTTTAATCCAGGTAACATTAGCTAAGCCAAGTATGGAGCTAATTAACATACCCACCAAACTAACTGCAACAAAAAAGACAAAGTTGGAAATATAAATACCCCATGAAGCATAATCGTGAAGCCCAGTAACGCCTAATCCATGTATCAACTGTGTAACATAAAAATATAGACATACTGCGAAGGCTACCAGAAGAGTAGAAATCCATATTTTAGATTTAGTTGACCAGTGGATATTTTTAATTAAATCATTCTCAATCTCGGCGTGTGAAAGAGAATTTGTTGATTCATTGTTCATAGTTTTGATATCACATAATTATTAAATTATTTATTCTCTCTATTTGGCGGTAAATAAAAAACATTAGGTTTTGTACCCAACTCTGCAAGGAGTGTATAAGCTGAGTTGTTTTTCAATAACTTGCTTAATCTTACAGTCTTTTTTGTTGTTCCATTTGTAACAAAATCTTCATTGGAATCGCCAAAGTAGAAAACTCCATTGGGGCAAGCAGAGACACAGTAAGGCAATTTATCTTCGCGTAATCTATCGGCACTAAAAGCACACTTTGTAACAGTTCCTAATTTTTGCGGAACGTTAAGTTCAATATCGTAAGGAACGTCTTTATATTTTTCCGCATCCTTAGGGTCTGTCCAGTTAAATGAACGTGCAGAGTAAGGACATGCAGCAATACAGAACCGACAACCAATGCACATTTCGTTATCAATTAGTACAAGTCCATCTTGCCGTTTGAATGTTGCACCAACAGGACACACGCTAACACACTGTGGTTCATCGCAGTGCATACAAGGCTTAGGCATAAAATAAGTTGCACCATTTACCTCGTCTTCCATTTCAAGAACATTGATATGATGCTGCTCAGGTTTAAGCTGATGAACAGCCTGGCAAGAGTGCATACACTTACGCGCATTTTTACATTTGGCTAAATCAATAACCATAGCAAATTTTTTGCCTACTAATCCAACCCTTCCTCTGTGCTGCATTTTGTCAGTCTCAACCTCAGTATTAACTGGCACTATGTCGGAAGCATCAACTTCAACAACCTTTTTATCTGTTGTTAATACTTTTATTTTTTTTCCATTCTTCTGTGCCTTAAGATCATTTTTATCGAAATAGACTGTAGCAACTGTGGCTGTACCAGCACCAACTATTCCAAGTTTTTTGATAAAATCTCTTCGAGTGTTTTTATTGCTTTTTTCTCTATCCATAATTAATATCTTAAAATGTTTTTAATGGTTAGTTTTCTTGTGTGAAATGTTTTTTGAGAAGTTCTTTGTTTGCCTGTTTCATTTAACTTTACTTAACAATTATAAAAAAGAATTTTTACTCTGATTAAACTAATTATATATTTTTAAATAGCCAAATAATTAATGACATATTGTGAAAAACAAATAAAAAGAGACAATTTGTAGATTTTTTGTGTAAATGCTTGTTATCTTCATTTGCATAACCCCGATATTTCTACAATGACAATTGACTCAATGTTATTCAAAGCCTTCTATCATTTACAGCTTATTCTATTTACAAACAACTTGAGTTGTTCAAAATTATTAGGGTTACGTTGATTCTATCGGGAAACTTTCTGAGGATACCCTATTTAATTTCTACGAACATATTTTTTAATCATAACTCTTAGTATCTTATCAGTAATATTCCCCGCAGTGCGGGACTAACAGCGTGTATTATTTGGCAGAAAATTACAAATGACAACATTCAAATAACAAATAAATCCCAAATCTCAATATCAATATCAATATCAAAATTCCAAAAAACGAGACACCTTAACACAAATTTCTTGTTTGGAATTTGAATTTTATAAATTGAAATTTATTTGTAATTTATCTTTTTGAGATTTGTCTTTTCCAGTTCATCTGGGTTAGGATTAAATTAAGTACACAGCATATTATATGATGTAATCGTATAATATGCTTGACATAATATGTTTGCTATCGTATATTTAGTTTATGAAAGATTTATTATATCAATATAATCCATGGTGGGAAGATTCTACTATTGAGACTGGTTTCAGACCGAGAGAAAAATATCTTTCAACTCTTAGAAGATATTTGAACAAAAAACAAATCATTATCTTAACAGGACTTCGTAGAATTGGCAAAACAACTTTGATGAAATTACTAATCCAAGAACTGATTGAGAATGAAAAAGATCCAAAACATATTTTTTATATTAGCCTTGATGATTACCTTCTCCATAAAAATAATATTTCTGAAATAATTAACGAGTTCAGAAAATTACACAAAATCAAAATAGAAGAAAAAATATTTCTGTTTTTTGATGAAGTTACCTATAAAGATGATTATCAATTACAGTTAAAAAACATTTATGATAATCAAAATGTAAAAATATTTGCAGCTTCCTCATCTGCATCAATACTCAGAGATAAAAAATCAAGTTTAACCGGACGTTCGATAACTCTTGAAATTGCACCTTTAGATTTGGATGAATATCTTGATTTTAATGAAATAAAAATAAAACAACGGGATAACCAACTTTATCAATCACATTTTCTCGATTATATAAAAGTTGGAGGTTTGCCCGAAAATGTTCTTAATCCTAGTAGAGAATATTTGATGAATTTGATTGAAAGTATTATTCAGAAGGATATTACAGCTTTTCATGGAATTAAAAATCATCAAATAGTTAGAGATTATTTTACACTGCTGATGGAGCGAAGTGGAAAACAGTTGAGTATCAATAAGATTGGTAAAATTTTATCTATCTCTCCTGATACAGCAAAGCGCTATCTAAATTATTTTGAATCAACTTATTTAATTCACTTGCTTCCACGTTGGGGTAAAACTAATCAGAAGTTGTTATCAGCAAAGAAAATTTATGCTTCTGATTTAGGAATTAAACATCTGTTTATGGGTGTTAGAGATATTGGAAGTTATTTTGAGAATTATATTTACTTAAAACTTCGTAATAAAACAAAGTTATACTATTTGTACGAAAATGGAATTGAGATAGATTTTTATACTGAAAATAGTACGTTAATTGAGTCAAAATTCTATACTAAACTTAATGATAAGCAAATGAAGTTGTTTTTGGAATATCCAGCTAAAAAAAGAATAGTTATAGATTCTGTTGACAAGTTGTCTGTATTAGATGAAATGTGAAATGGAAATAGTGAGGAAGTTCGTAAATCATATTGCACATTCGGGCAAATTATTACCTAAACCTTCTCCATAGGACTCCTAGGGAGAAGGTTTTATAGTATTAGCAACTAAATCCTCCCCGAAAAAAACTCGGGACAGGTGTTTTTTTTGTAAAGAAATTTAAAATGCTTTTGCTTTTGTCTGATATCTTGTGTCTCTTAATCTCATATCTGCGGTTCACCGCCATATGAATAACCGACCAAACACTATAATAGAGTTTTTAACTCAAAATATGCATATTAGAGTTATCACGACAAATCGGGGCAATGGTGTCAACTTAAGAGATGACATATTTTTGGGGAAAAAGAACACACCCCCAACCCCCTCTCAAGAGGGGACTTTTTGCACCATTCCGCAAAGCGGAATGAATCTTTCCCCTCTTGAGAGGGGATTAAGGGGTGTGTTTTTCCTTAAGTTGACACCATTGCAAATCGGGGCAAGTAAAATGTGTAATGCTTATGTTCTCTTTTTTGCATGCTCATTTTATCTGCCACGGTGGACTATTATATAATTTTAAAATGATGTATTACTTTAAGGGAGAGAAACTCGGCAACTCTAGGTGCTTAGACGTAAACTTTTACCAACAAATTGTTCGTGTTGAAAAAACTGATTTTTAGTAAAGAAATAGTTATTTGTCCGCGGCGGCGGATTGCCGTTATTAACGATGCTGTTATTGATTGTCATAATAAACGACTATAAATTACTATTAATGACGTGAAGCAAATGACAATAATAATTCATCATTTACAACTTTATGATTTCCAATGAATGTGGCTTTTTCCCATCCTTGTGCTGTAAAAACATAGTAACTAACAATATTTTTGCTGAATATTAAATGAATCGGGATCTAATTGAAATTCTTTATTTTCAAAATAAAGAATATCAAAAAAGCTAAACCAAGTTTTTCTTTAGAGCTATTGCTACAGCTTCCGATTGGTTGTGTACATGCAGTTTCTTATAAATTTTACTTATGTGATATCTGATTGTATCTATACTCAAATTGAGATTATCGGCAATCATTTTGTAACTATTTCCACGAGTTAAATCTTGTAAAATTTCTTTTTCCCTATCAGTTAATAAAATATCAGAGTCTTTAGTGTTAAATCCTTTGTTTTTTAAGTTAGTAACAACCATACGCGCAATTGAAGAACTCATTGGGGAACCACCAGAGTGTGCATCTCTAATTGCCTCAACCATTTTTGCCGGAGGAGTTTTTTTCAAAAGGTAGCCTGATGCTCCAGCACAAAGAGCATCAAAGATCTTTTCAGAATCTTCATATACAGTTTGCATTAAAATAATTGAATTAGGATAAATTTTTACAGTTTCCTTAACTCCTTCAATTCCATTTTTACCAGGTAACCCAATATCCATTAATATAACATCAGGGTTAAAATTTGGAAGGTTGGTTATATAATCTTCTACATTTGAGAATGTAGTTAATGTCCGCATACCTTCTGTTGCATCAATTATGAAACTTAACCCATTACGAATAGTGTCATTATCTTCAACTATTATTACTTTTATATCCATATTAAAACCTTAACTTTTTATATGTGAATTTACAATAAAATTACTCTTTTAGAAATAAGAAGTTTGGCATGCTAAAAGTGCTAATCTAATTACTCAAAATAGCAATAGAATAAATAATGTGTAGTATATTCTTGACATCTTGAATCTCTTAGAATTGTTATTTAATCCCGCAGAGCGGGACAAGAGTTAATTCTCCGCCCCTTGTCTGTAAGACTCTTTCAGAGGGGCGAAATCAAAATTCCGAATGATACTCCGTCCGCTTGTCTGTGAGACTCTTACAGAGCGGCTGGGTAGTTCATTGGTATGTTCAACTTTCAATTTCCTCAAAAGGTCAATTCTTCAAGCAGCGAACACTAAGACCGTAAGACTTGGGGTCTTGGTAGAAGAGAACACCAGAAGTATTATGGTTCATGTACATTTTGTAAGATCTATTGCCATTCTCTGTAGAGCTCCAAAAGTTAGCTTGGTAACTTAAACTATTGAAGCCATTATAATAATGATAGTAGCCCGCAAACAAGGCAGAGAAGCCGGTTTCGTTAGTATATGTAGTATATTCAATCTTTGCATTTTCATATATTAACTTTGTTGCTTGGTTATTTACATAGGCATATAAGGCTAGCCATTCTGTATATGTTGGTATGTGCCAACCACTTGGACAAATGCCTTGTACTCCTTCTATAATAGAGTATTGCATTGCTTCATCCCATTGGTATAAACCACCATAGGTTTCACAATTTACTGGGTTGTTGAGATAGCAGTATTTCTCTATTAAGCTGCTGTTATCTGTTTGCTCACCATCATTATTGCTTCCACCATTTGTACTGTTTATCATTGTGCCTACATCTAAATTCTCTTTTAACCAAACTTGGGTGCCAATTGTAACCGTATTATATATTTTACGTGCATAATATATTTGGTCACCAACTAAATCATCTGCAAGTATTTTTATTTTAAAATTAGTGTTTTCTGCTCCACCATATTGCCATGTTATTGTTTTGTTAGTCTCTTCTGTAACATTGTCTCCAATATCGCCGGTTGTGGTACCATAATCAAAATCCCATGTGGTGCCTCCGTCATCCGATACTTCCATATATACTGTAAATGTGTTTTGCTCTGTATCTGAAACATCATAAGTTACTGTTACTGTTGTGTTAGAAATTGTGAAAGCAACATTTGTTACTGTTGGATTCGTATTTGCAAATAATTCAACAGAGCTAAGTACAAGTAGTTGTACCGTTACAAAAATTAGTGTTGTTAAATTTAATAATATTTTTCTTAATTTCATTTTATTTTCCCCTTATCCTATTTTAACAGCAGCCCCGAAGGGACTATGCTTAATTATTCTATTTAAGCAGCAGCATTTTTTTTATTGATATAAATTCACCAGCGTTTATTTTATAAAAATAAATGCCGTTGCTTAATTCAGTAGCATTAAATATCACTTTGTAACTTCCAGTTTCTTGACTCTTATCTACCAATGTTGTAATTGTTTTGCCAAGAACATCATATACTTTTACTATTACATGGGATGCTGTAGGGATTGAATATGATATTACTGTTGTTGGATTAAAGGGATTAGGATAGTTTTGTTCTAAAACATACTCCTTAGTTAAATTGTTTTTTAATTCAATCACATCAGAATATTCAAATTTACCATCCGTATCTATTTGCTTTAGACGATAGCTTCGGCTCCGCTCAGCTACCTTGATATCTGTATCTACAAATGAATACTCTTTGGGGGAATTACTATTTCCATGACCAGCCACAAAACCTAAAGTACTCCAATCTCCTTGGACGGGCGTAGTTCCATCTTCACGGAACGAAGCCCTCTGAACTTCAAAACCATAATTGTTTACCTCTGTTGCTGTTGTCCAGTTAAGCAAAACCACATTTGTTGCTGAGCCAGTCGAAGTGCTTTTTACTGTTGCACTAAAGGATGTTAATTCTACTGGTAATGGTCCACTCGCTGATTGACCTTCACCAATGCCAGCAAGTAAGTTAAATGTAAACAGCACATTGAAAAGTAGTATAATTTTAAATTGCATATTTCCTCCGAGCATTAATTAAGATTTAATTACACATAGAATTTATTAAAGCAATTGGATTGAGGGAACTACATAAATGAGTGGTTGTATGTGAAATAAATAGAATTTTAGAAAGTTAACTACATGAATATGTAGTAGTTTAGGAGGGATGAATTAATTAGTAATTTTACCCGAAAATATTATTTGTGTACCATTCCCAATTTTGGAGATTATTTCAATTTTACCCCCAAGTTTTTTAGAACGTATTTTCATGTTTTTTAATCCGTTCCCTTTTAATATTTTTTCTGAATCGAAGCCAATACCATTGTCGGTTAAATTGCATGTCAATGTTTTTCCCTTAACATTGGTGTTCAAAGTTATTTTACTACACTTGGAATATTTTAAACTATTGTTTATCCCTTCTTTAATAAGTAGATATAAGTTTTGCCTATATTCCATTGATAGATTTATTTTTTGCAGTAAGTCGATGTTTTGTAAATCTAACAAAATGTTTTTAGAAGAAAGAGTTACGTGGTATGCATCACCCAATCTGGAAATTAAATCAAATAGTGAATCGTTTTTAGGATTTACAAACCAAACAATATCACTCATACTCTCTATTATTTCTCGGGAGATATTACCTATTTTATTCAATTCAGAGGATATCTTTTTCACCTCATTTTTAGATAATTTATAGTTAATTATTTCACTTAATAGAGATACTTCACTTAAGCCCGAACCAATATCATCGTGCAAATCTGCCGAAATATTTGACCGCAATCTTTCTATTGCAATCAAATGCTTTACTTTATTTGTTACAATCCATACTATGCTTCCAGTTACTGTTAAGATAATTAGTGTAATAAACCACCATGTTTCCCAAAAGGCAGGTAAAATTGTAAATTGTAAAGATTTCGGTTCTGACCATATACCCCACTCATTTGCTGCTTTTACTTGCAATAAATATTGCCCATTATTAAGGTTTGTGTATTGTACAAAATTTCTTTTGGTTACAATCCAATCATCATCAACACCTTGCATTTTATAAGCATATTTCACTTTATGAGGTGCTGAGAAATCTATTCCAGTAAACTCAAAACTAAGATAATTTTGATTATAGTTAAGTTTAATTTTATTAAAAAAATCAATTTTCTCATTGAACAATTTAACTGAAGAAATATTTAACATTGGCGGGTTCAAACTTTTCTTGTCATTAATGGGTGAATATTTTATTGCACCTTTAATTGTTCCTACCCAAATATTTCCTTTACTATCATTATAAATTGCATTTTGGTTACATTCGTTACTTGGCAAACCATCGCTGCTCAACATTTGTCGGATATAAAAATTCTCATCTTTTTTAGTAATAATATTTAATCCTTTGTCGGTGCTTGCGTAAATATTCCCCGAATCACCAATAGTAAGACCAACAACGCTATTATTTGTTAATCCGTCAGATACACTTAATGTATCTATCGTCCCATCTTTATGATAAATGAAAAGTCCTAGATTATTGCTGCCAAAAAATAGACTTCCCTCACTATCTTCAGCAATTGACCAAATAATATTTTTACTAAGTTGTGCCAGGTCGTAAAGTCTCCAATCAAGATATTCTCCTATAATTTAGGGAAAGCCCAAAATACGACACGATGTATTGAGATGGTTTTTCTAAAAAATGTCCTTAATTCTCAAAAATTAAAAACAG
>JAKIUC010000076.1 GCA_021647785.1 Melioribacteraceae bacterium
CAAGCGTACCTCACTACATTGCCATATCAAAAACATTTAGTACGATTATAACCCATAACCCCACTTTATATCAATAATATCTGAATTATTAACAAATCTTGAGAGAAATGTGGCAAGTTGGGTTAAAGTAATCTTCACACCTCTATTTGGTACGTACTACGTCACAAAATACCCAAGTCATCACGGTTTTTCAAAAATCCACAAAACAAAAAACCCCGAAAACATAATGAATTCGAGGTTTTAATGGTGCAACCTGCCGGGCTCGAACCGGCGACCGTCTGATTAAGAGTCAGATGCTCTACCAACTGAGCTAAGGATGCACTGCAAATATACCGTATTCCAAAAAAATTTTCAAAAAAATTGCTATATTTATATTGTTCTTCATTCTCTCACCCTCTTTTACTACTTTAGCAATTCAGATATTATTGAGTATTTATGATTAGAATTATATACACCCTTACAATGCTAACACTATTTTTTGTTGGATGTACAAAAGATATTCCTGAAGTAGAGAGTAAATCTTCCATTAAAATAGTTGATGATTTAGGAATAACCTATCAGTCCGATATAGTACCGAAAAAAATAATTTCGCTTGCTCCAAATCTTACAGAAATGATTTATGAATTGGGTCTCGATTCAATTCTAATTGGAAATACTAAGTATTGTAATTATCCAAAAGAAGCTATTCAAAAGGAAAAAATTGGAGATTTGTTAACAGTCGATTATGAGAAAATAATAGAGCTAAAACCCGACTTAATATTTATAACAGTCGAAGGAAATGCAAAAGAGTCTTACGATAAATTAAACAAATTGGGTTTTCAATTGTTTGTCTCTAATCCTCGAAATTTTGATGGGATAAAAAAAACTTTTCATGATATTTCAAAAATATTTAGAATTGAAAAAATTGCTGAAAATAAAATTAAACTATGGGATGAAGTAATTGAAAATGTAAAGAGCGAGGCATTACATCAAAAAAAACGTAGCGGAATGTTCTTGGTAAGTTTAAAACCAGTTATGCTTGCAGGGGGCAACACGTTTGTTAATGAATTTCTAAAAATTGTTGGAATAAATAATATTGCATCTGATTCTAAAGTAAGCTATCCACTATTTAGCAGAGAGGAGATACTAACAAGAAATCCTGAAATAATTATTCATGCAATTTCTAACGATGGAATAGATAGTGAGATTTCAAATAACTATCCCGAATGGAAAAAAATTGCTGCTGTAAAGAATCAAAATATTATTAAAGTTGACCCCGATTTATTTTTCAGACCAGGACCACGATACCCAATTGCTGTTCAAAAATTATGGGATAAAATAAAACATATTTAAAATTAAATGTTTCTATCTAATCCGCCTTTACCTTCACATGTTTCTATATTGGCTCCCAGTCAATACCATCACAAGGTGTAATTTCATCGGTAGGGTGTTGATCATATTTCATACAAAGTACTGCTGTTTCATCAAAGTGTTTACATTGCGAGCAAAGTGAGTTGTTAATTACATTTCTGTTTTTTCTGATAAACTCTTTATACTGAGAAATTATTGGTTGGATTATAATTAGATAAATTGCGATACTTGCAATAATCCAAAAAAACTTTTCTTCAAAATATTCGTACGAAAGCCAGAGAATTACAATCATAATTGCAGTTCTTATAAGCCCCCAATAAACGATACCACCCATATAGTAACCAGTTGTTTTTATTGTAATTTTAATTTAATCTAAATTATGCAATAGAAAATCTGCATACGTGGAGTCTTCCATAATAATGGTCTAACATTATTCTTTAGCATTTATCTGATATCTAACATCTCATCCGCCGCCGCGGACTGCAACTTATCGCACCAAGTTTCTTCAATTATTTCAAAAATAATATGCAAAATTATTACCATTTCTCAAATTGATTTTCGTTCTATATTAAAGTAATTTTAGAATCTATTAAATAATAACAAAAGAAATAAAGTGACAAACGAAATCAATAAGAGAGCCGAAGTAAATTTGAACTCAAATAAAGAGAGTACTCCACAAAGTAAATCAGCAGAACAGAAAAGTAATTCTGGAATAAAAGACTCTGATGATAAATCTTTGAACCAAAGGAAAAGATATTATAAAAGACCAAGGCGAAATTTTTATAATAAAAACAAAGGTAATTTAAAAAAATTCTCATTTAAGAAAGTCTCAATTTTAATTCCTCTTTATAACGAAGAAGACTCTCTTAAACCCTTATTGGTTGAAATAAAAGATGCGTTAAAACAGATTTCTATTGATTACGAAATTTTCTTTGTTGATGATGGTAGCACCGATAACTCCCTTTCAATAATTAAAGAGTTTGCTAAGACCAATCCTAAAATTAGGTTTATTAGTTTTAGGAAAAACTATGGTAAATCGGCTGCGTTACAACTTGGTTTTAAGGCTGTTACTGGCGATGCAGTAATTACAATGGATGCTGATTTACAGGATGATCCTGCTGAGATTTCAAATTTGCTGGCTAAATTGGATGAAGGATATGACTTAGTTTCTGGTTGGAAAAAAGTTCGTCACGATCCATTTATTAAAAAGCACTCATCTAAATTCTTTAATTATGTAACACGTTTAATGAGCGGAATTAAAATTCATGATTTTAACTGCGGATTAAAAGGATACAGAAAAGAGACTGTGAAAAACATTAGTTTATATGGTGAGTTACATCGTTATATCCCCGTCCTGGCTGGCTGGAAAGGTTTTCGGGTTGCTGAAACTGTTGTGCGTCATCATCCACGCAAGTATGGAGTTACCAAATTTGGAATCTCAAGATTTTTTAAAGGCTTTATTGATTTAATTTCTGTTACTTTTACACTTCGGTATATTAGGCGTCCAATGCACTTGTTCGGGTTTATGGGAGCAACTGCTTTCTTTGTTGGGTTTTTGATTAGTGCCTACCTCTCCTACGATTGGTTTTTTAATAACACACCTCTTAGCAACAGACCCTTACTGGCTCTCGGTATGCTCTTAATTGTTGTTGGTGTTCAGTTCTTTTCTGTAGGATTACTTGGTGAGTTTATGGCTCACAATTCGCATGATGATAATGAGTACAGCATAAAAGACAAAAAGTAAATAACATTTTGGAAACTAGAAAAATCACTATTCTTTCTGCCGCATTTCCTTTGCGTGGAGGTATAGCACACTTTGCTGGACTTCTCTATAAAGAATTAATAAAAACATTTGAAGTAAAAGTAATTACTTTCAAAAGGCAGTACCCATCCATTTTATTTCCTGGTAAAACTCAGTTAGAGACTGGTGATGATGTTGAAACAATCCCAACCAAAGTTGAGTTGGATTCTATCAATCCGTTAAATTGGATTAAAGTTGGAAGAAGAATTAAAATAGATGCACCTGATATTTTAATAATCAAACATTGGATGCCTTTCTTCGCCCCTATTTACGGGACTATAGCAAGAATTGTTCGGAATAATGGAACTACAAAAGTTGTTGCTGTATGCCATAATATTATTCCTCACGAAAAAAAACCAGGCGATAAAGCTTTAACAAAATATTTTTTTTCTGCTGTTGATTACTTTATTACACTATCCAAAAGTGTTGAAGAAGATTTGTTTAAGTTATATCCAAACGCAAAGCATAAATGTTTGTTTCATCCTGTTTATTCAAATTTTGGGAACTCGGTTGCAAAAGAAGTTGCAAGAGAGAAGCTAAACCTCAATGATAGCAAGGTTATGCTCTTCTTCGGATTTATTAGAGACTACAAAGGTTTGGATACTTTATTACAATCCATTGCATTGATTAAAGACAAAATGGATTTTACCCTTATTGTTGCTGGGGAGTTTTATTCCAATGAAGAAAAATATATCTCTTTAACTAACGAGTTGGGTTTAAATGATGTTGTAAAATACTTTAGTGATTTTATTCCTCAAAATGATGTTACTTATTTCTTCTCTGCGTGCGATGTTGTCGTACTTCCATACAAATCGGCAACGCAAAGTGGAATTGTTCAAATTGCAAATAATTTTAACAAACCAATGATATCAACTAATGTTGGCGGGCTGCCAGAGGTTATTGAAGATGGTAGAACAGGATACTTGGTTGAAAAAGAAAACCCTCGACAATTAGCAGATGCAATTTTAAAATACTACGATGGAAATAAAGAAGCAAAATTTGTAGAAAACATTCTATCAGAATCTGACAAGTATTCTTGGGGAGAATTTGTTAAAGGAATGATGGAGTTAGTTGAAAAATAAAGAGAATCAAAATATTGAATATAAAGAGATTTGGAAAGACGAATACTTAAAATGGGTGTGTGGTTTTGCAAATGCCGAAGGTGGTACTATATACATTGGTGTTAATAACTTCGGGAAAGTTGTTGGTATAAAAAATCCGCAAAAACTAATTGAGGACTTACCCAATAAAGTTAGCAACATACTTGGTATTGTAGTTGAGGTCAAATTATTATCAGAAAAAAAGAAGCACTATATTTCAATTTTAGTGGAATCATATTCAAATCCTATTTCGTTTAAAGGACATTTCTATTTTAGAACAGGTAGCACAATTCAGGAACTTAACGGACCGGCTCTCGAAAAATTTCTTCTTAGAAAAATTGGGAAAAAATGGGATGGAGTTATCGATAGTAGATTTTCAACAAATGATTTATCAGATGAGGCGTTTAATATTTTTAGAAAAAAATCTAAACGGAGTGGAAGAATTCCGGAAGATGACTTAAACGAAAGCAATGAAAAACTATTAAACCTTTTAGACTTAATTGAAAACAACGAACTAAAGAGAGCTACCATAATTGCCTTTGGAAAGAACCCTGAAAAACTTATAACAGGTGCTTATGTAAAAATAGGTTTTTTCAGAACACATACAGAATTACTCTATCAAGATGAGATTCACGGAAGTTTGTTTGAGCAAGTAGAAAAAACAATGGACATTCTGTTAACAAAATATATGAAAGCCAACATTTCATACGAAGGTATGACACGAGTAGAAACTTTTGATTACCCCAAAGAAGCAATAAGAGAGGCACTTTTAAATGCTTTAATTCATAAAGATTACTCAAGTTCTAACCCAATTCAAATTAGTGTTTATGGCAATTGGTTAATGATATACAATGATGGACGCTTACCTGAAAATTGGACAACTGAAACATTAAAGAAAAAACATACTTCATTACCTGCTAACCCCGATATTGCAAGAGCATTTTTTAGAGCAGGATATATTGAAATTTGGGGACGCGGAACACTAAACATAGTTGAAAATTGCACTAAAGCCGGTTTGCCAGAACCAATGTATGACGATAGATGGGGTGGACTTGCCATTATATTTGAAACTGAAAAAGGTAATTGCAATTTAAGTTTTGATGAGGATGAAAGAATGCTAACAGAAGGTGGTCAGAAAAGTTCACAGAAAAGTTCACAGAAAAGTTCACAGAAAAGTTCACAGAAAATTTTAATCCTAATAAAAAACAACAAAGATATAACAACTGAAGAAATGGCTAAACAGCTTGGAATAAGTAGAAGAGCGGTTGCTAAACATATTTCAATTTTAAAAGAAAAGAAACTACTAAAGCGGGTTGGACCCGATAAAGGTGGTTTTTGGGAGGTAATAGAATAACTGTGGTTTAAATCTGAAATCAATTATGAAAAAAGCATTAATAATAACATATTACTTTCCACCTGCTGGCGGAGCGGGAGTTCAGCGAGCGTTAAAGTTTGTTAAGTACCTTCCACAATTTGGATGGGAACCGATTGTGCTTACTGTGGAAAATCCTGATAGTCCAGTTGATGATACATCTCTTTTTGGTGATATTCCAGAAGGGACAAAAGTTTACAAAACAAAATCTCTCGAACCATTTGAACTGTATAAAAAATTTACTGGAAGAAAATCAGATTCAAAAATACCGAACGATGTGTTACTTAACAAAGAGAACGCTACTATAAAAGATAAAATTGCAAACTGGATTAGGCTAAATATTTTTATACCCGATGCAAAAATTGGATGGAAAAAACATGCGGTAAAGAAAGGACTTGAAATAATTAAGGAAGAAAATATTGATTTAATATTTACAACATCACCACCGCAAACCGTTGCTCTCATTGGGCAAACTCTCGCCAAGCATACTGGCGTAAAATGGATTGCAGATTTTCGTGACCCTTGGATGGAGATAGTTTATTATCAAAATGTAAAACGTAATTTGGTTACAACAAAAATTGATTCATCACTTGAAAGAAAAGTTTTATCGAATGCAAATGGTATTATTACAATAAGCACAGATATGATTAGGCTTTTCAAAAGTAAGGTTTCAAATCAGCACTACCATTTAATTCCAAATGGATTTGATGAATCTGACTTTGATGATTCTGAATTAATTAAAAATGATAACTTTACAATTGCATATACTGGCTCTATTTCTAAAGATAGAGTTCCGTATGTTTTGTTTTCAGCATTGGATAAATTAATAAATAAAGATGGAATTAAAAACATCCGCTTAAATTTTGCAGGAAGATATTGCACAGAATTTATGAGTGAAATTAAAATACATAACTTATCCAAAATTGCTGACTTAAAAGGATTTGTACCACATAATGAATCTACTAAAATATTACAAAGTGCCGATGCACTATTGCTTGTTATAGATAATGTTAATGATAACAAAGGGTTTTTAACTGGCAAGCTCTTTGAATATATGGGAAGTAAGCGACCAATATTTGCAATTGGTCCTGTTGATGGAGATGCTAATGAGTTTATCAAAAAATCAAATTCTGGTGCAATGGTTAATTATAAAGATGAAGAGGGTGCTTATAGTTTATTAAAAGAGATGTATGAAAATTGGAAAAACAATAATTCGTCATACACATTTGAAGCAGAGAAATTCTCACGTAAAAATTTAACAAAAAAATTAGCAGAAGTTTTTGATGGGGCTTCGCTATAAAGAAGCTTCGCCCCACAAGTGGGGGTATTTAATGAGAGTTGAAAATAGTTTTGATGGAATATATTAAAAAATTAAAAACTCTCAGCACTGCTGAGAGAATTAGACGAATTTTATAAACTTGCAGAAAGTATTAAATGAAAATAGTATCAATAATTGGAGCAAGACCGCAGTTTATTAAAGCTGCAGTGGTTAGTAAAGAAATAAAAAAAAGAGTTGGAATTGAGGATGTGCTTATTCATACTGGACAACACTATGATGAGAATATGTCAAAAATATTTTTTGATGAACTTGAAATACCTCATCCAAACTATAACTTAGAAGTTGGCTCAGGATTACACGGGGCACAAACTGCAGCTATGCTTGAAAGAACTGAACAAATTCTTATTAAAGAAAAACCAGATTGGGTTCTTGTTTATGGCGATACCAACTCAACAATTGCAGGAGCATTGGCTGCTGCAAAATTGCACATTAAAATTGCACATGTGGAAGCTGGCTTACGGAGTTTCAACAAACTAATGCCAGAGGAGATAAATAGAATTACAACAGATAGAATTTCTGATTTGCTTCTTGTTCCATCGCAGAATGCTATGCAGCTTTTGGCAAAGGAGAACCTTGTTGAAAATGCAATATTCACTGGTGATGTAATGTTCGACTCCATCCTTTTCTATCAACACATGGCAGAGGAGAAATATTCTCTTAAATCAATTACCAACGAAGATGAGTTTTACCTTGCAACCGTTCATCGTGCCGAAAACACTGACGATAAAGAGAGATTACAAAACATTTTCACTGCATTCTCAGAAATGGACAAACCAGTTCTGTTGCCTTTACATCCGAGAACAAAATCAAAACTAACCGGAATTATATTTAATGATAATATTAAAATAATTGAACCAGTTAGTTATCTTGAAATGATATTACTTTTAAAAAATAGTTCTAAAGTTCTTACCGATAGTGGTGGCTTGCAGAAAGAAGCATACTTTATGAAAAAACCATGCATCACAATGCGAGATGAAACAGAATGGATTGAAACACTTAATGGAAATTGGAATTTTATTTGCGGGGCAAATGCTAAATTGATATTGGAAAAAATTTGTGTAAATCAATTTGATAAACAAAAAGAGTACTACGGCAATGGTAGTGCTGGTAAAAATATTGTTGATGCTTTGATGAATATATAGCTATGTCTAAAACAAAAAAAAATATTGCTTCCCAAGAGACTTTGTTTAAAAATATTAAAACTTTAATTAATGATTCTCGCAAAAGTATTGTACAGAATATAAATCACACTCTATTATTCACATATTTTCAAATTGGTATGCACATTGTTGAAAATGAACAAAAAGGAGAAAAGCGTGCTAAGTATGCCGAAGGTACTTTAGCTTATCTCTCTAAAAAATTGACTAAAGAATTTGGAAAAGGCTTTACAGTAAGAAGTTTAGAATTAATGCGAAAATTTTACTCATTTTATTCAAATCAAATTTCTAGAACAACCTCTCAAAAATTGTTATTAAATAATTCAACAACTGTTTTGTTAGAATCACGGAAAACGAAATCGCCGATTTCGGAATCGGAAAAAGAACATAATAAAATTACGAAATTACTGATTTCGAAATTAAAATTATCATGGACTCATTATATTATATTAATAAGAATAAATGATAGTGATGAACGAAATTTTTATGAAACAGAAGCAGAAGAAAACAATTGGTCAGTTCGCGAACTACAACGTCAATATAACTCATCCTTATACGAGCGAATTGCATTAAGTAAAAAAGGAAAAGACACCCATAATATGCTTGAACAGAGAAAAAGCATTTCTAATCCTATTGAATTCTTGAAAGAACCTTACGTTCTCGAATTTTTAGAATTAAAAGAGGAAACTCCCTATACCGAGAGCCAATTAGAAGAGGCTATAATAAATAAGATAGAAAAATAAAAACTAAGGATGAAAATAAAACAATTGGAATAATCCTTTGTAAACAGACAAACAAAGCGGTTGTTGAGTTTACACTTCCTGAAGATAATGAACAAATATTTGCCAGAGAATACAAACTGTATCTTCCAAGCAAATCAGATTTGCAAAAATTATTACAAGATTAAAAAAGAAAAAACATTATGAGAAAAACAAAAAAAGCAAAACAGAAAAAAGAAATATTGGAAAGTAGAGTGAGTATTCTTAACACACTTCCAAATAAATATAAAAATTTAATTGCTGTAGTAATTATTCTGCTACCATTGCTATTCTATTTTGGTGGATGGATTTTGGATGGACTACAACCCATTGGAAATGATTCTCTCGGCTCTATTGGGCAAACACATCGCTGGGTTGAATGGAATAAAGAGCATGGCGAAACAGTTTTGTGGAATCCATCCATATTTGGGGGCGAACCAATATATTCAAGAATTACTCCTAAAATACTCCATGTTGATACTGCTCTAAACTATGTTGCTAAAATATCTTACTGGGCATTTATTTATCTCTTTATGGGCGGGCTTGGACTTTTCTATTTACTTCGTTATAAAAAAATCCCTTGGTACGCTGCGGTTATTGCTGCAGTTGTCTTTACACTTTTGCCCGATTGGCAAGCACAAATTGGGGAAGGACACAATTCTAAACTTAGAGCAATAATGACCTTGCCTTGGCTGGTATTGAGTTTTAGCTATTTGTTCGATAAAAAAGATTGGTTAGGAACAGGATTGTTTGCATTAGCTTTTACTTGGCTTGTTAGAACTCACCATTTCCAAATTGTTTTTTATGGTATTCTTATTCTATTTGTAATCTATATTTATCCCACTGTAAAACTAATTATTGATAAGAAGTATAAAGATGTAATATCGCTATTTACAAAATTTGCAATTGCGTTGGTTCTCACTTTTATGGTTGCTGCACAACCACTATTTACAACACATGAGTATGCGGAGCATTCCACAAGGGGAGGAAACCCAGTAAAGATAGGGGAAGAAGCAAGTTCTGCAAAAAAGGGTGGTGGTGTTAGTTTTGAATATGCAACACAATGGTCTTTTGCACCAAGTGAAATTATGAGCTTTTTTATTCCACGTTTTAACGGCGGGCTGCAAGGTGAAGTTTATGACGGAGAGAAGTTTCCGCACCTTAAAGGGCAGCAAGTACCAGGCTATTGGGGTGCAAAACCATTCAATGGTAATTATGCATCAATGGGAATGATTCTTTTTCTCTTTGCAATTATTGGTGTAGCCTATTTTAGAAAAGATAAATTTGTTTTGGGGCTTGCAGTTTTTACTGTGCTATCTATTTTACTCAGCTTTGGACGACACTTCCCTGAGTTGTATGAACTCTTTTTCTATTACGTTCCTTATTTCTCTAAGTTCCGTGCCCCATCTATGATATTAAATATTACATTTATTACAACTCTAATTCTTGCAGGATACGGAATTAAAGGAATTGTTGAACTCTATAAACCACAAGATATAAAATGGGTTTTTTCCATATTTGGCGGTGGTTTACTTCTCGCCTTTGCTACACTGTTGTTCAGCGATTCGTTCGCTTATGTCGCTAAAACTGAGTTGGGACGTTACGATGCAAATACATTGAATGCTATAAAAGAGATTCGCAAAGAATTTCTCATTGCCGATACTCAAAAACTTTTGCTCTTTTTAATTCCAACAATTGGAATAGTTTTTCTATTTCTATTCAAAAAAATCAAGTTGGAAATTTTTGCTCTGTTACTATTACTCGTTTCAGTATCTGAAATATTAACAATTTCAAACCGAGCACATAAAACAATAAACTTGGATAATCTTAAACAACTTGAAAAATCAGTATATAAAGAGACTCCAATTACCAAAGTACTTGCCAGTGCTGATGATAACTACCGTGCAATAGTTCTCGGTAGTGGTTTTACAAGCAATCACTATGCATATTTTTATCCTTTAATTAGCGGATATAGTGCTATTAAACTTCAGGTAATTCAGGATGTTATTGCACACAATCTCTATAATGCAAATACCCCCGATAGAATTAATTGGAATATAATTAATATGATGGGTGGAAAATATATTATATCCTCAGCACAAATTGCTGGTGACTCATTACAAACAATTGCGATGGATAAAGTAAAGAAAGAGATTCTCTATTTTAATCCTAACGCATTTAATAAAGCATGGTTTATTAAAGAGCTTAAACCCTTACCAACAAAGGAGGATGTAGTTCTTGAAATGAACAAGCTCACATTCAACCCGGCTAACACAGCCTTGTTTGTTGGAAGCGGGAGTTCAAAACAGTTTTCCGGAATAGGGAACATTGAAGTGGTTTCTAAAACTCCGAACCGAATTGAGTTGGAAGTAAATTCAGATTCAAATCAATTTTTAGTCCTATCAGAAATCTATTATTCCGATGGCTGGATTGCAAAATTGAACGGAACAGAAATTCCAATTGTGAAAACAAATCACTTGCTGCGTGGAGTTGAAGTAGTATCTGGAAATCATAAATTAGTATTTGAATTTGTACCATCAACATATTCCGCTAGTGTAACAGCTGTTTGGATTGGTGATGTTTTAATTTGGCTCTTAATATTAGGTGGTGGATATTTGATTTATAAAAAAAGGATAGCTACGTAAATGCGTATAGGAATGATTCTCGATAATGAGTTTACTGGTGATCTTCGTGTAGAAAATGAAGTTACATCTTTGCAAAATGCAGGGCATCAAGTGTTTGTACTATGTCTAAATTATGGAAGTAAAAAGAATTATGAAGAATTTAATGGTGCAACTATTATTCGAGTTCCACTTTCACTATTAATAAAAAACAAACTTCGTGGTCTAAATAATACTATTTTTAACCTTTATCCAATATTTTGGGCTATTCACATAAAAAAGTTTATTCTTAAAAACAAAATTGATGCTTTACATGTTCATGACTTATGGATGTTAGAAAGTGCTTTTAGAGGGAATAAGAATTTTAATTTGCCTGTTATATCAGATCTCCATGAGAACTTTGTTCATGCACTTAATCATTATAAATATGCTAATACTTTCCCGGGTAATATTCTTATCTCAAGAGAGCGTTGGAAACAGAGTGAAATTAAGTGGACAAACAATGCAACTAATATTATTACTGTAATTGAAGAAGCCGTTGAGCGCTATAAATCCCTTGGTATTGCTGAGGATAAAATATCAGTAGTTGCAAACTATGTGAATTTAGATAGTTTTCTTGCATCACCAATTGATGAAACAATTATTAATAAATTTAAGGATAATTTTACTGTTACGTATGTAGGTGGATTCGATATTCACAGAGGATTGGAGAGTACAATAAAAGCTGTTCCACTAATTACAGAGAAAATTAATAGCTTTAAATTAGTTTTGGTCGGTGCGGGAATTAATTTTAAATCTTTGCAACAACTTGCAAAAGAAATAGATGTTGAAGATTCTATTTCATTTGAAGGATGGCAGCATCACGAAAAACTTTCATCCTACATTAAGGCAAGTAATTTGTGTTTAATTCCCCATTTAAAATCTGTACATACTGATAACACAATTCCGCACAAACTTTTCCAATATATGGTTTTTGAGAAACCAGTTATTGCATCAAACTGTAACCCAATAAAAAGAATTTTGGATGAAACAAATGCTGGAGTAATTTATGAATCGGGTAATGAAATTGATTTGGCTAACAAAGTAATTGAGCTTTATCAAAATCCAAAAGAGCAATTTACAATGGGTGCAAATGGGAAAGAGGCTGTACTAAAAAAATATAATTGGACTGAAACAAGCAAAGAACTTGTTTCTTTATACTCAAAGATAGAATCGAAAAAAGATAATGGATAATAAAAGTTATTACGAAAATTTTGATTGGAACAATGCCAACTTAAGTCAGAAAATTAGTGATAAAATTGATTTAATAAAAAAGGCAATTCCAAAAGATGTTAAAAGCATTGTGGATATTGGCTGTGGTGATGGTACAATTTCAAACGAATTAAATAAAGATTTTGATATTGTAGCATTAGATAGAAGTTTAAATGCCTTAAAATTTGTAAAATCGAAAAAAATAAATGTTTCTGCCGATTATCTTCCATTGAAAGCTAATTCCATTGACTTAGTTTTTAGTAGTGAAATGATAGAGCATTTACCCGATGAGATATTTGTTAAAGCAAATAATGAAATGAAAAGAGTTAGTAAAAAATATCTTTTTTTAACCTTTCCCAATAATGAAAACATAAAAAAACAGGTTACAGAATGTCCAAAATGTTTATATAAATTTAATAAATCGTATCATCTTAGAACAATTAATTTAGAATTGATAAAAAAAACATTTCCTGAATATAAAGTAAATTTAACATTTGAATGTGGAGTTAAGATACGAGATTATAATAAAATATTGAATTTACTAAAGCACAAACTCTCACCATCCACAGCATGGATTCCACAATTTTGGACTCCAAATCAAAAACGCAGTACGGCTTGTCCTAATTGTAATAATCAATACGAAATTCCATATAAATTTAGCTTAATTGCTTATTCTTTAGACATGCTAAATATAGTAATGTCAAAAAAGCGACCTTATCAACTCTGTGTTTTATTGGAGAAAAAATAGTGTTTTCTGAAATTAAAAAAACTATTAAACAAACCGCTATTTATAGTTTAGGTAATATTTCTACTAAGTTAGTTGGGTTTATTTTATTACCATTATATACCGATTATCTATTACCAGAGGAATACGGAATCTTAGCCATATTACAAGCTATTCTTCAAATTCTTATTGGTATTTTTGGCTTTAATCTTCCAACAGCAATGATGAGATGGTATGCTAGTGAAAATGATATTAAAAAAAGGAACTCTATAATTTTTAATACTTTCTTCTCAACAACCATCATAGCAATTATATTAGGCTTTATATTAATTCCATTCAGTGAAAATTTTTCGCAGCAGATATTTTCAACAAAACAATTTTCAAATTATTTTATGTTTTTGCTTTTAGCAGCATCTGCTGGTATTGTTAGTAATGTTCCACTAAATGTAATTCGATTAAAAGAATTGCCTACGTTTTATGTTATTCTTTCAACCCTCAAGTTTATAGTTATTGTATTATTAAATATTTACTTTGTAGCATATGCAAAATTGGGTGTAGAAGGAATTATGATTAGCGAACTTATTGGTTCGTTATTAGTAATTCTATTATCGCTCCCTGTTATCATTAAAAATTCAAATTTTATTTTAAATTTTAAAATCCTAAAAGAAATGTTTTTATATGGATTTCCACTTGTGTTCTCAACAACTTTTTCATTTTTACTAACTTTGGGCGATAGATTTATTATTGAATATTTTCACGGCAGTGCAAGTGTTGGTATTTATTCTCTGGGGCACAAAGTAGCTAGCGTTATGAATATGTTAATATTACAATCATTTCAGTTGGGATTTTTACCACTAGCATATAAAAAATTTGGAACTCCTAATGATAAAAGATACTTTTCTAAAGTTCTAACATATTATGCTACAATTTTGGCATTTGCGGCTCTTGGTATTTCAATGTTTGGAAAAGAGATTATAGAAACATTTGCTCAAAACAAAGAATATTGGCTCTCTTCTACAGTTATTCCCATAATCGCATTTGCATTTGTTATTAAAGGTATTCAATATAACTTTTCCCTTAGTTTTCACTATGCTAAAAAGACAGTGCATGTTACTGCAATAGTTGTTTTTACAGCATTTATTAATGTTCTGCTCAATTTTATTTTAATACCGAGTTTTGGTTTTATCGGTGCAGCATATTCTTTGCTACTCTCTACCATTTTAATGATGATACTCTCATATTACTTTGGGCAAAAAATTTATAAAATACCTTTTGAGTTAGTTAAAATATCTAAAATAGTTGCCATTGCTCTTTTGCTTTATTTCGTATCACTATTTGTATCAAATTACGGACAGTTTCTTAATATTTTAATTCAATTCTTATTAATAATTTTATTTCCTATTCTGTTATTTAAAATTTCAATTTTTGAAGAGATTGAAATTCTTAGTTTAAAAAGAGGGGTAAAGGATTTCATAACTCTTATTAGTGGAAAAAGATAGAACCATCTTGTGTTATAAATATTCTTTTAGTATATATATGTCCAAATAAAAGACAATGGGGTAAGTGTGAAAAAATCAGAAATATTAATTACAATTCTACTTTTTGCAATTATTTATGCGTGCAATGATAATCCTACAAATTCAGATAATAACACCGGCAGTAGCAACGAAGTTGGAAAAATAGCCTTTCAAATTGATATGGCACAAGCGCCCTTTGAAGTTGTAGATTTAAGAGGTATCCTCTCCAAAGATGGATATAGTTCAATACCATTTAATTTTTTTTATGATGATACATCTGATTTAGCATCAGTTAAAATTGATAATATTCCTGCAGGAAATTGGAATTTACAAGTAGATGCACTGAATTTAGACTCAGTTGTGGTCTATTCTGGTGCTACAACTGTTACGGTTGAATCAGGTTCTACTACAATTGTAAATTTATATTTAAATCCAACTTCAGGTTCAATTGTAATAAATGTTCAATGGGGTGACGGAAGAACTCTATCAGATTTAGACAATTTCTTAATTGGATATTGGGATTTTGAAGATAATGGAATATATGATATGAGTTTTAATGGAAATAATGGACAAGTTTTTGGTAATGCTAACTTTTCAAATGGTAAAAAAGGGAATGCTGTTAATTTCATTGGATATGATGGTTATGCTGAAATTCCGAATGATTCCATTTACTATTTAGATGAGAAAACAATTTCTTTTTGGATGTATAAAAACAATGACTACATACTGGAGACAGAAGGGAAAACTGATGGTGAAGGCATAATTGCTAAGGCATATGATACAGGTTTGCGAAGGGATTTTACATTTGCAATTTCTGCTAATAAACCAAGATTTCATGTTTATGGTACCATTGGAACAGAGGGTGATACATTAATTGTTGCTGGAAAAACACAAGCCATTTCTCCATATATTTGGTACCACTGTGCATTAGTTGTAGGAGAAAATTATACAGAGTTTTATTTAAATGGTAAACTAACCGAATATAACCAAAAAGCTAACCTATCTATAAGCACTACAGCACCAATAGTACTGGGTAAAATTACAACCTCATCACTTCCATCACGATATTTTAACGGTAAAATTGATGAGTTCCGAATTTATAATAAAGCATTTAATAATGACGAAGTGTTACTGTTGTATTATGATGCTTTGTAAATTATTTACATTATAGAGAATTTAAATGGAGAACTATAATAATTTCGTTCATTTAAATAAATAATTTTCGTTATCATGTTATTTATAAAATATCAACTAATATAATAACCCTGACTATCCTACAAATAAACACTATAATTACCCTTACTGTTCTACAAAAAAAAAGAATGCGATGCTTTTTCGCACAGCATTAGAAAAGTTAGCATATTCTATATCTATTCTTAATTTACCGTTCTATTTATTAACACGACGGTAATAGGTTAGGATATCAGCATATAATTTCGTATATTTCCACTATGGAAAAACAAGATTTACGCAGAGTTAACGACAGCATCCGAGACACTATTCGGATGCGAGCAATAGCCT
>JAKIUC010000020.1 GCA_021647785.1 Melioribacteraceae bacterium
ACAAGCGTACCTCACTACATTGCCATATCAAAAACATTTAGTACGATTATAACCCATAACCCCACTTTATATCAATAATATCTGAATTATTAACAAATCTTGAGAGAAATGTGGCAAGTTGGGTTAAACTATCTGCACTGTTTGGTTATTGATTATTTGAAAATTGGAATTTATTTGATTTTTGTTGTTTGTAATTTCTGGTTTATCCAGGTTAAGTATCCCCGTGGGAAAAGTTTCTAAGTTTTTTACTTTAGCTCACTTTTTCACAGAATGCTTACAGCAAGGCACTTATAACTTTCAACTTAGAGAGAAAAATAGAAAAAATGGAATATAATTAAAATGGAAACTCAAAACAAAACACTATCATACAACCCTGCTACTGGTGAACAAATTGGTGAATCTCAACTACATACTGTTGATGATTTAAAAGAAATGATTAAAGAGAGCAGAGTTGCTCAAATTGAATGGCAGAGGTTATCTGTAAAAGAGCGATGTAAAAGAATTCTGAAAATCAAGGATTACCTAATTGATAATCTGGACTCTCTTTCCAAAACAATTTCTGATGACAACGGAAAAGTAAGATTTGATGCACTTGCTACAGAAGTATTTCCTGCAATTATGGCTACAAAATATTATGTAAAAAATGCTCCAAAATTTTTAAGGGAAAGGAGTATTCCTGCATCATCACTCGTGTTAATAAATAAACGCTCGCGAATTAGATTTGAACCTTTTGGTGTTGTTGGCATTATCTCACCGTGGAACTATCCATTTGCAATTCCATATTCAGAAGTTATTATGGCACTTATTGCAGGGAATGGAGTAATATTAAAAACTGCTACCGAAACACAAATGGTGGGAATAGCATTACGAGATGCAATAAATATTGCAGACTTACCAAAGGGACTATTCCAATTTATTAATTTACCAGGACGCATTGCCGGCGAGGGCTTTCTAAAATCTGGAATTGACAAACTCTTTTTTACCGGCTCTGTTCCTGTTGGAAAAATATTAATGAAACAAGCTGCAGATACCTTAACTCCGGTTTCGTTGGAGCTTGGTGGAAACGATGCAATGCTTATTTGCGAAGATGCCGATATTGATAGAGCAGTAAATGGTGCAGTATGGGCGGGGTTTTCAAATGCTGGTCAAAGCTGCGGTGGTATTGAACGTATTTATGTTCATCAGAAAATTTATGATAGGTTTATGAATAGACTTAAAATTAAAGTTGAGTCATTACGAATTGGAGCACCGAATGATTATAATTCTGATATTGGAGTAATGACTACAGCGAAGCAAGTAAACACCGTAAAACTCCATCTTAAAGATGCACTTAATAATGGAGCAATTCTTTTTGCAGAATCAAAAACAGAAGATAATTCTGCCAATATTTCAACTCCAAAAGTTCTAACAAATGTTAACCACAATATGTTAATGATGAGGGAAGAAACTTTCGGTCCGCTACTTGGGGTAATGAAAGTAGAAAATATGAATGAAGCAGTTGAGTTAGCTAATGATTCCTTGCTTGGACTTACCGGTTCCGTATGGTCAAAGAATCACAAAACTGCGATGCAGCTTGCACGAAAAATTAAAGCAGGCACTATAACAATAAACGATCATTTAATGAGTCATGGTCTTGCTGAAACTTCGTGGGGCGGTTTTAAAGAATCTGGAGTTGGACGTACACACGGAGAACTTGGCTTAATGGAGATGGTTGAACCACAGTTCATTATAAATGATATCTTACCAAGAGTAAAGAAAAATATTTGGTGGCAACCTTACAGTAAAGAATTATATGATGGATTAAAATCAATTGTCTATCTTTTTTATGGAAATAGTTTATCACAAAAAATTAAAAATCTTTTTAAGCCGCTTGCAGTAATTTTAAGAATATTTAAAAAGTGATAGTGACGAGGAATAATATACCTTTTCGAGATATTGTTTCTAGCACTGACCTGTCCCATCCCGATAATCACCGCAAGAGCGGGATACTGCATCCGCGGGAAAAATTTGAAAAAAAATGTAGCATGTTTAAAACCAAAAACAATTTTTAAATATATATTTAAGTAACTTAATTAATAAACTATACCAAAAGTATTATTAAGAGAAAAGAATGAAAAAAAGAATTTTAGTAACAGCAATTATTACTGGATTATTATTTGTTTCGTGCGGAGATGGCGGCAAAGGAGAAATGCCCATTCCAAAAATTGAAGTTTATGAAGTAGTTGAACAAGCGGTTCCTATTATTAGTGAGTTTGTTGGAAGTGTAGCTGGGCAAAAGGATATTGCAATTCGTGCAAGAGCAATTGGCTTTTTAGAAGGAATTCACTTTGATGAAGGACGAGTGGTTAAAAAAGGTAAACTTCTCTATACAATAGAGAGCCAACAGTACGAATCGGAATCTGCGGCTATGCAAAGTAAATTAGCTGAAGCAAAAACTAACTTAGCTTACACCGAAAGTGATTTAGCAAGAATTAGACCGCTGGCTGAAAATAATGCAGTTAGTAAAAGTGATTTAGATGCAGCAGTTGCAAAAAATGATGCTGCAAAAGCTAATGTTGATGCTGCAAAAGCAAATCTAAGAGCGGCAAATATTTTGCTTGGATATACGAAAATTAAATCTCCCATTACCGGCATTATTGGTAAAACTAAAGCCAAAGTTGGCGATTTTGTTGGGCAAAGTCCAAACCCCGTTATCCTAAATGTTGTTTCATCAATTGATACAATATTGGTTGATTTCTTCTTACGAGAATCTTATTACTTAGAGATTTTTAGAAAATATGTAGATAATAAAGAGATAAATAATCCGAGAAGAGGTAAAACTAATTTAGAGTTAGTGCTGGTTGATGGAACAATTTTTGAAAACAAAGGATTTGTTAAATTCATTGATAGAGAGGTTGACCCAACAACAGGAGCAATTTTAGTACAGGCTGCATTCCCTAATACTCCAGAGGGTTTAATAAGACCTGGACAGTTTGCCAAAATACGGGCTACTGTTGATGTAGTTGAAAATGGGATATTAATTCCACAAAGATGCATAATGGAAATACAAGGGATTCATAGTGTATTTGTAGTTACAAATAAAAATAAAGTTGAAAGTAGAGAAGTTAAAACTGGACCTACAGTTGGCAGTTCCTGGTTAATTGAAGAAGGATTAAAAGCCGGTGAAAAAATTGTTTACGAAGGTTTGCAGAAAGTTAAATCAGGAATGACGGTAGAGCCGATAATTAAGAAATAAAAAGAAAGTTATAAGTTATAAGTGCCTAAAGTCCGTAAAGTTAAAAAACTTTACGGACTTATAACCCCGCAAAAAGAGCGGGACAGGCTTTTTAACTTTTCCCAAAGGGATGCTTAAAGCAAGGCACTTTTAAAGAGAAATAAGTAACTAAAAAACATTATAATAAACACAGAAGATAAAACATGGGTAGTTTTTTTGTAAGAAGACCAATAGTTGCAATGGTGATGGCAATAATAATAACAATAGTTGGTATTGTTTCATTGTTGGGTTTACCAATTGAGCAGTATCCAGATATTACACCACCAATTGTACAAGTTCGTGCATCATATACTGGTGCAAATGCAGTAAATGTTGAGCAGTCTGTTGCAACGCCATTGGAACAGCAAATAAATGGTGTTGATAATATGATCTATATGAAATCGACCAACGCTAATGATGGTACGATGACTATTGATGTTTCTTTCGAGGTTGGAACAGACCCAGATATGAATACTGTTTTTACGCAGAACAGAGTTTCGGCAGCAACAGCTAAATTACCTGAAGAGGTTAAAAGACTTGGTGTTACTACAGAAAAATCACTTCCAAATATTTTAATGTTAATTACTCTCACTTCAGATGGCAGATTTGACCAAAACTTTCTTGGCAATTATGCGTTAATTAATATCAAAGATATTTTAGCACGTATTAAAGGTATTGGACGTGTTAATGTAATTGGTGCGAGCGATTACTCAATGCGTATCTGGATTAAACCAGATAGACTTGCTCAAATGAATATTACAGTTCCGGAGATTATTTCCGCTATGCGTGCACAAAATGTTATTGTGCCTGGAGGTAAGTTTGGAGCCGAACCAGCACCCCCGGGGACAGAATTTACCTATACTGTAAGGATGCCGGATAGACTTCAAACAGAGAAAGAATTTGGCGAAATTGTTGTTCGCACAAATGAAGGTGGTTCCCAAGTTAAGGTAAAAGATATTGCAAGAGTGGAGCTTGGCATCGAAACATACAATGCTTTTACTCGGCTTAATGGTGTTGAATCTTCAATAATTGCTCTCTACCAAGCACCAGGTTCAAATGCAGTTGAGCTTGCAGAGTCAGTAAAAAAAACTATTGCAGAGCTTTCTCTTTCTTTTCCTGAAAGTGTAAAATATGATATTTCCCTTGATGCTACTGCACCTATAACTGCTGGCATTAAGGAAATTGTTATTACCTTTATTATAGCACTTCTCCTTGTAATATTAGTTGTTTTTGTATTTATCCAAGATTGGAGAGCAACGCTAATTCCTACAGTAGCAATTCCAGTCTCCTTACTTGGGGCATTTATTGTTTTTCCAATGTTAGGATTTACAGTAAACGTACTCTCTTTATTAGGTCTTGTCCTTGCAATAGGTATTGTTGTTGATGATGCAATTGTGGTTGTGGAAGCTGTTCAGGTAAACATTGCTGCGGGAATGAATTCAAAAGACGCTACAATAAAGGCGATGGAGGAGGTTACAGCTCCCGTAATAGCTACAACACTGGTCTTGATAGCTGTCTTTATTCCTGTTGCAATGATGGATGGAATTACCGGAAGTCTTTATCAGCAGTTTGCAATTACAATTGCAGTCTCAGTTGTTTTTTCATCTATAAATGCTTTGTCTTTAAGTCCGGCATTAGCATCTATTTTACTTAGAGAGCCCAAGCCATATAAAGGAATTCTTGGAAAATTCTTTACATGTTTTAATAAAATATTTGATAAATCTACTGAAAAATATACTTCCTTTACTAATATTGTTACTGGTAAAATTAAACGTGGAATGGTTTTTATTGTTCTATTAATTGTTGGAACTGGAGTTGTGGGAACAATTTTACCAGGTGGGTTTATGCCTTCGGAGGATATGGGATATTTATTTGTGAACATCCAGCTCCCTGATGCCGCATCTTTACAGCGAACGGATGTTGTAGCAAAAAAGGTGGAATCTATAATTGGTAATATGCCGGAAGTTGAATATGTAACTACTGCATCTGGTTTTAGTTTACTTTCAGGAAGTATGTCCTCAAACTCCGGATTCATTTTTGTATCGTTAAAGGATTGGGGAGAAAGAGAATCCACAGCAGAGGAAATTGCACAGCGGTTAAATAAAATATTTTATGTTGGAATAAATGAAGCTCAAGTTTTTGCATTTGGTCCACCTGCAATTCCGGGTCTTGGCAGTGGTTCAGGGTTTACGATGATGTTACAGGATAGAGGTGGAAACAGTCCATCCTATCTTGCTGAGAATGCAGATAAGTTTATACAAGCTGCGCAAAAACGTCCGGAAATTGGAGCAGTATTTACTACATTTCGTGCAAATGTACCGCAGAGATATTTAAATATAAATCGCGATAAAGCTCTTAAAGCCGGAATATCATTGGATGATATGTACACAACAGTTGGGGCATTTCTTGGTGGTGCGTATGTAAATGATTTTAACCGATTTGGAAGACTCTATCGAGCGTATATTCAAGCAGAGCCTGAGTATAGAGAGAGTCAGGATAAAATAGATTTGTTTTTTGTGAAAAATAGTAATGGCGTAAGTGTTCCAATTTCTGCGTTTGTAGAGGTTCAAAACATTGAAGGACCTGATTATACAAATAGATTTAATCTTAACAGAGCTGTTGAACTTTCGGGCGGACCTGCTCCTGGTTATACCTCTGCCCAAGCTATTGCTGCTCTTGAAGAAGTTGTTGCTGAAGTGCTGCCAAGTGATATGGGATATGAATGGAGCAATATGACGTATCAGGAGAAAAAAGCTTCTGGTTCGGTTGGTGTAATATTTGCGTTTTCATTAATATTTGTTTTCCTAATTCTTTCTGCTCAGTATGAAAGCTGGACAATTCCCATCTCTATTTTGCTTGGAACACCATTCGCAATTTTTGGAGCAATGCTTATATTATGGCTTGCTCGTTTTTTCGATTTAAGTTATGAAAATAATATCTTTGCTCAGATATCTCTGGTAATGTTAATTGGTATGGCTGCAAAGAATGCTATATTAATAGTAGAGTTTGCAAACATAGAATTTGAAAAAGGACTCACTCTATTTGATGCTGCTGTAAAAGCTGCGAGGTTGAGATTTCGTCCAATACTTATGACTGCCTTTTCCTTTATACTTGGTGTGCTGCCACTTGTTGTTGCTTCTGGTGCTGGTGCTGAATCACGTAAAGTTATGGGGATGGCATTACTTGGCGGAATGACACTTGCTACAATTCTTGGTCTGTTTTTATATCCAATGCTTTTTGTAGCAATAGGAAAAACATTTAAATTTGAAGAAAAAAGAGATGCGAAGTTAAAGGCATCGGAATTATAGTTTTGAAAAAGAATTCTGCTTATGTAGCGATGTGTTTGGCAGAATTTGTGAATAAAAGCACACACCCCTAACCCCTCTCAAGAGGGGAATTTGTGAACACTTTTCCAAAGGGAAAGTGGTGTTTGTTTTCCCCTCTTGAGAGGGGATTAAGGGGTGTGTTTCAAATTGCAATATTTAAAAATATTATTAGAATACTAAAATGAAAAAATTACTTTTACTTATACCAATTCTACTTATCATTTCCCTTTCAAGTTGTTCTGTTGGTCCAGATTTTCAAAAACCGCAGATTGATACTTTACAAACCTACCGATTTGATTCACTCAAAGTTGATTCTATTGCTAACCTTGAGTGGTGGAATTTGTTTGATGATTCGATGATTGATACTCTTGTTATAACTGCACTTGAAGAGAATAAAGATATTCTTATTGCTGTTGCACGAATTGAAGAAGCACGTGCAGGGCTTACATTTGTTGGTGCTGATAGATATCCAAGGCTCGACATCCAAGCTGGTGCTGGGCGAGGCAATTTTGCTGGTGGTCAAAAGTTTATAAGTGAAACAAATACTTTTTCTGTTACACCGGCTCTTAGCTGGGAAATTGATTTTTGGGGTAAATATAGTCGTGCAACAGAATCTGCCCGTGCAAGTTTGTTAGCCTCAGAATACTCTTTGCGAACAATACAAATTGCATTAATTTCTGAAGTGATTGGAACATACTTTCAGCTATTAGATTACAAGCAGCGTTTAGATATTGCAAATGCAACTGTGAAATCGCGTGAAAAAAGTCTTGATATAATTCAGCAAAGATACGACAAAGGAATAATTCCGGAAATTGATTTAAACCAAGCTCAGATTCAAAGAGAAATTGCAGTTGCATTAGTTCCAGTATTCGAGAGGTTTGTATCAAAAACTGAAAATACTTTATCTATTCTGTTGGGTAAAAATCCTGGAGCAATTGAAAATGGTAAATCACTAAGCGAACAGCAAACTCCACCAGAAATACCGGTAGGAATTCCATCTATTTTATTACAGCGGCGTCCTGATGTTCTTCAAGCAGAAAATTTATTACACGCACAAAATGCAAGAGTTGGAGTTGCTGCTGCTCAACAATATCCTTCGTTTAGTTTAACCGCACTTCTTGGGGTTGCCAGTGACGATTTATCGACACTAACAAGTAACGGCTTAGCATGGTCGGCAGGTGCTTCATTATTAGGTCCACTATTTAACTTCAACAAAAATAGTGCACGTGTTGAAGTTGAAGAGGCTAAAACGAAACAATCTCTTTTCAATTACGAAAGAACAGTTTTAAATGCATTTAGAGAAGTTGAAGATGCACTTGTTGATATTGAAACTTACAAACGAGAAGTTGAAGCAAAGGAGAGACAAGTTGTTGCGGCAAAGAATGCAGAATTTCTTTCCAGGCTTAGGTATAACCAGGGTGTTGCAAGTTATTTAGAAGTATTAGATACAGAACGAACATCCTTTAGTAGTGCATTGGAGCTTTCTCAAACTAAGCAGAGTTATTTAACAACATATATAAAACTTTACAAAGCACTTGGTGGTGGTTGGATTAATAAAATAGAAAAAGAAAATAGTTTGAACAATAAAGAGAATAAATAAACACAGTTTAAATAATTAGTGAGGTTACAATGAAATATTTTAAAGCAGTTTTAGTAATAGGATTACTTAGCTTTTGGGGTTGTGCATCAATGTCAACAACAATGGATTATGACCCGAATACTGATTTCAGCAAATATAAAACTTACTCTTGGTTTGATGGTGAAATGCCAGCCGACGATGCGTTAAGTGCAAATCCTTTAGCTAAAAAAAGAGTTGTTAGCAGCATTGACTCTTATCTTGCAAGTAAAGGATATACAAGTGCATCAAGTGATGTTGATTTTGTTGTTATTGTACATGCAGGCACAAAAGAGAAAATGCAAATAAATAATTATGGTTATGGCGGTTATGGTTATGGAATGTATGGCAGGGGTTGGGGACCAGGCTACGGTCCGTCACAAACTGATGTTACTTATTATGATGAAACTACTTTAGTTATTGATATTGCTGATGCCGATAAGAAAGAGTTAGTTTGGAGAGGAACTGGAACAGGAATTATCCGAGGCAAACTTACTGATGAAGAACGTGATGAAGTTATTGCTACAATTTTAGCAAACTTTCCACCAAAAAAATAGTTAAATCAATCTGATAAAAATCTGAACAATCAGAGTTAATTAATTTTTCTCTGATTGTTTTGTTTTAAATTATCGCCTCTTTTTTATCTCTCTCAAAATCATTCCGAGAGTATTAGCAAAATTTAACTTAGTACTAAATATTTTTCATATTATTTCGATAATATGTTTCTAAAAAAATAAGTTGGAGGGATGATGAAAATTCATACAATTCCGAAAAAAATGGAAGTTACTTGGCATGAAGATGTTAAGGCAATTGTAGATACTTGGCATAGTTACTTTGTTACTCAGTTTCAATTTGAACAAGCCGTTTTGAATAAAGGATTAAACCATGCCAAAGCAAATAATGGAATTGCTTGGATTGTAGATTCAAGTAATGCAATAGGAGCCATGCCTAAATTTATGATTGAACTTATTGATACAAAAGTATTTCCAGCATTTGTTGAAAACGGAATTAAATACTTTATTACAATATCTTCAGGGGCAAGTAAAATGGCTAACAAAACAATTGCTCAATATTCAGAAAAAACTCATCATAATGGATTAAAATTGGTGGAAGCTGGAAGTTTGGATGATGCTATAAATTGGCTCAAAAAGAATGCTAAGATATAAAAGAAGGGTTATCAAATAAATATGATATACACAACATCCCGCATAGCGGGATTGTTATATACCGACAACTTTCAACTTTATTAATCCGAAAACCATTTTATTGTCGGTATAACCCCTTTATAAAATTAGTTCTCATTCACATTGTATAAATGTACATCCGTTTGTGGAAATGGAATCGAGATATTATTTTCATCAAATTTCTTTTTTATATTCTCTGTTGTGTCAGAATAAACTCCCCAATAATCAGCGGCATTTACCCAAGGTCTTACCTTAAAATTCACACTACTATCAGCAAGAGTTCCAACAAAAACATCTGGAACTGGATCTTTAAGAATTCTAGAATCACTACTTAATATTTCCAGAATAACTTTACGTGCTTTATCAATATCATCGGAGTAACCAATTCCAAACTCCATATCAACTCTGCGAGTATCTTTAATAGAGAAGTTTGTAATAATTCCACCACCCATTTGAGAATTTGGAACATAAATAACTTTGTTGTCAGGAGTAGTAAGTGTTGTTACAAAAATTCCAATTTCTTCAACACTTCCCATTACTCCGGCAGCTTCTACAAAATCGCCTACTTTAATTGGTTTAAAAATTATAAGCATAACCCCAGCAGCAAAGTTTGATAGCGAACCTTGCAATGCAAAACCAACAGCCAAACCAGCAGCACCGAGTATTGCAATAAATGATGTTGATTCAATTCCAGCTTTATCGATAGCAGCTATTATAACAAAAATATACAATACAGCTTTCACAAGTCCGGAGAGGAATTTTACCAATGTAGGATCAACTTTTTGTGCATTCATCACCTTTACAACAGATTTGGTCATTATTCTTGCAATCCAAGTTCCAATAATAAGAATTACTAAAGCTAACAGAATGTTTATTCCATAATTCATTACTAATGATTCAAGTATTTTTAATACATCTTCCATCTAATACCTCATATAATTTAATATTTAATTATTTCAAAAATGTAAATATAAATTAGCGATAAAAAGGAAAGCAATCAAATGCTGACTTAATATCTTATTAAAGTATTTGAAAAATGATAATTAAAAAAAATAGCAATAAAAACCAATTTCAAATTGTTAACAATTCAATAACATATCGATAATATTCTGTTAACATCTGTTTAATAATTTGGGGTTCAAAATAAAAACAAAACAATCTTTGGAAGGATAGTATGATGAAATTATTAACAAGTAAAAAATTAGATATGAAAGAAATTCTTAAAAAAATATTTTTAACACTGATTCTATTTAGTGTTACTACAAATTTGATATATGGTAAAGATGTTGGCAAAATATACGGAGTGGTAGTAGATGCTGAACTTGGTGAAACATTGATAGGTGTAAATGTTTTGATTAAAGGTACAATGCTTGGTGCTGCAACTGATTTAGAGGGCAAATTTATTATTCCTCAATTAGTACCTGGCAAATATTCAATTGTTATATCTATGATAGGTTATACAAAGCAAATAGTTGAAGGAATAAAAGTTAAGAGAAATGAAGTAACTCGAATAGAAGTTACATTACAAACTGAATCTTTTGAAACAGAAGAAGTAATTATTGCAGCAAAAGCAGTAATGAACACTGAGGCATCGTTATTAGCAAAAAGAGAAAAATCAATTGTAGTTAGTGATGCAGTTAGTTCAGAACAATTTCAAAAAATGGGAAGTAGTAATGCAGCAGAAGCAGCCAAGCAAATAGTGGGTGCTACAGTTGTAAATGGTAAAGATGTTTTTGTACGTGGTCTTGGAGATAGATATACAAGCACAAACCTTAATGGTGCACAAATTCCGAGTGCTGATCCATACAAGAGATCTGGTTCAATAGATATTATTCCTTCAAATTTAATAGATAATATTCAAGCAGTAAAAAGTTTTAGTCCAGATAAACCTGGTGATTTTTCAGGTGGTGCAATTGATGTTCAAACAAAAGATTTTCCAGAGCAGTTTAATCTTTCATTTAGTGCTTCGGCAAAATACAATAGTGAGTTAAGTTTTAATGAAAATGGACTTGATTATAATGGTGGTTCATCAGATTGGCTTGGTTACGATGATGGCTCGAGAGCTTTGCCTTCAACAATTGGTAATGATACTTGGATTGCAGATGTTGGTTCAGCTCAGCGAGATGATCTTTTAGCACAAGAAATTGATGATGTAACAAATTCGTTCAACTCTCAAATGACTCCATTCAAAAGTGCTGCTCCGTTAAACCAAAGTTATGCTCTATCATTTGGAAATCAGTATGAAGTTTTAGGCAATCAAATTGGTTTAATTGGGAGTTTAACATATAAAAATCAACATTCCGGATATATTGATGGTGAAGTTAATAGATGGGATAGAGGTGTTGCTGACCCTAATAAAACTCAGTTAGACACCAACTTTGCAATGAGCGATACAAGAAGTGTTTCCGAAGTTGTATTTGGAGGTCTATTTAAAGTATCAATGAAATTGAATGCAGAGAACTCAATTAGTTTTAACTTTTTATATAATCGGATTGGTGAGAGTACATCAAGATTTGTTAATGGAAAGTATCCTTATGACATTGATGCAAGTTGGGATTATCAAGCAAGAACACTTCTTTATAAAGAGCGAAATTTAAAATCGTATCAATTAGAAGGAAATCATTTATTCGAATCTTTAGGTGCATTAAAAATTGAATGGTTAGCATCCTCAATGAACTCAAGTCAATATGAACCGGATAATAGATTTTTCTATAATTATGAAACTAATAATAGAGTATATGGCGTAAAAACTAATCTTCCTCCAGAACGATATTTTCGTGAAACTGACGAATCGCAAAATAGATTTAATGTAAATATTATTTATCCATTTAAAATATGGAATAAGCGAACGTCAAAGATTAAAATTGGTGGAGCATATTCAAAAACAGATAGAGCTTTTGATGAGAGAAGGTTTGTTTATAATCCAGTTACAAGTGTAGGAAAATATTTAAGAGAAGAGGAAGGAGATGTTGGCGAACTTTTTTCTGAAAAATATCTTGGATGGACTTCACAAGATACTCTTAGCAGTGGAATGACAATAAATAGATTTTCATTATATATAAATGAAACAGACCAGAGATCCTCTAACTATACTGGTGATAATAGAATTTCTGCTTATTACGGAATGATTAATTTACCAATTTCTAACTCTTTAAGAGTTATTGCAGGTGCAAGATATGAAACAACAAATATGAAAGTTGTAAGTGCTAAAGATGAAATTGAAGATGCTGAAATAAATACAAATGATATTCTTCCCTCATTAAGTGTAATCTTTAATCCAATTAAAAATATGAATTTTAGATTTTCCTATGGAAGAACGCTTGCACGCCCATCTTTTAGAGAAATATCTATTTTCCAGAATTATGAATTTAATGGCGGTGATACCTATGTGGGAAATCCAGAATTAGAGAGAACACTTATCGATAATATTGATTTAAGATGGGAATGGTTCACAAATCCTGGTGAGGTTTTATCTGTTTCTCTATTTGCAAAAAAGTTTACAAACCCAATTGAATTAAAAATTATTGATGCTCCTAATAAAGTAGTTTCTTGGACAAATGTTGACGAAGCTCAAGTTTATGGGTTAGAATTTGAACTACGAAAAAAAATAGAATTTTTATCTACATCCTCAAATAATTTTCAAATTGGAGGAAATTTTTCTCTAATACATTCCAAAGTTGATATTGACCCTGATGAACTTGCAAATATTAAAGTATATGATCCTGATGCTTCATCAACAAGAGAGTTTCAAGGGCAATCCCCCTATATTGTTAATCTATATGTTGATTATGAAAATAGAGATTTAGGATTTACATCAAGTATTTACTACAATGTTTTTGGAAAGCGTTTAGCATCAGTTGGATCTCTCGGAACTCCAGATGTATTTGAAACACCTACTAATCTTCTCAACTTCACTTTAACAAAAACTCTTATTACAAACTTAATGTTTAGACTGAAAGTTGAAAATTTGCTTAATGCTTCTAATCAAAAAGTGCAAGAATTTAAGGGAGAAACATATATATATAGCAGTTATTTAAGAGGACGAAGGTTAACACTCGGACTCACTTATACAATTTAATTTATTTATTATTTAGGAGAAAAAATGAAAAAAACAATTCTTATAATCTTAATTATGTTAATAACGTTTATCGTTAGCTTAGCACAAACGTCAGAGTTTTTCGATAAGGTTAATTATAAAGGTGCATTCGGTTCATCAAACTGGATGAAAGGCTGGACTGCACTTGACCATTATTCATATCTTGCAGCAAATAAAGTATCGGCTAATACTGTAACAGTTACAGATGCAGATATAAATTCTGGCGACCAAATTTATTGGACAGCAAACAACACCTATATTTTAGATGGTTTTGTTTATGTTGAAGATGCTGCCGTTCTTAACATTGAAGCTGGTACAGTAATTAAAGGTAAAGCAGGGCAGGGTGAAAGTGCTTCAGCTTTAATTATTACTAAGGGTGCAAAAATATTTGCGGAAGGTACGGCAGATAGCCCTATTATCTTTACAGCAGAAAGCGATGATGTAAATAATCCTGCCGATTTAATTTTACCTGCAACTAACCTTTGGGGCGGAATAATTATACTTGGCAAAGCTCAAATTAATACTTCAGCCGGAATAGGAAATATTGAAGGTATTCCTGTTGAATCAAGAACAGAATATGGTGGAACTGATGATAATGATAATTCAGGTGTTTTAAGATATGTTTCTATTCGTCATGGTGGAACAGATATTGGCTCTGGTAAAGAGATTAACGGACTTACTCTTGGTGGTGTAGGTAGAGGAACAACTATTGATTACGTTGAAGTATTTCAAAACAATGATGATGGCTTTGAATGGTTTGGCGGAACTGTAAACGCAAAGCACTTAGTCTCTGCCTTTAATGCTGATGATGCTTTTGACCATGATGAAGGATTACGTGGAAAAATGCAGTTCTTATTTGTAATTCAAGATGTAGATTTTGGTAACAGAACTGGCGAGCATGATGGCGGAACAGATCCTGAAGATGGTACTCCCTTTGCATATCCTAATACTTATAATGCAACTTTCTTAGGTTCGGGAATGAGTTCTACAAATCCGGATAACGATTATGCATTTAAGATTAGAGATAATTGGGGTGGTTCTTATAAAAACTCTATCTTTGGTGACTTTGCTGGAATAGCAATGGATATTGAAGATTTAGAATCAGGGCAAGATGCAAAACAAAGATTAGATGATGGAGAGATAATTTTTGAAAACAATATTTGGTTTAAATTTGGTGGCGGTAGTGATTTTAATGCTCTTGGAAAACACGACTACGAAAGTGCATACCTGAATAATGCAAATAATGGAAACACAATTGAAGACCCGCAATTAGCAGGAATTTCTAGAGATGCTTATGCAGAATCATTAGACCCTACTGTTACTGGTGGTTCAGCAGCATATAATAATTTAGCAGAGTACCCAGCTGGGGATGATTTTTTTGATATTGTAAATTATAAGGGTGCTTTTGGTCAAACTAACTGGATGAAAGGTTGGACAGCTTTAGATCATTATGGATATATTTCTACTGGGAAAACTTCTGCAAACATAATATCAGTTGTTGATTCAGATATAAATTCTGGCGACCAAATATACTGGACAGTTGATAACACATATATTTTAGATGGTTTTGTATATGTTGAAGATGGTGCAGTTCTTAACATAGAAGCAGGTACTATAATTAAAGGTAAGGCAGGGCAAGGTGAAAGTGCTTCTGCTCTAATTATTACTAAAGGTGCTAAATTGTTTGCAGAAGGTACAGGTGTAAACCCTATTATTTTTACAGCAGAAAGTGATGATGTAACGGACCCAACCGATTTAGTTTTGCCTGCAACTAATCTTTGGGGTGGTTTAATTATACTTGGTAATGCTCAAATTAATACTTCATCCGGGGTTGGAAATATTGAAGGTATTCCTGTTGAACCAAGAACTGAGTATGGTGGCACTAATGATAATGATGGCTCAGGAGTTTTAAGATATATTTCCATTCGTCATGGTGGTACAGATATTGGCTCTGGTAAAGAAATTAATGGTATAACTCTTGGTGGTGTTGGGTATGGAACTACATTAGATCACATCGAAGTTTTTCAAAACAATGACGATGGCTTTGAGTGGTTTGGCGGAAAACCAAAAGGGAAATATTTAGTATCTGCTTTTAATGCAGATGATGCTTTCGACCACGATGAAGGTCTCAGAAGTTTCATGCAATTTTTATTTGTAATTCAAGATGCCGATTTTGGCAACAGAGTTGGAGAACATGATGGAGGCACTGACCCAGAAGATGGTACTCCTTTTGCATTCCCGCAATCGTATAATGTTACTTATTTAGGATCTGGAATAAACTCGACCAACCCTGATAATGATTATGTATTTAAGATTAGGGATAATTGGGGTGGTTCTTATAAAAACTCTATCTTTGGTGACTTTGCTGGAATAGCAATGGATATTGAAGATTTAGCATCAGGACAAGATTCGAAGCAAAGATTAGATGATGGTGAAATTATTTTTGAAAATAATATTTGGTTTAATTTTGGTGGCGGTAGTGATTTTAATACACTTGGAAAACATGACCACGAAAGTGCATACTTAAATGATGCAAGTAATGGAAACAGAATTGAAAATCCGCAATTAGCTGGAATATCAAGAGAGCCATATTCTGAAGGCATAGACCCACGTCCAATTGCTGGTGGAGTGGCTTATCAAAATATTGGTGATTATGTGACAAGTGTAAAAAGAATTAGTGGAGTTGATATAGTTTCCGATTATCAGTTATCACAAAACTATCCTAACCCCTTTAATCCAAGCACAAAAATTCAATTTTCAGTACCAAAACAATCTATGGTTAGCTTAACAGTTTATAATATACTTGGACAAAAAATTTCAACACTTGTAAGTGATGTTAAAACTGCTGGTAGTTACGAATTAAATTTTAATGCATCTAAATTATCTTCAGGTGTTTACATATATCGATTAGAATCAGAAAATAATTCAATAACAAAGAAAATGACGTTGCTTAAGTAGTGATTCTTTTCTTTCTCCTTCCAGAGAAATGGCGTCTGTTATCAGACGCCTTTTTTATATGTAAAAAAATCAAAGAGAATGATTTATCCCTCTTTAGTAAATCAATTATTAACTATAATAAAATTACTTAAAACAAAATGGACTTATAAATAATAAGACCTCGCCTCTGCTTAAATGGTTTTATGGTTACACATTTTAAAATAAATATTGTATTTTAATACTAACAATTAATCAAAGTGTGATTCACATCACACAAAATTCTTTCACCAAAAACACACATATTCTTGAGGAGGTATCATGAAAAAAACCCTATCCTTTTTCTTCTTTGTCTCTCTTTTTCTTTCATTATCAATCAACTCTTATTTTGCTCAAGGTGTTACCACAGCATCAATGAACGGAATAGTATTAGACAAGGATAACAACCCATTACCTTTTGCAAACATTGTAGCTATCCATGTTCCAAGTGGAACGCAGTATGGTGTAGCCTCACAAAACAATGGTAGATTTATTTTACAGAACATACGTATTGGCGGTCCTTACACTGTAACAGTTTCGTTTGTTGGGTTCCAATCGCAAAGTAAAGAGAATATTTATTTAGCTCTTGGTCAAAATGTTAGAGTTGCATTTAAACTTGCAGATGAATCTGTTGATTTATCGGAAGTAGTAGTATCGGCAGAACAGGATATGGATTTAAATGCTGATAGAACTGGAGCTGCAACAAACATTTCAAAAAATGAAATAGAGGCATTACCAACAATATCGCGCAGTACTTCTGATTATACTCGTTTAACTCCACAAGCCAGTGGTAATAGTTTTGGTGGTAGAAACGAATACTACAACAACTACTCTCTTGATGGTTCTATTTTTAACAACTCTTTTGGGTTGGATGTACCAACACCTGGTGGACAAGCTAATGCTCAACCAGTAAGTCTGGACGCTATTGATCAAATTCAAGTTACCATTGCTCCTTATGATGTTCGGCAAGGTGGTTTTACAGGAGCCGGTATTAATGCGGTAACCAAAAGCGGTACTAATATGTTTCAGGGTTCTGTATATGGATTCATGAGAAATGAATCGATGATTGGTACTAAAGTTGGCGATACAGATGTTGAGAACCCAGACCTAAGTTATGGACAGTATGGATTTAGACTTGGCGGACCAATTATTAAGAACAAATTATTCTTCTTTGTTAATGCTGAAATAGAGAGAAGAGAAGAACCAGCTACAACGCTTCTTGCATTTACTCCAGGTGCGAGTGGTGCAAATGTATCTAACGTATCAGCAGCAGATTTGGATGAGATAAAAAAAACTTTAATTGATGTTTACGGTTATGACCCTGGTGCATACGAAAACTACAACCACAAAACAGAAAATGAAAAATTACTTGCAAAAATTGATTGGAACATTAATCAAGATCACGATTTTTCTTTCCGTTATAATTACTTAAGGTCATGGAGGGATGTTCTGCCACATCCGGCAATATCTTCTGGTGGACGTGGACCCAGTATAAACTCGCTACCTTTTGAAAACACAAGTTATATTATTAATAATGATATAAATTCATTTGTCTCTGAATTAACAAGCAGATTTGGAAATAACTATTCAAACAACCTTAAAGTTTCATATACAACTTTCAGAGATTATAGAGAATCAAAAAGTGCTAATTTTCCATCGATTGATATAAACAAAAATGGATTGAACTACACATCTTTTGGATTAGAAAGATTTTCTACTAACAATGTTTTAGACCAAAATGTTTTTCAGATTACCAATGATTTTTCAATTTATTTAAATGATCACATTGTTACTGTTGGCGCATCAATGGAAACTTTTGGTTTTTTTAATTCATTTAACTTATTTTACTATCCAGGTTATACATACAGTTCTATGGATGATTTTAGATTACACACTAATCCTAATGATCCTGATAACTTCCACGATTATAATCAATGGACGGCTGATGCAAATAAAAAACCTTATAAAGAACCTCAATTTGGTGTTGGTCAGCTTTCAGTATATGCACAAGACGAATGGCAATTAAATGACCGAATAAAACTTACTGGCGGTATCAGAATGGATATGCCAATCTATTTCGATACACCAGAGGCTAATTCAGTAATTGCATCTAAAACATTTAAGGATGAATTTGGAAAAGATGCAACTGTTGATGTAAGTAATTTGCCTTCAGCAACTCCATTACTTTCTCCAAGAGTTGGTTTTAACTGGGATATTAAAGGGGATAGAACAACTCAACTACGTGGTGGTACTGGTGTATTTACTGGGCGTTTACGCTTTGTATGGATTGGAAATCAATTCTCAAACAGAACTGTTGACCCATGGTACACATTCCAAATTAATGCTACAACAGATGATTTTAAATGGCCTCAAGTTTGGAGAACAGACTTTGCTATAGACCAAGTATTACCTTGGGGAATGGTTGGTACTATAGAAGGTATTTACAATAAAGATATAAATGCTGTTATTCACAAAAATTATAATATGGATCTGCCTACCGGCACATTAAAGGGTGCAGACAATAGAGCCGTTTATCAAGGTTCTGAAAATAAAATTAACGATTTTACTGATGAAGGAAGTTGGTTAGATGCTGGTGCTATTGTACTTGATAACACTGATGAAGGATACCAATATAGTTTAACAGCAAAACTTAGAAAGAACTTCTCTCCATTTGCTTTTGCTAGTGTTGCTTATACTTATTCTCAATCAAAAGATATTACAAGCAGCCCTGGAGAAATTGCTGCTGATGCTTTCCAATTAAATCCGGTTGTTGGAAATAACAACACTCCAGAATTAAGTTATTCCGATTGGGGAATGGACCATAGATTTATTGGTTACGGTTCTTGGAAATTTGTGTATGGCGGAAGTTTTGCTACAACCATTTCTATTTTCTTTGAAACTGGTTCGGGTACTAGATTCTCTTATGTTTATGCGGGTGATGTTAATAATGATGGTATCTGGCAAAACAACGATCTTATTTATGTTCCAAGAGATGCCTCTGAAATTAATTTAGTTCCAACAGATGCAAGCGATACCAGAACCCCTGAAGAGATTTGGAATCAATTAAATTCATACATTGAACAGGATGATTATCTTAGTACAAGAAGAGGTGATTATGCAGAAAGAAATGGTGCGGTTAGTCAATGGTTTAACCAACTTGATTTAAGAATTCTTCAAGATTTTGCACTAAATATTGGTGATAATAAACATACCTTTCAGTTAAGTCTCGATTTCTTAAATATTGGAAATATGTTAAATTCTGATTGGGGAGTTAGAACATTGCCTCAAAATAAATCGCCACTTTCGCTTGCTGGTTATAATGCACAAGGCGAGCCAGAATTTGCATTCCCAACTTCAGGCGGCAAACCGTTAGATACTACATATATTGACGATACTGGAATTATGTCAAGATGGCAAATGCAGTTAGGATTAAGGTATTTGTTTAACTAATGTCTTAACAGGTATCCCCTTGGGACAGACCTTCGGAAAAAGTTCGATCGGGAAAGTTTGTTTTAACTTAATTAACCAATCCTGCATTGGTGGGATTGGTTAATTAAATTTAAACTTTTCATACTACCTTTGTTCAGACCGTGTGAAAAACACTAAAACCGTTTAAACGGTTACGCTAATTGTTTTTTTGCACATATTCCCACGATTGAAATCGTGGGTTACTGAGAATTTCGACTTTTCACACAGTTTGTGTTATTCTAGTTTTAGTATCTTTTAATGCTATGTTTCCAATTTTTATTCCACAACTCAACTTTCAATTTTTCGAAAACATTAAATACAATTGGACAAATTGAATAATTACTAATTACACCCAATAATTTTAAGACAAAATCACCTTTATCTAAATGTGGATATGATTCACAATCGTTTGGTCTGAATTCATAATTTGAACATTTATTATCTTCTAAAAACGGACATGGTAATTCGTTAAAATTGAATTTGTTTTTTTCATCTTCACTTAGAACGCAATAAGTTTTTGTAAGATAACTTTTACTAATATTCAACCCTTTAGCGAATTTTTCAATTTCAGTTTTATTCAATTCTGGTTTAATTGATTTACAACAATTTGCACATTTAGTACAATCAATTTGTTTTGTAACTTCTTCATTTAAGGAATAGACTAATTTATCAAGAACTTCAAACTCAATATCCAACAATTTAAGATATGCTCTAAAACTAAAATTTTCATCTTTCTTTTTCGTACCTAACAATTTAATTTTATCTAAATCTGTTTCAAATTTCATAACATTCTCAAACACTTAACTAAATTCAAACAATAGCCAAAAACTTTTTTGGGTTGTTATTTTCATAGTCTTGAATCTTCTCTCTTAAATCTATTGTGCTATCTTTCCATTCCAAGTATGTCTTGGATGTGAAGCATTCCAATAACTTTGTTACTACTTGTTACAACAACACTATTTATTGGGTTGCTTTGGAAAATGTTATTAGCATCATTTAATAATTCATTTTCATCAATAGTAAAAGGTTTTACAAGAGTTAAAACATCTGAAACTTTTTTGTTTATAGAGTCTGCTCCTTTATTAGCTAACAAACGTCTTAAATCACCATCTGTAAAAATTCCGATAGCTTCGTTGTTTGTGTCAACTATTGTAACTGCACCAAATTTACCAACTGTCATTTTAAGCAAACATTCTGATATTGTATTATCAGTAGTGGCTGTTGGGTTATCATTTCCAAGAACATCTTTTATTTTATACGTCATTAAACGAGTATGCTCTACAAATTGCTGTGTTCCTAAATCAGTAAGATTATTTTTCGTCATTTGTTTAATAACATTCCAAGGTGCTGTAATTGTGTGAGCACCAATGTTCAAAGCGTTTCTAACGTGTTCAATATTGCGAACAGATGAGAACATAATTTTAGTCTCATACCCATAATAGTTAACTGCTTCTACGCATTGTTCAATAAGTATAAGGGCATCGTGCCCCTGGTCTTGTAGTCTTCCAACAAGCGGGCATACATAAGTTGCACCAGCTTCCATTGCCATGTATGCTTGCTGCAAAGTATAAACAAGATGGATGTTTACTTTAAATCCTGCATCGGTTAGTTTTTTACACGCCTTAACACCTTCTAAAGAAATTGGAATTTTATAAACAGTAGTCTCTTTGTTAAGACCTAAAGCATCTTGTCGGTTAACTTCTGCAATTATTTCTTCTGCATTGTTACCAAGTGCTTCAATTTGAAGAACGGGAACAATGTTTGAAAGTTCAATTATTGTGGCATCAATATCCGTAATTCCGTGACGGTGCATAAATGTTGGTGTTGTTGTTAAGCCTGAAAGAAAACCTAATTCAAAGGCTTCTTTAATTTCTTCCATATTGGCTGAGTCTAAATATAATTCCATGATTTACATCTCTGTTTATTTATAATAATTTATTTTCTGTATTTAACTTCTACGTTGTGTATTTCAATTAAAGGTTTTAAAAATTCTTCAAGTAAAGTAATGTCTAATTGGCTTGCAGCATCGCAAAGTGCTTCGCTTGGGCAAGGGTGGGTTTCAATAAAAATTCCATCAACACCAGAAGCAACGCCAGCTCTGCCAAGTACTGGTAAGTATTGGCGCGCACCGCCAGAGGGGTCAGAACTTGGAATTCCATATTTTCTGATTGCGTGTGTAACATCAAACACAACTGGATAGCCGGTTTCATTTAAATGATAAAAACTTCTGGGGTCAACAATTAAATCGTTGTAGCCAAATGTGTAGCCACGTTCTGTTAAAATAATATTACTGTTTCCATTTGCTTCAATTTTTTGAACTGGTTTAATCATATTTTCAGGAGCAAGAAACTGTCCGTGTTTAAGATTTATAACTCGTCCGCTTTTTGCAGCTTCGGTTACAAGAGTTGTTTGCATTACGAGGTATGCGGGTATTTGTATAATATCAACAACATCAGCCGTTGGTTTAATTTGATTGGGATAGTGAATATCAGTAAGTAGTGGAAAGCCAAATTCACTTTTTACTTTTTGAAGAATACGTAAGCCTTCATCTATTCCGGGTCCCATATAATAATCAACAGAACTTCTGTTATCTTTTTGAAATGATGATTTGTAAACAAGAGGAATATTTAATCTTTCAGAAATTATTTTTAGTTCCTCAGCAACCTTCATCATTATGCTTTCATCTTCAATAACACATGGTCCCGAGATTAAAAATAATTCATCCGCACCACATTCTATATTTCCAACTTTAACTTTTTTCTTACTCATAATTCTATTTCCTCTTTACACATTCTTTTTCTGATATTTTCTAAATCTTTTTCTGTATCAACTGAAATGCTATCAAACTCAGTAATAGCAACATTAATAGGATATCCATTTTCAATCCAGCGGTTTTGCTCAAGCCCTTCAATCAATTCCAATTTTGATTGCTCTAAGTTTGCAACTTTTTCTAAAGTATCGGGCTTATAAGCATACATCCCGATATGTGAATAATAATCTGTTTTACCAAACCACTCAGATTTATCAAGTCCTTTAACTGCGGGTATTGGGGTTCGGCTAAAATAGATTGCCTTCATATTTACATCAAAAATTACAAATGCATTGGTTTTGCTATTTAACTCTTCAGCATCTGTTACTTCTGTTACTAAAGTAGCAATTTCAGTTTTGGAATTATCAAAGCAACTCATCAATTCCAACAGTTGGCTTGGTTCCAACATTGGTTCATCACCTTGAATATTTATTACAACATCAAATTTAGTCTCATGTTTTTTTTGAATAATTTCATACGCTTCAAGACAGCGGTTTGTTCCGGAATTGTGATGGTGAGATGTCATTACAACTTTTCCGCCAAATTCTAAAACTACATCTTCAATTCGCTTATCGTCTGTAGCTATGTAAATATTTTCCAATACTTTAGCCGAACGTTCGTAAACGTGCTGTATCATTGGCTTTCCGCAGATATCGGCAAGAGGTTTCCCTTCCAATCTTGTTGAGCCATAACGTGCAGGAATAATTCCTAAAAAATTCATATTAACCAAATAAATTGAAATGCAAAGATAATGAAAATTACAATAATCAATTATAAAGGAATTACAAGGTGGCTACATTTTGTTTTTCCAGCACATCATAATAAAATGTAGCCATCACTAAATTTGTTCGGAAAAAAGTTTTTTAATAAAATTGAAATCTTCATCAGTCAATGGTTTTTCAGCGGCAGATAAATTTATTTTAACTTGTTCTAAATTTCTGAACCCAGGTATAACAGCACCCACCACTTTGTAATGAAGTAAATATTGCTGTGCCGCTCTTGCTAAATCTTCAGTAGTACTACCAAATCTTTCTTTAAGCTGATTAAGTCTCCACTCAATTTTTTCAAGATAATCAGTTTTAAATTTATAATTTCTACTTCTGTGATCGCCAGATTCAAATTGTGGCGGATTATTTTTATTATATTTATCCAACAAAATCCCTTGTGCCAAAGGGGAGAACGCAATAAAGGAAATACTATTCTCTTCCAATATTTTTCTAACTGGAGTTCCATCAGCAAGGTAGTGGTCATCAATAGCATTTGCAGAACTTTGAAGAACATCTGGCTTTACTTTGGGAACAAGTTTTTGAAAATCCTCATTTGAATAAGCAGATTGTCCAATCAATCTGATTTTACCCTCCTCCTTTAAACGATACATAGTTTCAATAGCATCATCAAGATACTCATCGTTATCACCAAAATATCCGTGATGGAAATAGTAAATGTCAATGTAATCGCGGTTTAAATTAATTAGAGACTGTTCACATTGATGCCGTATATGTGCAGGTTCGTAAGCATTGGCTGCCGTTCCGGAAAACCAACCAACTTTAGTTGCAATAACAAATTGATTTGTTCTGTTACCTAAAATTCGTGAAAGCATCCTTTCGGCACGACCGTTTCCATATATATCGGCATTATCGAAATGTGTAACACCGCAATCAATTCCATAGTTAATTGCTTTTGTAATTTCGTTTTCATCAACATTAGCCCAACCAATGGATGTTCCATTCTGCCAATTAAGTCCGCCCATAGTCCAGCAGCCGAGACTGATTTCTGAAATCTCTATATTGCTTTTCCCTAGTTTTCTATATTTCATGTTCTTCCCAAATTATTTTATTATAGTGGAAAACTACAAAACTATTTTTAATTTTATTATAATCATTTTTCAAAAACAGAGTTATAGTCTTTTAATAAAAAGATTTTGTAATTTTGTTTATTCAAATTTAAACTAATTTAGGAATGTTATGAAAAAAGTAATACTATTATTTTTGTTTTTGTCGCTCTCTACAATCTACTCGCAAGATGTAGATTCAACATTAAATAAGTGGACTCCTTCACTTATTGCATCTGCAAATTTAAGTCAAGTAGCTTTTAGTAATTGGTCAACTGGTGGTGAAAATTCTATTTCCTATTCGTTTGGTGTCGATTGGGTAATGGCATATAAATCTTCATCAAAGTGGACTTTCAAAAACCAATTGAAGGGTGATTGGGGGCAATCGAAAATTGGAGAAGATATTTCAAAGGTTACATCAAACAATGCTTTTAATGAAACAGTTTTCCTTTATGATGCTGGCTGGATTGTAGAACCATATGCAAGTAACTTAATACGAACACCAATTACAAACGGTTATAATTATGAAGCAGTTCCCGAAGAACAAATAGCGGCATTTTTTGATCCGGGTTATGTTACACAATCAATTGGTTTTGCGTATGAAAAATCGGAAATATTCCAAACAAGAATAGGTCTTGCCTTTGAAGAGAGCTTTGCTGATAAATTTGCAATGAAATATACTGATGACCCAGAAACTTCCGGAGAGATTGAGAAATTCAAATTTGAAACTGGTATTGAAAGTATTACAGATGTAAAGTATGAAGTTTTTGAAAATGTACTTTATAAAGGGAAGCTAAGACTCTTTTCTGGTTTTGACAGATTAGACACTTGGGATGTTGCAATGGATAACACAGTTACAGCAAAAGTTAACGATTGGTTAAATGTTAACTTCACATATTTAATAGTTTATAAAGTTAGCGAATCTATAAAAACCCAAACGCAGCAAGCACTTCAAGTCGGTGTAGTTTATAACTTATTTTAAGATGTTAAAGCAGAGATGAACGAAAGCATCTCTGCTTTTTTTTATCCTCCCCAATATTTCCCATAGTCCAAAATTATTTTATTACTTTGCACAAGTATTTTTTGAAAATTTTTGATAAGAATGAATAATAATATTTCCAATAATAAAATAGTTGTAAAAGGGGCAAGGCAGCATAACTTAAAAAACATTGATATTGAACTGCCCCGTAATAAACTAACCGTTATTACTGGTGTTAGTGGAAGTGGAAAATCATCTCTTGTATTCGACACAATATATGCTGAAGGGCAGCGCAGATATGTTGAATCCCTTTCATCTTATGCTCGTCAATTTTTGGAACGGATGAATAAACCTGATGTTGATATGATTACCGGAATTAGCCCTGCGGTTGCTATTGAACAAAAAAAAGGAATTCGCAATCCTCGTTCAACAGTGGGAACAACAACAGAGGTTTACGATTATTTAAGATTGCTTTTTGCACGCATTGGAAAAACAATCTGTTTCAGTTGTGGTAAAGTAGTTAAAAAAGATTCCGTTAATTCAGTAACAGAATTTTTGGAGTCTCAAAAAGATGGTGATAAATACTACTTAGGTTTTCCAATTCATAAACACGAGGGAAGAACTGTAAAAGAAGAATTGGAGTTATTGAAAAAGCGAGGTTTTTTTAGAATCTTCAATAAAAATAAATTGATTGATTTGAATGAATTAAAATCAACTCCACGATCAAAAAAGAATTTAATTGTTATTGTAGATAGATTAAAAATTAAAAAAGGTAAGATGCGTGAAGCCCTTGCTGATTCAATTGAAACCACGTTCAAAGAGGGAGAGGGGAAGCTCGTAATTATTTCTGTTGAGAGTAATAATGTAAATAGCTTTACTCAATTTTACGAGTGCTGCGGAATTAAATATGAAGAACCTGAACCAAGATTTTTTTCGTTTAATAATCCATTTGGTGCCTGCCCGGTTTGTCAAGGCTTCGGAAAAACAATGGGTTTTGATGAAGACTTGATAATCCCAAATCCAAAATTAACTTTGCTTGAAGGTGCTATTGCTCCTTGGAGAACGGTGAAGTTTAGCAAGCATCTTAGGGACTTAGTTCGTGTTGCACCAAATGTAAATTTACTATTAAATATACCCTTTAACGAGTTAACGAAAGTACAACGAGATTTAATCTATAAAGGTTTTACAGGATTTATGGGAATCAATAAGTTCTTCGAAAAACTTGAAAAGAAAACATACAAAATGCACATCCGTATTTTACTCAGTAAATATAGGGGTTATACGAAATGTACTGCTTGCAAAGGCTCCAGAATTAGACGTGAAGCATTGCAGGTAAAGATAGCAGATACTTCATTAAATGATATCGTAACACTATCAATTGAAAAATCAAGTCAGTTTTTTAATTCTCTAAAATTATCAAAGTATGAAGAAAAAGTTGGAGAAAGAGTTTTGCTTGAAATTAAAAAACGACTTACATTCTTGAATGAAGTAGGGCTTGGGTATTTAACTTTAGACCGATTGAGCAGTACTCTTTCCGGTGGTGAGATGCAGAGAATAAATTTGGCAACCTCACTTGGCTCAGCATTGATGGGGACTTTATATGTTTTGGATGAACCAAGCATAGGTTTGCATCCTCGTGATAATGCAAAATTAATTAAAATATTAAAATCGTTACGAGATATTGGCAACACGGTATTGGTTGTTGAACACGATGCTGAAATGATGAAAGAATCAGATTTAATTGTTGATATGGGCCCACTTGCAGGAATAGATGGCGGTGAAGTTATTGCTATTGATAATTATGACGGGCTGTTGAAAAATAAAAAATCATTAACTGGGAAATATCTTTCTGGTGAAAAACAGATTCCAGTACCTGAAGAGCGAAATCTAAAAGTAACAAAATCCATTTCAATAATAGGTGCAATAGAACATAACTTAAAAGAAGTGGATGTTAAAATACCATTGAACAAATTTGTTGTTGTTACTGGGGTTAGTGGTTCTGGTAAAAGTACGCTTATTCATAATATTTTGTATGCAGGAATTGTTAAAAATTTTGGCGGCAATCCAAAATCTATTGGTAGATTCAAAGAAATAAAAGGGACACAATATATTCATGAAATTGAAATTGTTGACCAAACTCCTATTGGCAAATCACCGAGGTCAAATCCAATTAGTTATGTTAAGGGTTATGAACATATCCGAGAACTATTTGCTTCCACACCTCAATCGAGAGCAAGAGCATATAAACCGGGTTACTTTTCGTTTAATGTTTCTGGCGGGCGTTGTGAAACTTGCACAGGAGAAGGATTTGTAAAGATTGAAATGCAGTTTCTTGCAGACCTCTATTTGGAATGTGAAGATTGCAAAGGAACACGATTTAAAAAGGAAGTTAGAGAAGTTACATATAAAGGTAAAAACATAGTTGATGTGCTTGATATGACTGTGGATGAAGCAATTCCATTTTTTGAAAACCAACCCAAAATATTAAGATATTTAATTGTACTTGAGCAGGTTGGGTTAGGGTACATAAAACTTGGGCAGCCATCAAATACACTCTCTGGTGGCGAAGCACAGCGAATAAAATTAGCAAAGCACCTCTCTATACAGAAAGCGAACAGACACACGCTTTTTATTTTTGATGAACCAACAACTGGTCTTCATTTTCACGATATAAAGAAATTATTAGATAGCTTCTACCTTTTATTAGAGAATAATAATTCTGTAATTATAATTGAACACAACTTGGATGTAATAAAATGTGCAGATTACATTATTGATTTAGGACCAGAAGCTGGTGATAATGGTGGCGAAATTGTTGCAGTGGGAACCCCCGAAGAAATAGTGAAAAATAAAAAATCCTATACGGGGCAGTATTTGAAGGAGTATTTGAACTGATTTAGTTTGAAGAACTAATGCCCAAACTAACCGACCGTTTTCCCTTCAAAAAGTCTATTACTATTTTTTCATAAATAGATAAATCAAAATTTAATGTAATCTGATTTATCCCTCTCTTCAAAAAATGTTTTGAAATCATTGAACTTTTATTTTTTATACTACTTTTAAAAAGAGTTATCTCCTCCTCCATATTGGAATAAATTAAAATTGAACTTTTATCTCCGTCTTGTAATAATATTGGATTCTCAAATGGGTCAATACTTTTTTCTATTTTTTTCAATTTTGGAATTGAAATTATGGTAGCAGTACTTCTGTTGCTCGATGCATTCCACAACGGATCGAATTGAGTTGCAGAATAATAATAGTTAATTCTATTAGGCTGCGGAATTAAAAAACTCATTTCAGAAATATAATTTGGAATTACTTTTATCAGTTTGCTGTTAGAACTATCTTGCAAACTATAGCTTTCATAAAGTGTAAAATACCCTTTGCTTGTGTGGCTTTTATTATCAATCTGAAAATTGAGAAGTGCTTTTCCGTTTTTATAATTAGAGGATAGTTTAAGATTAGCAAGTTCAAGAGTATCTTCAATCCAAGGCATTGCAGTGGGAAGAGTTTTTTCCGCAAAAGAGTAAAATCGTTTTTGTGCAATACTTTTATATCTGAAAAAGGCAACACCAGAAGCATTTAAAGTACGAGTAATATTAATTTCTCTTTCTATTTCATTATAGACTTCAGTTTTATATGCACCAATTCCGATGATTATATTTTTTCCAAAAGAATTATTAATCCAATCTTTTGCAAGAGCATCAAATTTAGGATTGCTTTTCATATCCCAATATATTTGAGGAACGGCATAATCAATAATTCCAAGCCGCAGCCATTCGCGAGTATCTTGAAAAACATCGGAGTAACCCTCCATTCCTCTTCCGTTAGTAATTGATTTGTAGATACCTATTGGCGTAACTCCAAGTTTAATTTTAGGTTTAGTTTGTTTAATTCTTTTATTCAAGGATGAAATAAATTTTGTTATGTTATCCCTTCGCCATTGGGGTTTCGGAATTCCTTCTCCATAAGTATTATAACTTTTTATATCATCAATTGGAGCTTTTGGATATCGGATAAAATCTAATTGAATGCCATCTACGTAGTAGTTTTGTACAATCTCGTTAATAAGTTCTACAAGATATTCTCGTACTTCAGGAATGCCAGGGTCTAACCAAATAGAATTATCGGCTTTTTCGTAAACCCATTCCGGATTGATTTGAGAAATGTGGAGCGGATTATTTTTAATTGAAATATTATTTCCGCTAAAGATTCTGTTGATATTTACCCAAGCATGAATCTCGAGTCCACGTTTGTGTGCTTCTGTTATTGCAAACTCAAGAGGGTCGTAATTTCCAAAATCGCCAATGCTACCAGTAATGTATGGAGAAAATAATTCCATAGAACTTCTAAAAAGCACCGTCCCATTACTCCTTACTTGAAAATAAATTGTGTTAAGATTTTTTCTTTCAATATCATCAAATATTTTTTCTAATTCTTTTTTTTGTGTTTCTTCGTTGTAAGTAGGTGGAGGCCAATCTAATCTAAAATTTGTAGATACCCATACAGCCCTTGTTTCACGCGGGGTTTGCGAATAAAGAGGATAAGTGAAGATGAATAATAATAGTACCGCATATATATACTTTAACCGCTCCCAAAGGGATGTATTCGTAAAAGACGCAAAGACGCAAAGAACTTGATTGATATTCCTCTGCATCTTCGTCGCTTTATTGTTTTCTTTCTTCTTATCTAAAAATGTTAGTACCATTCTCTATCGCAAAAGTGATATCATTATTATTAGCTTCAACATCTAACAAAATACTTCCAACATCTTTTAACAAAACAAATTTAATTTTCCCATCTCTATTTTTTTTGTCTCGTTGCATTATGGAAATTAGATTTTCAGAATTGAGATTGTCAACTTTAATTTCACTCTTAAATAGATAAATCAATTCAAGTAATTCTTCCAATTTTTGGTTTGTAATAAATCCAATTTTGAATGAGAGAAATAGAGCAGAGGCAATTCCAACAATTACAGCCTGCCCATGTTTTAATTTATAATTTGTTTCAACTTCAAATGCATGTGCAAATGTGTGACCAAGGTTTAACATTTTTCTATTGCCGTTTTCTTTCTCATCACTAATTACTACATCTCCCTTAAATCTTACGGACTCTTTTATTATTTCAAGAAGCACATTGTGATCTTTTGAATAAATTGAATCTATATTATTCTTTACATATTCGTAAAAATTATGATTTGTTAAATATGCATATTTAATCACTTCGCCAATGCCGGATAACATCTCCTCATTATTAAGAGTGTCGAGAAAATTAACATCAATTAGTACAAAATTGGGTTGATTAAAAGCTCCGATAATATTTTTTGTTTTCCCAAAATTAATACCGGTTTTACCACCAACAGAGCTATCAACTGCAGAGAGAAGTGTTGTGGGAACTTGGATATATTCTATTCCACGAGAAAAAGTTGCTGCTGCAAAACCGCAAATATCACCAATAATTCCGCCACCAATTGCAACCAAAAGAGTATCCCTAGTATAATTGTTTGCGATAAGTGAACTGTATATGTTTTGCAGAGTTTCAAATGATTTTAATTCTTCACTCACTTCAATTATAAGGGAATTGGTTTTCCCCTTGTGGGAGTTGAGGGTGGCGTCAATCAAATTAGAATAGAGTTCAAAAACATTTTTATCAATTACCAAAAAGAGGTTACTATTAAGATTTAATGAATTAATTATCTCTAATAATTGTTCAAAAACATTTTCTCCAAAATGAACATCATACCCATTTTGAGGCAAATATATATTAATCCTTTCCATTTATAACTCGTTTTAAAATTTTTGCTAATTTATCAACAGTAACACCAATACTTGTTTTATCGGTATCAATGCAAATATCAGCCGACAGATAGAATGGTTCTCGTTCTTTTAATAATTTATTAATCCTTTCAATAAAATCTTCGGGTTTAGGGTTTTCTGATAAAACCAAATCTCGAAAAATAGGTCTATCTATTTTATTTTTTATCCGCTTGTAAATCATTTCAGGGGATGATTTTAAATAAACAATTTTACCGCTATTATTAAGTAATTCAAGGTTTCTTTCAAAGGCAATTGTTCCGCCGCCTAATGCAAGTATTAAGTTTTTTGAATTAGTAAATTTTTGTAAAAAAGTATATTCAATATCTCTAAAGTAGGTTTCCCCCTTTTTCTTAAATATATCAACAACACTATTTCCCTCAAGTTCTTCAATAACTCTATCAAGGTCTTTAAAATCCCAGCCAAGTACATTTGCCAGTATTGGTCCAATTGTACTTTTCCCGCTCGTCATAAAACCAGTTAAATATATTCTTTCTACTGCTGTAGCCATTTAGTTCCAATGTGTTCTCAAAAACTTATGGCAAAGTTACAAATTATTAAGAGGAAGATTAAAGGTTTTATGCAGAAATTCTTATGTTATTAAATTGTGATATCTGTCACTATAAAACGATAGTAGTTGTAAATGAAAATATATCTATTTAAGTTCAAAGTACTAAAAAAAGATTAAATATCATTTTTTATAAAAAGCCAGATTTAATAAATAATAGTTTGAGGGAACAATGAAAGAAATATTAATGAATAATGTAGAAAAAAAAGAGAGGGCGAATTCAACTTCTTCTCTATCAACCCATGATTATATTTGGGCACCACTAAAATCAGGTCTATTTGGTTTTGCAATATTTTTCACAATTCTTTTGGCAGTTAAATTGTTTAGCTATGCGATAGGTACTTACAATTACTTTGCAATTGAGTTAACTGATTTACAGCTATCTTCAATTGGATTTGTTCTTTTGTTTTTAATTAGGGAATTAGAAAATTTTAAGGAAAAAGAAGATTAATCATTTTTAAGTTTCTCTGTTTTATCAGCAATTTGCAATTTTTCAATAAGTTCGTGCAAATCACCTTCCATAATATTTGATAGGTTGTATAGTGTTAAACCAATTCTATGATCAGTAACACGGTTTTGCGGATAATTATACGTTCTAATTTTATCACTTCTGTCACCACTTTTAACCATCGATTTTCGAGTTGCAGCAAGTTCGCTATTTTGCTCTCTCTGCTTCATATCAAATAAGCGGGATTGTAACACTTTCATTGCTTTCATTCTGTTCTTTAATTGCGAACGTTCATCTTGGCATTGAACAACAAGTCCACTTGGGTTGTGCGTAATTCTAATTGCGGTTTCAACCTTGTTTACATTTTGCCCGCCCGCACCACCACTACGGTAAACATCAATTCTTAAATCATTTGGGTCAATTTCAAATTCTACATCTTCAACTTCTGGCATAACCACAACGGATGCTGCCGATGTATGCACACGCCCGCTACCTTCTGTTGCCGGTACACGCTGTACACGATGAACACCACTTTCATATTTGAGAACTCCATAAATTCCCTCGCCTCTTACAGCCATAACTGCTTCTTTTACTCCACCTAAGCCAGCTTCATTTAAATCCATTAATTCATGCTTCCACCCTTTAAGTTCAACGTAGCGTGTGTACATTCGTAGTAAATCACCTGCAAAAAGTCCAGCCTCTTCCCCTCCAGTACCGGCTCTTACTTCAAGTATTACATCCTTATCATCGTTTGGGTCTTTTGGAATTAATAATATTTTTAATTTTTCTTCAAGCTCAACTGTTTTTTCTTTTAAGTCCTCAATCTCTAACTGAGCCATTTCGGTTAGTTCAGCATCTTCTCCAGAATTAATTATTTCTTGATTATCCTCTATGTTAAGAAGTGCTTTGTTATACTCATTGTATGAATCTACTATTGGTTCTAAGTTACTTCGCTCTTTGCTAAGTTTTATTAGCTTTTTCTGGTCTGATAAAATCTCCGGATCAGCAAGTTGCTCATTTATTTGTTCGAACTTTTCCTTTATCTCTTGTAACTTTCCTGCAAAATCCATTTCATCTCTTTGAATATATTTAATTTGCAAATATAGAAAAGTAATGTGTTACTTACTATGCTCTATCTTTCTTAAGCAATCTCGCGTAATTTTTCTAAATACTTTTTTTGAATATCAATTGAAGGAATACCACCAAGAGTATTATTGATACTGAATGATATACTCATCATACTAAATAATTCATCAAGTGCATCAAACATATTTATTGTTGGAGATTCTACATCTCGCAAATAATGAATTAGTTTAAGTGTGCGAAAGCCATCAAACCAGAGTAATTTTTGTGTGTTTATTTGTAAGTTTGAATTAGAATTTTCTAAAATCTGGTCCCAATTTTTCTTGAAATTATTTTTAGTTAAAAATTGAAATAAAGCTTCACTAATTCCTTTAGCTTGTTCAAGATAATTTTCAGCATTTAAAACTTCATCTGAATAAAAAAGTTCTATCCACTTTTTTAATACTTCAAATGATTTTGGAGAATAGAGAATATATTCATTTTGTACTTTATCTAAAAAACGATTAACACGCTGACCAGTGCCAAAGGGTACTCGCCAAGAGCCTCTGCTTGAAGGAAGAACAGCAGTGCAGTCAATTTTTTCTATTCTCGTAATTTTGGATAATTTTTCCATGAAGTAGAAATCCTCAGCAGCTTTTCGTTTGTTCATCCCCTGCACTTTAATATAGCTATTGGTGTCGCAAACCATTGTAGAACCAATGGAATGGTACGCATAAGGCGATTTTGCAAAAATTAAACCGAGCACATAGTATCTGAGAAATATCTCATAATTAATTATTGCTTTTTCATTCTCTGCATCTAACACATCCATATGTTTGAAGTTTACATAGCCAGCAGAAACTTTATTGTTATTAAAATAATTTCGGATTGTTGAAATATAGTTTGCTTCAACCGTGCAGTCAGCATCAAGGCAAACCAATAAATTTTGATTGGTTGAATTGTAATCAAATAGAGCCAATGCCAAGTCCATCCCTATTTTTCGGGATAGACCAACACCCCCATTTTTCTCATCGAGTTCGTTATTTTTTGTTGAGGCATCAATAAAATCTATGTCTATCTGAGAGGCTGTACCTTGCTGTTTTAAAAACTCTATTGATTTTAAGTTGTTGAGTTTAATCTTTTCGGAGGTGCTCTCTAAATTGTTAATTACAAAAAGGATTAATGTACCACTAAAGTATTTATCATCATTCTGCAAAAGTGAGTTGAGAAGTATTCTTAGATTCTCATATTCTGAAATTGCTGGAACAACAATTATAGTTTTATATTTTCCGGAATGTGTACGATAAGTCTTCCATTTACTACTCGAAAATTTATTTAAATATTTATTAATATTTTTAGGCAGCTGATTATTCATTCTATCTATCTATCTAAGAATTTAGTAATTAGAAAATATGCTTTATCTGTTTCGTTTGCTTTTAACCAGTTTATTTCTACTCCCTCACGTTCCATTTTTCGGAACCAGGTCATCTGCTTTTTTGCAAATTTATGAATTGCACTATTTAATTTTTGATACATATCGTTGTAGGTTAATTCACCCTTTATGTAGCTGCTAACTAACCGATATTCCAATCCAAAGAAATTCAATTTATCATAACTTACACCACTACTAATAAGATTTTCAACTTCTTCAATCATTCCATTTTGTAATCTTAGTTTTAATCTGGCAGTAATTCGTTCTTTTATAATTTCTCTTGTTTCGGTAATTTCAATTACTATTGGTTTAATGTTAACCTTGCTTTGTGCCGTGCTGCTGTTAGCCTCTCTAATAAGTACTGCTTTTATAATTCTTTCTTTATCTATTAAATCAGTAGTGTTATGAAGTTGAGTTTTGTTCGTAGGACTCTGCGAAGAGTTTTTTAATATTTTAAATACCTCACTCTTGGTAAGTTTATTAAGTTCTTTTGCTCTTTCAGAATTAAAATTCACATTATGTAAATTATATTCTTTTAATATTGAATGAATGTATAATCCAGTACCGCCAACAAGAAAGGGTTGTTTGTTGTTAGAAATTATTTGGTTAAATGAAGAATAGAAATCATTTTGGAATGAGAATAAGTTATACTCAACGCTGGGTTCAACAATATCAATTAAGTGGTATGGAATCTTTACATTATCAATCTGGTATTCACTCAAATCTTTGCCAGTGCCAATATCCATACCCTTATAGACTTGGCGAGAATCAGCAGAAATTATTTCCCCATTAAATTTCTTTGCTAATTTTACAGCAAAATTTGTTTTGCCAACAGCGGTTGGTCCAAGAATTACAACTAATTTTTGCAGCATTATCTTCTATTTTTCAATAGGAAGTGAAATTGTAAACACGCTCCCTATTCCTAGTTCGCTTGTTGCTAAAATAGTGCCTCCATGTTCTTCAATAATTTTCCGCGTAACCGAAAGTCCCAGCCCAGTACCGGTTTTCTTTCCATACGACATAAATGGTTCAAATATTTTTTCACTAAAACCAACAGGAATACCCATACCATTATCTTTAATAACTATCTTAATATTTCCATCTTCAATTGCTGTTGTAACATTAATATCTCCCCCATCAGGCATAGCTTCACAAGCATTTTTAATTATATGTTTAAATCCTTGATAAAACTCTTTTGTATCCATATTTATTTGAACATCTGAATCAAACTTTGTTATTATTTTACAATTCATTGATTGAACAATAGAATTTACTCGGTTGATAAAATCTAACAACGTTTCGTTTATGCTTACATCGTTACTCTTTAGTACAGATTCTCCGTGGGAATAATTAGAAGTTGCCTGCACAATATCAGCAATATTATTTAATTGTTCCAAAAGCATTTCTACAACATTTTCAACATCGGTAGATAATTCCTTTTTCTTAAGATGTTCAGTATATCTTTTACTAACAAGAATTGGTTTTTTAATATCTTCAATTAAAAAGTTAGCCATTTTCCCAAGCGACGATATTCTTTCCGTTTTTAAAAGTTGTTCAACTAAGTCGGCATTCTGCAAAGCCATTGCAGCGTGGGTTGAAAGAGCATTAAGAAAATTTTCTTCCAATTTTGTAAAGATATCTTTTTTACTATTCAATAATTGAATAACACCAAGTACATCGTCATTTTTATTTTTAATTGGAAAACATAAAACACTTTTTGTTTTATATCCACTGGCTCTATCAAAAGCATCATTAAATCTACTATCCGATGAAGCATTTTCAATATTTACAACTTCTTTATTGCCAGCAGCCCAGCCAGCAAAACCTTCTCCTATTTTTAAAGTAATTTTTCTTGGTTCGTTTCCCTGTAGCACCTTAGACCAAAGTTCATTCTTACTTCTATCCACAAGATATAATGTTCCTCTATCAGCATCACAAAGGGAAACAGAGACATCCACAATATTCCTGAGAACATCATCTATTTTAACATTTGAATTAACTAAGTGCGCTGCTTTATTAATTCTTTCCAATTGTTCAAATGTCATTTCGGTTGAGGTCTGTTCAAAAGCTGTTTCATTCTTTAAATTATCCTCTCTTAGAGTTTCCTTTTCATCTGTTGAATTTATTTCACCTTCCTCAACCATATTTACAACTTTTGGAATACTTGCTTTATCGTCCTCTAAATTTTCTTCTTCAATTATTTGCGGTATCTCTGTTTCATCAAGTGTTCTATTGTTTTCTAACATACCATCTTTAGAGAGTTCGTTTTCAATTGTTGATGGTAGCTCAGTATCAGCAAGGGTTATTTCATTTTCTGGAACTACTGGAATATTATCTTCAAGTATCTCTTCATCAACTGTAGGTTGCAAGGTTTCACTAAAATGTGAACTATAGTTTTGTTCCGTTTCTCCAATAGCAGAATTGATATTAGCTAATATCTCGTCACTTTGCTTAATTAATTCGTTTACACCTTCTTTAGTAAATTCCAGCAGATAAGTATCGCGAAGAGCAATTGCCGATTCACAACGCGGCATTTCAGAAATAAATTCATTTACACCAAAAAAATCATTTTCAGAAAAAATAACTGATGTGTTTGCAGAATTAAATTGGCTGGGCACTAAATTTATTTCACCATTTATTATTAGAAAGAGTGATGTATTTATTTCTCCACTTCGATAGAGTAATTCACCATAGTTTAACATGCATACGTTACCAATATCGTTATGAATTATTAGTGAATCAAAATCGATATTACGGAAAAGTTTGTTGTTTCTGATTTTTTCTTTTTGCGAAGGTTCCATAATAAAATATGCCTTATAATTTTCAATTATTCTATTAATGATTTTTGCTCGAATTATTAAAATATGACAATTTATTAAAAATTGTCTAAATATATTTCGTTTCTATAAGTTAGCAATAATAATTATATTTAGAGTTCCATTTTTTGAGGATAAAATGATAGAAAGTATGACAGGATATGGTAAAGCAAGTCTCCTATCCGAAAGTTTTACTGTTGAGTCAGAAATTAAAAGTATCAATAGTAGGTTTTTAGATATTTCATTACGCTTACCTAAAACTTTGTACGATAAAGAGATAGAATTTAGAAACCTTATTAAACAAAACATTAACCGCGGCAAGGTAACATTAAACATTTATCTAAAACATGATGAAGTTGATAATGGTTTTTTAAATTATAATGAAAAGAGTCTTAAAGGTGTTGCAGATTTATTGCAGAAAATTAAAACTGATTCTGGAATAGCAGGGGAAGTTCAAGTTTCTGATATTATGACTTTTCAAAGTGTGTTTTTTAAAGATGCATCTGAAAATAGTGAAGAAGAGTATAATCTTATTAAAAAAACCGTTCTCGATTCAATTCATAAATTGAAAAAAATGAGAGAAGAAGAAGGTAGCATTCTTGCAAAAGATTTATTAGAGAGAGTTTCCAAAATTGAAAATGTTGTTAAGGAGATTTCCGATTTAGGACGCAATACAGTTCATGAGTATTTCCAGAAGTTAAAAGAGAGAGCAAGAGAATTAGTCGAAAATATATCCGATTATGATGATAGATTAAAACTTGAGTTGGCACTTCTTTCTGAAAAATATGATATCACTGAAGAAACTGTAAGACTTAATAGTCATATTCAACAATTTAAACAGACTCTATCCAACAGTGTTGAAGTAGGAAAAAAAATAAATTTTGTTGTTCAGGAGATGAACAGAGAAGCAAACACAATAAATAATAAATCTGTTTCGCTCGAAATATCAAACCGTGGAATGGTGATAAAAGAAGAATTAGAAAAAATTCGCGAACAGATTCAAAACATTGAGTAGATTTTAATTTATGAGTAAAATATTTGTAATCTCTGCACCAAGCGGTGCTGGAAAAACAACAATTGTTCGGAACATTTTGTCGAAGTTACCTGAAATTGAATTTTCTGTTTCTGCAACTACTCGAAAAAAAAGAAGTTTTGAAATAGACGGTGTTGATTACTTTTTTTTAAGCGACGAGGAATTTAAAGCAAAGATTGAAGCAAAAGAATTTGTTGAATGGGAAACTTTTTATGGTTATTATTATGGAACTTTAAAAAGTTTCATCAACTCAAGACTTGAAAGTGGAAAATCTGTTCTCCTTGAAGTTGATGTAAAAGGTGCTTTAAAAATTAAGAAAGAGTATCCGGAAGCTGTTCTAATTTTTATTCTACCACCAAGTGTTGATGAATTAAAGAGAAGATTGATTAATAGAAAAACAGAATCAGAAATTGATTTGCAGAAAAGATTTGAAAGAGCAGAAATGGAAATAGATTTCCAATCGCATTTTGAATACAAAGTAGTTAATAATAATTTAGAAAATGCAAAAGAGAAAGTTTTTAATATTTTTAATAAAGAACTAATGAAGGAGAAATAAATGCCTATCAAACCAATTGATTTAAGAAAGTTAGATACTAAGACTGATAACCTTTATGAAGCTGTAGTTGTTGCTGGTAAAAGAGCACGTCAGATTAATGAAGATAACAGATTGGAGTTCAATCAACTTGTGAGTACAATGATTCCTGCTGTAGAAGAAGATTATGAAGAACGTGGAAATCCGGACCAAGAAAAAGTTTCTCTTCAATTTGAGAAAAGAGAAAAACCACATCTTCAAGCTTTAACTGAACTGTTGGAGGGTGATTTAGAATTTAGATATAAAGATTCTGAGTAATTTAAATTATTAAAGTGGATTTCATTGAATTTTAAAGAGCAAATAATAGGATCACTTGAAAATCAGAAAGAGATTTTTGGTGATGAATTATTTACGTTAATTGATGTGAAATTTTCTGAAAAAAAAACGGTGGTTGAAAGTAGTTTGAAATTATCAAAAGAAAATAGTTTAAAAATAGTGGAACCTAAATCATTAAAACATTTTTCACATATTAATAATCTTGATGATTTTAATAGCGAAATAAATAGCTGTCAGTCTTGCGGGCTTGGTGCAACCCGAAATAAATTTGTTTTTGGTGATGGTAATCCCAATGCCGATTTAATGCTTATCGGTGAAGCCCCCGGTGCCCAAGAGGATAAAGAAGGCATTCCATTCGTGGGTAGAGCTGGCAAATTATTGAACGATATTCTAAAAGCAATCAAGTTTGAACGTTCGGATATTTATATTGCAAATATCTTAAAATGTCGTCCTCCGCAGAATAGAGACCCACTTCCATCGGAGCGTGAAGTTTGCAGCCCTTATTTATACAAGCAAATTGAATTGATAAAACCCAAGGTAATTCTTTGTCTTGGAAAAATAGCGGCAAATGTATTGTTGGATAACAAAGACTCACTTACCAAAATGCGTAGTAATGTTCACGAAATAAATGGAATTAAAACTATGGTCACGTTTCATCCGGCTGCTTTGTTAAGAAACCCTAACTGGAAAAAACCTGTTTGGGAAGATGTACAAAAATTGCGAAAACTATATGATGAGTTGGTGAGTAAGTAAATGAATTTAAAGAGCGATAATTTTAATATTGAGAAAGTTAGGTCATCATCCAAGCAGCCGCCTGCAGTTGTTGAAGTAGAAAAAGAAATTATTGGAGCAATGCTTCTTGATAATGAAGCAATACCTAAAGTATTTGAAATATTAAAAGCAGATTCTTTTTTTGATCCAAAGCATAAAGTTATATTTCATTCTATCCAATCTTTATACGAAGCAAACGAACCCCTTGATACTGTTACACTTTATGAAGAATTAAAAAAACAAGGAAAAGTTGAAGAAGCTGGTGGTGTAACTTATGTAAGTAAGTTAGCACAGGATGTTTCATCGGCTGCTAATGTTGATTATCATGCAAGAATAGTTTTAGAGAAATGGATATTAAGAAAATTAATTTCAACTTCGCTTGATGTAGCTTCATCTGCTTTTGATGCTAAGGAAGATGTGTTTGATTTACTTGATGAAGCAGAGCAAAAAATGTTCAGTATCTCTCAAGAGGGAACTAAAGAATCTTTTACTTCAATGAAAGCTGCTGTAAAGGATGCTTGGGAAATGATAGAAGCAATTAAAGGAAATAAACTTGGTGCAGTATCTGTGCAAACAGGTTATTTCCAGTTGGATGATATGCTTGGCGGTTTTCAAAAATCGGATTTAATTATTATTGCAGCCCGTCCTTCAATGGGTAAAACAGCATTTGCACTTTCATTTATGCGCAACGCTGCTATTGATTTTAATGTTCCCGTGGCTTTCTTTAGTCTCGAAATGGCAACTGTACAACTTGCAACCAGGCTTATTTCGGCAGAGGCAAGAATGGATGCACACAGCCTACGTACAGGAAATTTTAGAGATTCGGATGGACAAAAAATAAGCCGAACTGTACACAAGTTAAGTGGAGCACCTATTTACATTGATGATACTCCGGGTCTTTCCATTCTTGAAATGAGAGCTAAATCGCGAAGACTGCACAAGGAGAAAGGTATTGGATTAATTGTTGTTGATTATCTTCAGCTAATGAATGCCGGCAGTAAAGTAGAGAGTAGAGAGAGAGAAATATCAATAATTTCTCGTTCACTTAAAGCACTTGCAAAAGATTTAAATGTTCCTGTTGTTGCATTATCACAGCTTAATAGAGCTGTAGAATCAACCACAGACAAGCGTCCGATGCTTTCTCACCTTAGAGAATCGGGTGCAATAGAGCAAGATGCTGATGTTGTAATCTTTTTATATAGACCAGAGTATTATGGGATTACTCAATTTACAAACAGTGGTGATTCTACTGAAGGAATAGCGGAGATAATTATAAGCAAGCAGCGTAATGGTCCTGTTGGTGAAGTGAAACTTAGGTTTATTAAAGAGTACGCAAGGTTCGAGAATTTGGATCTTTATCATAATGATGTTCAAATATCCAATGATGATGCCCCACCACCTCTTGATGATGTTCCAATTTAATGTTATTCTCTAATTAGTTTAAAAATAAAATCCAATGATGTAAGAGGGTAGAAATATTAAAAGTATCAATAATAACTGCCAACCTTCAAAAAATAAATCTTTTAACTTTTTGCAAAAAAGAACTCCTGTCATAAAGTACAATATTGCAGGTAATCCAGGATAGAGTAGCCTTCCTTCCGTATATCCTGTAGGGATAGCATAATAGAGGTATGCAGCAACCATCGAGATTAGAAGAATATTTATTAGTTGAATATTATAATTCTCAGTTAATATATTCTTCATTTTAACTAACCAATAACCGCCAGTTAATATAAGCCAAATATTAGGAATGTAATTAAACCAAGATAGCAAAGGCTTTGGTGGGTCAAAGTGCATTCTGAACAAGAAAAGATAGGGCATATGTAAGAGTTTTATTAATGATTCTTTAAGCGAACTTACAAAATGCCATGCATCCCCAGTTATAGTGCTAACTGAAAAATAACTGCCATAAGCATTATAGTTATGTAAGTACCATGGAAATGATAATACTATAGGCAGAATAAATATTGAGATATACTTTAAAACATGCGATTTTGAAATATCACTTTTTGTAATTTCATTATAGACCGAATATAAAATGACTGGATAAAATACGAGGATACTTGATTTCGTATAATGTGATAAAGTAATTATTAGAAGAATCCAAATCCAGTTTTTTGATATCCCTTTTAATAGAAGCAGAAAAAGTAGCCAAAGAAGAAACCAAGATAATCCATCATTTCCAAAAACAGAAAATTGATAAACCGAACTGCCAAGTAAAAGATAAATAGATATTGCAGATAGTATTTTGCTATCCCTCCATTTAAACAGTAAAAAGATTTTATAGAAAACAATTATAGAGAGGAGTGATAAAAAGAAATTTATGTACCTTCCCAACACCAGAATACCCTTATCCACATTGATTGATAGCACTTTTGAAGCAGATGCAATGAACACATAATATAGAGGAGGTTGATGGTATTCAAATTCATTTATCGTTAAGGCATTTGGGTCTGTTATTTTATCTTTAAGAATTGGCAATTCATTTTTTTCTAAAATAAATTTTGTATAATTAAAATGTGCATGCTCATCATCAAAACCAGTTAAGCCATATTCGTTTGCTGTTGTGCCTAAGGGTAGTTCGTGAATAATCTTGACTCGAAAGAAAACAGAAACAAAAAGAATTATTACAAATAAAAACCACGTAAGTTTAATCTCTTTTTTCAATTATTATCCTTTTAAATAATTCAAACATACAACAGTCATATCGTCATATTGCTCTGCATCGCTAATAAAACTTTCAGTGCTATTAAAAATATAATTGCATAATTCCTTAGCTGTGTAATTAGTACAATTTGCTAATTCAGTTTTAAGTCTCTCCTCACCATACGTTTCATCAATGCTATTTTGTGCTTCGGTTATTCCATCCGTGTAGAGAAATAGTTTATCCCCTTTATTCATCAGTAATTCATTCGATTTATAGGGGGATAAAGTAGAGATACCAAGTGGATAACTCTGTGGCGAATCGATGAAAATGATTTCATTGTTTTGCTTAACCAAAAGTGGAGGATTGTGACCGGCATTTGTGAAATCTAATAGACCAGTACGAATATTGAAAATTAGCAAAAAGTATGTAACAAACAATCTTGATTCTTTATTATCATTCAATGATTTATTAATAAGATTCATAATCTCAGATGAGTTCAACCCAGCCTTTGCATGTGAATGTAATAGAGTTCGAGTTACAGCCATTAGTAGAGAAGCAGGCACACCTTTGCCCGATACATCACCAATTGTTAAGCAAAGATTATCTTCATCCAAGAAAAAGAAGTCGTACAAATCACCACCAACTTCTCGTGCTGGCTTAAGTTTTGCAAAAACATCAATCTCACTTATTTCTGGAAATGGAGGAAACGTTTTTGGAATCATTCCCATTTGTATGTTGTGAGCAATTCTCAATTCACTTTCATATCTCTCTTTTTCTGCCGTTGTTGATTTCAAATCTTTTATATATCGATTTAATCTGGTAAGCATAAAACCCATTGAGTTTGTAAGCTTTCCTACCTCATCATTAGATGAAGTAGTTGGTAATACTGCATTAAAATTTCCTTTCGCAATTTCAGTAGTAATTTCTGATAAGGTGTGGAGTGGTTTAGTCATTTTTTGTGAGAGAACAATTACGACAATTGTGATAAAAATAAGACCAACAAGAATACCTACAATTAGATAATTATTTATTTTATCTATATTACTATAAAGCTCATCCTTAGGAAAAACAAGTGCTAGTGTCCAATTGTTTGATGGTAGTTGAGTGTGAAAAAGATATGCTGGTTTCTTGAGATGAATAGACTCATATTCTTCAACTCCCTCTTTCCCACTTAACATATCTGTTAATATTCGATTCTTGTTTTCATAATTAGGATTGTTTGAAATAAAATTACGGAAGCTTTTCATTATATAATTATGATTAGGATGTGAAATTATTATCCCATCATTACTAATTAAAAAGGCAAAACCACTATTGAGAATTGAAATAGAACTCACAATATCATCGAGCCATACCAATGAAATATCGGCAGTTACAATTCCTCTAAATATTTTTTTCCCTTGCGAACTTAAATAAAATGGAACGGAGTATGTTGTCATTAAAACATTTCCTGCTCCTTCATCAAAATATGGTTCTACCCACATTGCAGAATCTCTATCTTTAGGAGTTTTGTACCAATCTTGATTATGATAATCATACGATGCATCAGATAGGTCTGAAAAATTCAGCATACCATTTCTCATAAAAAAATAAGGTGCAAAATATGGTTCGTCAACTTTATTTTTTTTACCATCAAAGGCAATAGTACTACCGTAAATCTCCTCATTAAAATAAACTACCGATTGCAGAATGCTATTTAAGTTATCCCTATTTAACTCAGAGTATTCTAACAAGTGTGCTAAATTTAAGGGAATTTTTTCAACTCTATTTAAAACGTCTTCTATTTTATAGACATTTAAATAAGCAGTTTGTCTTGCATTTTGCTCAACATAGCTAAATACAATTTGGCGAGTGTTTATATAGTTGATAAGAAAACTGACAATAAAAATAGATGACACAGCAATAAGGATTACCAAACTCATTTTAAATGCGAAACTTTTATTTTTTAACATAAGAGTATATCCTTTATTCTATTGAAGATAAGGAGTTGTTCATTTTACTAAACTTCTAAGAACATTCAAGTTATCAATGTCTTCTAATTGCTCTTTACCTTTCGGAGTTTCCAGAATTTTAGGAATATGAGTCAATCTATTATCGTTCATAATATTTCTAAATCCTTCAAGCCCAATGTAGCCTTGCCCAATATGCTCGTGGCGGTCAACTCTGCTGCCAAGTTCCTTTTTGCTGTCGTTTATATGAAAGCATAAAAGTTTATCAAGACCAATTATTGAATCAAAATTGGAAATCACTTTCTCATATTCTAACTCATCCTTAATATTGTAGCCAGCCGCAAAGATGTGTGCGGTATCAATACAAGTTGTAATGCGTTCCGGATTATCTACAAGTTCAATTATTTTTGCAATGTGTTCAAATTTGTATCCAAGGTTTGTCCCCTGTCCTGCAGTGAGTTCAATCATACTGCTAACTTCAAACCCTTTTGTTTTTTGATGTGCAATATTCAGCGATTCAGCAACCAGCTTCAATCCATCCTCTTCGCCTTGCCCGCCATGTGCACCAGGATGAAAGTTCAAGTGCTTGATACCCAAAACTTCACAGCGTTCCAACTCATCAACAAATGCGTTTCGAGATTTTCCCAAATTAACTCTATTTATTGCACAGAGATTTATTAAATAAGAATCGTGTGTAACTATAAATTTTATGTTTGAATTTTTCCAAAGTGATTTGAATTTATCAACTTCGTTGGGGTCTAAAGGTTTTGCCTCCCATCTGTTATTGTTTTTTGAAAAAATTTGAATAGCAGTAAAACCAAGTCTATCGGCTAAAGTTATTGCTTTAGAAACCCCGCCAGCTGTTGAAGTATGTGCACCAAGTAATAGTTCCATTTGTTCCTTTCACATCTTAAAAAATTAGTTATAATAATAATATATGAAATTGTTATCTTATAATAAATTCTGAAAAATTTTGTGTAGCAACGTGAAAAAATTAATAGAACTTTCAAATAAAGATGAAAAATATGTTGTTGGGCTTATGTCAGGAACTTCATTAGATGGAGTTGATGTTGCCTTAGTTCAAATAAAAAACAATTGGATTGATACAAGAATCAATCTTATTGGGTTTATCGAATACCCTTTCCCTGATGGGTTAAAAGAACTTGTGCTTAGAAATTCTACAAAAGAGAGTAGCAATGTAGAAGATATTTCACAACTTAATTTTTTAATTCCTCAAATATATTATGATGCAATTAAAGCATTATGTACTCAAATTAATTTTAATATTAATAAGATTGATTTAATTGGAACTCATGGTCAAACTATTTATCACTTCCCAAATTCCGAAGAATATTTTGGTTACAAAATTTCTTCTACTTTACAAATTGGTGATCCATCAGTGTTGGCTAAGATAACAGGAACAATTACGGTTGGAGATTTTCGCCCCAGTGATGTTGCTTTGGGCGGACAAGGGGCACCACTTGTTCCTTACTTCGATTTTTTATTATTCCACTCGAACAAAAAAAACAGAGGGTTGCTTAACATTGGCGGAATATCAAATATCACAATCCTTAATAAAGATAAGGGGCAAAACAATGTACTGGCGTTTGATACTGGACCAGGCAACATGATGATTGATATATTAATGAGACGCTTTTATAAAAAAGAGTTTGATAAAAATGGTGCTATTGCTAGCTCGGGGAAATTGAATGAAGATTTATTAGTTGCATTAATTACAAAGGATAACTTTATTGAAACTGCACCTCCCAAATCTACAGGAAGGGAGTATTATGGAATGGAATTTCTTCTTCCATTATTTAATGAGTTTAAAGAAGTTCCAAATGAGGATTGGCTGCATACAGTAACCAAGTTTACAGCTTACTCGGTATTTCGTAATTATGAAAAGTTTATAAAAGATGAAACCAAACTGGATGAGCTTTTTGTGAGTGGCGGAGGTGCAAAAAATAAATTTTTATATGAATCACTATCTAATTATTTCGAAAATATTGAAATAGAAGTAATAGATGAAATAGGTGTTTCATCTGATGCGAAAGAAGCTATCTGTTTTGCAGTTCTTGCTAATGAGACGATAAGTGGGAACCCTTCTAATATCCCACGAACTACTGGGGCTTCTAAATCAACAATTCTCGGAAAAATTTGTTTGCCTTAATTTTGTACTACCAATATGGATGAAAAGAAATTATTGCACAATATAAAATTATTGTTTGATGAGGGTATAAAAGCAGTTCAACCATCCACTTTAATAAACCAAGCAATTAAACTTGACGGAAACTTGTTAGAGATTACAGATGTTAACCAAAACATAAAACAAATTAATTTAGATGATTTTGAAAAAATATTTGTAATTGGAGCAGGTAAAGCCTCGGCAAGTATGGCTGAAGAATTGGAAAAGATATTTGCGAAAAGTAATTACAAAATTGAATGCGGAATAATTGTTGCTCCGTACAACACTAAAAATAATCTTAAAGTCATTGAAATAATTGAAGCAAGTCATCCACTACCAGATAAAAATGGAGTAGAAGGTGCCGAAAAAATAATCCAACTCTGTAGTGATGCAACTGAAAATGATTTAGTTTTAAATTTACTTTCCGGAGGTGCATCTTCACTACTTCCGGCACCAGTTAGCGAAATAACCCTAAGTGAAAAAATTGAAATAACAAAGCTATTGTTGAATAAAGGGGCTGCAATTGAGGAGTTAAATTTAATTCGCAAACATCTATCAAAAATTAAGGGTGGTAAATTACTTAACTATATTTATCCGGCAAAAGTTGTTTCGTTAATAATCTCGGATGTAATAGGTGATAGAATTGATATTATTGGATCTGGAATTACCTCCCATCAGGAAAATAATTACGAGGGATTTAAGAAAATAATAAAGCAGTATAAATTGCAGAACACAATTCCTGCCTCGCTATTACATAAAATTGACCAGCAAGAAAATCAATTTGATAACAATTCGGGTAATGTAGCAAACGCAACAAATTTAATTGTTGGAAATAATTCCATTGCTTTAAGAAAAATTGCAAGTGTTGCGAGTGAGTTAGGTTATTTAGTTAAAATAATGGATGAAAAACTTTCTGGTGAGGCTCGTGAAGTTGGAGATAAAATTGCAAAGGAAATAATTGAACTAAAGCAAAATTCAAAGAATAATTTACACTGTTTATTATATGGTGGAGAAACATGGGTGAATGTAAAAGGGAATGGTAAGGGGGGTAGAAATCAAGAGCTTGCATTATCTGTTGCTATAAAGATTGACGGGATAGATGGCGTACAGTTTTTGAGCGGTGGAACAGATGGAATTGATGGACCAACAAATGCAGCCGGTGCATTTTGCACAGGCAATACTATTGCAAAGGCTAAAAATGCAAATATTGATTTTATGGAATATCTAAATAACAACGATTCATATAATTTCTTCAAGAAGATTAATCAATTAGTGATGACAGGTCCAACCGGGACAAATGTTGCTGATATTCAAATAGTACTCTCCCATATGTAAAAAATGTACTCAATTTTTCACACTAAACGTAAAGCGAATTACCTTATATTTTAATAACTTAAGAGTCGTTAAATAATTAGGTTTGTTCAATTAAACATATGAAAAATACTTTTTTATTAATATTTCTATTAGCATCAACCTCCTTTGCACAGATAAACAGCAAAGTTGGATGGATGAGCAAATTTGGAATTGCCGGTGGCTTAACTGCTTCTTGGATGTTTCCAAATTATGATGAAATTAATAAGAAGCTTCCTACATTTGGAATTAACGATGAACTCAGTGGAGGACTGTTAACTTGGGGTGGAAGCGGTTATGTTTATTTAATGATTGTGGACGACTTAAGAATTGGAGGTATGGGTTTTGGCGGTTCGCAGTCTGTTTCATCAACTTCAAATGGTTTTAATAGAGAAGTAAAATATGGTTTAAGTGGCGGTGCATTTACAATTGAATATACACTTCCGTTTATTAAAAAAGTTGGTGTCTCGCTTGGAGGTATGGTTGGCGGAGGTAAATTAACTATTGACCTCTTTAAAAATAATGATGACTTTTCTTGGCAGGAGACTTGGGATGAGTTTAATAATTCTGACAAAGTGGAAAATATAAGTCGTAGAATAGAGAACAATTATTTCACATTAACTCCAACAATAAATATTGATGTACCATTAACAAGATTTTTTGCAATCCGTATTGGTAGTGGTTATCAGTTTACAATTAGTGAGAGTTGGAGAATTGAAAACGATAAAGTTTTAAACAATGTTCCAAGTTCATTAAACGGAGATGCGTTTTTTATTCAAACAGGAATTTACTTAGGATTTTTTGCGTATTGAAAAACAATAACCGCTAAGGCACAGAGACGCTAAGAAGCGATGAAGAATATTATTAATTGATTTTTTTTGAAAAAAAGATATATATAAAAATTTTTCAACCTTTGTGTTTTAGCAACTTTTACCAAAGGTATTCTCTGTAAGAGTCTCACAGACTTACAGAAGCGGTTAATATTTTAGGAGGAATTTTATGCAAACAATACAATTAGATATAAAAGATGAAGAGTTAAACACATTTTTAACTATTGTAAAAAATCTCAAGAGTGGTATGATAGAAAATATAAGAACTCAAAATGATATTTTAGATGTTGAGACAATAGAAAAGGAGAGCACCGATTATATTGAATTGGAAACAATAAAAGCTCAAAACAATAAAAAATATACTCTTGACGAAGCAAAAAAGATGTTAGGAATTTAGTGAAGGTTGTAATTGACGATAAAGCTATAAAGGATTTATCAAAGATAGATAAGAAGTTTGTCATAAATGTTTTTACCAAAATTGAGATGTTGAAGAATTTTCCAAGAGTAGCAAATTTGAAAAAATTAACAAACTTCAATCCACCCTACAGACTAAGGGTTGGAGACTATAGAATTCTTTTTAATGTTGAGGATAATATTTTAACAGTCTTCAGAGTAAAACATAGAAAAGAGAGTTATAAATAAAATATATTTAAGGATTTTTTAACCTTTGCGTCTTAGCGACTCTTACCAAAGGTATTCTCTGTAAGAGTCTCACAGACTTACAGAAGCTGTTAATATTTTAGGAGTTTTATGAAAAACATATTAGTAACTGGTGGTGCAGGATTTATTGGAAGTAATTTTATAAATCATCTTTTAGAAAAGAGAGATGACTTGAAAATTATAAACCTTGATAGCTTAACTTATGCGGGAAATTTAGAAAACCTTCTTCAATCTGAGAAGCACCCTAATTATACATTTGTAAAGGGTGATATTACAAATAGAGAAACGGTTAATTCAATTTTTGAAAAATATAATATTGATAATGTAATTCACCTTGCAGCAGAATCGCACGTTGACCGCTCTATACTTGGCTCTGAGGTCTTCTTCAATACTAATGTGATGGGAACTAATGTTTTGCTCGAAGCTGCAAAAAGATTTGGAGTAGAAAAATTTGTGCAAGTCTCAACAGATGAAGTATATGGCAGCCTTGGGGCAACTGGAAGGTTTAGTGAAAATACTCCAATTGATCCAAACAGTCCGTACTCGTCAAGTAAAGCTGCTGCCGATTTGATGGCTCTCTCTTTTCAGAGAACTTATGGATTGCCTGTAGTGGTTACGCGTTGTTCAAATAATTATGGACCATTTCAATTTCCCGAAAAACTAATTCCGTTGATTATTCTAAATTCGTTGAATGGCAAGAAGCTACCGGTATATGGGGATGGAATGAATATCCGCGATTGGATTTATGTAATTGACCACAACAAAGCTGTTGAGTTAGTTTGGGAAAAAGGAAAAGTTGGAGAGGTTTATAACATTGGTGCAGACCAGGAAATGACTAATATTGATATTATTAAATTAATTTTAAATTATCTGAATAAATCGGAAGATTTAATTGAATATGTTAAAGATAGACCAGGACACGATAGACGCTATGCTATTGATTCTTCAAAAATTGAAACAGAACTTGGTTGGAAGCCAGAGTTCAAATTTGAAGAGGCTATTGAAAAGACCATTGATTGGTATCTTCAAAACAAAAGTTGGTGGGAAAGAATTATTAGTGGCGAATATCAGGAATATTACAAATTGCAGTACAAAAAACAACTTAAATGAGAATTGAAAACCAAAATATAGAATACAAAAGCATTTGGAAGGATGAATATTTTAAATGGGTTTGCGGGTTTGCAAATGCTAACGGAGGTTCTATATTTATTGGTGTTAATAATAATTTTTGATTATTGTACTAGTGCTGGTTTACCAAAAACTTCGGAGAAAATTTTGGAAGCTATTTTTTATGATAGGAAAATTACAATTTATGGACTTGCTAGAAAACTTGAAAAAACTACAAGAGCAGTTGAAATGAGCATTTTTAAACTTAAAGATGAGAACAAACTAGAAAGAATTGGTTCAGATAAAACTGGTTATTGGGAAATCCTATAAAAGATGATGCTAAAAAGAACAAAAATTGAATATCTTTGCTATTAAAATAAAAGGAAAAAAATGAAATTCAAAATTCTAATTTTATCGATATTACTTTCGATTACATTATTTGCTCAGGATATGAGCGACTTGCAGCAGAGTTCGATGTATGCTTTGAATAAAATATCAGTAACAATTGGTGGCGATTTTATTACAAATGGTACATTCCCTGCCTCTGCTACTGAGCGAGTTGATGAATTTGTAACACGTATTTATAACCAATATCGTTTGGCATTACTTACAACTACTAAAGATGCCCAATCATTGGCTCGGTTAAGAAATGAAATTGATGAATATGCTGAGCGAGGAATAGTGCTAAAGCATACTGATGGAACCGACCAGATAATTGATTTACAAAAGTTTCGCTTAACTGCCAATTATTCTGAGAATCCATACTTATTAAATGGTGATGTTCTCATTTTTCCACAATTAGATTGGCAAAGAAATTTTATTGAAATTGAAGGGGCTGTAAATAAACCAACACAATTCCAATTTGTTGAAGGGGATCATCTTTCTGATGCTATTCTGTTTTCACGAGGTATAAATTCTGCTTACGAAAATATTGACAAAATAGAAATTACTCGTCTTAGTTATGATGGAATGAATGAAGAAATAATTCCTGCTACAATTAAAGAAAATCCAATTCTAAAACGCGGAGATAGAATTAGAGTTGTATCTAACGAAACTCAAAAGCGCGATTTTAAAGTTCTTATTGGTGGTGAAGTAAATAAACCCGGATATATTTACATCACGAAAGACCAAACTACAATAAAGGAAGTAATAGAAAAAGCTGGTGGTTTTAAAGAAAACGCAGATTTAATAAGTGCAGAATTAATTAGAAGAAATGCACTTACAAATAGTGCAAGCGGATCAAATGCTCCATTTCAAAACAGAAGAAGGTCTTTTAATTTAACCGCATTTAATAGGCAAACAGATTTACTGATGATGAACAGAATGGCAGATATTGAACCTGAAGATTCATTAAGTCTTATAACCGATAACCAACTACGGTTGGCAAAATCGTTAGTTACGGTTGATTTTAAAGAAGTCCTTAATGACAATTCTGATAACAGCAAATTTATTGTCAAAGATGGTGATATTATATATATTCCGGAAATTACCGATTTGGTTTATGTTTATGGTCAAGTTATGAACCCTGGCTTTATTGATTATGTAGAAGGGAATAATTATCAGCATTATATTAGAAAAGCTGGTGGAGTAGGTAATGCAGCTAAGAGTGAGGTATATCTTATTAAAGGTAAAACCAGAGCATACATTGATATGACAGATGATGATTATCAATACACAATAGAATCGGGTGATTACATTTGGGTGCCCAAAGATATACCACGTACTTTCGATTTTTACCTTACACGCACAGCACGTATTGCAGCTGTTGTAGCAGCCGTAGCAACAGTTTATTTGGCGTTTAAACCGTAGATTTGAATAGAGGGAGATAGTTAAGTTAAATTATTTCACAAAATTAAATGGTTATGAATAAAAAAGAATTTAGATTTTTGGATTTTGTTTTGCTGCTAACAAAGTGGCGTAAAAGTATTTTTGTTAATCTTCTACTTGTAGGAATTATTTCACTTGTTGTTAGTCTTCAGCTTGATAAATGGTATAAAGCAACAGCTGTAGTTCTTCCACAAAAGGATAGTGGAGTTGGTGGTGGACTTTCATCACTCATGAGTCAACTACCCTTAGCTTCTTTTGGGTTAGGAGGTGGAAGTGGTGATATGATGACTTATATGGCAATTTTAAAAAGTAAATCACTTGCAACAGATGTTATCAAGCATTTTGATTTGCAAAGTTTTTACGAACGAGAAACAATGCACCAAACTTATGAAAGTTTTTTTGGTAATTATAATGTTTCATTTACGGAAGAAGACATGATTGCTATTAGTTTTGAGTATAAAGATTCTGTGAAAGTTGCAGAAATTGTAAACTATATAGTTGTGAAACTTGATAATATTTCAAATAAATTAAAAGTTGAACGTACTCAACGTAATTTTGATTTAATAGAGAAAAGATATTTTCAAAATTTGCACGAGATTGATAGTCTTCAAATAGAATTAGAAATGTTTCAAAATAAATATGGTGTAATTGAATTTTATGAACAGACAAAGGCAATTATTTCATCAATTGCTGATTTAGATGCAAAAGTTTTATTAAGAACAGCTGAATTGGAAGCGATTAAGGCGAATTTTGGAGAAAATTCACCACAATACAAATCAACAAAAATTCAATTACAAACATTACGAGATCAAGTAAATAAGTTAAAATATCAAAACAAAGAAAAGCTGGATAACCCGTTCTCATCGCTATTTATTCCGCTTGATAAAATTCCCGAACTTGGAAAAGAATATACTAATATATATACAGGCTTACTTCTTCAGCAGAAACTTCAGGAGTTTTTGTTGCCAGAATATGAACAAACCAAAATGCAATTATTTAAAACTCAACCAACATTGCAAGTACTTGATTATGCTGTTCCACCTGACTATAAATCAAAGCCCAAAAGAGCATTTGTTGTATTAGGTGCACTTGTTCTAGCATTTATTTTGCAACTCTTTATTATTCTTATAGTTGAAAGGTTATCTTATTTGCGTGAATTTAATCCCGAAAAGTATAATGAAATTATTTCAATAAAAAGAAGTTTTATTCCACAAAGAAACAAAAAACAAGTTTGATTTCATTTTGAGTTAACTATAATTAATGTACTTTTCCAATCAAAAATATTTTTCTAATTTACAAATTCTCATAATTGTGGTTTTTGTAGAACTTTGTATAGCCGGTTTATATTTTATAGATCCTATTTTATCATTATTTCCTATAGCAATTGTATTTTCATTTTTTTCTGTTTATTATGGTTTTTTTACAGGACCCATTCTATGGGTATATATAATGATTTTTGCTACAGGATTAGACCAAGCAAGTCAAATAGGAGGTGGAGTTACATTATTTCATCTTGGTTGGTTTATGGGAATTTTAACTTTAGTTTTTTACCAGCTTATTTATCAAAAAAAAATTAGATATATCTTCCCTTTTACAAAATATTTTATAGCTTTTATTGTTATAATACTCATTTCTCTGACCTATTCTCCAAATTACGCTGAGGGTTTATATGTTGTTTTTCAATCCCTAGCACTTTATGTGTTTTTTATTCTTGTTGCAAATTTTGTTAATACAAAAGAGCATTTTATTACTATTGCGTTGGTTCTATTAGGTATAAATATCTTCCAAACCTTTCTTCTCATATATCAACTAATTTTTGAAAATGTTACGTATTTTGCTGAATCAACAATTGAAAGTGATGGTGGTATAAGAATTTATAGACCTAGTGGAACATTTGAGGACCCTAATGTACTTGCATTTTATATGATTCCTGGAATATTTTATTCTGCTAGTCTGATAATGTTTTATTTTAAGAATAAAATGATAAACATTTTACTTGGTCTTGGAATCGCTATTTCTTTGCTCGGAACAATTCTTACTTTTTCTAGGAGTGGATGGCTATCGTTAATTGCTGGCATTTTTACATTAGCTCTCTTTCATGCAAACAGAAAACAAGTTTTTAGCTTTATTATTGGAATTGGGATAATTATTATTCTTATTTTATTAAATAGTGAATATGGTGAGCTTGTTTTTTCAAGATTTGCATCAATTTTTGATTTGCTGAAAGACCCATCAACTGCTGTGCGTATTGGATTAATGAAAAGTGGAATAGCAATGTTTTTAGACAATCCTTTTTTTGGAGTGGGTTACAGAGGTTTCCCGGTTTTGTATGACCTTTATATTGATCCCATTGTTCCACAAGAAGTTCTTTATGTTAAAGAATCTCACACTCTTTGGACTACTTTGATTGCTGAACTTAGTATTTGGGGAGTATTAATAGTATTGTTTTGGTTTAGAAGAATATTCAAAGATTTAAGACTAAGACTTAAATCGAATGATAGTTTAACAAAAGCGATTATTATAGGCTCGTTTGCAACTTTTATTGCATTTAATATGCAGTTTATTTTATATGGACTTTTCCCCCACCTCAATCTGATTTGGTTAGTTTTTGGTTTAATTTATTGCTTCGAAAATATATCCGAAAAGAGTACTTCTATAAATAACGAATAATTGTAAACACTGACGGTTTAATGAAAGGGTTCTTAGCAGTAATGGTATTAATTTATAGTGTTTTTGTCAGCAATTTAAAAAAACTGATTTTGTATAAAAAAAATCGTTGAGTAGCAGCCAATAAATAAAATGCTCTTTACCTAAAAGAATATAAAATTATATCGAATTTCATCAGGTACAATATCCAAACTTATTGTATTGTTTTCAAACCAAAGTGTATCAATATTATTAATTGCAGGTTCAACAATTGCATAATTAAATTGCCTATTAATATTTACTGATAATTCTACAGAAAGTGGCTGATTATAAGTTTTATTATCTAAAAAATAATCTATAAAACGTATTTCATAAGCAATCGCTTTTTTTGTTTCCCAAAGTTTTGCATACGTCATTTCAAAGTTGTTCCGTTCCATAATATAGAGTCCAATATTATCCATATTATCAGACCAAAAATCAAGTTCCACCATCAGGTCCAAATCTTTACGCCATTCTTCTATTGGATAATAACCCCATTTTCCTGGAAGATTAATAGCATGATACATTAAAATAACCCATGAACCATTCTGTTTTGCTTTGTTAAGTATTGGAGATAGTTCTGAATGATTGTTAATATAATAGTCCTTGCTCGTATCACTAGACATTACCACTGATGGGAGGTAATACCAGTTCTCAGGTTGAGAAATATTGTTAGGACAGATATAAAATTCTTCTTCATTTGGTGTAAAACCCCGTGCCATAATCCACCCTGCAGATCTATTTGCTTTTTGAGTTCTATCTAACCAACCAGAACTATGGGGGTATGCATAAGCTTTTGGTCTTAATCCCCAATCTAGCATAAGATTGTAGTTGGTAAGGAAACTCACATATGCAGAATCATAACTCAAAGTATCGTGTGCATAATGTTTATGTCCATGTCCAAAAAAATGGATACCCGTGTTATAAACAGAATCACTCATATAAGGTAATATTGATAAGCCATAAGGATTCTCATAATTAACAGATACCATTTCAAAATCCATTTTTAACCCTCTATCTAAAACCTCATTTGTAGAAAATGGTAAATCAGGTAACCAGCCGCCGTCATAAGTTATTGAAATTGCAGACTCTTTGCCATGAAACCATTTTTTTACTGTGGCTTTAATTTCATCCTTTTTAGTATTCTGAACAAAATAATTATTTTCTGTGCAGGAAATAAAAGATAAAGAAAATACTACAATAGCTATTGTAGAAATGTATTTAATAAACATTGTTATCCAAATATTTTGTTATTTAATCTAATCAATAATTTTAATTGCTTTAGGAAATATAATAAAAGAGTAGAATAAATAATATAGAATTGCACTTCCAACCACTCCAATTGCAACTCCTAAAATTCCATAATAATTTAATAATAGATATTGAATAGAAAAATTAATTGCTAAATATAAAATTGACCCCCACATATTATAATTTATTTTACCTAACCCAAAAACAGCTGCACTTTTAAATTGAACTAAAGCATAAAAAAACCATCTAATTGTAAGAATATGAATAAAAACAATAGATGAATCATATTTATTCTGAAAAATAAATTTTATTGAAGGAGAGATTGCAATATTTATAGTTATTAGTAAAAACAATCCAAAATAAACATATAGTCTAAAATATCGTTTGAAAACTTGCAAAAATTTAATAATATCGGACGATTTTTCAGAGAAATGTGGGATTGATATTTTCTGAACTGTATCACTAATTATTTGTAAGAATAGAATCACATTAATAGCAAAACTATACATACCAATTGCTTCTCTATCAATAATTAGAAAATTAATAATGAAAATATCTAAATAACGAGTAAAAGTACTAATTAAATTTGCCCCAAACGCATATTTTGAATAATACGAATGGTTTTTAAATTTATTAATCAAATTTTTGAAATTACTGGCAACTAATAAATCATTGAAATTATAACGAATTAATATTGCTGAAGTAACTAAATATCCGATTAGGATTGCATATATAAATCCTGATATATTATAAAAATATGTTAGTATAATAATAAGCGAAAAGGCAAAAAGCTTAGTGTATGCTTGTAATTTGGATAATAGTGAGAATTTTTTAAGAGCTTGTAAATAATTGAAATTTAATGTATTAAAAGCTAATGGTAATATTGCAAGTAAGAATATTGGAAACCAACTAATAATAAAAACATCTTTTGAAACTACATCAAAATTACTTACTACATAAACTATAGCATAAGTAACCAAAGCAGTTCCAATTGTGAAAAAAGCAGCAGATTTATAAAATAGCTGTTTTGTTTTAATGCTGTATGTTTCAGAACAAAGTTTTAATACAGAGGATTCGAAACCAAAATTTGCAAAAAGAACAGCAATAGCTACATAGGTTTGGAGAATTTTAATTTGCCCTATTTGAGTTGGTGTTAATATCCAGGCAACAATTAATTGTGAACCAAAGGCAAAAAAGTTAATGAAAAAATTTGCAGAAAGAAGATGAAAAAATCCTTTCTCTTTTACATTTTCAAAAAGGAGAAGAATTTTTTCCTTTATGTCTTTTGATTGACTCAAGAGTTATCACCAAATATACTAATCCAATTACTAATGGTTTTTTCCCAACTACTAAGTTCCCAAATTTTATTGGGGTTTAATTTACATTTCTCTTTCTCTAGTTCAAAATTATCAATAGTTTTAGGTAGTTTACTTTTTAGTTCAGAAAAATTATTAATTTCAAGAAAGTTTGTTCCTACATCTTTAAAAGCTTGGTAAGGTAACCAGCTACCAGTAATTACAATGTTTTCTGAATATAGGTGTTCCTGCATTGAACCTGAAAATTGATCATGTGTTTGAAGTTGTATCATTACATCTGTAGCAAGTCGTAAATATGCTACTTCATTATTTGAGAGGAAAGAATCTAAAATTATAAAATTGAAATTGTATTTATTTAATTCATCTCGCAATTTTTCGGTATATTTTTTGCGGTTTCCAAATCCATAAGTCATTGGAAAAACAAGAAGATAATTACTTGGTAGCTTCTCTAAAACTTGCTTTAACTCATTAATTATTCTAAAATGCTGCTGAATTTTGTTAGCATTATAGCCAATTGTAATTACAAATTTATTAAAAATACCCAGTTTTGCTTTTGCTTCATTTCCACTCATGTTTTTTCTTAGTACTCTCAAACTATTAAGAGGTGCTAATCCGAAACGAGCTATTCTGAACTTACTCTTTGCAGTTCCAAATCTATCTATTATTTTTTGACTAAAAGTAGAATTTGCTGTTGTAACTAAATCAGCATTATTAACTATTTTTTTTAGTTGAGCTTTTTGCCAAAAATTAACTTTATTAAAATCACTTCCCCAAAAGGTAATAGTAAATTTTTTTCCTTTGTTTTTAATTTCCTTAATTATAAGTGAGTAAAAATAGTAAACAAATTGAATTGAAACGACATCATACTTTGGAAGTTGATTTATAAGGTCTCTTAAGTTTGAAATGAAATATATGTTTTTTAAATAAGGGATTTTTTCTAATGAAATGAAATTGTTTCCTAAGTTAAAAATCTCATCAAAACTTTCTGAGGAAATTTTAGAATTAAATCTGTAAGGAATGGCAATAATATCTATTTTAATGCTATCATTAGTCTTTTTCAACTCGGAACAAAGATGTTGAATTAAAGGTGATGCAGGATTTCCTAAAAATAGTATTTTCATTTATAATTTAATATTCGTGTATGAGAAATCTCTTTGAGTATCTATATTTTAGGAATATCCATTTTTGAAGCATTCCAATATTTAGTCCATTCACCAATATCTAACCAAGATTTAGAATTTATTGGAAAGACACCAACTTTGCCATTTCTATTAATTATTTTGGTGATTAAATCTGTAATGTGAAAAAAAGTGTTTAAAGGAATCTCATTTAATAAATGGGGCTCAAGAATATATACACCAGTATTTATCATATGAGTTAGTTCTGGTTTCTCTTTTAACTTTAATAACTTTCCATTTTTACCAGTTTCTAAAACTCCGTAAGGAATATCGTAATGCTTTAGAGAGCCGATGATAGTCAACTCGTTCTTATTCTCTTTGTGATATTTATAAACTTCACTTAAATCTTGCTCAATAATTATATCACAATTTGATACAAAAAAAGTATTTTTAATTTTATTTTTTAATAAAGATAGACTTCCTGCTGTCCCGAGTGGTTTATCTTCTTTTATATATTTAATCGAATAGTTTGATGAAATATTATTATCTATATAATATTTGAGCATTTTAAACTTATAATTCACAGTTAAATAAAACTCAGTTGAGCCAATGGAATTAAATTTATCCATTATAACCTCAATAATTGGTTTTTCACCAATAGGGAATAGGGGTTTAGGAATTATATTAGTAAAGGGTCGCATCCTTTTACCTTCGCCACCAGCCATAATAACAACAGGGCATTTTAATTTTAAAGAGGCAGGTTTTTGTATTTCTTCTTCAAATAACTCTTCCCAAAAAACAATATTACTTAATTCGCCACTTTTATTTAGAATAGGCATAAACTCAATTCTAAATTCGAGCATAGTTTCTTTTATTCTCTTTTCAGAATCACTAATAGAGCAAACTCTTAGATTTTTTCTTAAAATGTTTTTTACTTTTTCATGCAACTCAACATTTTTTATTATTGCTCTTTGAATATCACCTATACTTAATAAGCTTTTGTAACTATTATTTTCAAGAACAAGTAGTAATTTTTTATCCAACTTATCCATTAGCTTAAGTGCATCTCTTAAAGTTGCATCTTGATCTATTACTCTACCATTAATTTTATTTAATATTTTTTCTAACATATTATTTATACTTTTTTACTGGATTTCCGACATATAAACCTGATTGAGAGATGTTTTTTCTAACCAAACTACCTGCCCCAATTATACAATTTTCTGAAACAGAGACAGAGTTTGCAACTGTGCTTCCAGCACCAATAAATGTATTACTTTCTATAACGACTTCTCCACTAAGTGTAACCCCAGGAGCAATGTGAACAAAATTTCCAATTTTACAATCATGTTCTATTATTGATGATGTATTAATAATAGAGTAGCTCCCAATATTTGAACAAGTATTTATAGCTACATTATCCATTACAATTGTTCCATTCCCAATATTTACAGATTCGTTAATAGTTGCATTTGGGGAAATTATTGTAGGAAATATAAAACCAGCATTCATATATTTTGAAACTAAGTTTTTTCTTAATTCATGTGTTTTAATTTGACCAATTCCTAAAGCAATATTATTAGTGGAGGTATTCGAGTACTTTTCAATTACAAAATCATCATTGCCTATATTATTGATTCCAAGAATTGGTTCGGAACTCTCTATTTCTGTGAATCCTAAGATATTATAGTTCCCAAGTTTTTTCAAAATAGAGATTACTACTTTTGCATGACCCCCACCACCAATTACAATTATATTTTCCATAGCTAATTCTATATCCTATAACTACTTGGAATATTAACCACTCTATCTTCTAACCATTCCGAATTTGAAAGATCATCTGAATAAGAATCACTAAAAATATCTAACTTATTCATAAGTTTCCAGATTGGACGAGTCATTACATTTGCTTTATTTGTTGCATCAAGAAATAAATCTCTTTCTTTTCTATCTTTCAAAATTATAGCATTTAGCCAAAAATTTGATTTAGAATGTTTTGGTTCATCAATAAATTCAATTTCACTATTTGTAAAAAACTCTTTATACAATTTTGCAGTTGCTCTTTTGTTTTCAAGAATCTGTTCAATGTTCTCCATCTGTGCAACACCAATGGCTGCGTTTACATTTGTAAGTCTGTAATTAAAACCAATTTCGTCATGAATATATTCATACTTATGAGGTGCTTTTGCAGTGGTAGTTATATGTTTAGCATGTTCGGCAAACTCTTTACTATTGGTAATCAGCATTCCACCACCGCCAGTAGTTAATGCTTTATTTCCATTATAACTAAGAATTCCTACATCTCCAAAGGTACCTGTATGCTTCCCTTTGTAAAAACTACCCAACGATTCTGCAGAATCTTCAACAACTTTTAGATTATATTTCTGTGCAATTTCTACAATCTCGTCAATTCTATTAGGGTGTCCGAATATATGAACAGGAGCAATTGCTGTAATTCTTCTACTCGTTGCTTTGTTTACACAAATACCATCAACAAATTTTATTTGGTTTTTTAGAAATGAATTTAATTTTTCTGGAGACATGCCGAGGGTTTCTTTATCAACATCAACAAAAGTAGGAATAGCTCCATTATGTTTTATTGCGTTGCAGGTTGCAACAAAAGTTAAGGATTGTGTTATAACTTCGTCATTAGCAGATACTCCAACAATTTTAAGAGCTATCTGCAATGCTGCTGTTCCATTCACCATTGCTACAGCATATTTTACACCAGTATAATTAGCAGTCATCTCTTCAAATTTTGCAACATACTTTCCAACATAAGATACAAAAGTTGAATCTATACATTCGTTAAGGTATTTTTTTTCGTTGCCAAGAAATACAGGAGCATGAAGAGGGATAAAATTGTTTGTACCGTATATCTCTTTTATATATTTAATTGTTTTGTGGGTCATCAAAATTATATGTTTTTATATTTATCAGAATATGGTTCAGAAATAATTCCAGCCCTCAATATATTATGGATTTCATTTAATCCATCTGGGACAGTTTTAGTTGTTTCAAACCCTAATTCATTTTTAATTTTCGAAAAATCAACACGATAATCTCTAGGGTCTTCTTCTTTTTTTACATAATTAATTGCAGCATTTGGTAAAATTTTTAATATCTCATCAGCAAGCATTTTTTTTTGATAATTCTCATTTGAATTCCCAACTCCGAAAACATTTTGCTTAACTTTATCTTTAGGTGATTCTAATACTTTTATACATGCAGCAGCTAAATCTTCAACATGGCAATATGGACGCCAGAATTGTTCACCAAAAATTAATAATTCTTTTCCTAATGTAACTTCTCTAATAAATTCATTAACAGTTAGGTCAAAACGCATTCTTGGTGATAGTCCATAAACAGTTGAAAACCTTAAAGCTGTTGGAGTAAAATTTTCCCTAATGCTACTACTTAATAAGTGTTTCTCAAATTTAACTTTTAACTCTGCATATAACGATACTGGATTAAGTTCAGACTCTTCATTTAAAAAATCATCTCCCTCCATTTTGCCATAATTACTACATGTTGATGCAAATACAAAATGGTCAATTTTCCCTTCGTTAGATTTATCAAACAGATACTTTGCAGCTTCCCAATTAATTTCATTTGCCAATTCAGGTTGTTTTGAGCAAGCAGGGTCTCCAACAATTGCAGCAAGATGAACAATATCTGTAATTTCATCCAACACATAATCAATAGTTTTACTATCTCGCACATCGCCGTTTATGAATTCAAAATTTTTATTGTTATAAATATCGATAAGAGCATCACCCCCAAAAAACAGTGCATCTAAACCTCTAACAAAATAGCCCTTGTTAAGCAACTGTCTAACTAAAACACTACCAATATAACCAGCAGCTCCTGTAACTAAAACCTTACGCATAAATCCTCGAAAACAATATTAATTAAACAACAATAATAGTAATATTTTTATTTAGATTTAGGTAAATTTAGGGCTGATTGTAAATTAACTATTATACTATTGAGTACTTTGATTTTTTAAGGTAAAATTTCAAATGTTCACTTGGTATAATCATCCGAAATGTAATGAAGAGTCTTGAATGAAAAATGAAAATTTAAAAATAATTGTTTTAACAACTGTACATCATTATTCTGATGCAAGAATTTTTTTTAAGGAAATACCAGCAATTCAAAAATTATTCTCTAATCTAATTTATATAGCAAAACATAAAAACAAAAAATTATTCGTTGAACGTGATATTACAATAGATCCATTACCAATTTCAAAATCAAGATTCGAACGTTTTTTTAGACTGCAGTATTTAAGTTTCAAAAAAATTAAAAAACATAAGCCTGATATTATTCACTTTCATGACCCAGAATTAATTGTGTTAATGTGGTTTGTAAAGAAATATTTCAAGTGTAAAATTGTTTTTGATATACATGAAAATGTAGGTTTTTCTCTCCAAGTAAGAGCTTGGCTCCCAAAAATATTTAAATCGGTTTTAATAATTGTATATAAAATAGTAGAAAAAGCCTTCATTAATAGCTTTGATAAACGAATAATTGTATTGGACTCATTTAAAAGTTTGTATGGTGATGATGCAATAACAATAATGAATTATCCAATTATTTCAAAAAATACTAAATTTGAAAATAGAAATTTTAAGGAAAGGTTAAATCTTGTTTATGTTGGACTTATAACTGAAGTAAGAGGGATTTTACGGGTTTTACAGACATTTAACAATCTTCAAGAACAGATAACGGACATACATTTAGATTTAGTAGGTAGAATAGATACAGATGAACTAAAAAATAAGATTAATACTTTTATCAAAGAAAAAAATCTAGCTGACAAAGTCACAATTCATGGAATTATGCCAATTGTGGATGTTTATAAAATCCTCAGTAGGTCTCATTTTGGGTTTTCATTAATGGAACCTATTTCTGTTCATAATGAAGGTCTTTCAACGAAAATTTTTGATTATATGGCTAATGGATTACCTTATGTAGTTTCTAACATAGAAAAATATAAGTACTATGCTGTTGAAGAAAATACTGGAATTATGGTTGATTATTATAATTTAAATGATATTAAAGTTAAAATAATTGAGTTATTTAATAACAGAACTAAGATGGAAATATTGAGTCAAAATGGGCTAAAAGCTGTATCATCAAAATGGAATTGGGAAAATGAAGCTAAAAAACTACTTAATATGTATAATACTTTGTTAGATTAACTGATATATTAGTCAGTTGCAGATGTGAAACAAAAACGAAAAAATCTTGAACAAATGCGACAGTTTTATTTAGTTTTTTCAAGAAAAAGGTTATGGTTTATTATCATATGGTGACAAGTCGCAGATATCAGATGCAAGATTTTAGATATGAGACAATGATAAAAGAAATTGTGGCTATGTAAAATTTCATAATCATAACTTTATAGAAAGTGTTAATAGGAAGAGATAAATTAGATTTTTTAGCAAATAAACAGATATTGATAAGGGAATGGTATATTTTTGTGTTTATGAATTTGAAAAAAATAATGTAGAATATATTCAATGGGTAAATAATCTTAAAGACTTAATTCAAAGAACTTAGATTAAAGCATCTATATCTGTGAATAGAGAAATACTCAAACTTTAGTGGATAATATTCTAAAAAAGTCAAAAAAGTAAATTGGGGTACTTCTGTTGTTGATGAGCTCTCTAAAGATTTGAAAAGAGAATTTCCAAATCAAAAAGGGTTTTCTAGAAGCAACTTATTTTCGATGAAGAAGTGATTCTAATTTTACTCGAATTGTAACATATAAATTAAAAAAAACCAATAATTTGTTGGACAAATTCCATGTGGACAAAATGTTGTTATTATTTCAAAGTCTATAAATAATACCTTGATAATACCTAGATAATGAATAAAATAAAAATTCTTTTTTACTCACATTTTTTCAAACCCGAAACTGGTGCAGCTTCTGTGCGTGCAGATTATTTTGTAAAAGCATTGCGTAATGCTGGGCACGAGGTTTTAATAGTTTCGCCAAAACCAAATTATCCAATTGGGGAAATATTTGATGGTTTTAAGAAAAAGTTAATTGTGAAAAATGTGAAAGAAAATACTATTTATCTTCCAATTTTATTTGTTAGTTCACATTCGGCAATTGGTCGTCTCTTTTCATATTTATCGTATTTTAAATTTTCTCTTATATATTTATTATTTAAAAATTATAAACCAGATATAGTGATTTCTTCCTCACCTCCAATATTTACATCGCTTGCTGCATTAATTTATTCAAAGATAAAGAGAAGTAAATTTATTCTTGATATTCGGGATATCTGGCCAGATATTGGCGTTGAGCTTGGAATTCTGACGAATAAATTTTCCATTTTGGGTTTGTCAAAAATTGAAGAATTTCTACTAAAAAACTCTGATAAAATTATTGTAACTGCAGAGGGTGATAAAAAAAATGTAATGGATAAAATTGAAAATTCTGAAAAGTGTGAAATAATTTATAATGGTGCAGATACAGAAATATTTAAACCAATTAGTGCAATTGAGAAAGAAGATATTCGTAAAAAATATAATATTCCTACTGATAAGCAAGTAATCATCTATTTCGGTTCATATAACCATGGCATGAATGATATTGAAGTTCTTGGCGATTTCTTAATTCATAAAAAATTTATGAGTAAAAATATTCACTTTCTTTCTATTGGCTCTGGTGATAATCTTGAAAATTTAATCAAAAAAATTGAAGGGAAGATCTCTTATACATCAATATTTTCACTTCCAATGGAAGAAGTTGCGGAATTAGTTGGAGCTTCTGATGTTAGTATTATTCCACGAAAAGATATTAATAGAGATACTGGCGGTAATATTCCAGTTAAGTGTTTTGAAAGTTGGGCATCAGGAATTCCAGTATTACTCTCAAATATTGAGGATGCTGAAATTTCAAATATATTCAAAAAATGTGGGGCAGGAGTTCTTGTAGAGCCTAATAATGTTGAAGCACTAATAAATGGATTTGATGATTTGTTAAGTAAAGATTTGGTTGAATTGGGTTTATTAGGCAGAGGCTTTGTTGTTGAGAATTTTGATCGTAGAAGGGAGTCAGAAAAATTAATTGATATTATTGAATTAATTTACTAGATGTAAAAAATGCTTTTTGTTGGAGTATTTAGGAATGAAAAAATTATTAGTGATTGCTCTTGGATTAACAAGTTTATTATTATTGTTCTGCAAATAAGAAACACCAGTTGAAAACGATTCTAGAATAAACAATTTTAGTGGAAAAATTTATGTGATACTTGATTCACAAAAAGTAAATGTGAAAAATGTGAAAGTATTTCTTAATAGTGATTCAGCTTATACGAATAGTGAGGGTCTTTTTATATTTAATGATGTTCCAAATGGGGAATATCAAATTACATTTCTTTTTGATTTTTCTTCTCATCCGTTTATTAGAAATAGAACCATAAGTATTATAAGCAATCAAGAAAATAAAACGGAGGAATATTTAGTTTATCAAGAAGCCGTTTTTAAAGGAAAAGTATATACTGAAATAGATAATGAGAGAATAAATATAGAAAATGCGAAAATATATTTCCTCGGAGATACTACAACTACTGACATAGATGGAAAATTTTCTTTTAACTATGAATTTTCACTATATGAAGGTAGAAACATTAGATTTAATATTATTTATAATGAAAATTATTTTGATGGTAATGAAACCATTTTAATTGAGAATACTTATCACTATAACGAATATTATTTATCTCCAAAAATATCTTTAAAATTAGAAATATTTTCAATTAAAGAATCAGAAAAACTAGTTCTTAACGAAGCTAGTGTGAGACTTAATGGAGAAATATTGAAACAAGATGATGTGAGATATTATAAAAATGACATAAAATATGGCTATTATTGATGAGGTTGATTCTATAGATAGTTTTAACACACTATCATATTCTGAAAAAAGCAATAAATATCTTTATTCACTAAATGGTGATATAAAAGTCTATGATGTTAATAGTGGCAAGAGTTATAATTTTATTGCAACAAATGATAATGAATATGCTGCACGGTTTGTAAATAATAAATAGTTCTTTAATTCACAAAATAAACCGAAGTGAGGTCAACATTTTTTTCTTTTTTCAATTCAGTTTTTAGAAATGAATGATACTCACCATTAAATTTAATATCTACTTTGGGTATAATTCGGAGTAAGTTTTTGGTGCTAATTTTATCTTTAAATAATTTGTTGCTCTTTTGTGAAGAGTTTTTTACTAGAAAATCAACTGCATCTTTTATTGAGCCACATTCCTTTGTTTTATAATTCCACAAATTAATATAATATTTATCACCAAATTCAGCTAACTCAACAAATGCAGAGAGATTAAATACAGAGTACATATGCGAGCGTGTCCTGCTTAGTTCGTGCGGTTGTGAGCCATCTGGTAAAATTTGTGTTTCAATTCTTTTTACTTTAACACTATCTAAAACTTCAATTGCAATCTTTTTTGTGCCAACATAATCTGCAAAAGCAACAACTTGGAGATCATAAAATGTTCCATGATTATTTTTAGATTTACCCTCATCTTTCCCAAATTGTGAAGTTAGCAACCAGTCTAGATATACTTCGCACCAAAGTTTGAATTGTTTCTCATCATCTGCTTTGAATAAGCCAGATGGTTTAATAAGCTCAATTCCTTGAATAATCCATAGGATTGCACGTGAATCTATAATGCCAGATTTTGTTCCATCATATTTTCCAGGAATACCTTGTGCATAATTTAAGTTCGGATTCATTTTTGTTTTTTTATCAGTAAACCATTGCTTAGTAATCTCTATAGCTCGCTCTGCATATTTTGGATTTCTTGAAAGACTATAGGCTAATGACAAATCTCGAATTGCCTCCATTGCCTCGTAGAAATACTTATGGTCAGTTTCAGAAAAACTTTTCCGATTATATTTACCATCCTTATAAATCCACGGAAGTCCATTCCTAGTATTCTGGTTTG
>JAKIUC010000077.1 GCA_021647785.1 Melioribacteraceae bacterium
ATTCCAATAAATTGGGAAGAGATATCAGGAGCTAAAGCAATTGTAGAGAGCAACTTTAAAGACTTTGATGTGGAACCATCGCAAGGCTCACATTTCTTCCAAAATTTAACTTCTTTTAAAGTTGGTTACTTTACTGTAAATAGCCATAAAGGTAACGGATTTATAGACTGGGCTTGGCTGTTAGAGCAAAACATAGTTGAAGAAAAGAGTGTTGCAAAGCATATTATGTTAGAATTTCCAATAACAATAAAAATTAATGGTAGAGAGAATAAGGGTATAATTATTAAACCTTAAGAAACAGATTGACTTGTATGTTGTCATAAATTAATAGCCGATAAAACTATGAAAAAACTAAATCTTATATTATTTGCTTTACTACAGAAGTCTATTGTGGTAAAGAGTCGATGGATTATAGGTACTTCGAAGCTTTAAATGTGACAGACTCTTACGAAATTGAGTGGAACGAATTATCTATTTATTATGAAATAAATTCAAAGTTAAATTTTATTGCTAAGTGATATCGCAAGGTGATGGAATAATATTGAAATTTATTTATTCTATTCCACACCTAAAAGTTTAATAAAAATATCCGATAATAATTTCTCTGAATAGAAGAAATTATTTGGGATTTCTCTTGCTTAAATTTACAATTGGTAATATGTTTATTTTATAATTAAGTTAAAAAATTAAATAAAACAATGGAGTTGATATGTCGGAGTATCTAAAAAATCTTGTAGCAGATGTAAAGGCAAAAAATCCGAGCGAACCGGAATTTCATCAAGCAGTAGAAGAAGTGGTTGCATCCTTAGAAGTAGTGTTGGAGAGGCATCCGGAGTATATGGCTAATAAAATATTGGAAAGATTGGTTGAACCCGAAAGAGTAATTATGTTTCGTGTGCCTTGGGTAAACGATAGAGGGGAAGTACAAATTAATAGAGGTTTCAGAATTCAGATGAATTCTGCAATAGGACCTTACAAAGGTGGATTAAGATTTCACCCATCTGTAACTCTTGGCATCTTAAAATTTTTAGCCTTCGAGCAAGTATTTAAGAATAGCTTAACTACACTACCTATGGGTGGTGGTAAAGGTGGTTCCGATTTTGACCCGAAAGGTAAAAGCGATTCTGAGATAATGAAATTCTGTCAAAGTTTTATGACTGAGCTTTTCCGTCATATTGGTCCTAATACTGATGTACCTGCTGGAGATATTGGTGTTGGTGGTAGAGAAATTGGTTATCTATTTGGACAATATAAAAAATTGAAAAACGAATTTACCGGCGTCCTTACGGGTAAAGGACAAAATTGGGGTGGGTCATTAATTAGACCGGAAGCTACTGGCTTTGGTGTTGTTTATTTCACAGAAGAGATGTTAAAAACTAAGGGGAGTTCTTTTGAAGGTAAAAGAGTTGCCGTCTCTGGTTTTGGAAATGTCGCATGGGGCGTAGTTCAGAAGGTAAATGAATTGGGCGGAAAAGTTGTAACCCTTTCTGGTCCTGATGGGTACATCTATGACCCTGATGGAGTAAGCGGCGATAAGGTTAATTACATGCTTACATTGAGATTGAGCAACAAAGATGCAATTGAAGATTACTCAACCAAGTATAATGTTGAGTTTCATGCTGGCAAAAAACCTTGGGAGGTTAAAGTTGATATTGCAATTCCTTCGGCAACTCAAAATGAAATTTATCCGGAAGATGCAGAGATGTTAATCAAAAATGGGTGCCAATGTGTTTGTGAAGCAGCAAATATGCCTACAACAAACGAGGCTGTTGAGGTATTCCAAAATGCTGGAATATTATTTGCACCTGGTAAAGCAGCTAATGCTGGTGGCGTTGCTGTCTCTGGGTTAGAGATGGCACAGAACAGTATGAGGTACGGCTGGACTACAGAAGAAGTTGATAACAGATTAAAAATGATTATGAAAGATATACATGCAACTTGCGTTAACACTGCCGAAAAATATGGAGTACCTGGCGATTATGTATTAGGTGCAAACATTGGCGGCTTCATTAAAGTTGCTGATTCGATGTTAGACCAAGGAGTGGTTTAAAAGATAGGCTAAGATAAAAGAAAAGGCGAAGGAAAGGAAAAGAAGATAATAGCAGAAAGTTGTATTAGATGAGAATCTAGTACTTCGCCTTCGCCTCAGCCTTTGCCTGCAAATAAGACAAACTTACAAATTGTAAAATAATTACTTTAAATAATATTAAAATAAAGCAAATAAATGTCGCCACATAGAATAAAATTTGATAAAAAATTATTACAGCAAAGTAAACTTGAAAAATTTCAAGATTTTCATAATCTGATGTCTTTCAGAATACATGACATAATTCTTGTTTCAAGTATGTACGATTTTTATTTGTTTGAAGAAGATGGAAGACTTTACGAATTAATTAGGAAAGAATATCAAGGGCTTAATTTAAGTCATAGTCCAGAACTGGTGCATGTTTCCAGTGGTAAAGAGGCTCTTAAACTTGCCAAAACTGAAGGTCGGTTTAATCTGATTATTTCAACATTGCAGGTCGAAGATATGTCTGCCGTTAAACTTGCAAAGAATCTAAAGAAGGCTAAGTTAGATATTCCCATAGCTCTGCTTGGGTATGATAATAACGAAATGGTTGAGGTTATTAAAAGTAAAGAGGTAGAGATTTTTGATAAAATATTTATGTGGCAAGGTGATTTCAGAATCATCTTCGGAATAATTAAATATTTTGAAGATAAAATGAATGTCGATTCTGACATAAGCCGTGTTGGAGTTCAAGTAATTATTTTGGTAGAAGATAGTGTTCGGTTTTATTCATCCTATCTACCCCTTGTTTATACTGAGGTTGTGAAACAAGCACAGCGCCTTACTTCAGAGGGTATTAATCTATCGCACAGATTTTTAAAAATGCGTGCACGTCCGAAAATTCTTTTATGCTCTAACTACGAAGATGCTTGGGCATACTATAAAAAATATGAAAATTATGTACTCGGAATTATCTCGGATGTTGATTTCAAAAAGGGTGGTATTCAAAATAAAAGGGCGGGATTACTTTTTGCAAAACGAGTAAAAAATGTACGACCCGATTTACCAATTTTATTACAGTCTAATGTTAAAGAGAATGAAAAGTATGCCTTGGAGTTGGGTGCATCTTTCATCTATAAAAGCTCATCTACATTGCTTGATGATCTTAGAAAATTTATGAACGAACAATTTTCATTTGGCGATTTTATTTTTCGGTTAGCTAATGGGGATGAGGTAGCACGGGCTTCTAACCTAAGCCAGCTTGCAGATAGGTTAGAAGAAGTTCCGGAAGAGAGCATTGCATATCATTCATCAAGAAATCATTTTTCAAGCTGGTTAAAATCGCGAACCGATTTTTGGCTGGCATATAAACTACGTCCTGCAAAGGTTGATCACTATCGTTCCATTGATGCACTTAGGGAAGATCTTATTGAGGCTATTCATAGCTATAATAAAGAGAGGCAGAGTGGAATTATTTCAGATTTTGATAGTAACACTTTTAATAGATTAAGTTTTTTTGCACGAATTGGAGGCGGTTCTATTGGGGGTAAAGCACGCGGGTTAGGATTTTTTAGTAGTCTGTTAAGTAATTTCAATATCAATAGTAAGTTCAAGGATGTTGAAGTATTTGTGCCAACATCAATTGTGCTGGCAACTGATATATTTGATCAGTTTATGGAAGAGAACGATTTAACTAACTTTGCTTTGCAATGTGATGACGATAAAGAGATTAGAAAAGCTTTCATTGATGCACCAAAATTTCCTTACCGTGCTTTAAAGAGTTTAGTCCGCTTTTTAATTTTGATTAATGAACCGTTGGCAGTTCGTTCATCAAGTTTGTTAGAAGATTCGCAAGGGCAGCCGTTTGCTGGGGTTTACGATACTGTGATGTTGCCTAACAATCATGATAATCCGGAAATAAGATTAAGACGATTAGTAATTGCTATTAAACAAGTTTACGCTTCTATCTATTATCAAAAAGCTAAGCAATATATAAATGTAACATCGTACCGACTTGAAGAAGAGAAGATGGCTGTGTTAATACAGGAGATGGTTGGGGCTGAGCATAGCAATAAATTTTATCCAGAAATATCGGGAGTTGCAAAGTCGTATAACTTCTATCCGGTGGAGCCTTTAAAACCAGCAGATGGAATTGTATCTGCTGCGTTTGGTTTGGGTAAAACAGTTGTTGAAGGGGGGAATGTTATGAGGTTCTGCCCAAAATATCCGCAGAACATTTTGCAATATACTTTAGTTGATGATATCCTAAGGTATAATCAGAATCAGTATTATGCTATTGATATGATTGATACTGGAGAAGATACTTCTGTAATGGATGAGGACTTGGTGAAAAGGCATGATGTTCACGATGCAGAACAAGATGGTACGCTCTCTCAGGTTGGTTCAACCTACTCCCATTTCAACCATACAATTTATGACGGTACATCCCGCGAAGGGTTAAAATTATTTACGCTTGCTCCAATGTTAAAATATAAAACATTTCCACTTCCAGAAATATTAGATACGATTTTAAATATGAGCAGTTGGGGTATGGGGAATCCTGTTGAAATAGAATTTGCAGTTAATCTATCGGTACCAAAAGGAAAGCTAAAGGAATTCGGAGTAGTTCAAATGCGACCATTAGTTATTAGTACTGAATTAGAAGAATTAGATACAGAAGGTCACGAAGAAAAAGAGCTTGTTTGTAAGTCAAATTTTGCAATGGGTAATGGAGTTAATAGTAAAATTAAAGATATAGTTTTTGTTGATATTGATAAGTTTGATAGAGCGAGAAGTAGAGAAACTGCTGATGAAGTTGGGTTCTTAAATAAAAAATTAGTAGCTGAAAATAAAAAATATCTTTTGATAGGTGTTGGGCGTTGGGGTACGTTAGACCCATGGCTCGGTATTCCAATAAGCTGGGACCAAATATCCGGAGCCAAAGCAATTGTAGAGAGTAACTTTAAAGACTTTGATGTTGAACCATCGCAAGGGTCGCACTTCTTCCAGAATTTAACTTCATTTAAAGTTGGGTACTTTACTGTTAATGAAACTAAGAACAATGGGTTTATCGATTGGAAGTGGTTAACATCTCAGAAAGTTGTTGAGCAAAAAGGTGTTACAAGACATATTATATTAGACTCTCCTATTACAATTAAAATAAATGGTAGAGAGAATAAGGGTATAATTATTAAACCGAATGGTAAACCAAAAGATTAAATTTCTTAGTAAACAATTTTTTTTGTTCACTACAATTTTAAATAAATAATTGCATTACAAATAAACCAACAAACTTGCCTTTAGTTGAAACGTATTAAAATCAATAATATCACCATTTGTATAATTGTAAATAGCAGAGAATTCAAAATCGGATTTATCTTTTGCTAAGTTATATCTGTAACCTCCGCCAAATGCAGTTGTGAAATAGGGTTCGTAGTCTGATGAGACATTATCCTTACTATTACTGGGCGAGTCATAAATATTTGCATGCAACTTTAAATAGGATAGTCCAGATTTTGCAATGACAAAAAAGGAGTAATTGAAATTATATCTTACACCAGCTAATATATCAATTCTCTTTATCGAAAAATCAATTGCTTTGCTATCAATTCCTATTTGCGGAATTTTACTTGTTAAACTTGAGTATGTGGAAGACAATAGAATTGACCATTTAGGGGAGATGGAATAATCTGCATCAAGAGAGCCACCAACACCAGCGTAAGCAAGTTTTGTATAATTTCCATTAGGGAATATTACAAGAAAACTTGCCCCAGCTCTAAAAGGGGATTGAGCATTGCTGCTTGAGACCAATAGCAATCCCAGCAACAGAGTAAAAATAATTTTGTTTTTCATTTGTTTCCAGTTGTTTATTAAAGGTGAGTGAAATTAATAAAAAAATCTAATTTAACCAATTTTGCAATTTACTGTTTTGCTAATAATCTATAAATCGAGTAATTTCCATTATTAAATTATACTATTTACGGAGATAAAATGAGTAATCTTAAAATTATACCAGCCATTAGGACAGAGAATATTACTTATGCAGTTCGCGACATTATTGTATTAGCAAACGAAGTTGCTAAAACTGGAAAAGAGATGTTATACTTAAATATTGGTGATCCAAATATTTACGATTTTGAACCACCGCGTGCAATGATAGAGGCTACTTACAAAGCAATGCTCGATAACAAAAATGGCTATTCACCCTCTTCAGGAATTAGACCAGCCCTTGATTCTATTGAACGTGAAGCTGATAGAAAAGGGATTAAAAATGTTCAAGATATTTTTATAACAACTGGTGCAAGTGAAGCAATAGAATTAGCCTTAACAGCACTGGTTAATGAGGGGGAGAACGTCTTAACCCCTACTCCAGGTTACCCATTATATACTGCTATTTCGAGCAAACTTCAGGCAATGGAAAATCCTTATTACCTTGATGAAGATAATGGTTGGCAGCCGGATATTGAAGATATTAAAAGTAAAGTGAACGATAAAACCAAAGCAATTATTATTATAAACCCAAACAACCCAACTGGCTCTAATGCGAGTTATGAAACATTAAAATCACTTGTCGATTTTGCAGTTGAGCATAATCTTGTAATTTTGGCTGATGAGATTTACGATAAATTATTATTTGATGATGTGGAACTAACATCAATTGCTTCAATAAATCCAAATGCTTCGGTAATCACATTTGGGGGTCTGTCAAAAAACTATATGGTTCCTGGGTTCAGAATTGGTTGGGGAATTGTAAGTGGTGAGAACGAAATTCTTGTCGATTATATTGAAGCAATAAATAAAATGTTGCGGGCACGTCTCTCAGCAAATCATCCGGAGCAGTACGGTATTCCAGTAGCTCTTGATGGAGATAATGAACACTTAGTGTTAGCAATGGAAAAATTAACGAGACGCCGCAACATGACTGTTGAAATGCTAAATGCTATTGATGGAATATCCTGTATAAAACCAGAAGGTGCATTTTATGCTTTTCCTAAGGTTGATATTAAAAATGAAGATAGTCATTTTATCTCTGAATTAATTAAAGAGACAGGTGTTGTTGTTGTACCTGGCAGCGGATTTGGACAGCAGCCTGGTACAAGACATTTTAGAGTTGTATTTCTTCCGCAAGATGAAGTACTCGAAAAAGCGTACAAAAGTATAGGGTCATTTTATCAGAAATATAAAAATGAATTTGAGTAGTAATAAAAAAAAAGCAACTTCAAAAAAATGAAGTTGCTTTTACGATACACTTATAAAATATAAAAGTCATTTTCGCAAAGAATTACGAAAAAATTTAAAAATTAAGTGTTATTAGGCGTAAAATAAATAAGAATTATTTTACTATTTCAACATCTTGAGCTTGTGGGCCCTTCTGACCTTCACCAACCGTAAATGTAACTTTTTGTCCTTCTTCAAGAGTTCTGAAACCATCAGAATTAATAGATTTGAAGTGAACGAATACATCTTCTCCGCCTTCTTGAGAGATGAAACCATAACCTTTGGAACCGTTAAACCATTTAACTGTTCCTTCTTTGCGATCTGACATAAAACTATTCCAAAATAATTATTAAAAAACTTTCTAATTAAAAATGTAACTGAGGCAATCAATAATTAACAATACTGCGGAGAGGGCGGGATTCGAACCCGCGGTACCAGTTTCCCAGTACGACGGTTTAGCAAACCGTTGGTTTCAGCCACTCACCCACCTCTCCGAATGCATAGCTAACATTAAAATCAAAAAGAACTATCAAATATATAAAGAATTATGAAAAGACAAAAATAAATTAGAATAAAATTAAATTATTTTTTATAATTAAATTGTTGTGTAAAACCTAACCACTGGTTAGTATTTGAATGATGAATATTTATTCATAAATAATTTAGGTTTAGAATATCTAAAATTAAGTTTACAATTTGGAAGACCTCTGAAAGAGTCTCATACCACAAGCATTTTCTGTCCTGTAAGTCTGTCCCAAAGGGATGCCTGTGGTATGAGACTCTTACAGAGGATGCCCTCAGCATAAGAGTCTCACTTAACCCTTGAGGCAGACCTTCGTCTGTAGGGCTCGTCCTTTAGAGGGGCGGACAATTTACATTGATATTGGAGCTAAAAAACAATAAATTCACAGACTAAATTATAATTAGATGATAGAAAATAATCTTAAAATAGTATTTGAAAAAATTCACGATTCTGTAGAAAAATCTAAAAGAAATTTTGGTGATATCAGAATTGTTGCCATCTCTAAAACTAACCCAATATCATCCATTCTTGAAGGTTTGAAGGTTGGTATAACTAACTTTGGCGAAAACAAAGCCATTGAGTTCAGAGATAAAAGCAAGTTAATTATTGCTGATTTAGTTTGGCACTTTGTTGGTCATCTACAGAGAAATAAAGTTAAATATGTTATTAATGCTGCGGAGTATATCCACTCTGTTGAAAGTTTTAAATTAGCTGAAGAAATTAATAAGAGAGCAAAAACAATTGGAAAAGTTCAAAATATATTTTTTGAAGTTAACACTTCCAATGAAGAATCTAAATTCGGACTCTCTAATTATGATGAACTTTGTGAATTGGTAAAGAGATGTGAAGAGCTATCGAACATTCAAATGTGCGGGTTAATGACTATGGCATCGTTCACAAGTAATGAAACTGAGTTAAGAAAAAATTTTTCAAGTTTGAGAGAAATGAGAGATAAAATAAATAATAAAACTAAAAGTATTTCAGAACTTTCGATGGGTATGACTAACGATTACCCTATAGCTATTGAGGAAGGTGCTACAATTCTAAGAATAGGAACAGCAATTTTTGGTAAACGTGATACATCATTAACTTGGAGTGAAAAATGAGATTTACACCATTTAGCATAAAAGCCCAAGAGTTTAACAAAGCAGTTCGGGGATACGATAAAGAAGAAGTACGGGTTTATCTTGAGTCTTTATCAAACGAATTTGAAATACTTAAAAATGAGAATGATGAATTAAGAAGTAAAATTGAAAATAGTTCAGAACAGATAACGGAGTTTCAAAAACTCGAGAAAACTTTGCAGGCAACACTTGTTTCTGCTCAAGAGTCTTCTAGCAAAGCTGTTGAATCAGCACGTAAGCAAAATCAATTAATTATCAAAGAAGCTGAGATAAAGGCAAATCAGTTACTTGAAAAAGCTAACAAGGAAGCAGAGTTAATTCGCGATTCGGTTTTAAGACTTAATGAAGAGAGAAATCTTTTAATTGCTAAACTAAAAGCGATGATAGAAACGCAAGCAAACATTTTGGATATTGGGTCTAATACTTTTGAGAGCAAACCCCTTCCGAAGGAAGATAAAGTTGAGGTTGACAGTTCTGAAATAGATGTTGATGATGTATTGGAGAAATTGTTGTGAGTAATTTAATAGAAAAAACTAACCAAACCATTGATGTGATTAGGGGAAAAACGGAAAAGACTTTTGAAGTAGGCATTATTCTTGGTACAGGATTAGGCGGGTTAGTAAGTGAAATGGATATTGATTGTGAAATTAATTATTCTGAATTACCTCATTTTGTCCTTTCTACTGTTGAGTCTCATAAGGGAAAGTTGATTTTTGGTACTTTGAATGGGAAGAATGTTGTTGTGATGCAGGGACGCTTTCATTTTTACGAAGGCTATTCAATGCAAGAAATTACATATCCAGTAAGAGTTATGAAGAAACTTGGTGTTGAAATTCTGTTAGTCTCAAATGTATGCGGCGGCTTGAATCCTCTTTACAGACGGGGCGATTTGATGATTATGCATGATCATATTAATCTGCTTGGTGATAATCCGTTAATTGGAAAAAATGAAAATGAATTTGGTACACGGTTTCCAGATATGAGTGAACCATATAATTACGACCTCATTGATTTGGCTGAAGATATTGCAATTGAAAATAAAATAAAACTCCATAAGGGAACGTATGTTTCTGTTCCTGGTCCTAACCTTGAAACGAAAGCTGAGTATAGATTTTTAAGAACAATTGGGGCTGATGTTGTTGGCATGTCAACAGTTCCGGAAAATATTGTTGCTAACCATATGGGGATGAAAGTCTTTGGAATAAGCATTATCACAGATGAATGTTTTCCAGATTCTCTAAAACCAATTGTTCTTGCAGATATTTTAGAAGCAGCAAAAGCTGCCGAACCCAAAATGACAATTGTTATGAAAGAACTAGTAGGTAAGTTGTGAATCAAATAAAGAAAATGTATTTTTTGTTCCCGCTTTTTTTAGCAGTTCTGTTATTGCTCTCTAATTTGTTGAGTGCCAAGTTACTGTTAACTTCAAGTCATCATTTTACAATCTGGTTCCTATTCATGTTACTCTCATTTGGAGTTGGATGGTTTATGAACCCTGGCTTTAAGTGGAACGCTGGAGTTAAAGTAATTTATATTGTAACACTTGTTTCGGTTATAGTAAGTTTAATTATAGTTGCACTCTTTAGAAATAGTTTTGATTTGAATAGTTCAGTAATAGATATTTTAGTTCACTATTCGCTAAGAGTTTTTGTACTTGGAATGGTTTCGATATTTGGGCTATCTGTTGCAGAAATATTAAAACATAAAAAAGTAACTATTGAAAGTGAAGATAATGAAAATTATGTATTCTCACCTAATACAAGTGAATCTGAATTGGTTATAAATGAAGCAAAATTGAAAGCGGAAAAAATAATATTTGAAGCTGAAAAAGAAGCTCACAATATTAATGATAGAAAAACTCGAATTGAAATACAATTAAGAGAGTTAATACAAACAGAAAGAGAAGTGATTCGTAATTACGAGAAAGAAGATGGTACTTCCAAAGATAAAAATGTTGAATAAATTAAAGAGAAAAGATGTTTAAGCAATACGAAGAGAAAGTAAGTTATCCTAAATTAGAAGAGAGTATTTTAGCATTCTGGAAAGATAATAACATATTTGAAAAATCGATATCTACAAGAGAAAACAGAGAGACTTTCACATTTAATGAGGGTCCGCCTACTGCAAATGGGATACCGGGCATTCATCACGTAATGTCGCGTACGTTAAAAGATTTAGTATGCCGTTACAAAACAATGAAAGGTTACCAAGTAAATAGAAAAGCTGGATGGGATACACATGGATTACCAGTTGAGATTGAAGTTGAAAAAGCACTTGGAATTAAAACCAAAAGTGAAATTCCAGTATTTGGAGTTGAAAAATATAACGATGCTTGTCGTACGTCTGTATTCAAGTATAAAGATTTGTGGGAGCAGATGACAGACCGCATGGGCTATTGGCTAAATATGGATGAAGCCTACATTACATGCGACAATAACTACATTGAATCTGTTTGGTGGGCTTTAGCCACACTATACAATAAAGGATTAATTTTTAAGGATTATAAAATAGTTCCTCAATGTCCTCGCTCGGAGACTGTGCTTTCATCACACGAGCTTGCTTTGGGATATAAGGAAACGAAAGACCCATCAGTATATGTTATGATGAAATTAGATGGTGATTATGAATTAAACAAAGATGGAGAGACATATTTCCTTATCTGGACTACAACTCCGTGGACACTAATTTCTAATGTTGCTCTGGCAGTTGGTGCAGAGATAGATTATGTTAAAGTTAAAACGGATGATAAATATTTAATACTTGCAAAGGAACGTCTCGAAGTTTTAAAGAACGATTATGAAATAATCTCTAATTTCAAAGGTGCAGAGCTTGCTGGAATATCATACAAACAATTATTCGATTACGTAGCAGTGGATAAAAAAGGGTTTTATGTTGTTGAAGCAGATTTTGTTAGCACCGGTGATGGTTCAGGAATTGTACACATGGCTCCAGCATTTGGTGCTGATGATTACGAAATTTCAAAACAATATGATTTGCCATTCCTTCAACCAGTAACGCCGGGTGGTAAATTCACAAAAGAAGTTTCTGATTTTGAAGGTGTGTTTGTAAAGGATGCTGATAAAGATATTATTTTTAAATTAAGAGAGAATGGAAATCTTTATAGGAAGGAGACTATTACTCACACATATCCCTTTAGCTGGCGGTTTGATGATGTGCCGGTAATTTACTATGCACGTGAATCTTGGTTTATTAAAACTACTTCTATTGCTTCTAAAATGGTTGAGCTAAATAAAACAATTAATTGGCATCCTCCAGAAGTAGGAAGCGGGAGGTTTGGTAATTGGCTTGAGGATAACAAAGATTGGGCACTTTCACGAGACCGTTTCTGGGCAACACCTTTACCAATTTGGGTTAGCGAAGATGGTGAAGACCAGTTTGCTGTTGGGAGTATTGAAGAACTTAAAAAAGGATACATTGAAAAAGATGGTGTAAAAATATCTGTTGCTGATTTACCAGATGAAGATATTGACTTACATAAACCATTTACTGATAAAATTCACTTCAAAAAAAATGGTAAAATATATAAGCGTACACCAGAGTTAATAGATGTTTGGTTCGATTCTGGTGCAATGCCTTTTGCTCAGTACCACTATCCATTTGAGAACAAAGAGTTATTCGAGAAAAATTATCCGGCAGATTATATCTGCGAGGGTATTGACCAAACTCGTGGCTGGTTCTATACAATGCACGCAATTGGTACAATGCTTTTCGATTCTATCTCTTATAAAAATTTAATTGTTAATGAATTAATCCTTGATAAAAAAGGGTTGAAGATGTCGAAAACAAAGGGGAATACTGTCTCTCCCTTTGAACTATTTGATAAGTATGGAGCAGATGCAACTCGGTGGTATCTTGTTACAACATCGCCACCGTGGAAGCCAACACTTTTTGATGAGGATGGAATTGTTGAAGTTCAAAGAAAATTCTTTGGCACTTTATTGAATACCTACAATTTCTTTGCTCTATATTCTAACATTGATAAAGTTGAATTGTCGGAAGCTAAAGTCCCGTATGATAAACGACCAGAAGTTGATAGATGGATTATCTCTAAACTTAATACACTTGTAAAAGAGTATGAGTTGTTGATGGATAATTACGATGTAACAAAAGCAGCCAGAGCAGTACAATCATTCACTATTGATGAACTATCAAACTGGTATGTACGCCGTTCGCGAAGACGTTTCTGGAAAGCAGAAGTAAATGAAAATAAGCTCTCTGCATATCAAACATTATATGAATGCTTAATAACAATTTCAAAACTGACTGCACCCTTTGCACCATTTGTAGCGGAGGAGATTTACCAAAACCTCAATAGAGTTGGAGGAACGGAGAATTGTGATTCAGTTCATCTTGTTGAATATCCAACGGTAACGTTTATTGATAAAGAGTTAGAAGCGAAAATGGAAATTGCTCAAAGAGTGGTGTTTTTAACTCGGTCAATGAGAGCAAAATCTAACCTAAAAGTACGGCAACCATTGAGCCGAATAATGGTAGCTATTGATAAAGAGAAACGTGATGCTGTAAGTTATATGAAAGATGTAATATTGGAAGAAGTAAACATAAAAGAGCTGGTAGTTCTTGAAAATGATTCAAGCATTGTTAATAAATCTGCGAAGGCAAACTTCAAAAATATAGGTCCTAAATTTGGGAAGTTAGTTAAAAAAATTGCTGCAGAAATTACTACATTCAACAAAGAACAAATTGCTCTTTTGGAGAAGGAAAAATCTATTTTAATTAATATTGATGGTGAGAATATTGAGTTATCATCGGATGATGTTGAAATTATAAACTCGGAGATTGAAGGGTGGGTTGTTGAAACAGAGGAAGGCATTACGGTTGCTATTGATTCTGAATTAAATAATGATTTAATTGCTGAAGGTTATGCAAGAGAATTTGTTAATAGAATTCAGAATATGCGTAAGGATGCTGGCTTTGATGTGATGGATAGAATTAAAATATTATACCAAACAGATAGTAAATTAAGTACTTTTATTAATCAATTTTCTGATTATATTATGAGAGAAACTTTAGCAGATTTAATTGAGAATATTGATTCGGATGAAGGTTATAAACAGGATTGGGAATTAGGAGATTTTATTTGCACAATAACAGTGCAAAGATCTAAATAAAGTTTAGTTGGAGGAAAATATGGCTAAGAAAGCTGAAATAAAAAAGAAAGTAACGGGTAAAAAGACTACCCCAAAAACAAAGAGTAGCACAATTACGAAGAAAGCTGCTGCTCCAAAGAAAGCTGTTGCTCCTAAAAGCACTGCACCTAAAAAGCGTACAACAAAAAAAACAGTTGTACCCAAAAGTGCTGCTCCTAAAAAGAGTATAACAAAAAAAGCAGTTGCTCCAAAAAGTTCTACTCCTAAAAAGAGCATAACAAAAAAAGCTGCTGTAGTTAAAAAGGCTACTGTTAAAGCAGTTGTAAAAAAGAAAGTTTCAACTAAGAAAGCAAAAGGATATACTAAAAAGGAACTTCTTGTATTTAAAAAAGTAATTCTTGAAAAAAGATCTAAAATAATACATCAACTTCAAAACTTGAAAGATCAAATGATGGATTCTACTACTGGGCAATATGTAAATGAGAACTCACCATACTCTCTTCATATGGCTGAGCAAGGTACTGATGCACAAGAGAGAGAGAAACTCTATTTATGGGCTCAAAGAGAGAGTAAGTTTTTAGCATATCTTGAGGATGCCTTAATAAGAATTGAAAATGGTACTTATGGACTTTGTATTGAATGTATTGATGAACCCAAAAATCTTTGTCCTACATGCCCATTAATTCCAAAACCAAGGTTGCTCGCTGTACCACACACACAGCATTGTGTAGAAATTAAAAACGCAGCAAGTAAAAAGTAGGATAATCTTGAAAGTACTTTACCTCACACTTGTTGTATTTGTAGCAGACCAAGTTTCAAAATTGGTGGTTAAAGGTTTCGCAATTCCATGGTTTAATTTTAATTGGGAAGGCATGGATTATGGACAAAGTATTAATGTTATTGGAACATTTTTAAGAATTACTTTTGTTGAAAACCCTGGAATGGCTTTTGGACTTGATGTTGGACCAATTCAAAAATTCTTTTTATCACTCTTTACTATTATTGCTGCTGGTGGAATCTTATATTATTTATATCGTTCACGTGAGCGTGATTTTGCTCTGCGGTTAGGTTTGGCATTAATACTTGCTGGTGCTTTTGGTAATCTTATTGATAGAGTTTTTTATGGTCTGTTTTTTGATTATGCTCCACTAATGTATGGCAGCGTTGTAGATTTTATTCATGTAGAATTTTGGGATTTCACTCTATTTGGTAATACCTACACAACTTGGCCAATCTTTAATATTGCAGATTCAGCAGTATCGGTAGGAGTATTTATTATTCTTATCTTTCACAAGGAAGAAGATAAAGTAGATTCTAAAAATGAAAGTATTGAAGATTTAAAAAAAGAAAACGGAATAGAAGAAGTAAATAATGGCAAAGATAATAACAGAGAAGAAGTTTCTATTTGAAGTAACTGAGGGGCAAAGGAAAGAACGCTTAGATGTTTATCTCGCCAACATTATGGAAAACACAACTCGCTCTAAACTTCAACAATTAATAAAAGCAAAATTTGTATTTGTAAATGGAAAGATTAAAAAAGCAAATTACAATGTTCTACCATTCGATAAAATTGAATTCTCAGTTCCTGTAACTCCGCGACCTGATGAAATTGAACCGGAAGATATCCCTTTAGATATTATTTATGAAGATGACTATTTGATTGTTCTGAATAAACCAGCAGGCATGGTCGTTCATCCGGCTCTTGGCAATTGGACTGGAACATTGGTACACGCCTTACTTTATCACACTCAGAATTTAAGTGACTTTAATGAAGACGACAGACCTGGCATTGTTCATCGTTTAGATAAAGAGACGAGTGGATTGCTTCTTGTTGCAAAAGATACATGGGTTCACTCAGAGCTTGCAAAACAGTTTTCTGAGCGAACTACCGAGCGTGAATATTGGGCTGTATGCTGGGGCATTTTTGAGGATGAAGCGGGGGAAGTAATTGGGAATATTGCAAGAAGCAAGAGAGATAGAAAAATATATACCGTTAGTGAAAGTGAGGGGAAATATGCAGAAACACATTACGAAATTTTAGAGGAATTTGAGTTTGCTTCACTTGTAAAACTACAGCTAAAAACTGGAAGAACACATCAAATAAGAGTTCACATGAATCATATTAAACATCCAATATTTGGGGATTATACATACAATGGAAG
>JAKIUC010000078.1 GCA_021647785.1 Melioribacteraceae bacterium
AACAACAAATAGTTGAACAACTTAAGATAAAACTGAGCTAAGAAAAATTATGAGGCTAATTCCTCTCATTCCCAATATCCATAGGGGATGAGAGGAGTTTATGCTTGCTTTTATAGCGGAACTTCCGTTTTAGCTTGCAGTTAGCCCCATTATAAAATATTACAAATTTTTGAGTACTGATATGAAAAGCATTACAATTTTAATCCTGATAGTTTTAACAATCTCTTGTTCAATTAATAACACTAAACATGAGATTACATCAGAAAGTTTATTGAAAACTGTTGCCTATTTAGCAAGTGAAAAACTAAATGGAAGATTCTCAGGAAGTAAAGAGTATTTTGAAGCTGCAAATTATATGGCAACTGAATTTAAGGAATTAGGATTACTTCCATTTGAAGATAATTCATATTTTCAAGAGTTTAATGTTGAGTATAATGAAATACTTCCAATACCAGAACTAAATTTGTACAAAGATGGAAATCTAATAAATGAATATAAACTTGGTAACGATTATGTTTTTCGCGGATTTACAGGCTCTGGTAATATAAAAGCAAAAGTAGCATTTGTTGGTTATGGAATTTCACTTCCCGAATATGACGATTACAAAAATATTGATGTGAATGGTAAAATTGTTTTAGCATTTAAGTATAATCCTAAATGGGAAATTAAAGGTGTAAGTTGGGCAAGTGGTTTACCCCGCGAGAAAGCACGTGTTGCACTTGAACATGGAGCAATCGGGATAATGTTCGTTTCATTCCCTAATGATGAAAATCCGCAAAAAACTATTGGAAGTGTAATGCACGGCAAAGGGGAGCATGTTGATATACCTCAAGCACATATTGATTTACCAGTTGCTGATGATTTTTTTGAAGAAAGTAAATTCACTTTAAAAGAGATGCAGACTTCAATTGATGAAAACAAAAAACCGCACTCATTTTATCTTAAAAGTAGTTCGGAAATATCTGTTAAAACAAATTACATAAAAGAGAAAGAGACAGTAAATGTTATTGGAATTTATCCTGGCTCTGATGAAAAGTTAAAAGAGGAATTTGTAATACTTGGTGCACATCTCGACCATGTTGGAGGGCAGGGTGGCGAAATATATTTCCCGGGAGCCAATGATAATGCCTCTGGTTCTGCAGCAGTTCTTGAAATTGCACGGATGTTTGCAAATAATAAATTGCAAACAAAACGAAGTGTAATGTTTGTTTTATTTGCAAGTGAGGAGTCTGGTTTGGAAGGTGCTTACCATCTTGCAGATAATCTTGGAGTTGATACAACCAAAATAACTGCAATGATAAATATGGATTGCATTGCACATGGCGATTCAATTAAGATTGGCAATGGTAAATCATCACCAAAATTGTGGAAGGTGGCAAAACTAATTGATAAAGAAAATGCCAATTTAAGTATAAAAAGTACTTGGGCAAATGGAGGTGCAGATGCAACTCCTTTCCACAAAAAGGGAATTCCTACACTCTATTTTGTAACAAAAAATAGTTACACTCATTTGCATTGCATTACTGATACCCCAGAGACATTAAACCCTAAACTTTACGAAGAAATAACTCGACTTGCATATTTTACGACTTATAAAATTGCAAAAGGGGAGTATGAGAGGGAAGAAATAAAAAACAATTGAGGTTGTTGTATAAATGATTATTAATTTTGGCTCTATACAATCTTTAACGTCAAAAATAGAAACAAGAATTGTTATAGGAAAAATTTCACGTTTGCCTTTTCACTTGCGATTTATCGCAATAGGTATTAAACAATCATGCCTCCATATAAACAATTTATTTATAATTCCGATAATAGTATTAGTAAATTATTTACTTTTAGAAAAAGCAAATACTATTAAATTCTGAGTACTTAATGAATATAACCGAACAAAAAATTCCCTATTTCAAGTTTTTTATTTCTCCAATTGATGGTGAAAAAGTAAATGAAATATTTAAAAAAGAAGTTGATGGTGTAATCCACTTTTTAAAAATAAATAATGAAGAATGGTCATCTCTTATTATCAAAAAAGGGAGACATCTTTTCAATTACAAATCGCCATTAGCAGGTCTCGAAGATGATAATTTTGAAATTCAAGATGATTCAAATATCCATTCTCTCGAAAACGAGAAAACTCTGCGAAAGGAAAATGATGATTATTTTGCTGGAAGTGATGGAATATTAGTTAGGTATGATAGCATCATCAAGTTTATTCCAATTACTCGAGATGGCACTTGTGAAATTGAAATTAGTGAAGATAGGCTTACTGCAACTGCAAAATTTTATCCAACTTTGGATGAAGGAAAACATTTAACTGAAAGAGATGTAATTGAGAAAATAAAAGAGAAAAATATTTCAGTAAAATTAGAAATTGCAGAAATTAAAAATGGATTAGAGTGTATTAATAATTGTGATGAAATACTTGAACAAATAGTTGTAGCAAAAGGGAAAGAACCAAAAATAGGAAAAGAAGGATGGACTGAATACTTGTTTGATATTGATCGTAAAACAGGACCAATTGTTGATGAAAATGGGAACTGTGATTATTATAGTCTTAATCTGATAGAAGCTGTTACAAAAGATCAAAAAGTTGGTATTTATCATCCAATGGTTGAAGGAGAGGATGGTTTCGATATCTTTGGCAAGATAATAACTTCTCCAAAACAAAAAGATAACAAACGCAAAAAAGGGAAAAACATATATTCTACAGAAGAAGAACCGAATCATATTTTATCAAAAATTGATGGCTACATTACAAAAGTTGGAACTGAAATTGTAGTTACAAATATCTATAATATTAGAGGTGATATCGATTTCAATACTGGTAATATTGTTAGTAAGGGTTCGCTTAATATACTTGGTAATGTAAAAAATGGTTTTAATCTCGATATGAGCGAAGCAATTACTATTGGTGGATATGTAAAGGATTCAAAAATTATTGCTGGTGGTAATGTTGCCATACGAGGTGGTTTTAATGGAACTGGGAAGGGAATAATTATTTCTGGCGGAAATGTAAATATAAGATATATCAGAAATCAAACGGTTTATTCTCGAGGAAATATCTCGGTTGATAAAGAAGTAGTGGAAGCTAAACTATTTGCAAAAGGTGATATAAAGAGCAGTATGCTTCTAATTGGTGGTCATGCAATTGCTGGTGCAAATATTACTCTAAATACATTAGGGAATGTGTATGAGATGGAAACAATAGTTGAAGCTGGTTATGACTATGATATATTAAATAAAATAAATGAAATAACTAAACAACGTAAAGAGATGCAGAAAGATTTGATAAAGCTTAAAGAACATATTGCAAGTAGTATGACGAATGGTGTGGTTAGTCGATTATCTAAAGCCCTTTTAATAAAATTTCAAACACTTAAAAAAAACTACGATATATTAAAAAGCGAAAGAAAGAAACTTAAGAAAAGTATAGCAGAATCCTCTGGTTCAAAAGTAATTGTAAGTGGTAAAATATATCCTGGAGTTAAAATAATTATTGATGGTTATAAATTTAATGTAAAAGAATTAATGCGATCCAAAACATTTTATGCTTCAACTGATGAAGAGGGAATAGTTGTTACAGATAGGTAGAGTTAATAAATACACAACACAAGAGGTATGAGAATCTTATGCCGAGGGCATCCTTACAGGACAGAGATTTTCTGTTCCGGAAAACACTTTATGGTTTGTATAATTGCTAAATTATTGTGAAAAGGGATAAATTATTAATTTAACAGTATATTTAAATATTGAATATATAATTACTTGTAATTTCTAAAATTTAAGAATTTACAATTATAAACCAAGCAAGTAACTGCTATGTTAACAATTACCAAGTGAGGTTCAAATTAAAAAGATTAAAATTTCTCATATCGTAAAAGATACTGTTTTTATTCTTATCGGCATCGTTTCTGCTGGTTTCGGGCTAAAAGGATTTTTGCTCCCAAATTCATTTATTGATGGTGGTGCTATGGGTATTTCTTTGTTAATATCAGAAATAACCAGTCTCCCTTTGTCCATTCTTGTTGTTGCTATTAATTTACCATTTCTTATCCTTGGATATTCCCAAATTGGGAAGCAATTTGCTATTAAAAGTATTATTGCAATAATAGGACTTGCATTTGTTATCTACCTTATACCATATCCTTTAATTACATCAGATAAATTACTTATTGCTGTTTTTGGTGGCTTTTTCTTAGGAGCAGGAATAGGGATGGCAATTAGAGGTGGTTCTGTAATAGATGGAACAGAAGTATTAGCAATTCATTTGAGTAAAAAAACGGGGCTTACAATTGGTGATATAATATTAATTTTTAATATTATTATATTTTCCTTTGGAGCTTATATTTTATCCATTGAGGTAGCATTGTATGCGATACTAACATATTTATCTGCTTCAAGAACTATAACATTTATAATTGAAGGAGTTGAAGAATATACTGGAATAACAATTATATCTGATTATAGTGAAGAAATAAGGTTAATAGTTACAGAAAAGTTAGGTAGAGGGGTTACTATTTATACTGGAAAAGGTGGATTTGGAAAAAGAGGTGAAGTTCTAAAATCTATTGATATTGTTTATACAGTTATTACAAGACTTGAAATTGCACGACTTCGGACTGAAGTTGACAAAATAGACTCTAATGCTTTTTTAATTATGAATAGTATAAAAGATACAAAAGGTGGGATGATAAAGAAACGATCGTTAGAATAGTAAATCAATTTTACTGTTTCTAATTTATTCTAAATCAAAATATTTATTAAAAGTTTCATATTCTTTCCTTAATTTTGTATAAAAGTAAATATGAAAATGTTTATATCTTTAAAATATTATCTTCTTCTGCTATTAACTTTATTTTCCTTTCTAACTAATTCAATTTATTCACAAAAAGTTATTGTTATTAAAAAATATAAAGGTAAAATTGAATTTGATGGTATCTTAAATGAACCATTATGGGAAAGCGCTAGTTCAATTGAAGCGTTAACAATGGTTGAACCTTTTGAAAACTTTAACGCTTCGCACAAAACAATTGTAAATATTGTTGTTGATGAAGAAAACATTATTCTTGGAATTATCTGTTACGATGAACCAAGTAAAATTACTGCATTTTCTAAAGCCCGTGATGTATATTTAGGAAATGAGGATAATATTAAATTTGTTTTTGATACTTATTGTGATAAACGCAACGGATACATATTTGCTATTAATCCTTTTGGTGCAAGATATGATGCTGCAGTTACAAATAGGGGAGAACGCGAAAACTCCAATTGGGATGGTGTGTGGGATGCAAAGACTTCAATAAACTCTGATGGTTGGAGTGCAGAGATTATTATTCCTGTAAAGACAATGAGCTTCAAAAGTGATTTGCAAGAATGGGGTTTTAACATTGAACGAAGAATTGAAAGATTGTTAGAAAAGGATAGATGGTCAGCAATCAAAAGGAATTATAATGTAACTAGCTTAAGCAATGCCGGATTAATTAAAGGATTACCAATTTTCGATCTTGGTTTAGGATTGCTTATGAAATTATCACCTATTATTGGTTTCCATAAAAATGATGGAGATAATACTCAATTTGATATTGATATTAGTGGAGATATCACAAAACGAATTACTCCGGACATATCCGCCACACTTACAGTTAATACTGATTTTGCTGAAACTGAAGTTGATTCGCGTAGAACAAATCTTACACGTTTTCCACTATTCTTTCCAGAAAAAAGAACATTCTTTTTGGAAGGAGCAGATATTTACGATTTTGGACTTGGGTTGGGTAGTGATGTTATTCCTTTTTTTAGTAGAAAAATTGGACTTTATGATGGTGACAAAGTACCAATTGTTGTAGGCGGAAAGCTAAATGGGAAGCTAGGGAACACAAATTTTGGAGGTATGTATGTTCATACAGGTAGTGTCGATTCACTTGTGCCAGCAACAGATTTAGGCGTTGTGCGTATTAAACAGAATATATTTCAACAATCCAATATTGGAATTATTGCAACTAGTGGCGACCCGAATAGATTAAAAAACAGTTGGCTAATTGGAGCCGATTTCACTTATCAAATTAGTGATTTATTTGATGATAAGAATTTTTTAATTGGTATTTGGGGTTTGTATAGTAACCGTCCCGATTTGGATGGAGATAAAACCTCTTTTGGAATTAAAATTGATTACCCAAATGACCTTTTTGATATTACAGCTTCTTACAAATATATAGGAGATGCATTTCAACCTTCCCTCGGTTTTCTTCCACGCACAGGAATAAAACATTATCGATTTGGATTGGATTATATGCCACGTCCAACTTTGGATTTTATCCGTCAATTCTTTTTTGAAAGTTCATTGCTGCTTGTTACTGATTTAAACAATCAGTGGGAAAGTTACAGTATATTTACTGCCCCTATTCATTTTTTGATGGAAAGTGGCGATAGATTCGAATTCAATATTCGTCCTGCCGGCGAGAGACTAACTGAACCTTTTGAAATAGAGGATGGAGTTATTTTACCGGTTGGTGAATATAACTATATGAGGTATCGCCTTGAGTTTGAAACTGCAAGTAAACGTCCGGTAAGTGGGGAGGTTACTTGGTGGTTTGGAACATTTTACTCAGGTACACTCAATCAAATTGAACTATCGATGAGTTTTCGTTTTACAAGCAATCTAATCCTTGATTTAAATTATGAAAAAAATATTGTTGATTTAAGGGAGGGAGCATTTCAGCAAGATTTATTTGGAGGGAGAATAGAACTTAATTTTTCACCAAATTTGCAATTAAGTAGCTTTGTGCAGTATGATAATGAAAGTAATTCTATTGGAACAAATACCAGAATGCGTTGGACTATAACACCACTCACAGATTTGTATGTTGTCTATAATCATAATATTAATAAAATTACAAAAGATAAATGGCGGTTTGATTCAAATCAATTCATATTAAAATTAAGTTATGGTTTGTGGTATTAGTAAAGATATTGAAAAATAAAGAATTTCTTTTTTGAACTGGTTTTTTGGAAATTCCACTCTTGTAAGTCTAACCCTACTTTATTAAATTTCACATTCGAAAAATTATTGTTGGAGTGGCGGAATCCTCCTTCGTTTCAAAGAGCGAAACTACGGCGGACAGGTTGGTTGTTTTTTTTTGTTTCAAAATATTAAGTGGTGCAACAATTATATATATGCCGGAGTGGCGGAATTGGTAGACGCGCTGGATTCAAAATCCAGTTTAGGCAACTAAGTGCCGGTTCGAATCCGGCCTTCGGTACAAAAGGGAAACTACTATGTTTCCCTTTTTCTTTTTAAAATTCTTAACTTCAAATTATATTTAAAAGGATTATTGTAAAATGAAAAAGTTTGAAGCAGTTGATTATTTTAATATCAATAATTTATTATCAGATGAAGAAAAACTTGTACAGGAATCTATTAGAACATTTGTGGATGCAGAAGTAATTCCAATAATTGAAGATTGCTATCAAGATGCAAAATTTCCATTTCGGTTAATCCCTAAACTTGCAGAGCTTGGTGTATTTGGAATGACACTACCAGCTAAATATGGTTGTGCCGGAATGAACAACCTTGCGTATGGCTTGGTAAATCAAGAGTTGGAGAGAGGGGATAGCGGTCTGCGGAGTTTTCTCTCTGTGCAAAGCTCACTTGTTATGTATCCAATTTTTGCATTTGGAAGTGAAGAACAAAAAATGAAATATCTCCCAAAACTTGCATCCGCAGAAATAATTGGATGCTTCGGTTTAACAGAGCCAGACTATGGCTCAAACCCAGGCGGACTGATTACAAAAGCTGAAAAGGTTGATGGCGGCTACATTCTTAATGGTGCAAAGATGTGGATTACAAATGGAACAATTGCTGATATTGCAATAGTATGGGCAAAACTTGATGGAGTAATTAAAGGCTTTATTGTTGAAAAAGATTTTAAAGGGTTTTCCGCTCCGGAGATGAAAGGGAAACATTCACTCCGTGCATCTATTACATCGGAATTAATTTTTGAGGATGTGTTTGTACCTGAGGAGAATTTACTTCCTGAATCAGATGGATTAAAATCGCCGCTGCTCTGTTTGAATCAAGCCCGCTACAGTATTGCGTGGGGCGTTACCGGTTCAATGATGGCGTGCTATAATTCAGCATTGGAGTATTCAAAATCAAGAATCCAATTTGATAAACCAATTGCAAGCTATCAATTAACTCAAAATAAGTTAGTTAATATGTTAACTGAAATTACAAAGACACAACTACTAAATATTCAATTGGCAAAACTGAAAGATGCTGGAGAAGTAAAGCATACACAAATATCACTTGCAAAACGAAACAATGTAGAGAAAGCTTTGGATATAGCAAGAGCATCAAGAGAAATTCTTGGTGCAAATGGAATTTCAAGTGAGTATCCTATAATGCGTCATGCAAATAATCTGGAATCGGTAAAGACCTACGAAGGTACTCACGAAATGCACACATTAATTATTGGTGAAGATATTACTGGGTTTAGTGCGTTTTGAACTGGATACTATCGGCTTGATGTTGTGCTGAAGGCATCACTTCAGGAGATTCTGGATTAAACAAGTGCTATGCTGATAGACGAAATTGAATATTGGGAAAGCCCAACTTCTATCTCTCTTTAACGATTTTAGGGTAATAGATAATTGGGTTAAATTTTTACCATAATATCTATTTCTATTAAAAAAAGATTATTACTCCATCACGTGAAATCGGTCTATATTTTTTTTAACTTTCGTATTGCAATTTTTAGAATATGGTGGGGATTTTCAATTGATGAAAAATAAGATAGCCTATAGTGGAATTACATTTGATGATATTTTGCTGCTCCCTGCAAAATCATCTGTATTGCCACGTGATACAGAGTTAAAAACAAGATTAACAAAAACGATAAGTTTAAATATTCCCTTTCTCTCGGCAGCAATGGATACGGTTACAACTTCAAGAATGGCAATTGCTATGGCAGCACAGGGTGGTATTGGTGTTATTCACAAAAATATGTCAATAGAAGAACAAGCTGATGAAGTTGACAAAGTAAAACGCTCCGAAAGTGGAATGATTCATAATCCTATTACACTTACAAAAGATAAAACAATTGCAGATGCAAAAGAGTTAATGTCAAAATTTCATATTTCCGGAATCCCTATAGTTGATGCTGAACATAAATTAATTGGAATACTTACAAACAGGGATTTAAGATTTGTTGATGATATGTCGCAAAAAATTTCTGATATGATGACGAAAGATAATCTCCGAACTGCTCCTATTGGAACTTCCTTAGAAACAGCAGAAAAATTATTACAAAAATATAGGATAGAGAAACTTCCAGTTGTTGATAATGATATGGTATTAAAGGGATTAATCACTTTCAAAGATATATCAAAAAATATAAAATACCCAAATGCGAGTAAGGATGAACTTGGTCGCCTACGTGTAGGTGCTGGTGTAGGTGCTACTGGTGATGTAATGGATAGAGTTGACGCACTTGTAAAAGCAAATGTTGATGTAGTGGTTGTTGATACTGCCCACGGTCATTCTGAAGGTGTAATGAGTACTGTGCGGTTGATAAGAAGCAAGTACCCTGAACTTCAAATTGTTGCTGGTAATATTGTAACTGGTGAAGCAGCATTAGATTTAGTTGAGGCTGGAGTTGATGCAGTAAAAGTAGGCATTGGAGCTGGGTCAATTTGTACAACCCGTATGATTGCTGGTGTTGGTGTGCCTCAAGTTAGTGCAATATTGGAAGTTTACAATGTTCTTAAAGATACGGATATTCCAATAATTGCTGATGGCGGAATTAAACAAACTGGTGATGCCTCTAAAGCAATAGCGGCGGGGGCAGATACAGTTATGATGGGTGGAATGCTTGCTGGTGTTGACGAAACTCCTGGTGAAAAAGTTTTATTTGAAGGTCGCAGTTTTAAAGTATATCGTGGCATGGGTTCAATTGGTGCAATGAAGCAAGGAAGCAAAGATAGATATTTCCAAGATATGGAAGATGACATAAAGAAACTTGTACCCGAAGGAGTTGAAGGACGTGTGGCTTATAAAGGTCCACTTGCCGATTCCATTTATCAATTTGTTGGTGGCTTGCGTGCATCAATGGGGTATTGTGGTGCAAAGACAATTGAGGAATTTAAAACTAAAACACAGTTTGTTAAAATCACTGGTTCTGGCTTAAGAGAAAGCCACCCACATGATATTATTATTACAAAAGAATCGCCAAATTATCAATCAAAGTAGGGTTGTTATAAAATGTTTAAAGTACTTGTAATTACATATTATTTTCCCCCAATGGGTTTAAGCGGGGTACAGAGAGTTTTGAAGTTCACAAAATATATGAGTGATTATAATTGGGAACCTACAGTAATTACTGCTGGCAAAACCGGTTATTATGCTCACGATAAATCATTACTTAAAGAGGCAGAAGAATCAAATATCAGAGTAATCAGAACTGATGCTTTCGACCCGAATTCACTTTTGGCAAAATATGGTACAATATCAATGCCGCGTGAATTTGTAAGAAAAATTCTTAGTAAAATCAGCAAGTTTATATTTATTCCGGATAATAAAAAATCGTGGGCAAACAAAGCTTATACAGAAGCTAAGAAACTCTTAACTGATGAAAAATTTGATTTAATTTTTGTTTCTATCCCTCCATTTTCTCAATTTGAAGTTGCTGCAAAACTCAAAAAAGAATTTGATCTCCCTTTGGTTGTTGATTATCGCGATTTGTGGTTCGGAAACCACTTCGGATTTTACCCTACACCATATCACAAGTATAAGCATAAAAAACTTGAGTATGCTGCTCTTAAAGCTGCCGATAAAATTATTACTGTTAACAGAAGGATAAAAGAGAAGCTATTAACCACATATCAATTTCTACATTTTGAAGATTTTGATATTATTCCTCATGGTTTTGACCCCAAAGATTTTGAAAATGTTAAACCAATAACTTTTGAAACTAAAAAACTTAGGATTCTCTATTCCGGAATTTTCTATGAAAACATTACACCAAAGTATTTGTTGAAAGCGTTTCATGAATTATCGCAAGAGAGACCAGATATTACAGAAAATATTGAACTACATTTTGTTGGTCATTTCCGTAAAGAGAATCGAAAATTGGTAAAGAAATTAAATCTATTTGAAAATGTTATTGAGCATGGATATTTAAATCATAACGAAGTTCTGAGATATTTAGTTTCGGTAGATTTATTATGGGTAATGCTTGGTAACGGATTAAACATGAACATGGTTTCAGCAGGAAAACTTTTTGAATACTTTGGAACTCGTAAACCTATTGTTGCTACTGTGCCTGAGGGAGCTTCTAAAACTGCTGCTGAAAATTATAAAGCTTCGTTCATTACTAAGCCAAACGATATTAGTGAAATAAAAGCTATGCTTGTAAAAGTATATGAACTATATCATAAAAATGAATTACCAATTCCGGATGAAGAATTTGTGATAGACCATGACAGAAATTATTTAACAAAAAAATTAATTAATAATTTCCAATTCTTTTTGAAGGATGAATAAATGAATGTTGCTGTTATTGGTTCAGGTGGAAGAGAGCATGCAATTGCCTACAAATTAAAAGAGAGCAAACAACTTGATGAACTATTTATAATTCCAGGTAACCCTGGCACTGGATTATTGGGTAAAAATATCGATTTAGATTCATCAAATCATAAAGTGATTATCGAGTTTTGTAAAAAGTATGAAATTGATTTGGTTGTTATTGGTCCCGAAATTCCTTTAGTAGATGGACTTGCAGATTCTCTTAGGGAGAAAGGAGTTACTGTTTTTGGACCAAACAAAAATGCTGCAATGATTGAAGGGGACAAGTCATTTTCAAAAGACTTAATGAAAAAGTATAATATCCCAACTGCGGATTATAAAGTATTTACAAAAAACAATTTTGAAATGGCTATTAATTACTTGGATGAAATTACTTATCCAACAGTTATCAAGGCTTCTGGTCTTGCTGCGGGAAAAGGTGTGGCTATTTGCGAATCGAAAAAAGTAGCAGAAGTCTATATTCATCAATGTTTTAATGAATCACTCTTTGGCAATTCGGGTGAAACACTTGTGATTGAGGAATTTTTGGAAGGTGAGGAAACTTCAATATTTGCAATTACTGATGGAGATGAATTTATTCTTTTACCAGCATCGCAAGATCACAAGAGGCGTTTTGATGGTGATAAAGGACCAAACACTGGAGGGATGGGGGCATACGCACCAGCACCTTTGGTAACAGATGAAATCTTAAATGGAATTTCGGAAAAAGTAATTGTACCAACACTTGAAGCTATGAAAAGAGAAGGAAGAAAATATAATGGATGCCTCTATGCTGGCTTGATGATTAAAGATGGAGAACCATCCGTTGTTGAATTTAACTGTAGATTTGGTGACCCTGAAACACAAGTAGTTTTACCAATTTTGGATGGTGATTTTTTAGAGTTGATAAATAGCAGTGCAAAAGGTTCAATAAATAAAAATGCTATTTCAGCAAGTAACAAAAGTGCTGTGGGTGTTGTTGCAGCTTCTGAAGGATATCCCGGTAGTTATAAAAAAGGTATGAGCATTATTGGAATAGAAAAAGCTGAAAACGAAAATGTTATAGTTTTCCATGCTGGAACTAAAATTGAAAATAATATTTTAAAAACAAATGGCGGAAGAGTATTAACGGTTGCATCAATTTCTGATAATGGTATTTCAAATGCAAAGAAATCTGCGTATGAAGCTATATCAAAAATAGATTTTGATGGTATAGTTTATAGAAATGATATTAGCGATAAAGCAACTATTTAATTAAAAACTCGTAAATGTTATTACTCATTGGAAATGTCAGTCTAAAAACCGGTTAAATTTTTTCTCTTGACAAATATCTCTTTTACAAATATATTTAGTGCTATGAAAAAAGTAATTATCAAATCACTACTATTTTTTACCATCTCGTTCCTATTCCTCGGAGTATATTATTCCGATTTTAATATTGTTAGCGATTCAAACAATGTTATTCTTTCATGGCATACTACATTAGAAGAGAATTTAGAAACAACAGCTATAGAACGAAAAGTTGTAAATGGTACATTTTCTGAGATTGGTACTACTCCTGCAAAAGGGGATAATTCTTCATACACGTATGTAGATGAAAATGCGTTTAAAGCTGAAGGCGGTATTTATAAGTATAGATTAAAATTTATAAATAGTGATGGTACTTCATCTTATTCTAGCGAGCAAGCCATTACCCATATTACATCAGTTGAAAAGAGAACGTGGGGAAGTATCAAAGCTCTTTTTAGATAAACTGTATCACACAATTAGCATAAATGTTAAAAACAAAACTCCCCATTTACTTAGCTTCACAATCACCCCGAAGAAAACACTTACTAAAACAAATTGGAATTAAGTTTACATCTTTCAATGTAGATTTGGATGAACAAATAAGAGAAAATGAATCCCCAATTAATGTTGTAAAGAGATTATCCAAAGAAAAATTAGAACTTGCTGAACAGAAAAAAAATGATGGCATCCTCATTACGGCAGATACAATTGTTGTATTAAATTCAAAAATAATTGGGAAACCGAAAAGCAAAAAAGATGCAAAATTTATATTGAGTAAACTCAGTAACAATACTCATTTTGTCTATACGGGATTTGCAATTAAAAATTCTATAACAAACAAAACTATAATTGATTATGAAAAAACTTCAGTTACATTTAGAGAACTATCAAATAAAGAGATAAATGAATATGTTGCTGATGGAAGCCCATTAGATAAAGCCGGAGCATACGGAATACAAGATGACTACGGTGCAGTCTTTGTATCAAAAATAAATGGATGTTACTACAATGTTGTTGGTTTACCACTTTCAAAAGTATATGAGTCACTAAATAAGGTAATATAATTGAGTGATAAAATAAAAAAATATATTTTCATTTCAATAATTATCACTGTAATAGTTTACTTAGCTTTATCATTTTATGGTAATATTAATCTTGTACTCGTTTCATTAAAAGCATTTCAGTGGATATACTTCCCAATAATTCTGATAATTATTTACTTAACATTTTTACTCAAATTTCTTAAATGGCAATACTATTTGAAATATTTAGATGTAAAGGTTCAATTAGGTTTATCATTTAAAATATTTATGGCAAGTCTAATTATGAGTATTACACCTGGTAAAATAGGTGATTTAATTAAATCGTATATGCTAAAAGAAACCAATGGAACACCAGTGAATACAACAATCCCAATTGTATTTGCTGAAAGAGTTACTGAGTTTGCTGCTTTGTTATTTTTAGTAATATTGGGGATTAATATTTACAACCAGAGTATAGTAATTATAATAATATCATTATTTAGTATAATAATATTAATTCTATTATTATTTAATAGTAGAATTATGAATAAAATAATTATTATACTTTCAAGATCGAAAAAGTTAGAAAAATATATTGAACCAATATCTTTAACAATCTCAAATTCAAAAATACTTTTAAAACCAAAACCATTTTCATTAATGATTTTACTTAGTTTATTTATTTGGATTGTAGAATGCTTTGCCTTCTACTTGATACTAATTCAGTTTAATATTGATTTCCAAATAATTTGGTCATTCTTTACCTATCTGTTTTCTATCTTTATAGGCTCACTCTCTATGTTGCCAGCAGGATTAGGGGTTACTGATGGTTCATTAACATTCTTATTATCTCAAAATGGATTGAGCAAAGAGATTGCAGTTACGGCTACTTTAATTGTTAGAATAGCTACATTATGGTTTGCCTTAATTGTTGGAGTAATTGGCATGATAGGATTTAATAGAGTAAAAAAAAATGAAAAATAATACGATTTCTTTTGTATTTACTTACTTCAATAATTATTTTAGACTTCTTTTATAAATTAAATTGGGAGGGGATTATGGCAGATGACAATGGAGTAGGTAGAGGTTTATTTGTTGGATTTCTCGCAGGTTCAATTATTGGCTCATTACTCGGATTATTGTACGCACCTAAACCTGGAAAAGAGTTACGTGGTGACATATTAGATATCTCTAACGATTATCTTAATGACACCGAAGAGTATATCAAAAACGCTAAAGTAAAGGCGAATCAACTAATTAATGATGGTAAGAAAAAATCTGAAGAATTAGTTTCGGATGCAAAAGTTAAAGTGGATGCATTATTAGAAGAAGCTGAAAAGATTTTGGAAACAGCAAAGTTGAAGACAGATGAATACGTTGAAGTTGGAAAGTCTAAAGTTGGAGACAAAAGCGAAAAGCTAAAAGCTGCAATCAAAAAAGGTATTGATTCCTATAAAGAAGAATCTACTGAGGAAGCATAGTTAATGGATTTGACTGATATACTTCTTGCAATACTTTTAATAATTGCATCAGTACTTGGTTTATATTTAATCAAACTTGTTAAAAGACTTTTTATCACAATAGATCTTGTTGAACGTGAAATAGAGGAGTTAGATTCAAAAATAACTCCTTTGCTTTACGAGTTGCGTGAAATGACAAAATCTGGGAACAGAGTGACTACTTATGTTAAAGAGCAGGCAGATTTTCTTAATTCAATTGTAGAAAAATTTAAAAGCAAGTTTAACAGATTTATTCCGAAGAAAGAAGAAAACGTCTCACCTCAATCGAACGCACACAATCTAATTACAAACTTAAAAGCTCTTTTTAAAGGAGCAGCTACGTTTATAAATGAAATTAAAAAATAATAGTTACAAGTAAATTTGGAGGAGAAAAATTGAAAGTATTTAATCCTGATGCTATAAGAAATATT
>JAKIUC010000079.1 GCA_021647785.1 Melioribacteraceae bacterium
AATCATAAACTTAGATTTATAATCATCATCTAACTTTAATATTGTCCCTTTATCAAATGCAGAAATAATATTTGGATGATTTAAGTTTTTAATTATTTTAAATTCATTATTGAAAGAATCTATTTCCAAATCGTTTGCAGTATATTGCAAAATTTTAATTGCAATTTTTTCATTCGGAAAAAATTTATCCTCGCAAGCAAATACTTTACTTCTTCCCTCTCCAATTTTATTTAATATTTTATATCTATTATTAATCATCTACTATTGTGGGATTTATTGTTTTTTTAATTTTTTCTCCAAAACTATTTATTGATAACAACACAAAAACCAATATCACAGAGGGTACTGTTAGCATCCACCAAGCTGTTGCCATATATTTTTGACCAGATAGAATCATATTTCCCCAAGATGGGTAGTTAATCCCAACTCCAAGACCTAAATAACTAAGCGATGATTCTGCTAAAATAACATTACTAAACTGAAATACAATAGCAACAGTTAACGATATAACTAATACTGGAAATATTTCTTTGAACAATAATTTCCAAAATGATAATCCTATTTTTTGTGATGTGATAAAATAATCCTTATTAATAATTGATGAAACCTCACCTTTCACGACTTTGAATATGCTCATCCATCCAGTCAATCCTAAAACTATAATTACAGCAAAAATAGAATTACCCCAAAATGCTAAAATCATTATAACAAAAAATATTGCAGGAATTGCGAGAAACATATCTGTTACTCGGCTAAGTATCAAATTAAAAAAGCCACCATAATTTGCTGCAATAAATCCGAAAGTGACCCCAATTACAAGAGAAATAATCACTGTAAGAAAAGCAATAAAAAGTGACACCCTAGCACCATAAACAATTCTCGAAAAGATGTCTCTCCCTAATTCGTCAGTACCTAAAAAGTAAATTTTTGTTGAAACATTATTTCTCTCATCAAATGAAGCTGCATCTCTAATAAAAATATTTTTACTTAAGTTTCCTTCCGAATAAAATAATGTGTCACCATCCACCCTATCTAAATTGACAAATAATTTATCCGATATTGTTTCCTTATTAATTATCCTATTTTTCATATTTTCAAAATTAGATTGGTTGTTTTTCACATTTGACAATTCAATAATTTTCACAGTTGAAAAAGGTGGAAGAAAACGAGTAGCTCTAATATCAGTCTGGGCATTTGGGTGAAAATTTGTAATTAGAGGAGAAAACAAAACAGCAAATAATAACAATATAAATACAAATGATGATAGTTCTAGTTTATGCTGTAATATTTTGAATTTATTACGATACTTAAAAAAAACAATTGGTATAATAATAAAGAACAAAATAGAACTAAATAGATCAATAGTTAATAAATCTATTTTACTAATAGTAGCTTTGGGATTACTAAATAATTCTATCATAAAATAGAATAATAGTTGAATACCATTAGAGAGGACATCATAACGGAAAATTAGAATTGCTACCAATAGAAATAGAATTGTGTAATATATATTTATTTTTTTCTTCACTAAGATAGGAGTCCTTTAAATAGTCTTTTATCAATTGCTACCCGTAATAAATCGGCAAATAAATTAACAAGCATAATTATAATTGCTGATGTTAGAACTGTGCCAATAATAAGCGGGTAATCACGTGTAATAACAGCACTCATTGTTAGTCGCCCCATACCAGGTAACGCAAAAATAGTTTCTACAATTACAGAACCACCAAGAAGTATGCCATACTCCACTCCGGCAACTGCAATTACAGAGTTAATAGAATTTGGGAAAACATGCTTAAATAATATCTCCTTTTTTGATACTCCGATTACTTTAAGATTTTTAATATATATTTTATTTAAGTTACTTTTAACAGAGTCTAATAAGTATTTATAGTAGATTGGAATGCCTACAAGACTACTCGCAATTAATGGCAAAAATAGATGTCTAAAATAATCTATAAATTTTTGAACAATATTTAACTCGCTAAAGTTGAATGATGTTAACCCTGATGATGGAAATAAACTTAATTGATATGAAAAAAAGTAGATTAGAAAAACACTTGTAATAAAAACTGGAACTGAATAGAGCGATAGATTTAGATTTGACAAATATTTTGCAAACCTTTTTGAATTATAATGAACAACAAAATAAACTAATAGAACTGAAACAACAATCTGGAAAAGAAATGATAGTGTTGCAAAAATAAGTGTAAATTTTAAGTAAGGTAATATTACAGAAACAACTGGTTCTCTATAGTTGTACGAAACGCCCAAGTCACCTGAAAACACATTCTTAACAAAAGAAAAATATTGTTCAACAAGTGAACTATTTAAATTATACGAATCTGAAATTTCCTTGTAAAGTTCTGAACTAAGTTTTGGTGATAAATATTTGTGTGCAGGGTTACCTGGAGAAATATGTATAATTAAAAATACAAAAGATACTACAAGAAACAGAACCAATAATGATGATAAAATTCTTGATGCTACTATTTTAATATACTCTTTGTTCATAAAGTAGAATTAATTGTCCATTTCCAAGAATGTTTAATTGCCCCAAGTGGGTCTATTTCAATATTCTTTATTCTGTTGTTATAACAAGCAATATTATCTATCCAATAAAGGAAAGTGTAGGGCTTGTCGTTGTAAAGAATTTTTTGAATTTCACTATAAATCTCTGCCTCCTTAATTTTATCAGCACTACTAAGTCTATTAAATAACTTATCTAATTCTTTATTCTGATACGAGGGGAAGTTGAGAGGTGTCTGCGATAAATCGGAATACCACGATATATTTAAATTCACTGGAATTGGAACCACCCATGCAGCCATCCATGCATCAAATTGTTTTGAAAATAAATTATCGATAAAAATTCCGAGTTCATTCAATTCAATTCTCATATCAATTCCAATTGCTTTCAAATTATTTTGGAATAATGATGCTGCAAATTCTCGTCTTGGATTTCCAGATGGAATATGAAGAGTGAACTCGAACTCTATTCCATTTTTATCAATAGTACCATTATAATTGCTATCACTCCATCCATCTTCCAATAATATTTCAACTGCTAAATTAGGGTTATATGATAGTGGAGTAATAGTTGAATTATATAGACTTGTAAAGATTGGAGATAATGGAGTTGAAGCAAGTTGTCCATAACTACTCAAATAATCTTCTGTTACTACACTTCTATTTAGAGCATGTGTAAGTGCTCTCCTTACTTTAGCTGAACCAAAGAGTCTGTGAGGAATAATCTCAGAATTTTTATAATGCTCTGGTGAAATATTATTCCATCCGATGTAATCAAAATCACGTCCAGAGATAGGAACAACTTTTAATTTTTCATTTCCTTTCAACCCTTCCATGTCATCTGTTTTAATATCTTCCATCAAATCTATTTCACTATGTGTAAGCTGGTTAAGGCGCATCTGATATTCTGGAATAATTTTAAATACAATTTTTGGAATCGAACTTTTACTAAGTAAAAATGACCCTTCGTTTTTCGTTAAAACAACTAACTGCTCTCTCTCCCATCTTTCTAATTTGTATGGACCATTTGTAATTAAAGATTCTGTAACATTTATAGTAGGTATCTCTTCTCTTTTATATTTCTCAAAAAAATGTTTTGGTAAAATTGGGTGGTCAATTTCGAGTAAATCAGGATTTGAATTCTTCTTAAAATTAATTTTTAATTTATTATTTCCAAGTTTTTCAAAAGTCTTTGTGAGATTTATCCTTCCATTTTCATCTGTGTAGAATTTGTCAAAATATCCAAATGCCCTACTTTTAACTTTTGGATCGGAATAAATATCAAATGAGAATATTACATCTTCAATAGTACATTTAGTTCCATCCGTCCAATAAACATCATCACGTAATTCAATAATTAAAGATTCATTTCCGCTCCCCCATTCCCAACTCTTTGCCAGCATTGGTCTGTATTCAATTTCCCCCTTTACAGAATCCCAATTACTTTCAAGTAAGGAAAGAAACATTAACTCTGTTATATTCCCCTCTTCAACACTAAAAGAGTAAAGTGGGTTAATGGTTTCAATATCATTCGGAATTCCAATTACAACAAAATCTTTTTTCTCTTTGTTAGAACAAGAAATGAATAAAAACAAAATGAATAGGCTTGTGGTAATAAATTTTTTCTTCATAATATTTAAATTTTATTTTTAAGATTGTTAACCAATTTATTATTTTGAATGTTAATTACAAAAGTATTTTTAATAAAGATATAAACATCAGTAAATGCTAACTGCAAATATAAATAGTATAACAATTAATAATAAGACGAACACCGCAAGTTTATTGAGGAATGTTGATTTCACACTTTTTCCAAATAATATTTATACAATACTTGGGAAAAATGGAAGTGGTAAATCAACGTTATTATTGGCACTTGTAAATTTACTAGATAATAATGACTTCACAATTGATGGCAGTATTAAATTAAATGATGTTAATCTACAGAAACTTTCTGAAAGTGAATTTGCTTTTGTTAGAAAAGATAACTTCAGATTTATTTTTCAAGATTCTATTTCTGCATTTGACCCACTTAAAAAAATTAAATACTATTTTGAACTATTTAATTATTCATTAAATGAAATAAGAGGTGAATTAAATTATTTTCAACTACCCAAGTATTCAGAAGTGTGCGAATTGTATCCTCACCAAATCAGTACTGGTATGGCTCAGAGAATAAGTATTGTATTGGCATTGTTAAGCAATCCAAACATTTTACTTTTGGATGAACCAACCTCTGCTCTCGATTTACCCATTATAAATTTGTTGTTGCACAGATTAAAAAAGTATGTTGAACAAGAAAATAAAATTGTATTACTTGTTACACAAGATATCCCTTTTGCAAAAGCGATTAGTGATTACATCTCCCTAATGGAAGAAGGAGAGCTTTCGCAATTCATAACACCAGAGAATTTCTTTAATAAAGAAGTGTAAATGATTGAGTTAAAAAACATATTCTACTCACCACCTAAAGATTTATTGTTTTCAAAAAATGATAAAATTATTCTTTCAAATATTTCATTTACTATTGAACAAGGAGATATTTTTGGAGTAATTGGTGAATCGGGTGCAGGGAAGACAACACTTGGGAAAATAGTAGGTGGAATTCTCAAAGCACCATCGGGAGTTATAAGTTACAATTCTGTTTCAATGGATGAAATACAAATCCTTTTTCAAAATAGCTCCGAGCTTATTAACCCTTATCGAAAAGTGAGGTCACTATTAACCGACACTACAAATGGCGATGCAGATAAAATAAATAATTTAATAGAGAGTGTTAAACTTTATGAATCTGTTTTGGAAAAATATTCATTCCAACTTAGCGGAGGTGAAAGACAGCGGATTGCATTAGCTCGAATTTTAGCAACCAATCCGAAGTTATTAATAATTGACGAACCATTCTCTGCACAAGATTTTGAATCGCAACTAAACTTAATGGAATTATTTAATGAGCTAAATTGCAATACTGGATTGACAATTCTCTGCATCTCTCATGATTTAGAAATAATGAAAAAATTCACTAATAAATTAGTTGTAATGAAAGATGGTGTAATTGTTGAAAATGGTTTAACATCGAAGGTAGTTACAAATCCGAATCATAAATACACAAAGTTTCTTTTTAAGGCTGCTAATTATCAACTTACGCATAAAGATTTTGACGACTTACTATAATTGATAAACACAACAAAATATTACCATAATATCGCTCCTCTGGAGCTTTTAGTACCATAGGTACGGTATTATGGTAAAAGTAAAACCAAATAAAAGGAACAAAGTGCCATCGGCACGATATTACAGCTTGGTATCGTGTTACTGTATAATCAGAACTTTGTCGTAAAAAATTAACCTATCCTTATTTAGAATAGAGCCAAACCAATTTGGTCTCAGATTGTAAACCGACAGCTTCCTCATTTGGTTTTATCAATACAATTTCATTGTGGTATAAATCACTCTACTTTTTTTCTTTTTGACTTTGGAAATATTTTTAATTATTTATCATTTTCTATTAAAGTACATAGAGGTAAAGTGAATAACAAAAATAAATTGGCTCTAAGTTTAAACTTTTTTTTAATACTAATATTTGTATCATGTATAACTACAAAAGAACCTCAAACAACACTCCCAAATAAAATTGCTCCAAACAATAGTAGAATAAGTGGAACAATAGTAAGTGTTGGTATGATTGATGAAACTTCTGGTCCTTGTGCCGAGCATCCATGTTTAGCAGAAGTAAAAATTAACAATGTAATTGGAACTGGATTCGGTTTTAAAACCCCGCTAATAAAAGGGAACATAATTAAAATAAAATTTGAATTTACCCTATCAGAAACTTCCAAAGAACTCTTCCCTAATTTAAATAAATCTTTTCCCAGGCTTAAAGTTGGCGATAAATTTATTGGGGATGTTGAAAGAGTTGAACTAATTAAATTGAGTAAAAATAACACGAATTATGAATATATAATTTTTAACTATAATATAATTGATTAGAGGAATATTATGAAAAACAGAACTAAGTTTTTTTTGATAATTATTTCAGCAATTTTTTCTTTTTTTATTTTTCAAAATAATGCTGATAAAAATTTAGAATTATTAGAAATAAAAATTGAAAATAGTAAAGTTGAAAACCCAATTAAACGTGCTGAGTATGAATTTAGAATGCTGGTTAATCCTGCAACTGGAGAGATACCACGAAATATTAGACGCAAAGAGATCGAGTTTTCAAAAAGTATTCCTTCAGTTAAAGAGAGCAGATTACAAAAAGGCTCAAGTGTTAATGCTTTGGACTTTCAATCGCGAGGTCCAGTAAACCGTGGTGGACGTGTGCGAGCATTAGGAATTGATGTACGAAGCACTGCATCAAATTCAGTTATTATTGCAGCAGGAGTTTCGGGTGGTATCTGGCGTTCAACAAACAATGGTGCTTCTTGGGTTCAAACTTCACTCCCCTCTCAATTAAATAGTGCCACTTGTATTGCTCAAGATAAGCGAGTTGGTCATCAGGATACTTGGTATGTGGGTACAGGCGAATCATACGGTAACTCTGCTCGTGGCGGTGGTGCAACTTATCTTGGAAATGGAATTTATAAATCAACCAATAACGGGTTAAGCTGGGCTTTGCTTCCTTCTACTTCTTCTAACACACCGCAAACCTTTGAAAGTGTTTTTGATTTTGTTCACAACATTGCTGTTAACCCTACTACGGGAACAATATATGCTGCTGCAATAAATACAATAATGAGTAGTAAGGATGGTGGAACAACTTGGAAACTTGAATTAAGCACTCCAACTAATGCTGCTTTTTCAGATGTAATTGCAACTTCCTCTGGCAAAATATACGCATCGGTAAATAGCTATGTTAATGATGATAGCGGAGTATGGAAAACAGAGAACGATGGACAAACTTGGACTAACATAACTCCATCCGGATTTCCTACGGTTTATAACCGTGTTGTTATTGCTGTTGCTCCTTCAAACGAAAATAAAGTTTATATATTAGCAAACACTCCAGGTGCCGGAAAAGATGGACACAGCTTTTGGGCATCGAGTAATGGCGGTACAAGCTGGACAGATTATTCAAATAATATTCCCGATACTGAAGGTAATGTTGGAGGTTATTCTTCACAAGGGAATTATAATATGGTAATTGCTGTAAAACCAAATGATCCAAACTTTGTAGTATTTGGCGGCACAAACTTACACCGTTCAACAAATGGGATGACTTCTAAACTAACAAATACTTATGCAAATTGGATTGGAGGTTATTCAGTTGCAAATGATATTTCTCAATATCAAAATCATCATCCTGATATACATGCACTAACTTTTGCACCTTATAATTCTAACATTTTATATTCTGGTGATGATGGTGGAGTTCATGTTACAAATAATATTTCAAGAAACACAGTTGTTTGGGATGATATTAACAATGGGTTTATTACATCACAGTTTTATTCCATTTCTATAGACCATGCAACTGCCGATGACCCAGTACTGCTGGGTGGTTTGCAAGACAATGGTCACTACTATGTTAATTCAAATAGTGGAACAGCACCTTGGGTAGAAATGATTGGTGGTGGAGATGGTGCTTTTACTGCAGTTGCTGATGGCAAAGATTATTATTACACCGAGACGCAAAACGGAAATGTTATGCGGCTTGAATTATATTCTTCGGGCGATTACAAGTCTTGGACAGTAGTACAGCCAAATCATAAAACAAATTATCTTTTCATTAATCCTTATGTGCTCGACCCAAATAATTCTAAAATGATGTACTACATTGCTGGTGATTCTCTTTGGAGAAATAGCGACTTAACTGCAATTCCCAATTGGGGAAATAACCCAACAAGTGTAAATTGGTCTGTTTTATCAAACACAAGAACTGGTGATATTATTACTGCTGTTGCAGCTTCAAAATCTCCCGCAAATATTGTCTATTACGGAACATCCAATGGAAAAATTTATAGACTCAATAATGCAAATGTCGGTAATCCTGCACCAACAAATATATCGAGCGGACTACCAAATGGCTATGTATCCTCAATAGCAATTGACCCAAATAATGGAAACAATGTTCTTGCAGTCTTTTCAAACTACGAAATAATAAGCCTTTACTATACAACAAATGGGGGTACATCTTGGACTGCTGTTGCTGGTAATTTAGAAGAAAACTCTAATGGGAGTGGTAATGGACCTTCGTGCCGCTGGGCATCAATAACTAATTTTGGTGGAAGTGTTACATACTTTGTTGCGACAAGTACAGGTTTATATTCAACAAATTCTCTAAATGGAATGCAAACAGTGTGGATGCAAGAATCGCCAAATGAAATTGGAGTATCTGTTTGTACAATGGTTAAAACAAGAGAAGCTGATGGAAGCGTAGTGGTTGCAACACATGGCTCTGGTGTTTATAGTGCAAAGCTATCTTCTGGCGGCAGTGGTGAAGGTGAAATTTTCTCTGAGAACTTTGATTCAGGAACTTTTCCTCCAACTGGTTGGACACAAACTATTAATAACGCAGATAATACATGGAAAAATGGTAATCCAACCGATAATCCATTTAGTAGTGTTGACCCAACAAATGTATATTCAGCAATTTGCCCTTGGGTAGCTGCTGATCAGGATGAGCTGCTTTACACACCACCACTTAATTTACCTTCGGGGAATGTTACACTCAACTTTTATGTTGGCCATAGTACAAACTGGTTAGTAAGTGCAACCGTTGGTGTATATATTACATTGGATGACGGTGCAAATTGGACTCTGCTTTGGGAGGCTCAAAATGATGGTGCTGGTTGGATATGGCGTGAAATATCTCTTGATTTAACTCCTTATGCAAATAACAATAACGTCTTTTTAGCTTGGCGTTATGTGGGGAATGATGGTGATTTAATAGCAATTGATAATGTAGTAATTATTGGTCAAACAGTTGATGTAAAGAAAAATACTGTTATACCAACTAACTTTGAATTAGCTCAGAATTATCCAAATCCGTTTAATCCTACTACTACCATAAACTATTCTATTCCAAAAAGTGGATTAGTTTCAATTAAGGTATATAATATCCGAGGTGAAGTAGTTGCAGAGTTAGTTAATAAAAATCAATCGGTCGGCAGCTATTCAATTCCTTTCGATGCTGCTTCTAATCTTGCTTCTGGAACTTATATTTATGAGCTGCGGAGTAACAAAAACCGCATTGCAAAAAAAATGACGTTGATTAAATAGAGAAAAAAAGCCGCTAATTCGCGAATTGGCGGCTTTTTTTTGTAATAAATCCTATTCCCCCTATTACCTTGGAGTAGAATCTAAATAATTATTTAAAGGATCAGATGAACTGGTATTTAAAGATTTTATCCAATCTATTAAAGGTTGTCTGTAATGTACAGAGGTTGTATATGGATCAGTATCGTAACTGCTAAATTTATATTCAGGAATTGAATAAACATAATCTATTGTAAAAACAGAGTAATTTGTTTGGAGTTCAATCGGAGTTCCATCAGCAAAATTGTACCCGCCAACTGTGGTTATTCCGCCAATAATAATATCGTAATTAATGCAATCAATTAACTCTTCACCATTTAATTCCAATTGCAAAATTGAGTTATTAAAGGGAAGCAGCCCAACAATAGTAGATAGGGTAATATCTCCAGCAGGAATTGATTGTCGTATTCCACCTGCATTTGTCATAGTTGCATCTGCATAAGGGAATGTGTAAAACCACGAATCAATAACCATGTTCCACATTTCACGTGAGTAACGCTCAATTGTTGTACTTGCATATCCAATTACTTCTGAGAGTGCATTATCGGTTTGTGTTCTCCAATACTTAACAATTGCCTCCACAGCAGCATCAGGTGAACCACCAATGTTATCATGAATACTTGGTAGAAGTTCTGTAACAGTTTTAGTTTCAGAGTTGTATATAATTTCAAGTTTTGCATAGTTTTCAAGTCTGGTTCCTCCTTGAATTAAAGCAACATCACTACTTTTACTAGCTACTAATTGATTACAATGCCCACCACCTATTACTGAAATACCTAACTTAGATGCAGTTGGAACCAGACTTGTCATATCAGATGAACATATGTGTCCGATAGAGATTAAAATTTCTGCTCCATCAGATTTTACTTGCGGAACAATTTCCTCAAGTGCCTCTGCGTAGTCAATAAAATTATAATCCTTAACATATTCTGGAAAAGTAGTAAATGATGTTGATATTGTAGTTAATCCAATAATTCCAATTTTTATTCCAGCAACTTCTTTAATTATATATGGTTTAATATATTCTGGAATTTGACCGGAACTCTTTTCACGAATATTTGCTGATAGGAATGGAAAACTAGATTCCGCCATCCTTTGTTTTAGTCCTTCAATTTTAAAATCAAATTCATGATTACCAATTGCTGCTGCCGTATAGTTCATCGCATTCATAACTTCAACCATCGATCTCCCATCAAACCAAGTAGAGATTGCTGGTCCAGTCCACATATCGCCACCACTCAAAATTAGATAGTTATCTTTATCTTCAGAATATCCCTCCGTTTCTCTCCATATTCCCATCAACTCTGCAGCAGTTCCATACCCCTCACTCCCTTCCATCCAACCATGCTCATCGTTAGTATATAAAATAATTATGTTTTTATCAGATTCTGGTTGAACAGGAACTATCGGTTTATCGGTACATGAAACGTAAAGAAAAGTAAAACTCAAAAATATAGTAAGTTTCATTAATCTTGTAAAATAGTGCAGAAAAAATTTTGGCATCATTTGCATATACTACCTCTTTTTATTTATTAAGCAATTAAAATAACTAGCAAATAAAAAATATTCAAGTGCAAAATTTTGGTTTAAAAATTACACAACTTTAAGATTCAATTAGTAAATTAAATTTGTTTTTCTGGTTTTAATATTAAATGACAACACTTATTAACTACAAAGGAGTTCTCATGGCACAGAAACTATACAAATTACTATTAAACTTACTAACCATATCATTCCTATTTTTAAATTCTTGTTCAAGCGATTTTGCTTTTGTTGATAGAGATATTAGATATATCCATTCAAGAATTAATACTGTTGCCAAAACTTCAATTACCTTACAAGATGGTACTAAATGGGGGTTTGGTCGCTTTTCAATAAATACACCAAGTAATGAAGTAATTGTAACATATTATGAATCAAGCATTGGTGGAACTGCATACATAGATGGGATTGAAAAAAGCGTCTCTTTTCTTGGAACAATTTACGATAACAGTACTAATATTAATGATATCATACAGTTTAATGAAGGGAGATTATCATATATTTCTCAGATTGATTCAAGCGGTGCAGTTATCTCTCTGGATGATAGTACTAACTGGATAGTAAGACCTGACCAAAGAGAAGCAGTAAAAAAGTGGACTGAAAACGAAAGAGTAATTTTAGATAATGGAAAACAATTTATAATTAATCCAAGAATTTATGAAATGGCAGAGATTAAGCAATTGGAAATTGTTGAACAAATTATAAAAGAGTAATGTTGAGTCCACTCCGAAAAGCAATGTTTTCATTAGCCCCATCCCGCAGTGGCGGAATAGAGTTAACAAGCTAATAACGCACTGAACCGTCCTGAAAAAGGTTGATTCAAGTATTTTATTTAAGTAAAATCATTTTCTTCGTTTCAATAAATGAACCTGCACTCAATTGATAATAATAAATTCCGCTTGAAAAATCAGCAGCATCAAATTCAACTTCGTAATTTCCAGCTTTTTGATTTTGGTTTACTAAGGTTGCAACTTTTCTTCCAAGAATATCAAATATAATAAGCTTTATGTTTGACATTTTGCTTTTCACATTTGCTGGTATTTGATATTTAATTACTGTACTTGGATTGAACGGATTTGGGTAGTTTTGGAATAATTGAAACTCCTCAGCTAAATTGTTATTTAGTATCTCTTCAACATTTGTAACTCTGTCCAAGTTGTAAGAAACGGCATAAATATCATAATTATCTTCAGATTCTTTTTTACCAGACCAAGTGAAAATAATCTTATCACCGTTTACTGCAAACGATACATCATTTATTGTTTCATTCTCAATTTTGTGAACTATAAATTTATCATTAATCATTTCGCCAAAGATGTTGTAGGTTTTTGTATAAATTTCCTCTGCAGATTTATAAAGTACAATAAATTGATTTGGTTTTGCATATCCAGCTTTAACTTCGCTAAATATTTCACCATTTGCCAAATCGATATTCGGAACAAGAGTATCACCATAGGAATTAAAAAGAGAATAATAGAGACTCTGCTCATAACTATAATAGACAAAACTTCCAAATTTGTCATCTCCCCAATACTTAAAGATTTTAGTATATATATCATTTCGAGAAGTTTTTGTAATATGCAGATCATTACTTAATGTAAATATTTTTTTATTCCACTGAACGAAAATATTTGAATCGTCATAAAATATTTCTGCCCATCTTCTATATCTAACTGCCTCTTCAATAAATTTAGATGATTTTATTAACTCACCATTTTTGGTGTACTTTGCAATAAAGACTCCATTCAAATTCTGATAGATAATGAATAATTCACCATTGGGTGAGATATTACCACTACAAAATCCATAATTATCGCTAATACTATTAATTAATGTATCAGTTTTGATGAGATTAAAGTTTTCATCGTAAATAGAAAAACCGGAAGTAATCGTTGTATAATTTTGTCCATTATTCCAAACAACCATACTTGTTCCATCATCAAAAAACTGGTGCTTTTTCGAGTTTAATTTAATATCATTAGTAGTTGAAATTCCTTCAACCGAAACTCCTCTGCCAATTGTTTCTACTTCATTATTAAATGCAACAAAAAAATCATCATTATATTTACTTATTACAGGTTTAACTTCGTTGCTTTTTGCAATTGGTTTGCTAATTTTAATTGAATCTATTAGATTAAAATTATCATATTTCATTAAATAGGCTGAATTATTAATTGTAGTAGTAAAATTAAATTGGTTTGCTTTGTTTTTGAAAAAAGATTCACCCAATCTGTAATTAAATGTTGAATCGAAAATAGGTTCACTTATTAGTTCTCCTTCACTATCAAACAAGAAAAGTGTGTTAGACTGTACTGTAAAGTTATTTAGTGAAATTAATATTTGTTTTGAACCATCATTAAAATTTGACATTGAAAAATTATCTGAATATGTGTAAAAATTGTATTCCTCCCTTGATGGATTGTAAATTGGATAAATATTTTTACTCAATAAATTTCCATTAATATCAACTTTGTATGTTTTAAGTTTTAACGAGTCAATAAAAAGAATTTGGAATAATGAATCGTTTACAGCAAAAGCTTTAATAGACTTTCTATCACCCCAATAAGCGTATTCACCTCTTTCCAGAAAATTCTCAATTATGTTTGTTGATAAAAGAGTATCGTTTTTTGCAAATGATTTAGTAAAAACTCCCAAGGTTGAATCATATTCACTTGAATTAAAATATATCATTAAATATTCACCTTTTGAATTAACAACCGGATAAACACTTGATATTTGATTCTGGTTATCATCCTCGCTGCAATAAATTAAACTATCGGTACCATCATTAAGAATTTTAATAATTGAATACCATCCTCCAAAATCGTAAGCATAAATAAACTCATTCCCATATCTGGTAAGGGAATAACCAATACCAAGCCAACCAGTACCACACCAAGGATATGTTCCTCCACCTAAATTTAAAGACTCAGTTTCAATTGTTTCATCAAAATAATTTCCCATAAAACTAACTCCAGAAACATCATCATAGGGTCCCCATGTGTAAGAATAGTTATTCTCATAAATTCCAAATGATTTGCTATTTACAGAATAAGAGATTAACTGATAATCTTTAATTTTAAATTCTTCACCAACTTTGTTGCAATTTTCATCAAAGCGTTGTGCAAATTTTTGAACATCCCCAAACCTGTAATCATCCCAAGTTGTAATAAATCCTTTACTTGAATCTGGAAAATATCTGTTCTATTTTGTTTATATGAGGTGTGAAGTCTGTTCTTATTTACAACAATTGGTTCTTTTGTTTGAGCGTTGTAATGTTCAAGAAAGAGAAAGAAAGGAATTAAAATAAATAGATGAATTCTATTCACAATTTAGCCTCATTTTGTTTAATCTAGGTTTTACTAAATTATGATAGTATCATATCAATGTCAATTGTTTTCGCTCATTCTATCAAATCGTAGAATCCTTTTCTACTAACAAACATCTCACACTTGAAAATTTAATCCATTTATCAGAGAATATAAATAAAGGTACAGCGGGTGGACAGATGGTACTCACTTACGAGATTGCTAATTATCCTGGTGTTGAAAGTACAGGTGGTTATATGTTAGTATCTTATCAGTAATATTTCCCGTTAAAAGCACGGGACAAGCAGTGTTATTTTTGGCAGAAAATTACAAATGACAACATTCAAATAACAAATAAATATCAATATCAATATCAATATCAATATCAAAATTCCAAAAAACGAGACACCTTAACACAAATTTCTTGTTTGGGATTTGAATTTTATAAATTGAAATTTATCCCGAAAAATCGGGACAAGTTGTGTAATTTATCTTTTTGAGATTTGTCTTTTCCAGTTTATCTGGGTTAGGAATTACAAACAAATCGTTAGGTTACAATATAAAATATTTTCTCGATTATTTTGAGGCATCAGATAATTATACAAAATACTTGGGAAATGCTGTTTTCATTCCTCTCTCTTCAAATTCAAAATCTGATTCTGTTAGGTGGAAAAAAAACAGAAGTGAAACTTACAAAGGTTCGTTCCGTCATTTTTTACAGCGATTCGGGGAGTAAATTAAAATGTTTAAAATTCCCGTTATTTTGTTTGTTAAAGCAATGCAATCTAAAGTGCAAATAGTTGAATAAAGCAAATAACGGGAATTTCTAAATTTCACTCTGAATCACTGATTTTTTAGAGATACTAAATAATGGATATACAAAGTTTAAAAGAGTAGGTAAACTAAGTCTTTACCCTCATCCTTATTTGAGTAAAATCATTTTCTTTGTTTCAATAAATGAGCCAGCACTCAGTTGATAATAATAAATTCCGCTTGAAAAATCAGCAGCATCAAATTTAACTTCGTAATTTCCAGCTTT
>JAKIUC010000080.1 GCA_021647785.1 Melioribacteraceae bacterium
TTCAGCCTTAGCCAAATTAGCTTTATTCTCTTCAAGTAATTTCTCAGCATCAGCTTGTGCTTTTGCTGCATTATCAATAGAATCTTTTATTAAATTCTCTCTTTCATCAAGAGAATTTAGGATAGGACCCCAAGCCATTTTTTTTAGTATTACAAGAAGAATTACAAAAGTAACAACAACCCAAAAAATTAATCCTGGGTTTACATCAAGTAATCCACCTGATGAACCTCCGCCACCAAAAGCAAGAAAAGCCAAATTTATTATGTTAGCCATTTAATCTTTTCCTATTTAATTATTAATGGAGTCTGGTAATCAGGCTCCAAGTTAATTTTTAAGTTTTTAATGCCAAAAGAATACAGATAACCAACGCAAAAAGAGAGATACCTTCAATTAAAGCCGCAGCAATAATCATTGAAGTTCTAATTTCTCCAAGAGCTTCTGGTTGACGTCCACTTGCATCCATTGCCGAGCTAGCAAGTTTACCAATTCCTAAAGCACCACCAATTACAGTTAAGCCTGCACCAATTCCAGCAGCTAAATATGCAAATTCCATGAGTTTCCTCCGTTTATAATTTAATTTATTTTAATGATCTTGATGAACAGCCATACCTATAAACAATGATGATAACATTGTAAATATGTATGCCTGAATTGTTGCAACTAAAATTTCTAACAAATATATAAATATTGCAAATGCTATAGATACAGGTGCAACTAAATAAGTCTGCATAAAAAAGATAAGTCCAATAAGTGCAAATATTATTATGTGTCCTGCAGTCATATTTGCAAAAAGTCTTATAGCCAGAGCAAATGGTTTTGTAAACAAACCAAGTATTTCAACAACAAACATAATGGGTAGAAGCCATGCAGGAACTCCAGAAGGGATAAGACCTTTGAAATATCCCCAAGCCCCATTCTTCATTATACCGCCAGCTTGAGTAACCAAAAACGAGATAACAGCAAGCGTTACAGTAACAGAAATATTACTTGTAATTGTTGCACCATTAGGGACTAATCCAATAAAATTACTGAAAAGTATAAAAAAGAAAACCGTTAATAAATATGGAAGAAATTTTTCGTAACCTTTTCCAATAGTTGGTTTTGCAATATCATCCCTAACAAAAACTATTAGTACCTCCATAAAATTTGCAAATCCGTGCGGAACTAACGATTTCTTATAAGCATTTGATACAATTTTGAACGCAACTATTAATAAAATAGCAACTAACCATAAAAAAACTACATGCTTAGTGATAGAAATATCAAATCCGAAAAGAGATAAATGTGGTAGTGGTATTGCATTGAACGGTTCAAATTGAAAGTAAGGTGCATCAAGAATGTGATGCATTATCCAATCTGATCCAACATCACCTTTTGCTTGTTGCAGCGTATCTTGAATTGCCGTAGAAGTCTTTAATTCCATACTTTATTGTACTTTTTTCTCATCTTTTTTAGAATTAAAATGCTTGATTTCAAAGAATATACTCACACTGTAAAAAATCAAGAATACAAATATAAAAGCATATTTATCAATTTCCAAGAGAATAAGACTGATAGTAAATGAAATTAGTAAGAAAAAGATGCGAACTCCCATTCCTCCAAAATTTAAAAGTAAAAATATTTGAGTTGACCTATTATTAGAAAAATTATAGAATAGAAGAGCAAAAAAAAGATTGAGTATATTCAAAAATAAAGCTAAAAATATTGTTAACTCAGTTGTGATATCTATAAAATCAAAAATTTTGAGTAAATAGGTTATGAGATATGGTGGGAAATAGATATAAATTATTGTTTTAAGTATTTTTCTCATTATTCTTTTTATTTAGATTTAATACTGCTTTAATAAAGTTGTAAATTCCGGCAAAACCTCCAAAGAGGGCAAAACTAATTGTTAATATTGGAGTAAGCTCAAGTTTTTCATCAAGCCATCTTCCGAGAAAAAACATCAGAACCATTGTTGCGGCTAATTGTGTTCCCAAACCGAGATAGGGTCCAATGTCTTTATAGGTCTTGGTTAAATCGTTCTTATCAGTTTCACTCATTATCTTCAAAACTATTAGCTGTTTCTTTATTCATGTTGCTTGTACCTTTAAAATTAGCCCCTTCGTTAATAACAAGAATTTTAGCAGAGATTTCACCTTCTATCTTTGCCGTAGTATCTAGAACTAATTTTTCAGATGCTTCAACAGAACCATTTATTGAACCACCGCAAGTAATATTTGCAGCTTTAATGGATCCTTTCCCTTTGCTTTTATCGCCAAGCGTTAAATTACCATTTACTATTAGTTCACCTTCAAACTCTCCATCAATTCTAACATTACCATTGCTTGAGAGCTTACCCTCAAACTTTACACCTTCACTTAAAATACTAAAATCTTGATCGTAACTTTTTCCCATTTTTTCTCCGTTAATTTATAAGTAACCCATTGGGGTTAATAGGTTTAGAATTTTTCCAAATTTCAAAATGTAGATGCGGACCACTTGTATTTGTTCCTGTATTTCCACTTAATGCAATAGGTTCTCCTTGTACTACATTTTCTCTAACTGATTTAAGGAGTACGGAACAATGTTTAAACATTGATAAATAATTCTCTTTATGTTGGATAATTAATACATTGCCATTATCTGTAGTATAATTAGCAAATATAATAGTTCCATTTGCAGGGGCCAAAACAAGAGTCCCTTCACTAACTGAATAATCGATTCCTAGATGTCCTTTCTCCGGATTATATTTCTTCCCAATTATTCCATCAATGGGATTTATAAAAAAAACCGAATCTGAAAAAGTATTATTAAGTAGTTTTTCAAAAATTAGAAGAATTGAACCTTCAACCGGAATTCTGTTCCCCTTTGATTTTCTTAATGAATCATAGATTGCTGCTGTAGAATCTAAAGAATCAGTCCTCGCTAAAGTTAAGGCATAGTTTAACCTTTTATCTAAAGTAGATATACGATTTAGTTCACTCGTTAATATTATAAGTTTTTTTTCTAACACCTCTATTCTTTCAGATTGCTGAGCAAGTTTATCGTTCTCCAGAAACATTATTAAATTGTTAAGAGGGGTAAAGGTGAAAGCAATTGATAATAATAATATTAGTAATATTAATAATAATATAAAATAATTTATTAATTGTAATATTCTAAATTTATATCTTTTTGTTTCAAGAGTAGGGAAATTTGGAGTAATATAAACAGACGATTTTTTTAAGTTTTTAAAACTAAATAGGCTCATAATTAAATTAAATTTTGCTTTTAAATATATACAATATTGAGTTTTGTTTTAGATATAATTGTTTAAACATTTATCGTTCTATACCGACAATGAAATGTCTGTGAGACTCTTATGCCGAGGGCATCCTTACAGGACAGAAGTTTTTCCGAAAACGGAACAGGCGGAAATTCAAAAGTAGATATTGTACCTATGGCACTTATTTTTTTAGATAATTTTATTTACCATAATTTCGTACCTACGGTACTAAAAACTCCAGAGGAGTGATATTATGGTAACATAATAATAAAATAGATATAAAAGTGCCATCGGTACGACATTATTTGCTGAGTTAATTAAAACTTAGCCAAAAAAATTAATACTTCCAAATATTGTGCATCCAAAGCCATTGTTCGGGTGCTTCTCTAATTTTGTTTTCCAGAATTGTCATATAGCGTTGATTTAATTCCTGTAATTGATCGGATAATTTTTCTGGTAAATCATCATATTTAATCTCTTCAACATCGAAAACATATCTTCCGGAAGTTACGCGTTTACCTAATACCACTAATATGGGAACATGCTTTTTTATTGCCAGAGCTGCAAAGCCTTGAAATGTTACTGTAGGCTGATTAAAAAAATTAACAACTACTCCATCTTCCTTCCTGCCACGCTGGTCGCCAACAATTCCTACAATTCCGCCCTCCATTAATGTTTTATAAAGCTCTCTAACTGATGCTCCGAGTGGAACTTCTTTATTGTTAAACTTCTCTCTAATTTCACTCATCCAATTTGCTACCAACTTATTGCGTTGTTTTTTAACGAGAACATTTATTGGTTTTTTAAGTACCAAACCCATTGATAGAGCACCAACTTCCCAATTACCCATATGAGCCGTTAGTAAAATACTTCCCTTGCCAGCATTAATTTTTCTTTTAGTTAATTCAAGATTATTTATCTCTACAAGAGAAAGAATTTGCTCTTCATCCATTTTCTGAAAAGCCATTATTTCCATGAAAGTAATTCCAACACTTATAAAATTATTATAAGCAATTTTTCTTATTTCACTTTTTGATTTCTCTGGAAAAGCTTTTGTAAGATTTGAAATTACAGTGTTTTTTCTGATTGGAATTATATAGAAAAATATTATTGTTAGAGTTTTGGCTAATATCGGAATTCTCTTTATACCAATAATATGAACAACTTTCGTGAAAAATATCCATAGAGAAAACTCTATTCTATTTTTATCAATTAGAGACATTAGTCAACGATAATTCTTCTTTGCCAAGATTCATCGCGTATCTCTCCACGTTTTGTTGAATGGAGAAGTTCGTAATCGTTGTATCCTGTGATGTCGCCAAATATAAATGTTACACCACCTTCAATACCCTGATAGAACCATATTTCATAAGGTTTCATATTATATTCACTTGGGTAGTAATCAATCTCCTCTGGTTCGGCATACATTAAATATACTCTCCCCCTATCTGTTTTAACTCCTCTCTTCACAAAGGTTTTATAACGAGCCTCTACAAACTGAACTCGTTCCATATATTCTTCCTTAAATTCATTTCGAGGTGTTTCAGGTGTTTGGTCTCTAACCTTCCAGAAGTCAAAAAGGAATTTTCTTTTTGAATTAACATCTTGGAGTTTTTTATAACCTTCAATATTTATTTGAGCTGCAATAGGTATAGAGACCTCAAACATCTCGTCGCATTCTTCCTCACTTAAAATTCCGAACTCACTACTCTTAACATCAAGATTACCTATTGAAATCTGTTTTGTTTGTTCTACCGAAGGGTTTATAAGATAAAATCGTTTAGCAGAAGCTATTCCAATATTAACTGAATCTTCAAATATATTAAGTATTAGTGTATATGACCCCGTTGGATATTTTTTTAGATTTATTACTCCAGCTTCACAAATAGATTTATTGTTTTTTTGCAATTTCTTTTTCTTTACATTTAACGTATTTCCATAACTATCATTTAATTGTTGAATTAAAATTAAATCCTTGTTTTGCAGTTCTGGAAGATTCAAGTTGTACAGTTCTGCATAAAAGAACAATACCGGCATACTCTCTATATAAATATTATGCGGATTAGGGAATATCTCCATTGTGTTTTTATAAAATATTGATTCTTTATTTCTACTTCCGGAAATAATTCTTGTAGCTAACTGAATATCACTAACAGAATACTTTTCACTTGAAAATATTTTTATACTAATTATTTCTTCATATTTTATTAGGTTTGTTGAATCAGCAATATCTGTAGCAGAAATATCTAATTTATATGTTCCCCCTTCCAAAACAAAACCGAGATTACCTAATAGATTTTTTCCACTATAAGATAGATCCTCCAGATTTAATATTTCAGTTTTGGAGAGATATCTTTTATTTACTACTGTTTTCTTTGATAAAGTATCAGTTATAATTACATCAAGATAGGCACCAATATAACTATTACTATCACTCATGTATGGAGTTAAATTGCTTTGCCCTAATGAATAATATAATTCGAGATAGGTTTTGGTTGTATCGTATTTAAATCTTGCATAATCAAATTCGAAAGAGAGTTTATCTTGTGAAAAAATATTAATACTTAATAGTAAAATCAATACATAAAAATAATTCATAGTCTCCTCTTAAAAAAGTAAACATCAAAATATTAGAATAGTAAATTAAGAAAAATAAAGGAAAGAGTTTATTAATAAAAAAAGGTGTCCCAATTAGGACACCTTTTAATTTAACAATTTTAAAACAGAAATAATTAGTTAACACCAATCAATAATGTAAATACATGATTATCTGTTGGGAACTCGCTAACAGGTCTAAACGCATAATCAAATTTCAGATTTAGTGCATCAGCAAATGTAAAGTTAACACCTGCACCAGCCGTCCATGTAAAAATTGCATCGTCATTTTTTTCCATTGGTAACGAATAACCACCTCTTAGATAAATAGCATCCATAAAATCATATTCTAAACCGAGATGCATATAGTCTTCAAAACTGTTATTGTTTCTGAAAGTACCAGCAACTGATAAATTATTTGATTCATCAAAATCAAATGTATAACCAAGACTTATGTCAAAATAACTTGGAATTTGGAAAATCTCAGTATCTACAACAGAAACCAAATTACCACCACCTAATGCACTACCAGGAGGTTCCGTTTTAATTTTAAGATCTTCACCAGCATAACTCATATTTGCACCAATGTTTTTAACTGCAACACCAAGTGAAAAGTTTTTAGAAAATCTGTATTGAACACCAAAATCAACAGCCCAACCATTAGCAGATGTATTCATAATGGTCTCGCTAATAAGACTTAAAGTAATACCAGCAGATACTCTATCAGTTATCAATTTAGAATAGGTAAGCCCCATAACAAAATAATTTGGTGAGTACATCTGTCCAGTACCATCAGGATTAGCAGTAGTAGTTACAGGAATATCACCAAAATCTAATGCTTTGTATGTTAATGCAATAGAGCCAAAATCTGTTTTTGTGCCTATAGCAAAATAAGAAACATTAATATCAGCAATGTAATTCATCATATTAAACATTGCTTCTGTTCCACCCATTCTATCAAGTCCACCAGGATTATAGTAGATTGATTCAAGCCCCGAAAAGTGGGAATTGAATGCACCACTTGTAGCTATTGACCTTGCTCCAACTGGTATTAGTAATTGCTCAGCACCAGCTGTACCTTTACGAGCTACATCCCCAGCAAACAGAGATACTGAAAAGGTCAACATCATTATAACCGTAAATAGCTTTTTCATTATATTCTCCAATTTGTAAACATTTATAAATTATGGTAGTAGAGTACTACTACCATTAATAATTAAATTAACCTTTTAATACCTTTGTATTTGTTTTTGCGGCATTATAATAGCCAATTTTAATACTTTATCACCATATTTTGGATTACTAACTAAAGCTATATACATACCAGAAGCAACGCGCAATCCACTCTCATTTTCAAGATCCCATCTTAAAATTGAGGTAGCATCACTTTTACTAAGAGTTCTAAGAAGAACACCACTTAAACTGTAAAGTTTAATTGTTACATCATTTGGTAAGTTATTAAAGGTTACAACTGGTTCGTCATATCTACCACCTGGTAAATAACTTACACCTTCATTTAGTCCAAACAATGGGTTAGGAAATACATTTACTTTATCCCATTGAGCTTGACCATCATCTTCGGTCATATCTTTTTGTATTGTATAATGATATTTATCTTTATCCGTTAAGAAGACACCAGGATTAAGAATAAAAGTACCAGTAGGAACAAATGAATTCCGTGGCATATCTGTTTCAAAACCACAAACGTACATTGAATTAAACCAAGGCGATTTACCAATTGCTTTTAAAGAATCGTTAAAGCTCGCATCTATTCTTCTTGTACCATTTGTTAAATCAGCCTTTCCAATTTGCAAATTATTAGAATAAATTAAGTTATCATTAATGTTATCTGAATAAGGTGCATCAAAAATAAGAATATATTCTTCTGATAAAGTAATATCGTTTCCAGGGAAATACTTTGCATCTGGCATTCCCACTTCGTTACCTAAGGTATCTTTAGAATTAGCAGATTCAGTAAATCCAACAGCGAGTTGATACTCTTCAGTATCAGTTTTTACCCATGCCTGAAAAGGGACATCAACAAATCCAGAATCTAAATCTGAAGTTCTTATTCCATTCCAAACAAATCTGTTAGGATCTCGTACATATCTGAATGCTTTACTTGTAGAACCAAAGCGTAATTCAACACGCTTCATGTCACTAACTGAAATTGAATTAGATACTTTTGATGAAATAGGTAGCCAATTAACCGGTTTAGCAATATCTCTACCAACATAAAACCCACCAGTTAATGTATCTTCTAAATCTTCTGTGTACCACATTGAACCATCAAATTCAGTACTGCCAACACCAGGTTTAACCCATGGAACTGTAACAGTAACACCATCAACAAGATTATTTATTTGGTCTCTATAGTATGCAATAGGATCAAAAGCATTATTCTCAAAATCTGTTCCATCAAAGAAGAAGTTCTTAGTTGAGTCAACTAATTTTACTCCGGTATTTAAATCTTTTACATAATAAAAGAGTTCATAAGGAATTTTCAAACTATCTTTATAGAAACCTATTTCATAAATGTTAGTAGTTGTTTTTTCTTTATCTTGAACAGAATAAGAGACATCTGCTTCTGCGATACCTGAAACATGATCTGCCAATACACCCGCATAATATGGTTCATTTTGTACATCTCCAGTTAAGATACCTCTATTACCTTTATCATCATCAATAATTGTAGGTACATTTGCAATTGTACCTAAGGTTGCAGTAGCAGGTATAATATATGTACCAAGTGCATCTAATTTTTCAATTTCATCCATATTAACAGCAGTAGTAGTTATCGAGAAGAAATAAGGTTTATTTTTAAGCAATGGTCCACTAGTAAATGGATCTTGCATAATTTTCAAACTAATTCTTCCTTTATCTGCGTCAAAATAGGTAGCAGAATCTAATTGAGTTCCACCATGATCATAGATTATAGTTCTCTCATTATTAACCGGATTCTCATAAATCATTGCATTTATATCATTTTTAACATCATAACGAGCAATAACTTTTGCATTTATCATCCCGGCATTCATTGGGGAAGTTGCATATGATTGATACATTGTAACTTCGTACCACTCAAAATGCATATCATAACCAACACCTTTCTGGTTATAATCCATTTGCGGTTTAGTTTCCCAAATTAATTCAATTGAAGTATCGCCAGCTTTTACTATTGGTTTAACAGCAGGTGGAGCCGATGGTACATTGAAATTGTTCTGGAATACAAATTGTGCAGCTCTATCAATCTTCTTAGTCTCTTTAACAGAAGCAACAGCCGAATTTCCACGACCAACTACATAAGCAACAACAACATCAACCGGTACATCTTTTTTTAATTTAAAAGGACCAGTATTAGATAATTGTCTCTGATCATTAGCAGCAGTATTAATCCATCCAGTTAGGGATACAGGATCACCTGAATACATAAATGTTGGGTCTATAGAAGCACAATCCTCTTGAAATACTGCTCCCAATTCCCAATTACAAGGGTCAATAGATGCACCAGTTTCTGTTAAACCTCTAAGATAATATCTTGCTTGGTACTCATTATTCGGGTCCTGCAAAGTATTACCTGTTTGCAAAAAATGCATAAATGACGTCATATCGAGATTTTTGTATCCCCATATTGTATCAATACCCATAATAGGTCCTTTAGTATTCAAAGCAAAATCTGTAGGGTCTTCAGATTCATCCCACGGACCTTGGAAAAAATCAATTAAGAATGCAGGGGGATCAACACCAAAATCATCATCAGGTCCATCATTATAGACATAACCAGCGTTTAAGGATGTATCAGAACCAACTAAATCATCAATATAGTTACCCAAATCAGGATCAGCCCAAACACCAAAGTAAACAGAATCGTGTACTTCAGAGACCAAGCCAGTATTCAAAAGTGAATACCTAACAAATATAATGTTTCCTAAATCGCCAGCTGTTGAGTATGCCCAAACAGTTTGTCTCACTTCAATACCTTGTGGTTTAACATTCGGAAATTGTCTGAATGAGCTCTCTAATGCATCATTATAAACACACCAAATAGTCTCATCACCAAGAATATCAGGTACATCATCAGTAGCAGTTACAGAATCACCAGGGCTTTTGCTAACAGTATATATACCATCGCCATCGCCATCATAAAAGTAAGCACCTGCTTCTACAGCTTTACTCCATTCTCTCCAAGATTCACCAAAAGTTTCATCCGATGATTTTACTATAAATAAACCTTCATATGTTTTATCACTTATTTGAACAGAATCTACTATAGAAGCATTGCCAGGTAGATAATCTGTTACACGAGAAGCTGTAGCTTGACCGTTAGACCACATAATTCCTCTATCGTTAACACCACTCATGTAAAAACCTCCAGAATAGAGAAATCCTTTCCCATCTATACGTCCGGAGGTTGGATTTTCACCAACTTTTACGTCAGCCATAACTCCTCTACTGTTAAGTGGTAATGCTAACTTATTAATAAATAAGTAGTAGGCATCAGGCTGTTTTTTATCGCTAACCGTCTGTGTTTTATCGAGTGTTTGGGTATTCTTCCCATTTTTATCGACAACATTAGCAAATAATAGTGAAGAGGTCAGCAACAACACTATTATTTTAGCTAAATATTTTTTTCTAATTTTCATATTTATACCTATTCTATTAGTAATATTACTAACCATTATAATGAAGCAAAATTAATTTTAAGACCTAATCTGATTAATCTTGGAATACCAAAATTACTCGGGTCTCGTTCTAAACTCTTATAGTCTTCAACCCATCCTTCTCCATTCTGGATAGAAAGTTTTTTCCCAAGTTCAGTATTTAAATAATCGGTTGTATATGGCGATCCAGTGGACCTCCAAACATCAACTACTGTAACTGTTTCAAACAAATTTTCTACCCATAAGTATGGTGTAATTAAAGTTGTAGATCCAAGAGGGAATGATTTTTCAAGTTTAAAATCAACTCTAAAATTTCCGGGACCATAGGCTGAATTTACGTAACCTTTTGTATTACCCCAGTTAGTATCACCTTGAAGTAGATTTTGTGTCTCTAATGGAGTGTAAGGACGACCACTTGAAAAAGATACTAAGAAATTTGCACCAAGCATCTCTGCCCAAGCCAATTCACCTTTAGGAACGTAAAAATCAAGAATCAAAATTCCTGTATGTCTCTGATCAAATTCTAAAGGAGCAATAACTTTTGGCACTTCATCCCCATCGTTTCTGAAAGCAGCTACAAAGGATGAATTTGATGAAGAACCAGTCCCTTCTGAAATTGAAAATGTATAATCAAAAGAAAGTGAAAAATAATTTGTTCTTGATACAGCTAAGGAGAAAGCAAATCCTTTAACAGTACCAAAATCTTGATTTGTAGCTGAATAGTATTGTAATCGCTCTCCACCTGGTTCTCTATAATAATTTACTACTCCCTGGTTAGCTAAACCTTTAGTATTTTTATAGAAAGCTGTAATATTAAGTGACGCTACATTACCCAATACTTGTCTAAAACCTACCTCGTACTGTGTTGTTACTTCACTTTCAATGTAACCAGTTGCAACCGATAAAGATGAAGTACTCTTTAACAAATCAAGTCGTCGTTGAAAAGAATATAAATCAATCAAACGTGGAACCTGAACAAAAGAACCATACTGTGCATGGAATACTGTTGATTCAGTTACAGGGAATCCGATACCAATACGTGGCGAAAAATATAATTCCGATTCTTTTGTTTTAAAATCACCTGGATCAAAATCATCAGGGTCAGAACCACCACTATAAGGATTTGCTGGGTCAGCAATAATATCAGCTTTTGAATCGAAATAATCGATACGTAAACCTAAGTTTAATACTATATCTTCTAACTCAAATCTATCTTGAATAAAAGCATAACCAAGCATAGGGTTCTTAGCAGGTAAATCATCTTCATCATCAATAACACCCCCATCCTTTTCACCATATATATTGTATCCATATCTATATGGATTTCCAATAACATATCTTTCATACTTCGTTTTTGCAGCAATAGTATCACCAGAAGGGGATATAAATTCAGCATTTTGAAATGCCAGCCCTACCGGACGGATAGAATAATAACGCTGCGTACCAAGTGTAATACCAGCTCCGGCTTCAAATAGATGTTTTTCAATCTGCGAAGTAAAGTTAAAATCGGCAGTTATTTTATCATTATTAATTTTCCTATAATAATCATCAACCCAGCCATACGCATTAAAAATACCATCATCATCAATTTCTAATGCAGTTTGGTCAGCTTGTCTAGGTATAAATTTATTATAAACAGTATCACCATACTCTTCTAATCTGTCAAAGAAAATGCCATCACCCTCTTCTTGAGTAAATTTTTGATATCCAACAATTAAGTTCCAGAATGAAGAGGCTCCAATATTTTGAGATAATTTAGTATTTAAGGCAATATTATCTTTCAATCGTATTGCATTATGCAGAGAATTGTTTTTTGCATAATCATAATCATAAAGACGTGATTTCCAATCATTGTAGTTACCGCCAACTTGCAAATTAAAACCAGCACCAAGGTTAAAATTAGTTCTCGCAGAAATACGCCACGTAGCATCTGTGTTGTTCTCTTTTGCTTTAGCTGAGTAACCGGTTGACCCAAAATTGATACCATTGGCACTCGGTTCACCATCTTTAAACCAGCCTCTTTCACCGGAGATAAAAAAGGTCATATCTTTATTACCTGGTATAATTGGACCACCAACAGCGAGAGCATAAATATTATATCCAAAATCATCTGTAAAAGATGATGTAAGGGCGTCACCAAATACTGTAAACTTTGGAGTACCAGATTTAGTAGTTACAGTTACAATACCAGATTGAGCCTGTCCATATTTTGCTTCGTAACCACCAACTTGAAATGAAATCTGCTCGATAGCTGCATTACTAATCTGCGATTGGTTTTTACCATACATTTGATCGTTCTGCACAACACCATCCACAACGTAAACAACCTCGTTGCCTCTACCACCACGAACATTAATTTCAGCATTTCCGGCAGCACCACCAGAACCATCAGATTTAACAACACCCGCTTGAAGTGCAGCAAAGTTTTCAACACCTCTTACAGGTAAACGTGCTATTTGTTCAGCATCAACTACTTTTACAGTATTAGTAGCTTTCTCTTCAAAAAATTTCACACCTGATACAACAATTTCCTCCATAGCAATACCTGGGGAGAGAGTGGTATTTAATTCATAAGTAACACCAGGAATTATTCTAACATCCTTAATTATTTTTGAACTATAACCAACAAAACTTATTTTTACATCATACGTACCAGGTGTAATATTTAATATAAAATAATTACCATCTAAATCGCATGCAGCACCAAGTGAAGTATTCAATATTACAACGTTAGCTCCTATAAGAGCTTCCTCTGTATCGGTATCCGTTATTTTTCCTGCTAACTTACCTGCACCAGATTGTGCAAATATAGTTGTGGAAAGGAAAACCGAAATAAACAGAAATATTGAAAAAGTAATGAACTTTTTCATGCCTACTCCAAAATTATTTAATAAAATTCTCAATATTTTTTACTTAGGGTTTTTATTCTACACTAAGATAGTTCATAGAATAAAAAAGAGGCAGTTTCCCTATATAAGAGAAACTGCCAAAAACAAAAGAAATGATTTAGCTTATTTGATAAGCATCATTTTTTTCGTACTTGTAAAGCTACCAGCTTTAATTGTGTAAAAATATACACCTGAAGTTAAATTGTTAGCATTAAAGTTAACTTCGTGTGTTCCAACATTTTTAACTTCGCTAACTAATTTAGCAACCTCTTGCCCCAACAAGTTATATACTTTAAGTACTACATCTGCTTTTTCAGGAATAGAATAAGAGATAATTGTAGCAGGGTTAAATGGATTAGGATAGTTTTGTGAAAGTGAATATTCCTCAGGTAATGTAGTAATGTTTTCATCAACACTAACAGCATTAAACCAGTTTAATGCAGCATTTTGAGGAGAATCTCCAGTAAAACCATACCACCAGTATTCCGGAGCTTGAGAGTTAAGTGATAAAGGATCGTATGCAAAGAAAGCAATTTTATTACCAGCTGCAAGAGTTCTGTGTCCAGCTATAGTAAGAGGATCAGAACCTGCGTTGCCGCCATCAAGAGGCATTCCCATCATATCTGCATCAACACCATCTACAAAATCGACACCGTCTAACCAGTTATCAGAACCAATTTCATAAGTAGGATCGTACTGCATTGACGCAGTCCAACCACTATCTGCTGAAACTTGTGCATGTAATGCAAATAAATTATTACCTAATAAAGAGCCTTCAATTGCATTAACATTTGATGGTAATGCTTGATCACCAGAAGCAGCATAATTGATATCCGGATAATAAACACTAATACCTAATATATCTTTTGCAAAGTCACCATCAGGAATATCTACTGTTGTCCATGGATTTGGCCAACCGTACTGAACACCTAACCATTCGTCGCCAGCAAGCATATAGTTTCTTGTTGCGTCTCCAGCTAACCATGCAGCAACAACATCATTATTAATAGCAGCAGGTCCACTTGTAGCTATTTCAATAATATTATTATAACCATTAACTAATTCTTCAGTTAAAGCACCATATGCCCAAGAATCATGATCCCAAGCAAGTAATGCATATTTTGGATCTCCATAAGGATAGTTTCCGCCACCAAAGTAGTAACTTTGCGGATAACCAGAAGCAGCGTCAGGACCATTAAATACTAATAATGCATTAGGGTTTTCTATTGCAAATATTTTGTAAGTAACATCTCTAGCCCATCTAGTGTGTAAGCCTAAAACATCTGTAGCTTCCACAGAGTAAGAAATTGTTGTACCTGCTACTTGTCCAGGTATATCTGCAGAATAAACATCTCCGTTAGCAGTCATAGGAACAGAAACTTCAGAACCATCATCAATAGTATAAAGTAAGTTAGCAGAAGCAATACCAGCATCGCCACCACCAGGGTTTTCGTCAGTAATAGTAGCTTCAATAGTTCTTGCCTCCGTTGAAAGAGTTGTACCGAGAATAGTAACGTCAGAGATTGTAGGGGATAAGTCACCTGTAATATTAACAGCAACTGCAAAATCCCATGAGTACATTCTTGCCCACCATCCAGGTTGATCAGTACTCAATCTACCTTCTTCGTAATATTTCCAACCTGGATGACCAATATTATTGTCTGCCCAAACACCAAATTCGTTACTATAGTCTGTTAAAACACCATCGTTAATAGCAACAACAGCAAATACTTCACCTTTAACAACTGATGGTTCAAATCCTAACGCCATAGTAGCAACCCACTGATAAACAGCAGT
>JAKIUC010000081.1 GCA_021647785.1 Melioribacteraceae bacterium
AAAACCTCTGTTGGAGGGGCGTCCTCTTGATTTATGAATAATACCAACAACTCCTTCTTGATCATAGGATAGCTTTATCCTATAGAGCTGACGCTCACTTATTCCTAATAATTCTGCTGCTACCTTTATCGTTATTTTTCTAGCCTTTACTTCTTCTAACAATTTAACTCTGTCATGTTCTTTTATACTCATCAGTAATTCCTTTCTCATACTAATATCCTTTTTTTTTGAATACTAATATGTCTTTTTTACTGACATTTCTATCGAGTCGTATCTATGACATTTTTAAAGAGTTATAACACAAATGCCGAAAGTTCTTTGAAATTGTGCTAATTTTGTAGTAAGTTACATATCTATGATAAGTGTATCCGATATATTATTTGGAAGCATGGACAAATATCTTGTTTCTCATAAAATATCATACAAGCAACGCAAGGTAATCCATAAAATCATCAACTGTTTTACTGAGTATTCGCGCAATATTATTCTTGTCAGTAGCAATAAGAAGTGTAGTAATATTGAACCCATGAAACAGCCTTGCAGAGATAGACACTGTAATAGGTGTAATAATAGCAAAAAACTTAAGTGGGTTAGAAAAATTGTGAAAGACTTCCCCCCTCTTCCCTATTATCATGTTGTTTTTACTCTTCCTTCTGAACTTCATAATCTTGCTATTTGTAACTCTAAGATTATTCTAAATATATTCTTTAAGTCATCTTTTTATGTACTTAATAATGCTAATGGACGGTTTAATATAACCATTCGCTCTAACAGTCAGCAGTTGTGCTTGGTTGTTTCGTTTTGAGAGTGCGTGTTTTTGTTCGTAGTTCTATAAAAGTAGTTCAAGTTAGTTAAGTTGTTTTTCTAACAAAGGCGTTAGACTTGCTTTGGGTGGGAGTGTGATACTGCTGCTGTTAAGCTCAAATGCCGTTAGAAGGAATAGTGACTTTCAAATCCCAAATAGACATCCAGAAAGCAGTAAGTTAAAGAAGTCCAAAGAAGTATTATTCTAAACCATAGATGTTTGATAAGAGGAAATCTAAAATAAAAAATAGAATGTGTAATCTTGAAAATATATTGACCCTTGGAATTATTAGCAATTCAAATGCTAGAACATTGAAGGTGTGTGTCCTGTTTATGATTCTATTCATTATGGGTATGAATACAAAAGCCGTCGGTCAAGTCTACTATGTGGACCCGAATGGCGCCGACAGTAACCCAGGTACATTAACAGAACCTTGGCATACCATTCAAAAAGCAGCTAACACTCTTGCCCCAGGCGACACCGTGTATGTACGCGGTGGTGTTTATAACGAAAAAGTCACCTTAAACGTTTCGGGTTCTACCAACGATGGCTACATCACCTTCCAAAATTATGAAAACGAGATACCCATCCTGGACGGAACAGGACTCACTGTACCTGATGTTAACAATGGTATGTTCTTAATTGTAGACCAGCATCATGTAATTATCAGGGGCTTTGAAATACGCAATTATCGTACTTCCACCCCGAACATTATCCCCGTTGGTATCCATGTCAGAGGCGTAACCCACCACATTCAATTAAGAAACAACCATATTCACCATATCGAAACCAATGCCCCCGTTGATGGTGACCTGATGGGTGCAGATGCACATGGTATCGCCGTGTATGGTACTTCTGCTCCCGATTCCATCAACAACATCCTCATCGAGGGCAATGAACTCCACGACCTCATCCTGGGCTCAAGCGAAGGATTGGTCTTGAACGGCAACGTGTCACTATTTACCGTTAGTAACAATATCGTTTACAATTGCGACAACATTGGGATAGATTTCATCGGTTTTGAGGATACTGCTCCCAATAGCGACTATGATCAGGCACGAAACGGAATAGTCACCAACAACACAATTTACAACATTTCCTCATTTGGCAATCCTGCTTATGGTGATTCATATAGTGCCGGCGGCATATATGTCGATGGTGGCAAGGATATCGTCATAGAGCGAAATACAATTTCCCAGGCTGACATTGGCATAGAAATAGCAAGCGAACACCAGGGTCGGGCTACCAGCTTTATAACCGTGCGTAACAACTTTTTGTTTAACAACCGGATGACTGGCATTGCGATGGGAGGATACGATACCGAGCGCGGCAGCACAGAAAATTGCACCATTGTCAACAATACCTTGTATAACAACGATACATTGGAAGATGGAAACGGCGAAATCCTATTGCAATTCGACACACGATACAACATTATTAAGAATAACATCTTTTACGCCAACAATCAAAGTATCCTGATTGGCGACCCCTTTACTGAAAACATTGGTAATGTAGTTGATTACAACTTGTATTTCAGCTCTGCAGGTATCACATACAGCGAGTGGGAGTGGAAAAACATCATATATCAGGGCTTTGCTACATACAAATCAGCTACAGGTAACGATTACAACTCGTTATTTGTTACACCAGAATTTGTCAATCTAAGCGAACCCAATCTGCATTTACTGGTTGCATCCTCCGCCATCAATGCGGGTGAGAACCTGCCGCAGATTGGTGATTATGATATAGATGGCCAAACAAGGGTTCAAGGAGGCATAGTAGATATTGGGGCGGATGAATTTAGCGAGACAACAGATATATTCGAAGCTGAGACCAATATGCCTCAGACGTTTGTCTTAAAGACGAATTATCCAAATCCATTCAATGCAGTTACAATAATATCATACCAATTACCAGAGTTATCATTTGTGAATCTTTCTATTTATAATATCACTGGACAATTAGTAGAAACATTAGTCAACCGAAAAGTTCAACCGGGTTATCATAACATTATTTGGAATTCAACTGACGTTGGTTCAGGAGTGTATTTCTACAAAATTGTTGCAGGTAAATATTCAGCAACTGGTAAGTGCCTGTTGTTAAAGTAAAGTGGCAATAAACGGTGGCTATTCCTTCTAACCCTCAGTCCACCAGACGCCTAAAGCGTGAAACGTGATTTCAAAAGTTTGGAGTTCAGGGAAAGTGAGTAGCCATTACATACGTATTTTGGACAGGATTTCGGTGCATGTGACTTTTCCCGTTAGGGGTTACAAAAGTAAAACTCAAAATGAATAAGAAAATATTACATATTACTTTTTCAATGACATTATTATTTGGAATTATTTTAAATGCAAGTTTGATCAGCAAAGATATGAACGCTGAATATTATGAAGTTGTTTTTAATGCAAATCAACTATCGAGCGAAGTTTACATTTACCGTATAATTGTAGGGGAATTTACCGCATCAAAAAAAATGAGTTTAGTTAAATAAGGAGAGTATCATGAAAAACCAAATCACACAACAAGTGGTTAGTTTCAGGTTTGTTTCTCAAATCATATTTTTTATCTGTGCATTTTCACTCTTTGCATCAATGCATGCAGCTACTTATTATGTAGCACCCAATGGAAATGATTCTTCTCCCGGTACAGAAAATCAACCCTGGCTCACAATTCAGAAAGCCGCAAATACATTAATTGCGGGGGACATCGTTTATATTAAAGCCGGAACTTACAATGAACGTGTTATCCCGCAAAATTCTGGAACAGCGGGCAACTACATTTTATATGCCGTCTATCCGGGTGATCAAGTTACAATTGACGGTAATGGAATATCATTGCCTGCAGAATGGGGAGGATTGTTTGACATTTCAGACAAAGGATATATTAGAGTTTCAGGATTGAGAGTAATAAATGCTAAGCCATATGATAACAGCGTTGGAATATTGGTTGATCGTTGTAACAATATAATTATCGAAAATAATTACACGTATAACACTGCTTCTTCCGGTATAGGAGTGTGGAATAGTGAGAATGTAATCATTGACGGCAACGAAGTTGAGCTTGCATGCAATGATGGAGAACAGGAATGCATAACGGTTGCGGTTACAAATGGATTTGAAATTAAAAATAATAATGTTCACCATGGCGGTCCCGGTTCGAATGGCGGTGAAGGAATTGATGCTAAAGATGGTTCATCCAATGGTAAAGTATTCAATAACTATGTCCACGATATCACAAATAAGCTGGGCATTTACTGCGAAGCGTGGGATAAATATACACATGATATTGATATTTATAACAATATTGTTCACGATTGTGGTAGTGAAGGAATTACAATTTCATCTGAACAAGGCGGTTTATTAGAAAACATCAAGGTTTATAATAATATAGTTTATAATAATAAATTCTCCGGGATAATCGTAGCGCCAAATGGCGATGTTCCTGATTCACCAATGAAAAATATTTCTATCATAAATAACACGGTTTTTAATAATGGATGGAATACTGGTGATGCACCTTGGGGTGGTGGGATTGAGATTGATAGCCCTAACTTGTCAGGTCTAGTAATCCGTAATAATATTGTTAGCGATAACTTGCTTTTTCAGATAATCATTTGGATTTATAAAGATAATCTTTCAATTGATCATAATCTGATTGACGGATTTAGAGATGATTTAGCTGAAGAAACGCGGGGTGATAATTATGTTGAAGGTGACCCTTTATTCGTAAATTCATCTGGTGCGGATTTCCATTTGCAAGAAAACTCACCTGCTATTGATAATGGATCGACGATTCAAGCACCGGATACTGATTTTGAAGGGAATTCTCGTCCATTCGGGGCAGGTATTGATATGGGTGCGTTTGAATATGGTTCCGCAACAGCGGTTTCGGATTGGCAGGATAATAGCATAAGAACCTTTTCTCTCGAACAAAACTATCCAAACCCGTTTAATCCCTCAACCACAATCAAATTTACGCTGAAGGAAAGAGTATTTACAGAAATAAAAGTGTTTGATATTTTGGGTTCGGAAGTTGCAAGTTTAATCAACGAAAACTTAAATGCCGGGTTTTACGAAGTTGTTTTCAACACTAATCAGTTAACGAGCGGAGTTTACATTTACCGCATAATTGCCGGTAATTTTGCTGCATCTAGAAAGATGAATCTAGTTAAATAATGGATTATTTAAATATTCATTAAAAAATAATAAATTAACTGCTAATGCTTTTTTTTAAAAGGGAAATAAGTATTATGAATTACATATCTCTGTTGTTTCTATTCATGTTTCTGGCACATTGTACAAGTACGTTTGCTCAAAATCTTGAAGCAAACGATAACCTAAAAGCAAAATTACCAATGCTACTTAGTGAAGTAAAATATTGGGGATATCAAATTCAAGGGATAGATAATTCGGGGGCGGTTGATAGTTTAATTGCTTCTCACTATGATATGCTTGTTTTAGAACCTACACGTACGGATTGGTCTTCAGATACTAGAGATTTTAACACTTCGGATATGGTAACACGTTTAAAAAACAGCCTTGCCAGTGACGGCGTACATAGAAAACTTGTTGTTGCATATATCGATATTGGAGAAGCTGAGGATTGGCGCTGGTACTGGAATTGGTCTATGGATTGGGACTGCACTCCCCCGCTTCCTGCGGATTGGCCAAGCTACATTATTGCTTGCGACCCCGATGGCTGGTCAGGTAACTACCCGGTTGCTTATTGGGATCCTATCTGGAAGGACATTGTAATTTGGGGTAACAATCAAGATAGCAATCCATACGGTAATTATACAAGCATCATTGATGAAGTAATTCTAGATGGATTCGATGGAATCTATCTTGATTGGGTGGAGGCATTTGAAGATACCGATGTAATGGATGCAGCTCAAAATGAAGGTAAGGATCCGGCAGTAGAAATGATCTCTTTTATTGAAGAAATGAGGACGTACGCTTCTGCAAGGAATCCGGATTTTCTTATTATCCAGCAGAATGCAGCTTCTCTGTGCGATGAACATCCTGAGCTTTTTGATGCTATTAATGCAATTGCCCAGGAAGCAATTTGGTATGATGGTGATGCAGACGTTGATTGGAATGACTCTTTAGGTTACGATTTCACTAATGATCCTTCGCTTGTCGAATACTACATAGGTTACCTTGATCAATATTTAAATGCCGGTGTTCCTGTTTTCGATTGTGAATATGCACTTAACTATGCTGATGCGGCATATTCTAAGTCTTATGAAAAAGAGTATATACCTTACGCAACCAGGCGTTCTCTTGGCAAATTAACTTCAACTCCTCCGCCCGGTTATATTACAGTTAATATTCTTGACGATTCGGGTGAAGGAATTCCTGACGGTTACAATTTGACTCAAAATTATCCTAATCCGTTTAATCCGTCAACAATTATTGAGTATTCTATTCCTAATAATGAAAATCAGATCTTCACAACTGTAAAACTGAAAGTATATGACTTATTAGGGAGAGAAGTAAAAGTACTGGTTGATGAGAAACAATCGGCTGGAATATATCAAGTAAAGTTCTCATCAGAGAGTTTAAATAGCGGGATCTATTTTTACACTTTGAAAACAAACAGTTTTAGGAAAACTAAGAAGATGCTTTTAGTTAAATAATTGATTATTGAAATTAACATTGGAGATTACAGTGAGTAAAATTATAGGATGTCTTAAAACTAAATTAGTAATACTAATTTTTTGCTTTCTCCCTTTTTTAGGATCCCTTGCTCAAGGCGGGCTGCCTCAGTCGGAACATCCCAGAATATTTTTAAATGATGAAGTAATTCAAACATTAAAAAACAGGATGAATGCGAACACTCCCGAATGGCAGTTATTTCAGCAATACCTTGATGCCTATTCGGCAGAGGAGCCCTGGGGAGGTGAATACCTCGATGGAATTGTTTCATTTGCCTTGGCGTATTTAATCACCGATAATACTGCTTATGCAGATAGAGCAGTCCATTTTTTGGATTTATGGGTTTCGGAGTTAGATGCAACCAATCCGTTTTACGTTAGTGGAGACAATTATGCTCATATCTATGGAGGAGTGGGACTCGGCTTTGATTGGCTTTATAATTATTCCGGGTTTACAACACAAAAAAAAGAAGCTGTCATAAATATGATGAACATGGCTTATGAATATGGGCAAATGCCGTGGGATCAAGGTGGTGGTGATTTTGAAGTAGATACGGTGGATACGGATCAATTTATTGGCGGAGCAAAAACAGCTTTGTTTTGGGGAATTGCAACTTACGGTGATAATGCTTCTGCAGAAACAATGATAAACCGCAGCCGCACGATTTGGAATGACAATATTTTGAACTGGATTACAAAATCAATCGGTGGCGTTTGGCCGGAGGGCTCACAATATTCGTATAATACGCTTTACTTTTTAATGACTTTAATTGAAGCCGAAAGAACGGCAAACGGAAAAAATATTTGGACTGAAAATCCCGACATCAATGAATTTACAAAAAACTGTATTAGATCACTTCTTTGGTTAACGCCTCCTTCTAATGACCATATCCTTACATATAATGATCAGGAGGATGAAAACACCCATTATTGGGGAAGAAGAAATCATTTTACTGCAATAACAACATTTATGGCAGAAAATCTTGGCTTTACAAATGAAGCAGCCTACGGAAGATATTGGATAAGAGAATTCAGTCCAAACAATATTGAACCGAACATCTGGAAGTTGTTTTTATGGTATGACCGCGAAAAAACACACACAAATTATTTCACTCAAAATTTACCATTAGCACACTTTTCTGTTGGTACCGATTGGATGTTTCTACGATCGAATTGGACAGAACAAACCAGTTACAGTACTTTTAGTGCATCGTGGACAAACGTTGATCATCAATTTATGGACGGAGGAAATTTTAATATTTGGAGAAACGGGGAATATTTAACCAGGCAAGTAAGGCATTACGATTTTATATTTACTATAGACGGTAAATATCAAATCGGTGACGGCGAAGCAAGCAATATTATGTTAATTGAAAGTGATTATGTTGATGATGATGGAATTAACTCTATGGGTTCTCCGGAACTTTTTGAAAGTGCGGGCGAAGCATCGATTACAAAACATAGAATTAATACATCTCCTTTGTTTGCATATTCTTTTGCCGATTTAGGCGACTCTTACAATCGTGTTTATGATGAATGGGGCGGCAATTCCGATAGAGTAAAATCATACACGAGACAATTTGTGCAGATTTCCCCTGACTTTTATTTTGTTTGTGATCGTGTGCGTACGGTTGATGCCGGATGGACAAAATATATTCTCCACTCATTAACCGAACCGGTTATTAATGGAAGTTTGATTTCACAAACCAGTACAAGCGGTAATCAGTACTTACATAATAAAATTCTATTCCCGAAATCCGTAACTATCACAAAGATAAATGAAGCCGAAGTTTGGACAACTGAAAATGGGCTGACGGAAGATTGGATGCTTCCTTTTGAAGAAAGAAAATGGCATGTCTCGGTTCAGCCGGAAAACTCGGATGTTGTAAATATGTTGAATGTTATTGAAACAGCAAGTGGAAAATCATCGCAAATTGAAGATGCACAATTGATAGAATCGGAAAATATTTTTGGAGGACAAATCGGCAACTGGGTTGTGATCTTTTCAAAAGAAGAAACGATGAATAACCAACTGAATTATCAAATTACTTCAAACTCAGGTTCAATAAATAATTTTGTTTGTGATCTTGAACCGAATGAAAATTACATAGTAAAATTGAACGAAAATTTTTCGCAATCTGTTTCTACTTCTGATGACGGAACTTTATTCTTTGTACTTAACGATTTAAGCGGAAACAGTACCATCGGCATAGAAAAAAATACAACAGGAGTTGAAAACGGTTCAAATATCATCACGGAATTCAAATTATTTCAGAATTATCCGAATCCTTTTAATCCGAGCACGAAAATCAATTGGCAGTTGCCGGTTAGCAGTTTTACCACAATAAAGATTTATAATGTGCTTGGCAAAGAAGTAGCTACTATATTCGATAGAGAACAGCCGGCAGGAAAATATAATTTAACATTTAACGGTTCAAATTTATCAAGCGGAATTTATTTTTACACAATTTCAGCCGGAGATTATTTTGAAGCGAAAAGAATGTTGTTGTTAAAATGAGCCTCAAGAAAATTCAAAATACTGTGTTTGTAATGAAAATGGGAAATATATGTCAAAATAGTATTCTATCAGCAATATTAATACTCTTCTTATCATCTTTAATATCTGCGCAGGAAAAGTATCCCGATTGGTCTTATGAAATGAAAATTTGGCCATTCGATGTTTTGTATCCATTTGAAACTGCGTTTGCAAGAATTAATGGGGAGGACAAAACTTCGGATACACAGATCAGAAATAACCTAAATACGGCCAAAAATGAAGGTGCTAATGTCGTCATCTTTTATATAGATGAAGAGCAAACGTATGAAACTTTTGTGGATGAAAGCGGATTTAACCAAACCCTAAGCAGAATTAAATTCCTTGTTGAAGAAGCTCATACTCGCAACTTAAAGGTGGTTTGCTATCTTAACGGGTTGGAAGTTATTTCTGTTGGTGCAACAACCAATCAGACGATGCCGTCGTTGGCACGTAATAATCCCGACTGGCTTCAGGTCGATATTACCGGTGATAAAATGGTGTGGTACACTACTTCGCAAATTGATTGGATTCCCGGGAACTCGGAAGACGCATGGGCTTCGCCACTTAGCCCCTGGCGTGATTTACTTAAAAGCAGACTATCTGCTCTTGGTACAACTGGATTGGATGGTGTCTATATTGATGCAACTTTTTTACCCGGCGTGGATAATTTCGGCATTAAATGGGCTTCGTCCGACCCATATTTTCAAGATGAATTTCAAGATAGCTACGGTTTGTCCATTCCTTCAAATGTTGATTGGAATTCGGAACAATGGCGAAAATTTATTTATTTCCGTCATCAAGTTATACGCGATTATCTTGGCGAGTTAGCAGATGTTGCACGCACTAACGGTATAACCCCTTTTTTTGAAAGCTCTTCGTGCGATTTTAAAAGCGGCACATTTCTCGGTAATGATGTTCCGTTTACAATAAGCGGGGGCATTGCCTGTTCACCGGAGATTGAGCCTGAGGGTGATTATTTCGCTGCTTTCAGAATGTCGAAAGCTACCCGCGATGCCAACCAGGATTTTCCGATGTGGTTTCTCGGTTGGCCAGAAAGCCCTGACCTTGCTCGAAGAGAATATGCCATTACACTGTGCCATTCCGGAAATTATTATCCTACCGCCGACGCCGGGTTTCCATCCAATAGTTTTACGTTTATGGATTTGCTGAGAGAACCTGTTTTGAATAAACGTGTTCCGTTTCAAAATACAGTTCTTATTTATCCTATGCGGAGTAAAGATTATACTTACACCGGCGGGTCAACTTTCGATTCCTACGAAAACGCTTTTACCAAATTGATGCAGAAACATATCCCTTTTAGAATACTACCTATGGAAACAATGACATCTTCTGATTTGATAAATATTAACAACGTGGTTTTAGCTGGGGCAGAATCGATTTCCGATGCAGAATACGACCTCTTAAAAAACAAAATAATTTCTCTTGTCGGGGAAAATGGAACTAAAGATGAATGGGGCAATGAACGCTCACAACCACTGGTTTTTTCAAATGTAACGGATATTTCAAACTTAACACCAGGTTTTGTTTTCACTGTTCAGGCTCCGACTACTTCCTATCTGGAATACTATGTTGATGAGTCAGACGAGGATCATTACTTTATCTTTACTTACAATGATAATAATAGTGGACAAATTATAATTAACAACTCTACCTCAATGACAGGTAAAGTGTACGAGATTGACAATGGCTCACACAATATTAACGGAACCATAATTACTGTGCCAATAGTAGATTATTTAGAAATAATAGAATTGCAATTGAACAGCGCCACCGCAGTTAACAACAATGATAGTCCCGACCTGGAATTCATGAGTTTGGAAAATATTCCGAACCCATTTAACTCTTCAACCACAATAAAATTTGTGCTAAAAGAAAGAGTTTTCACGGAAATTAAAGTATATGATATCCTGGGAACCGAAATTGTTAGTTTGTTAAATGAGGAACTAAACGCCGGAGATTACGAAGTAGTTTTTAATGCAAATCAACTATCGAGCGGAGTTTACATTTACCGAATAATTGCTGGGAAATTTACCGCATCAAAAAAAATGAATTTGGTTAAATAGAGAAGTAAATATGAAAAACCATCTTGCACTACAGCCGGAAGTTTGTTTTCTTTTTATCTCGATGATATTATTCAATTCTACATATTTTTCCTCAATAATCTTTTTAAGATAAAATTAAATTTTCAGGTTAATCCTAAAATCAATTATTATAAATTATGAATGTTTGTGAAGTGATATTGGGATTAACTTATTATTTCGTTTTATTTCTTTTTTGCAATTTGCTTGGTTACAACCTTTTAAACATAACTTTTTTCTCCAAAGGCTTCTAATAATCAAATTTTTTCACAACTTTAATAATATTGGATGTTATTAGCTTTTTAATTATTTTAATTCTCAAGAAATGCAAGGAGTGGTAGTTGCGGAATTGGATGTGTTGGGATTTGATGATTAAATGCATTTCTTGATTTGGAATGTTTAGTTTGAAAATTATTTTAAATAACTTATGACGAAAATTAGAATTGTATTGAAGTGTGTTAGTAAGAAGCAAATTATTACTAACAAGTAAATATTTTAAATTAGTTTTCTGAAAGTTAATGTATAGTTAGTTGTTTTGCATGCAGTTTTATAATATTGGAGGACATTTGAAGTTCAAAAGATATTTTCCTTTTTTCTTTGTTCTACTTATTAGTATTCAAATACTTTTTGCACAGACAAACCCAAGTCATGTTAGAGTAAGTGGATATTACCGTAGCAACGGAACTTATGTTCAACCATATTTTAGAACTGCACCAAATTCAACCAACAGAGACAATTTTTCCACAAGAGGAAATGTTAATCCTTATACAGGAAAACCAGGGTGGATTGAACCTGATAATAACTACAATACTCTTTATTATAATACATATTCCTATAATCCTACCAAAATTAAGAGTAATTATGCACCTGTCTTATCACTCCCTATTAAATACAAAAATAGAACTTATGTTGAAGATGAAAATGGTAAATATTCATGCTATTTAACAATAAAGGATGAAAGGACTTTTAATATCTATGATATGAATGATAATTTAATATTGTATTTAGTTATTAATCATAGAAAAGATTGGAGAATATTTGATAATAATTGGATTTATATAAAAACTATTTTTGTAACGTCAGAAAAATGATTAAGAAATCTATAATAATAGCACTGCTTTTCATGAATGGTTTTTTGCTTGCTCAAACGCAATACATTAGTCCATTGGGCTTTACTTTATCTTTTGATAAAACTTGGAAAAGGCTACCAAAAGAAATCCTATTAGAAAGAGCAAAAGCGGTCAAGAGTATTTTAGAGTATAAAAAAGATATAAGTTATGACGCTTGTTATCAAAAAATTGGAAATGCTGATATGGATTATCCATACATGCTTTTTAAGAATCTTCCCTTAACAACCAGCGATAAAAATGTGATTAGAAATATCAAAAAACACTTTATATCTAAAAAAGGATTTAATCGGCAGATTCAAAATATAGTTAATGGAAAATTTGATGTTAAATTACAAGTTGGTAAAAGCTATTATGATGAGCAAAATAAAATACTGATTTTCACTTATGATTTAGGTGTAAGCATAAAAGGCAATTTAGTTGGAATGCTTGTTTTTTACTTTGGTAAAGATGCAAGCCTAATTACATATTGTTATAGCTATAAAGATGAGTTTAAGTATGACCGTAAAGAATTCATAGATGTTATATACTCAATAAAAGATAAAGGAATGACTTCAACAATTCCCAACTACACGAACAAACATAATATAGCAGTAAATTTTTATAACGAGGGGAAAAAACAATCACAAGCAGGAAAAAGAACAGAAGCTATTCGATTTTATACAAAAGCAATAAATAGCTATCCTGTTGAAGATAAATATATGAAATCAGAAGCACACTATAACAGAGGCTTAAATAAACGCTATCTTAATAATTATAAAGGTGCTATTGCTGACTATACAGAAGCAATTGATCTTAGACCAAATTACTTCAAAGCCTACAATAATCGTGGTATTGCTAAGTTTCAATTAGATGACTATTCAGGTGCAATTTTTGATTATACAATGACAATTAAATATGATAATTATAATACAAAATTTTCAAATATGGCTTTAGGGAATAGAGGAATTGCAAAATTACTTTTAGGACAAGATGGTTGCTCTGATATCAAAAAAGCAATTAAACTTGGTAATAAAAAGGTATTGAAAATATTCAATACTTATTGTAAATAAACAAAAGGAGGAAATATGTTAGCAATTATTTTAGGTATAATTCCAGCGATAATAATAAGATGGGGATTATATAAAAAACAACTTCCAATAGGCATTGCTTTACTATTAACAGTTCTTATTCTAATTGTTTTTGCATATATATCGCATGCAACCGGTATTATTTCTACTCAGATTGCAGGTGGTATCGCAACTATATCTTTTTTTATTTTATTTGCCAGTGATGGTAAGAAAAAGAAGGAGTAAAGAGATGAGATATTTTAATATAAACCGGGAAAAAGTAAAAAATATATCTGTTTTTTTACTGTTCATAACATTCTTTACAGTGCTTTCTCTGAACATTGGTAAAAATAGAAACAGAATAACATCACTATTTCCAAATGAAAATAGTGTGTATCTTATTGAAAATGCTTTTTATGCATATTTCCCGCAAAAACCAACATTGTATAATCAAATAGAAAATAAAGGCATCGAATTTTTATTTTATAGTTATAACGATTTTAATAATTCTTTGTTTTTTAATGCTGCTTATGGTATTTGGCAAAGTTCTATTAAAAAATCACAAAGAAATATAATATTAGAAAATCTTATGAATGGAGAGATTAACAGTCTAAGTGGAGTTTTACTTACACACAATAAAACTAATTTTAATGGTGAAAATGCAATTGTATTTTCTTATAAATATGAAGCTGGTGGGGCAAAAAGATTAAAATTTAAAATTTTTATTCAGCTTGAAAAAACTACTTGTAGTTGGAGTATCCATGGTATTGTTGGTCAAAGTGAGCAAAGAGCAAAAAAAATATTTTACAAAAAACTCAATGATTTTAAACTTAATCAATATCATTAAACACAACTAACAAACAGCTCTACTCCGACCGCAGTTATTCGGGGGCGTTTTGGTTTTTGAAAGTGTGTTTAAAGTTGTAGTTTTATAAATGTCAATTTAGTTGGCAAAATTTTTATTGATTAAAAAGCGATTACGGTTGCATTACTCGAAGTTGTAGAACTGCGGCGGGTAAGCTGTGAGCCGTTGCTTTACAAAAATTAAATAGTGAGGGAATTTATGATAGAAAGTATAACAATAAAGAACATTGCCACTTTTGACCAAAATGGGATTGAAATAAATAATATTGGGAAAGTAAATTTCATATATGGTGCTAATGGTAGTGGCAAAACTACGATTTCCAATTTTCTTCAAGATTCTTTAGACCAAAAATATACCGATTGTTCGGTTAGGTGGGAAAGTGAAATCCCAATTAAAACCCTTATCTATAATAAAAATTTCAGAGAAGATAATTTTGGTAAAGGCAACATCAATGGAGTGTTTACTTTAGGGCAAGCAACAAAAGAAGAAATAGAGTCTATTCAAAAACAAACAATGGAACTTTCTGAACTCAAAGAACAAATCACACAAAAAAAACGAACACTTGATAATCAAATTGAAAAAAAAAGAAACCGAGG
>JAKIUC010000021.1 GCA_021647785.1 Melioribacteraceae bacterium
AGTTTAATGCAGCATTTTGAGGAGAATCTCCAGTAAAACCATACCACCAGTATTGTTCTGAAGGACGATCTGAGTTAAGTGATAATGGATCGTATGCAAAGAAAACAACTTTATTACCAGCTGCAAGAGTTCTATTTCCTGCAATAGCAAGAGCATCGCCGCCGCTAATAGGCATACCAGTCATAAAAACTTGAACATCTTCAACAAAATCTGCACCATCTAACCAGTTATTAGAACTAACTTCATATTCAGGATCATAAAGAATTGATGATGTCCAGCCACTATCTGCTGAAACTTGTGCATGTAATTTAAACAAATTATCACCAAGTAAAGAACCTTCAACTGAATTAACCGGTGTTGCTAATAGTTGATCGCCAGAAGCAGCATAATTGATATCAGAGTAATATGTACTAATACCCATTACATCTTTAGCAAAATCGCCATCAGGAATTTCCAGAGTTCCAGGCCATCCATACATACCGCCTAACCATTCGTCGCCAGCAACCATATAGTTTCTATCTTTATCAGCAGCTAACCATGCAGCAATAATATCATTGTTAATATCAGCAGGTCCGCCTGTAGCAATTTCAATAATATTATTATAACCATTAACTAATTCTTCAGTTAATGCACCATATGCCCAAGAATCATGATCCCAAGCAAGTACAGCATATTTTGGGTCTCCATACGGATAGTTTCCACCACCAAAATAGTAACTTTGAGGATAACCAGATGCAGCATCAGGACCATTAAATACTAATAGTGCATTTGGGTTTTCTATAGCAAATATTTTGTAACTTACATCTCTTGCCCATTTTGTATAGTTACTACCAACATCTGTAGCTTCTAAAGAATAAATGATAGATGTACCTGCTACCTGTCCGGGAATATCTGCAGAATAAACATCACCACTTGCAGTCATTGCAACAGAAACTTCAGTACCATCATCAATAGTATAAAGTAAGTTTGCAGAAGCAACACCAGCAGAACCGCCACCAGGGTTTTCGTCAATAATAGTAGCTTCAACAGTTTGTGCCTCAGTTGAAAGTGTTGTACCAAGAATAGTTACGTCAGAAATTTTAGGAGGTGTGTCGCCTGTAATATCAACAGCAACAGCAAAATCCCATGTGTACTTTCTTACCCACCATCCAGGTTCAGTAGTAGATGAACGACCATTTTCATAATATTTCCAAGTTGGAATGCCAATTTGGTCAGTTGCCCAGAAACCAAATTGTTCATCAGCATCATCCAATTTTGTACCAGAGTGGATTGCAACAACAGCAAAAACTTCGCCTTTAACGACATCAACCGTACCTAGACCAGTACCTTCTAAATCTAACCAAGTATAAACAGGAGCTTCACTAGTAGTTATACTAGGTGTTGTAGGCCAAGCAAAGCCTCCATCAGACCATAAGTCATAATCCCATGTATTAAGAGCAGGATCAGCATTATCTGTCCAAGGTGGAAGCATATGTGCAGAATCTGCAACAATCCAGTCACCAGTAGCTTCTTCACCAAAATAATCAGCTTCGTTGAAACCATCACCAACTGATGGATAATATCCTTGATATGCAGGAGCTTCAGCAGCTACTAACTCATCATATGTCCAATTTAGTTTAATAAGTCTTAAATCAATTGTGGCATTTGCAGCACCTTCATCTCTAGAATTAGAATAACCAATTCCTTTGATAGTCATATCAGCTTCAACTTTAAAATATGTGAACATAACATCTTGACCATAAAATACAAAGGGTGTATTAAAATTACCAAGCCCGCGGTAATTTACTGTATCTAACTTGCCAGCAGCTGTAAAGTTAATTGGTGTAATAACTGATTTTAATACATTACCTTTGAAGTTAGTAATTTTAGCGGTTTCTAAAGCTTCTTTAAGAGAAGAAGTTTTTTTTAAGTGAATTTTCTCGCCACTTGGTTTTAAAACATATCGCTCACTTTGAGCCATAGTGAAGCTTGCAAAAAAAGCAAGCACTAATGAAATTGTAAAAAATCTTTTAAACATAGGTTTCTCCTTGTTTAATTAGTGAATAGTGAATTAATTGGTGTTAAAAAAACTTTAAAGCTATTGGAACTTTCTTGAAAGGTGTTCGTCATAAGAATTGTAAAAAAAAGTAAATTTGTTTTCAAGTCGTCTCAGCTTTATTTATATAAATACTACAATGGAACTAAAATAGTACATTTGAAATTATTAGTCAAGCAAGTTTTAAATTGCTTTTTAAGAAATATTTCTCACCTAAACTTTTCAAAGAAAAAATAGTTAATAAGATTAAGCACTTCACAACACCAACAAGCATATCATATAGTATTCTAAAGGCTTTAAGCATCCTTTAACATTAATTGAATGTAAAAGATAATATAAGTTTTTTTTTTTGTCAAGGGATATTTTAATGCACATAAAGTAAATTACTATCTAATGCAAACCCAAATGTTTTTTACAACTGAAATTATACACACGTAGGGACGTAGCGAGCTACGTCCCTACGTGTGTATAAAAATATCCATTTGGAACTTGCCATTGCATATTGCGGTTTTACTTTTGCTGCACAGAAAATAATAACAAGTTTTGAAAATTGCTATTTTAATAGCTGAAAGTGAAATAGAGTAGAGTTAATATAAGGTAAAGGGGTACAGGGATTTATTAAAAAACCCCTGAATAAAAAAGAATAAACTAATTACAGAACTGCATTTAGTTTTTCAACAAAAGCCGCTTTTGGTAATGCACCAATAATTGTATCAGCAATTTCACCATTCTTAATTATTAAAATTGTAGGTATGCTACGCACACCATATTTAATAGTTGTTTCTTGGTTTGAATCAATATCTAGTTTTCCAACCTTAGCTTTACCCTCAAATTCAGAAGCTAAATCTTCAATAATAGGTGCAATTGCTCTACATGGTGCACACCATGCTGCCCAGAAATCTACAACTACTGGTAACTCAGATTTTAATACTTCTTCTTCAAAATTCCCATCTGTAAATTCAATAGGTTTCATTTTTTCTCCAAATAATTATATTTATTTAATAGGCTTACAAATAGTTTCACCAGTATAATTAACTACATACTCACCACCATCAACTTGTAAAACATTTCCTGAAATCCAATCTGCTTTTTCGTCAGTTAACATAACAATAGCTTTGGCAACATCTGTTGCAAGAGTTAATCTTCCACCAGGGTTTTTCGTTTTTGCACCTTCCATCATTTTGTCGTTTCCCGGAATTTTTCTTAATGCAGGAGTATCGGTAACACCAGCCATTATTGCATTTGCTGTTACTCCCATTGAGCCAAGCTCTACAGCGAGCTGCCTTATATGAGATTCCAAGGAAGCCTTTGCTGCTGAAACTGCACCATAAGAAGGAAATACTGCACTAGAGCCTGCACTTGTAAGAGCAAATATTCTGGCTTTTTTTGCTAACAAATCTCTATGCACTAATCCTTGAGTCCAATAAACTAAAGAGTGAGCCATAACATCTACAGTCATTTCCATCTGAGCTTTTGTTACACCATTCACAGGGTCTTTTGAAATATATGGTTTCAATGTTCCAAAGGCTAATGAATGAATTAATACATTAATAAGAGGATGCTCTTTTGTTGCAAATCTCTCTTTAATTTCATCCAATGTATCATTTCTTTTTAATTGGTCAGCGGCATTCATATTAAAAAAGACAGCTTTTTGCCCAGTTCTTTCAATTTTTTTGATAATACTATTTACATTTGGCATTGAACTTTGACGATCTAAATGTATTCCGAGTATATTATAACCAGCTTTAGCCAACTCTACAGCAGAGGCTCCACCAAAACCACTTGAAGCACCTAATATTAATGCCCATTTTTTGACCATTTTATTCCTCATAGTTTAAAATTAGAATGTCAAAGTTACAAAAATAGAGACCCTAAATCAATTTATTAGGATGAAAGGTATTTTAAACTCTTTTCACCAAGTAGATTAAGTAACTCTGAGATAGATGAATCTGAAATAGATATTTTTTGATTTAAATAAAAATCTCTTATAGTTCCATTTATTCGCACCCTCAAACAAACTGGAATTGAACCTGCATTATCAGAAAGAATTTTTTTAATCTTGGCAATAGTATCTTTGTTATGATTCATAGAATTAAGGTCTAATAATATCTTTTTTGCAAACTTATTTCTTACATTCTCAAGTGGGTATGCACTTTCGGCATGTATCTTTATTGAATCGCCAGTGCTTTCCAAGTTACCTCTTACTAAAACTGTTGCTTCAGGAATAATACATGTTCCAAATTCTTCATAAACTTTTGAAAACATCAAACATTCGCATGAGCCTGAAAAATCATCAATTTTAAAGAAAGCCATCTCTCTACCGGAGCGATCAATTTTTGTGCGGAAATCTGTTACAACTCCAACAGCCATAACAAATTCCTTACCCTCAAAAGTTTCTGCCTCCCCAAGATGAACAGATGCAAATGAGTTATACTCCAACTCATATTTCCGTAGCGGATGATCGGAGAGATAGAAGTTTAGAACCTCCCGCTCCTTTGCCAATCTAACATTAGCTTGCCACACTTCAACATTTGGCAGCTCCGGTTCTTCAATATCTATTGCATTAGCATCATCTCCAAATAGACCGCCACTCATCGATTCTTTAGCACTCTGGTATTTTGAGCCATAACTTAGAGCCACTTCAATTGCTGCAAAATTCTGTGCTCTGCTGCCAGCGAGATTATCAAAACCTCCTGAGAGAACAAAGCCTTCAAAAGCTCTTTTACTAATAATTCGAGTATCAATGTTTGCTGCCATATCATAAATAGAAGTGAAATCTCGTCCAAGTTTTTCACGTGCATTTTTTAATGATTCAACAGCAGGTGCCCCAACATTTTTGATTGCCTTCATTCCAAATATTATTTTATTACCATCAACATTAAAATCGACAGATGGTTTGTTAACATCGGGCGGCAGTACCTTCACTTTCATTTTTCTGCACTCTTCCAAAAGCATCGAAACTTTATCAGAATTTCCAAATTCGTGAGTGAGGTTAGCAGCAAGAAACTCGGGTAAATAATTAGCTTTCATATATGCTGTTTGATATGCAACATAACTATAGGCAACTGCATGGCTCTTGTTAAAACCATAGTTTGCAAACTTATCAATATTATTAAATATTTCATTCGCAATTCTTTCAGAAATATCGTTCGTCTCTTTTGCACCTTTAATGAACCTCGTCCGCTGCTCCTTCATCGCAGTAAGGTCTTTCTTACCCATTGCCCGTCTAAGAATATCCGCATCTGCAAGAGACATACCTGCAACTTGATTTGCTAATTTAATTACCTGTTCCTGATAAACAATAATTCCATAAGTTTCACTAAGTATTGGTTCTAATATTGGATGGTCATATTTCACCTCTTCTCTACCATGCTTCCGCTTTATGAACGATTCAATAAAATCCATTGGACCCGGACGGTAAAGAGCATTCATTGCGGATAAATCTTTTATGCTTGTTGGCTTTAGATTTTTTAAGTGCTCTCGCATTGCACCCGATTCAAACTGGAAGATTGCTGTTGTTTGTCCCTTAGCAAAAAGTTCAAATGTTTTTTTATCATCTGTTGGAATATCATCAGCAACTAATTTAATTCCCCTATTCTGTTTAACAAGTTTTATTGAGTCACGAATAATTGAAAGAGTTCGCAAACCAAGAAAATCCATTTTCAACAAGCCTGCACTGGCTTCAAGTTCTTTCATATTAAATTGGGTAACTAAATCTTTAGAAGTACCCGCAGTAGCAAGTGCAACATAATCGCTAACAGGACCAGGTGCAATTACAACACCGGCAGCATGTTTAGAATTATTCCTGTTCATTCCCTCTAATATTTTAGCGTACTTAATCAAGTCTTGAATTTTCTGGTCATTAGAATTTTTTACCCATTTTAACTCTGCAACTTTTGCAATTGATTCCTCAATGGAAGCGACTTTCCCAAACTTTGATGGGATATGCTTAGTAATACTGGTTACAACAGGGATTGATATTTTCAGTACTCGTGCAACATCCTTTAACACAGCTTTTGATGAGAGTCTGTTAAAAGTTACAATCTGACAAACTGAATCCTCTCCATACTTCTCTTTCACATAATCAATTACTTCCCCACGCTGGTCATCAGCAAAATCAATATCAATATCGGGCATTGATTGACGAGCAGGATTTAAGAATCGCTCAAAGAGCAAATCGTAATCGAGCGGATTAACATTGGTGATGCGTAGTGCATAAGCCACCAAACTACCAGCAGCACTGCCTCTTCCAGGTCCAACCGGAATAGCCATATTCTTTGCAGCATTTATAAAATCTGCGGTAATAAGAAAATAACCAGGATACCCCATATCATTAATTACTTTTATTTCGAAGTTAAATCTATCCCATATTTCTTTTGTAATCTCTCTCCCTTCATATCGTTTCTTTAAACCCTCTTTTGCAAGTATCTCTAAATACTCTTCCAAATTTTTTGCTGGTGAGTCCTCTGGTATTGGAAATTCTGGAAAATACAAACCACCAAATGTAATATCATCATCTATCTTATCTGCAATCTCAACAGTATTAGAGATGGCTTCCGGATAATTCGGGAAGAGTGCAATCATCTCTTCTGTTGATTTAAAATATATTTGGTCAGTTTTGTAACGAAGTTCACGATAATCTTTTTCACCAGTTTTATCTGCCATTAGCAAAAGAATATTATGAGCAATTGCATGCTCTTTTTTGATATAGTGAATATCATTTGTTGCAACTAATTTTATATCAAGTTCTTTTGCAAGTTTAGGGATTTCGTTTCGGAATATTTCATCACCATCCATATGGTGTTCCTGAATTTCAAGATAGAAATCATCACCAAATAATTCCTTAAACTCAAGTGCCACTTCCCTCGCACGCTCTGAATTTCCATCGCGAAAAGGAGCAGCAACAATTCCGCCAATACATGCTGATGTTGCTATTAAACCTTCACTATATTTTTTAAGAATTTCCATATCAATTCTTGGCTTGTAGTAAAATCCTTCCGTAAAACCAAGCGATACAAGTTTAGTGAGATTTTTATAACCAACATCGTTCTTAGCCAATAATATCAAGTGTTTATAGTGTTTCGATTTTTTCTTGCCAACTTTTTTTTCGCCCCGAGCAAAACGAGAGCCTTCTGAAACTATATATATTTCTGAACCAAGTATCGGTTTTATTCCAGCTTTTTTTGCTTTCTTATAAAACTCTGAGACACCATACATCACACCATGGTCAGTAAGTGCCAATGCCTTTTGATTATTTGCAACAGCAGCATTTATCAGTGTATCAACTGTACATGCGGCATCTTGCAAACTGTAATGTGTGTGGTTATGTAGATGAACAAATTCGCTCATAATTTATTTTAATTCCTTCCAAAAATCTTTTAATTTCCAATTGCAAATTACTTGGAATATTTCTTTTAATTTTAAAATACTTTATCGCATATTACATCTGCCAAAGCGGGCTGTACTGCGGTTAGTTTTTACCAGTATGACCAAAGCCACCTTCTCCGCGAATGCTTTCTGCTAACTCTGAACTCTCTTCCAACTCAGCTTTGTAAAACTTAGAGAGAACAAGTTGTGCTATTCTATCCCCTCGCTTTACAAGAAAATCTTCTTTAGAAAAATTACTCATAATAATTCCAACTTCACCTCTGTAGTCCGAGTCAATTGTACCGGGTGAATTCAGCAAACCAATTCCGTGTTTAAGTGCCAACCCGCTACGTGGTCTTACTTGAATTTCATATCCAACTGGAATTTCAACTATTAAGTTTGTTGGCACTAATTTTACTTCTCCAGATTTAATAATTATTTCATCATCTACTGCTGCACGTATATCCATACCAGCACTACCTTCTGTAGCATAATGCGGAAGCGGGATGTCGTTAAATTTTTTTGATATTCTTTTTATTTTCATTTTAATCATATTATTCCTTTTAAAAGAAATGCCACGAAGGCACAAAATATTTTTTGATTAAGCAATCCTAATATTCAATCTTTAACTAACGATGTTCATTTTATATTTGCTCTGCATTTTGATTTTTTCTTCCTTTGTGTCTTTGAGACTTTGTGGCTACTCTTTCAACACAGCAAAAGACACTAAAAAATATTTATCTAATTAACCTTTTAATTCCATCCTTAATAACTGATACATTAAAGTTAATTAAAAAACCTAATCTACGGTTCGTCAATTTCAAATGACTTAATAATTGAGAAATCCAAACTGGATTAACATTCTCTACTGCTTTCAATTCACAAATGATAGACCTTTCAACCAGGACATCAAGTCTAAATCCTTCATTAAACCTTATCCCATCATATACAATCGGTACATCAATTTGTCTTTCACATTTTAATCCTCTTTTTCTTAGTTCATGACAGAAACAGACTTCATAAACTCTTTCCAATAATCCAGGTCCAAGATTTTTATGAACAGTATATGCAGAATCAACTATTAACTTTGCTATCTCCTCTTCTCGTTTTGAAAGCGGTGAAAACTCCATTTGAAAATCCTCCTTTATAATTTTCTTCTCCTTTGTGTCTTAGTGCCTTTGTGGCTATTCTTTTTCATTCTGCTTCTAATCGCTGTTTCTAAAAGATTTTATTGTTCTAATTAATTCATCTCTCTCTATCACTTTTAATATAAAAAGTAATAGAATAAATCCAAGAAACATCAAAGATTTAATTCCAATAGTAATCACATCATAATAAAAATAATAGATGAATGCAGTAAGTCCAATTAGTAAAAATATTTTTAGAATCTTAGAATACTCATAATCAATTTTATAAAACTTCTGCGATACAATAAATAATCCGCCCGCCATTACTACATAACTTGCAAGAGTTGCCCACGCTGCTCCCATAATTCCGAGTATTGGAATTAGAGAAAAATTAACTGCTACATTTACGGCTGCCCCAGCTATAGTTACCAATGGGAAGTATTTAGTTTTTTCTTCAATGTAAATTCCAGCAGTAAAGTTCATATAGAGTCCATTAAAAAGGTACGCTAATAAAATTATAGGAACTATTGAAAGACCCTCTAAAAACTCACGTCCAAGAAGTGTTCTTCCGGCAATTTCAATTTGCACAATATCTTCAACAAAGAGAGAAAGAAAAGCCCAGCTAACCGCCGAGATAATAAGAAAGAGAGTAAATACTTTTGCAAAGAGTTCTTTTGCATTTTTATCCTTTGCATTTTCAAGAAAAAATGGTTGCCAAGCAAAGTTAAACATCTGCACAAAGAGCATCATAAAAATGCCAAGTTTGTAATTCATTCTATATATTCCAAGCGTAGCTGTATCAGTAAGTTTAAGAACTATTGGAACATCAATAACTTGCACCACTGTAGAAGTAAACGCAGCAGCAAGATATGGAATTCCAAACTTCAACATTTTTTTTAAAACAGTAGTATCTATCCGAAGTTGGAGTCTTCTAATAATTTCCGGAAGCAAGGCTACAAAAGAAAATATTGAGGCGATAAGATTACTTATAAATATTGCTTCAATCCCAAATTCATAAACCAAAATTAAAATAATGTTAAGAGTTAAATTGATAACAATATTTGTGATTTTAATAAAAGCAAATTTCTGAGTTTTTCGTTCCAACCGTAGGCTGCTAAAGGGTATTAGAGCAAGTGTATCAAAAAGTAATATAAAAATAACATAAATTAAAAGATTGGAATATTCAATTGGAAGACCAATCCCACTGCTTATTGGTAGTAGAAAAATATAAAATAGTATAGAGAAAAATGATGTGCTTCCTGTAACAAATAAATATGGAGTTGAAAACGTGGTCTTCTTTTTCTCTTTTTCTGCCAGAGATGTATATTTCATAAACGCTGCATCCATACCATAGATGTAAACAACATTTAAAAATGCAAGGTACGCATAAACATTTGTGAAATTTCCAAGCTCTGCCGGAGTAAAAACATTTGTATAAACTGGAACAAGAAGAAAGCCTAAGAACCTTCCAATCATAGTACTAACACCATAAACAGCAGTATCTTTTGAAAGTTCTTTTAGTTTTTCAAGTATCAATTTGATTTACATTTAGTGGAAAAAGATTGCGTCAAATTAAGAAATTATTAGTTTATAAAAAAATTGTGAGATTAAAAATATTGTTTGCTGAATAAGAGATGCGTATTTGTTTATCCAATTTAAATGGTTTTCATTTTTTAGTGAAGTACTTACTCACTTTCTCTACATAAACTTTTGGCGGGCGAGTTGGTCTTTTGCTATCTGCATTAATAAAAACATGGGAAGTATATCCTTCACATATAAGTTCCTTTGTTTCGTGATGAGTAATTCTATACTCGATATGTACTTTTGCAGAATATGGGGATGAGACCGATGCCTCTACATCAAGTAGGTCGTCATAAACGGCTGGTTTTTTATATTTTAGATTTGCTTCAATTAGCGGTAGTTGGTGTCCACCTTTTTCAATTTCACTGTATGGTAATCCCATGCTACGAAGAAGTTCGGTTCTCCCAACTTCAAAATACTCCAGATACTTTCCGTTATAAACAAATTGCATTTTGTCAGTATCTGCATAGCGAACACGAATTGTTGTTGTATGTTTTAGCATATTTATGTCAAAAGTGAAAATAGAATCTGATGTATTACCAGTATCAGATATCTACAATCCAGTTCTACTCTACATATACTCCCATTTTACCAAATTTTTCGAGACGGTTATTAATCAATTTATCTGATTTAATTTTTAGTAAAATTTCGAGTTCTTCTTTTACTGCCTCTTTTAAAGTAACCGATATAAGTTTATGATCTTTATGTGCCCCACCAAGCGGTTCCGGAATAATCCTATCAATTATTTTTAGTTCTAATAAATCATCCGCAGTAAGTTTAAGTGCTTCGGCAGCTTGCTCTTTGTATTCCCAAGTTCTCCAAAGGATTGATGAACAAGACTCCGGACTAATTACTGAGTACCAAGTATTTTCAAGCATAAGAATTCTATCACCAATACCAATGCCAAGTGCACCGCCACTTGCACCTTCTCCAATAATAACAACAACAATGGGTACTTTAAGTCGGCTCATCTCAAGTAAGTTTTTTGCAATAGCTTCTGCTTGTCCATGCTGCTCTGCTTCTAATCCTGGGAAGGCTCCTGGAGTATCAATTAAAGTAAGTACTGGTGTGTTAAATTTTTCTGCCAACTTCATTAAGCGGAGGGCTTTGCGATACCCTTCGGGGTTTGCCATTCCAAAGTTTCTGTAAACATTCGATTTTGTATCACGCCCTTTTTGGTGACCAATTATCATAACTTTCTGACCATCAATTTTTGCGAACCCGCCAATGATAGCCTTGTCATCCCCAAACAATCTATCGCCATGCAGCTCTACAAAATCATCGGTCATTAAATAGATATAATCCAAAGTATATGGTCTCTCTGGGTGACGTGCCAGTTGTACTTTTTGCCAGCGTGTTAAATTCTTATAAACACTTTTTTTAAGAACAATAACTTTCTCTTCAAGTTTTGCAATTTCATCTTTTATATCTAAATTGTCTTCATACTCTTTCATCTCTTGAATTTTCTTCTCCAATTCAAGAATTGGTTTTTCAAATTCTAATGCACTTATAGCCATTTCTTCTCCAATTTTTCTATTTCTCATTTCCGAAAAACATTTTACTAAAACTTTTTCCAATAATTTCCAAATCTAACCAAATATTTTGATTCTTGGCATAGTAAATATTTAATTTTTCAAAATCACTACTATCAGATGATTTATGTTCTTCAATATACCAAAGACCAGTTAAGCCAGGCTTACCAAGGTATAAACTCGTTTTACTTAAATCATTTGGTCCTACAAAACTTTTCTTCCGTACTAATACTGTTGGTGCAGCTAGTACAAATTTTGCAAAATCTTTTCTCTTTTTTATTAATGATACCAGAAATACAAAGGGATAGATTATTAACAATAAAAGTGCAAAACTAAAATCGAATAATGCTTTAATAACTTTATGAACTCTCTCCGAAATATTATAATTAACTTTAAGTAAAGGAATATTATCTAACATTGTAACTGATGATTTTCCAACAAGGTAATCAAGTTCAGTACCAGCAACAAGAAACTCTACATTTATATCATCACTCTGTGAAACTATCCCGAACATTTTTTCAAAAGAAATTTCGTGCGATGCAAAAATAACTTTATTAATTTTCTCCTCTTTAATTACCTTTACTATATTTTCAAGACTTCCAAGAACTGAATATTTACCAATAACTGTTCCAATTCCATCAGCTGTTTCACTTATAAAACCAACCACCGAATATATATCAGTAATACTTTTATCAAGTTTTTTTGAAAGCTCTACACAATAAGATTCACTTCCAACAATAAGTGTTTTTGTGTTGCTAACTCTATCACTTACTCCTAATTTGAAAATTACCTTTGCCAGAAATCGCCAAAGAATGAATAACACACCAGCCAAAATATAAGTGATAAGCAATACTGCCCTACTAAACGCATACTGCTTAAGGAAAAAAGTTAACGCAGCAGCAAAAACAAACCCAATAACCAAAGTAATAACAGCACGCAATACAGAAATTGAATTCCTTTTGTAACTACCGCCAAATGTTGAGAATAGGAGCTGCAAAATTGCCGGGAAGAAATATATCCAAGGTTTTACATCTTCAGGAAAACCACTCCACTGTCCTGGTCTATAAATTTTTTCAGCAAGAATAAATGAACTAGTAAAGAGGAAGAAATCGGCAACCCCTGAAACCAACGGCAGTTTATAGGAATTAACAAATGCAATAAATCTTCTTGCAGCAATTGCAAATCTGAGAATTATTTCTACAAGGAATGATGATGATAAATGCTTTTTAACAAAAAGGTGCATTGCATTATAAAATATTTTTGTTTCGTCAATGCTACTCCGTTTTGTACTTTCACCTTTGTAATGGATTATCTCGGTTACTGGTGTGTAAAAAACTTTGTACCCTGCTGATTGAACACGATAGCACAAATCTAAATCTTCCCCATACATAAAAAATTGAGGGTCAAATCCTCCAACTTTCTCGTAAACCTCACGAGTAAACATCATAAACGAACCAGAAATTGCATCAACTTCATTCGCTTTGTTTTCATCGAGATAAGTTAAATTATATTTTGAAAAGAATTTACTTTTTGGGAAAAGATTGCTAAGCCCAGTAATTTTTGTGAACGATGTCCAAGGACCTGGGAAACTTCTTCGGCAAGCTAATTGTAAAGTGCCATCAGGATTAAGGACTTTGCACGTTGTCATTCCAACTTCTTTATCAGCCTCAATAAATTCAATCAGTTTTGAAAAAGTATCTTCACGAACAATGGTATCTGGGTTAATGAGTACAATAAACTTTCCTTTCGATATTTCCAAACCTTGATTATTTGCTTTGCCGAAGCCAACATTTTCTTTGTTTGCAATTACTTTTACATAAGGAAATTTTTCTTGAATATCTTCTACACTTCCATCGGAAGAAGCATTATCAATTAGAATTATTTCGGAAGAATAATTTTCTAACGCCTTATGAAGTGAGAAGAGTAAGTTTTTAACAAACTCTTTTACATTATAGTTAACAATTATTATTGATATATCAATCATTTTAAAATATTCTGTTTGCAGAATTAAAATTGTAAAACGGTTATACTAACTTACCAATTATTGCACGGAACCTAAGTTTCCAAACCATTGTAACAGCTTCACGTACAATCTTTTTCGACATTTTGGAAACTCCCTCAATTCTATCCATAAACACTATTGGAATCTCTTTAATTCTATAATTCATTTTATAAGTTTTAAAATTCATCTCAATCTGAAAAGAATATCCGTTCGCTTTAATCTTATCTAAGTCAATGCTTTCAAGCACTTCACGTCTAAAACATTTAAAGCCGCCGGTTGCATCCATTACTGGCATTCCTGTAATTACCCGCGTATAAATAGATGCAAAATAGCTTAACAGTAATCGGGACATAGGCCAATTTATAACATTAACCCCTTGAATATAGCGGCTTCCAATCACTAGATCATTCTCCTCAATTGCAATCAATAAGTTTGCAATCTCTTTAGGGTCATGAGAAAAATCTGCATCCATCTGTATCGCATAATCGTAATCTCTTTCTAAGAGATATCTAAACCCTGCAACATACGCTGTTCCCAGCCCCATTTTTCCAGCACGCTGTATAACATGAATGCGTTCATCTTCTTCCGACTTTGCTTTAACAAAATCTCCAGTTCCATCGGGTGAGTTATCATCCACAACCAAAATATGAATGTTAGGATATAGTTCAATTACGGTATGAAGCATTTTTTCAATGTTCAGCCTTTCGTTATACGTTGGTATTATTACTATTACTTTTTTCATAATCTATTACCCCCCCCACGGGTTAATTAAAATGTCCTTGTCCAAAAAGAACAACAAAAACTGTTCTTAATAATATTTTAAAATCGTTACTCAAACTCATGTTTTCAATGTAGAATAAATCGTACCTTAATTTTTCTTTAACGTCTTCTACATTTTCATCATACTTATGTTTCACCTGTGCCCAACCAGTTACACCTGGTCGTACTTTCAATCTTCGTTTATAAAAAGGAATTTCCAGAGAGAGTTGTTCAACAAAAAATGGTCTCTCCGGACGTGGACCAACAAGGCTCATCTCCCCTTTCAGAACATTTACCATTTGCGGCAATTCATCTATTCTAACTTTCCTAATAAACTTACCTACCTTAGTAATTCTTGGGTCATCTTTTGTTGACCACACTGGGCCTGATGCCTTTTCTGCATCTGCTAACATTGAACGAAATTTAATTATTTTAAAAACTTTACCATTTAAACCAGAACGATCTTGCTTGTAGAAGATTGAGCCTTTACTCTCGAACTTAATTGCAAAAGATGTAACAAGAACAACAGGGAAAGATAAAATAAGTATTACAATTGAAATAAAAATATCCATTAAACGCTTTATTTTCTTCTCCCACTCAGGCATTAGTTGCGGCATAATGTCGATTAAAGGGAAACCATAAAGTTGCGAAGTTCGAGCCTGACCACTTATAATTTCATAAAGATCCGGAATTATTTTTATTGAAATATTATTCGAATCGCAAGTTGCCACAACTTCCAGCATTATATCTCCTTCATGCTTATCAAGGGCAAGAATTATTTCTGTAACATCCAAATCTTTAAGAACCTCTTTAATGTTGTGTACCGTATCAACTACTTTTATGTTATTATGCTTCTTTCCAATATTTTCATCTTTAACAGCAAGGTATGCAATTATGTCTAATCCAAGTCCTTTATAAGTTTCAATTGTATTGTGCATCTCAAATGCTTTTCTATTGAAGCCCACTATAACTGCATTCTTTCTTCCAATTCCCTTTATTAATAAACGGCGCTGGATGCTTCGCAAGATAATCCTTCCACTTCCAACAAAGCTAAGTAGAAATATCCAATAAATTAGAATTAAGAACCTACTTGTAGAGACAACATTATGAGCCGCATCATCGTAAAGTATTAGAAAAAAGAGTATAAATATTCCAACAAAAGTTGCTTTAAAAAGGGCTGCCATTTCATCAAAACGAGAGGATGCAAATAATGTTCTGTACATTCCTACAAATGTAAAAATTAGTAGCCAATAAATATAAACTGCCACCATCGATAGCAGTAGAAGGGGTTCTGTTAAAAGAGTGAACAATCCTGATTCTACCCTAAAGTAAAAAAAGAGTAACCATGCCAGATTAATTGTTAATAAATCTGCCAGTAAAATTAAAATTTTCTCGAGTCTTTTGCTCAAAATTAAATGCCTGAATAACTTTATAATAGCTTGTAAAGATACAATTAAATTATCATAGGATAAATTGTATTTTCAAGATTCGTATGTTTTTTACTAATTATTGTATAGTGTTGTATCAAGTATATAATGACGTACAAAAATCCCTCACCCCTCTATAGAATCCTTCGGACAACCCTCTCCCAGTGAGAGGGAGTAAATGCCCCTCTCTTTTCAAGAGAGGGGTTGTCCGAAGAAGTTATGTTTAAAAGAGCAAACAAATTATTTTACGTAAAATAAAGAAAAGGAAATAGTAGATAAAAAGAGCATCCCTTATTAAATTGTAGTTGCAAAACTATTTATCAATAAAAAAAAGGATGCTGTTATGAAACAACAATGTAAAACACTATATTTTAGTAATCAAGACTTTTATTTAGGAATAGACGTTCATAGGAATAGACGTTCACTCCCATAGGGATGGTTACACCAAAAAGAAGTTGGAGCGTTACAATTAGAAGTAATAATATGTTTCTGAAAACATTTTCAATGAACCCGATACCAAAGGACCTAAGTAATTATATGCAAAAGCAATATCCAAAGGGGCAATATTACAGTGTTTACTTCCGTAGGAATGGATTCCCAGAAGCTGGTTTCAGTGGTTACGGTATTCACAGAGAACTAGAAATGTTAGGATTTCAGAATATCATAGTAAGTCCAACCAATATACCAACTAGTAGTAGAGAGCGTCTAAGGAAGACCGATGAAGTTGATTCAAGAAAATTAGCACGAGAATTAGAAAATGATTCGTTGAGTGGAATCTATATCGAAGAACTTTTAGAATTAAGAGCAAGACTATTAAAAACAGTAAAAAGTTTACGAAAATATTCTTTTGAATATAATATGGATGAAGATATTAAACTACTTATTGGTATCCCCGGAATATGGTTCATCACAGCTATAACGCTTTATACAGAAATAATGAATATTGAAAGGTTTACAAGTTTAGACAAAATAGCAAGCTATATTGGCTTAGTTCCAACAACAAAATCATCTGGGGAAAAGGAAAAAGTATTAGGTTTAACGGTTCAATACAATAGATATCTACGCTCGTTATTAATAGAATCATCTTGGGTGGCAATAAGAAAAGACCCAGCGTTGACGCTTGCCTATAATGACTATACGAAAAGAATGAGCAAACAAGAATCTATTATTAGAATAGCTAAAAAACTCTTAAACAGAATTTATTATGTCTTGAAAAATAAGAAGGAGTATGTTTATTCTATAGTATAATATAAATAAATTTGCCCCGCAACAAAGGAAGAGATGAATTACTATTCTAGTTTTCCAATTTATCTCTTTCGATTATCTTTAGAAAGTTGAGGGGATGTAGCAAACATTTCTTGTTGAGTACTTGACTTTTAACATAACAGGACTCTGTGAGAATTTGGAGCTTATTTGAAATTTCTTTTTTGTTGTTTGAATTTTTCTAAAAAATAAAAAAATCGGAATATACATGAAAAAATTAATAACAATATTTGTCAAATATCCATTCTACGCAAATATAATAATTGCAATTGTGGTAATAGCTGGCGGATTGAGTTTAATGAATATGAAGCGTTCGTTCTTTCCCGAAACACAATCTAGAATTCTTCAAATATCTATGTCATATCAAGGGGCTTCTCCTAAGGAGATGGAGGAAGGAATTACAACAAGAATTGAAGAAGCACTTAGAGGAATTGTTGGAATTAAGGAAATTACTTCTACATCTTCTGAAAACTTCTCTAGTGTTAGGGTTGAAACAACTGGAGAGTATGATTTAGATGAAACTTTAATGGAAGTTAAAAATGCAATTGATGGAATTAGCTCATTTCCCTCTGCGGCTGAAAGACCAATTATATTTAAACGACGCAGCAGAACACAAGCAGCATTCGTAGGGCTTTCAGGAGATGTCGATTTATTAACTTTGAAAAAATATGCTCAAAAAATTGAAGATGATTTTTTAGCCTCTGGTATTATCTCTAAAATTACAATAAACGGATACCCGGCACTTGAGATTTCTGTTGAAGTTAAGGAGGAAGATTTACTCCGTTACAATTTAACATTCGATTTAATTGCCGGTGCAATTGCTGCAAACAATAGTGATGTTGCTGCAGGGCAAATTAAATCTGATGATGAAGAGATTCTTATCCGTTCTCGAAACAGAAGTGTTGACCCAAATGTAATTGGTGATATAATCCTAAGAGCAAATAGCGACGGTAGTTTCCTACGTATAAGAGATATTGCAAAAGTAAAAACAAAGTTTGCCGATGTTTCCAGTTCTACATTAATAAATGGTAAGACTGGCGTTTTCTTTTCAATAGAGAAACTTGGCAATGAGGACTTAGGAGAAATTTCAAAATTTATAAATAACTACGTTGAAAAATTTAATAACGAACATAATAATGTTCAATTAAATATTACGTTCGATTTCAACTCAATGCTCGATAGTCGTCTGGAGCTTTTATATAACAATGGCGGTATCGGGCTTTTACTCGTAATAATTGCATTAGCATTCTTTCTAAGTTTCAGGCTTTCGCTTTGGGTTGCTTGGGGAATTCCAGCATCATTTCTCGCAATGTTTGTGGTTGCAAGTATGTCGGGCATAACAATTAATATGATTTCACTTTTTGGAATGATTTTAGTTGTTGGAATTTTGGTGGATGATGGAATAGTAATAGCCGAAAATATTTTTGCACATTTCGAAATGGGTAAATCGCCAAAGCGTGCTGCTATTGATGGAGCATACGAAGTACTACCCGCAGTAGCTACATCAGTAACCACAACTATCGTAGCGTTTACACCTCTTCTTTTACTTGAAGGAAGAATGGAAATGCTTTATGAAATGGCTTTTATAGTGGTCTTTAGTTTGGCGTTTTCACTTGTTGAAGCATTCTTTGTTTTGCCCGCTCACCTATCCAGCAGCCATATTTTACGCCGAAAGGATGAAAAGAAATCAGGAAAAATTAGAGACAAACTAGATAAAGTAATTTATGTTTTGCGTGATGTAATGTATAAAAATGTTCTTGAATCTATTATTAAATGGAGATGGATTGTTGCTACTGTACCCATTGCACTTATACTTATTACATTTGGTATGATTAGCGGAACAATTATTAAAACAACATTTTTTCCTTCCATTGCCTTTGATAGGTTTAGTGTGAACATTGCTTTTACACCTGGCTCTGGGGAAAAACAAACAGTAAAATTTCTTGAACATTTTGATAACATAATTTGGGATGTTAATGCTGAATTAATGGAAGAATTTTCCGACACAAATGATTTTATAACTTTCACTTTTCGCTCAATCGGAAATGCCTTTAATGGTCAAGAGGTTGGGTCGCATGCCGGTAATGTTTCAGTACTTATGCGGGATATGGAGGGAGCACCACTTTCCACTTATGAAATTGCAGCAAGAGTAAGAGATAAAATTGGTGAGGTGCCAGAAGCATCTAAGTTAACTGTTGGAGGTAGAAACAGATGGGGCAGCCCTATTGCTATTAGTTTACTTAGTCAAAACTTAGAGGAACTTGAATCGGCTAAAGAGATGCTTCTTTCAGAACTGAAGGGAATGCCAGAGCTTGATAATGTGAGAGATAACAACTCACAAGGGAAGCAGGAAATACAAATTAAACTAAAACCTAAAGCATACTTTCTTGGATTATCTCAATCTGAAATTGCTAAACAAATACGACAAGGATTTTATGGCGGACAGGTGCAAAGACTTCAGCAAGGAAAGGATGAACTCCGTGTATGGGTAAGATACCCAACAGATGATAGATTTACCATTGGACAATTTGAGGATATGAAAATTAAAACTCAGCAAGGTGAATATCCCCTTACAGAATTGATAACCTACACAATTGAACGAGGTCCAATAAGCATTAACCGATTTAATGGCTCGCGCGAAGCAAGAATAGATTCCGATTTGCTGGACCCTTTTGCACCCGTGCCTCCAATTTTGGATTTTGTTAAAACCGAGATAGTGCCAGAAGTTAAAGCCCACTTTCCTGGAGTTCGTTTTGTATATCAGGGGCAAGCTAAGGATAGTGCTGAATCAGTAAATCAAATAATGACTCTGTTTTCAGTTGCATTTATGGTTATAGTTTTAATTCTGCTGATTCACTTTAAATCATTTAGCCACATGGCAATAATAATTATGATGATTCCATTAGCATTCCTTGGTGCTGCTTGGGGGCACGGAATACACGGGCAACCAGTCTCTATATTATCAGTTTGGGGAATGGTTGCTCTCTCTGGTGTTATTATAAATGATGCTGTTGTTTTCTTAGCTAAGTATAATCAGTTTGTGCTTTCAGGGCTTAAGGTTGAGGATGCTGCGTTCAAAGCAGGCATCGCAAGGTTTAGAGCAATTATGTTAACAACTATAACAACTACGTTAGGGTTGTTCCCAATTATTATGGAGACCAGTTTCCAAGCACAATTTTTAGTGCCAATGGCAATTTCTTTAGCCTACGGAGTTTTTATCGGAACTGGATTTATACTTCTATTCTTTCCTGTTCTACTACTAACTATGAACGATATTAAAGTTTGGCTTTATAAATTCTGGAATGGAAAACCAATTTCACCGGAAAATGTTGAGCCAGTAATTATACATAGCAAAGTTAAAGTTGATTAAAAAAATATACCTGTAGCCGTAGGGACGTAGCTCGCTACGTCCCTACGGCTAAAAGCTCCATAGGAGCGATATTATGGTAATATTATCATCCCCAACAGAATTAATTTATCTCAATCTCAAAAGGCAACCGTGCTTGAACCTCTCTTGATTTAACCATTTTCAATGCTTTAGAATAATGTTCAAAAATATTATCAATTTCTGGTGAGAATATTTTTGAAGAAATATCTTCCAGCAATGTCTCAAGTATCTCTTCAAAAGGTTCTTTTATTTCCGGATATTCTACAATTTTATAATCTTCAATTTCTGCTAATTCTTTTACTGATTCTACAGCATATTCCAGACCGCCAATTTCATCAACCAATCCAATTTCAAGTGCTTGTAATCCAGACCAGATGCGACCTTGCCCAATTTTGTGAACTTCATCAAACGTCATACCCCTACCAGCAACAACATAGTTAACAAACGTTTTATAAACTCTATCAACTTGTTTTTGCAGTATTGCTCTTTCATTAGAAGTTAGAGGACGAGAAGCAGTAATAAAATCAGAATATTTTCCAGTCTTTACACCATCAAATGTAATTCCCAATTTGTTGTCAAAAAACTTCTGCATATTCGGAATAATTGCGAAAACACCAATTGAACCAGTAAGCGTAATGGGTTCAGAAATAATTTTATCGGCTCCGCACGAAATATAGTAACCGCCAGAAGCGGCGTACCTACCATACGAAACAACAAATGGTTTCTCAGCTTTAGCAAGTTCAACCTCCTTCCAAATAATATCAGAAATCAATGCACTACCTCCGGGAGAGTTAACACGCATTACAATTCCCTTAACATTCTCGTTCTTGCGGGCTTTACGAATTGCATCAACAATATTATCTTTTCCAATTTCAGATGTACCCCCTTTGCCGCCGGCAATTTCGCCCACTGCATAAATTATTGCAATACGGTTAGATGTAGCTGCCTGACTAGCACCAGCTACTTTATTATATTTTTTTAATGAAATAGTTTTAAGTTTTTCCCTTCCTGTTAAAGTTTTGAGTTGTTCAATTACCTCAACTTCGTAATTTAACTTATCAACCAATCTATATTTTATAGCATCTGTAGGTGATTGAACAAGCATGTTGTTTGAAATGTTTATTAGTTCATCCTCATCAATATTCCTTGCTTCAGAAATTTCTTGTAGCAAATGATTATTTATTGAATTCATAAATGCAGAGACTTGCTCCCTATTCTCTTTACTCATTTCCTCAACAATAAAAGGTTCAACTGCACTTTTAAATTTCCCAACTTTTATTATTTGTGCTTCTATTTCTAATTTGTCAAGTGTCTTTTTGAAAAACATTAATTCCGCACTTAACCCTTGAAAGTCTATACCACCAGTCGGTGTAAGGTAAATTGTATCAGCTACAGAAGCCAAATAATATGCAGGTTGCGAGATGTAATTTCCGTGAGCAATTATCGGTTTTCCCGATTCCTTAAAGTCAACAAGTGCATTTCTGATTGGTTCAAGAGTAGCATAACCTCCAACATTTAAATCATCCAATTTTAAATAGAGAGTAGTAATGTTACTATCATCCTTTGCTTTTTTTATATTCGAGATAATATCATTCAAACCCAACTTTTTCCCAATCTTTCCAGAAAGAAAGCTTGAAAAATTAATGTCATCAAAATGAGAACGTTCAGGTATAGCACTCTTAAATTCCAATTCCAAAATTGTATTGGATGAAATTGTAACAACATCGTCAGAGTCTAATAGGGCTACCATTCCCATCAGTATTATAAATGAAAGGAAGAAAAACATAAATAAAGCAGCAACAGAGCCAAGTAGCGAAGCAAAGAAAAACTTAAAGAATTGTTTCATAATTGTGCCTATAAATTAATACATGAAATAATACTTTAAAGATAGGAAATCATTTCCACTATTTTATATTTTGGAGTCCAATTTTTTTAATCTTAGGAAAAATATAATGGTAAATTTTTGTAAGCTTTTTTTCTCAATCAGTCTCCTGTTATCCTCCATAATATTTACGCAGAAGAAAGATTTAACATTTGAACAGGCTTATCTTTCTGGCACTCCAGCACTATTAAAACCATTACCCACTGTGGCTACTTGGGCAGATGAAAATTCATACCTAATTAAGGAAGGAAAAACAATCAACATTGTTGATCTTCATTCAAAAGAGAAAACACTTTTATTAGACTATGATTTGCTGAATGAAATTCTTCCGGAGGGTTTCGATTTATCGAAAGCTAAGACTCACACAGATGATTATAAAATATTTATTCTAAAAAACAATAACGACTTATATCTTTTCAGTAGAGATAATAATAAATTAATTAAAATAACTGATGACGAAAGCGAAGAGAAAAACCCAACTCTATCACCAGATGGAAATTCAATTGCATATACAAAAAACCACAATCTTTTCATTTATAATTTTAATAAAAAAGAAGAGACCCAATTAACATACGATGGTTCAGATGTAGTTTATAATGGCTATGCTTCGTGGGTTTATTATGAGGAAATTCTTGGAAGAACTTCACACTACCGTGCATTTTATTGGTCGCCAGATAGCAGGCAAATTGCATTTATGCAGTTTGATGATTCCAACGTTCCTATTTTTACTCTTGTTAATACTGATGGAATATATGGAGAAGTAGAGAAAAGACACTATCCAAAAGCTGGCAAGCCAAACCCGAATGTAAAATTGGGTGTTGTAAATATTGAAACTCAAAACACTCTATGGATTGATAGTACTCTGAATAAAGACAATTACATAGCTTGGCCCATATTCACCAGTGATAGCAAGGGGTTACTCTATCAGAGGATTAACCGCGGGCAAGATAGACTTGAAGTTATGCTTACACAACTTAACAAGTCTGCCACAAAAGAGATATACACCGAGAGACAAAAAACATGGGTGGAGTTTCTAAAAGATATTTACATACTTCAAAATATGGATGGATTTTTAATCCGCTCCGAAGTTGAAGGGTGGCATCACATTTACCATTACAACTTGGAGGGCAAATTAATAAAAAAAATAACAGATGGAAATTGGAGTGTAAAGGATATAACACTTGTTGATGAAGATACTAAATCAATTTATTTCCACGCCAACAAAGAGAACTCAACAGAAAAATATCTCTACAAAACTAACTTTGATGGTGCTGAAATAATAAAGTTGACCGAAGGAGAAGGGACACACACTTGTACGGTTATGCAAAATGGAAATTATTTTATTGATAGACACAGCTCTATTTCACAACCAGCAAAGTTAGTGTTATATAATCTTTCGGATAACACAAAAAATGTAATTGCTGATTCAAAACTTCCTGAAATGGATGAGTACAACTTAGCAACAGTGGAGCTATTTACTATACCAATAGAGGATGGATACAACTTACCGGCAAAATGGTTTCTCCCTTCCAATTTTGATACGACAAAAAAATATCCAATAATATTTTCTATTTATGGCGGACCCGGTAGGGCAAGTGTAAAAAACTCATTTCCACATCGCGGATTTGGAAGTTACTATCTTGCTCAAAATGGAATAATTGTAATTACAGTTGATAACAGAGCCTCTGGGCATTTTGGAAAAAAGGGGAAAGATGAACTTCACCGAAATCTTGGAACATGGGAAATTGATGATTTAGTTTCAGCAGTAAAATGGTTGAGAAAAAAACCATTTATTGATGCAGATAAAATTGCAATTACCGGAGGAAGTTACGGTGGTTACATTGCAAGTATGGCTTTGGCGAGAGCTGGAGAGTACTTCAAGTATGGCATTGCAAAATATGCAGTAACAGACTGGAAATTATACGATAATATTTACACAGAACGTTTCATGGATACTCCAAAAGAAAACCTGGAAGGATACAAGTATGCCTCTGTAATGACACATGCAGAAGATTACAAAGGTGGAATGCTGATTACACACGGTACAATGGATGATAATGTTCACATGCAAAATACAATTCAGCTAATTGACAAATTGCAAAATTTAGATAAAGACTTTGAACTAATGATTTATCCAAATCAGCGACATGGAATAAGGCATCCCAAATATCGGCACTCAATGAAATTAGATGTAAATTTTTGGTTTAAGAATTTATTGGGGAGATAATCACAATTATTCTCTTTTAAGTTACCATAATATCGCTCCTCTGGAGCTTAGTGCCTAGAGGCACGGCATTATGGTAATTTCTATACTAATCAAAAAAAACTCAATAAAGTCCCAGATGGACGACACTATGGTATTAATTTTTGCACAAAGATAGTTTTGTTTAAGAGCTTATTTAAAAACTACACTAAAAGTAGAACCTTTTCCTTTTTCACTTTCAACATTAACTACTGCATTATTTAACTCACAATATGTTTTTACCAAAGTTAGCCCTATTCCATTTCCTTCATATTTTCTTGTGTAGCCCATCTCTACTTGTGTAAATGCTTCAAATATTTTAGTTTTATATTCTTCCTCAATTCCAATCCCTGTATCTTCTATTTCAACAACAAGCTGTTCTGCTTTATTTCGTAAAATTCTTATACTTATTTTACCTTCGTTTGTGTACTTTATTGCATTATCAATTAGTTGTGTAAATATCTGAGCTACAGTGTAATGATCTGCAACTAAATCTGAGTTTTCTACCAAACAAACTAAATTTAAATCAATATTTTTACTTTTTGCTAATATCTTATTCTCTGTAACTATCTGAGAAATTACCTCTGTGAAAACATCAAACTTAGTTAAATGTGGTTCATAAGTTCCTGCTTGTATTTCCGATAAATTAAGGAGAAGATCAACCGTTCTTATAATTCGCACACCAGCTCTTTCTATTACTTCAAAACTCATCAACTGATCTTCATTAGCATTCTCCTCAAAATCATATCTTAGAAGAGATGACATACTTACTAAAGCGTTTATTGGTGTACGTATCTCGTGCGACATTTGTGCAAGGAATGTAGATTTCAATTTATCTGCCTTCTCTGCTCTCTCTTTTGCTTCAATCAATTCACTTATCATCTCTTTCTTTTCGGTAATATCCTCTTTTATTGCAACAAAGTGTGTTACTTTTCCTTCTTTATCTTTAATTGGGGAAATTATTGCTGATTCCCAAAATAAATCTCCATTTTTCTTTTTATTATGGAACTCACCGCTCCAGATACTTCCCGAATTAATGGTTTCCCACAATTCATGATAAAACTCTCTCGGTTGCTCACCAGATTTTAATACTCTTGGATTTTGACCAAGTGCTTCTTCATAACTAATATCGGTCATTTCAGTAAATTTTGGATTTACATATTCGATATTTCCATCAAGGTCTGTAATTACAATGCTAACAGGAGTTTGTTCTACTGCACGGGATAATTGCAATATTTTCTTTTCAGCTTTTTTTCTTTCTGTTATATTTCTTATTATTCCTTGAGTTGCTTTTTTATCCTTGTATTGAATTATAGAGGTACTCACTTCACATTCTATCTCTTTCCCTTCTTTTGTAACGGCTGCAAATTCATAAATAGGTTTTAATTCTTCACCCTTTTTATATTTTTCAATTCTCTCTTGTATGAAGTTAAGGCTTTGAGGTGCTATTAGTTGAATAAAATCAAATTCAGGTTTACTCACTTCACCCAAAGTGTATCCGAACATCTCTGTAAATCGGGGATTGATAATTTCAAATCTTTTATCTATCAGCAAATAAACCGCATCGTTTGATTGCTCGACAAGCTGCCTATATTTTTCTTCACTTTCTGCTAAGGCTTCTGCTGAACGCTGCTGTTCATTTAAGAAGATAACTTTCATAATGGCAATTTCTACTTGGTGTGCCAGAGACTTTGTAAAAGCTAATTCTGTATCTTCCCACTTATAAAGTGATTTAACCTGATTAAACACAAGTAAATAGTAACTGTTAGATCTGAATGCAAATGGGTGCCATAGCAGACTTTTTATATCCATTTGTTCATGTAGTATTTTATCTGAACCTTCGGAAACAAAAAGCGGATTAATGTCATTGAAATGGCTTTCCAAATGAGTTCGATTTTCAGAAATGTACTTTTCACTCTCTCGGAAAAGCTCGAGCGAGTAATTTGCTTTTGTTGAAGTTACTCCTTCTCTATTAGGATTAAGCCATTCGCACAAAGCGATACTTTCCCTTTTTTCCAGATCCACCTCATAAATTGAACAACGGTCTAAATTAAGTACTTCACCAGCAATCCGAACCGTACTATCAAGTATCTGCTGCCGGTCTTCTACCAAAATAACTTCTTGCGAAATACGGTTTAATGCCTTTGCAAATGTTAACTGCTTCAGTAAAGCAGTTTCGTGCCTTATTAGTTCTTCTTTAGCTAAGCGACTTTTAGTAATATCATCAACTACAATAATAATTCCGGTAATATCTCCATCTATTGTTTTCTGCGGAACTCCTTTCAAGTTTAGAATAAGTTCTTTACCCCACGGAGATGTATATTGTTGATTTTTTATTTCAAAGGATTCACCGGTAGTAAGTGTTTTTTCAATAGCATCAGTAATACCCACCTTTTTTAGTGATGGAATATATATATTAAGTTTTAAGGTTTCTTCTAAGCCAGGACTCCCAATCATATTTATAAAAGCCTCATTGGTGCTAGTTACTTCTCCTTCTTTATTCAATGTTAGTATTCCAATCGGTACAGAAGAAACTATATTTTCATTAAAATTAGCAAGTTTAGAAAATCTTTCTTCAGCTTGTTTACGCTCGGTGATATCCTCAATGAGTGCAACCATATATTCATGATTATTATCATCATCCTTGATAATTGAACAAATTTGGTTTGCATGGAAAAAAGAACCATCCTTACGTTTTACATTCATACTCCCTTTCCACCGCCCTTTGGAAAGTAATGTAGGAAGAATTTCTTCTTGCAGCAATTTAATCCCTTCTTTATCAGAAAACTCGAATATCATCTTTCCAATAATTTCTTCAGAGGTATTATAGTTTAAAGTTTTAATAAGACTATCATTCACATAAGTTACCTTTCCTTCAATGTCTGTCATTACTATAGATTCACCTGTTGTTTCAACAAATTTGGATAGTTTTCTTAATTCTGCTTCACTTTCTCTCAAAGCCTCCTCTGCCTGCTTCCGTTCTAAAATTTCCTTCTCTAAATCAGCAGAATGTTTAAGTAAATTTTTTGTGCGAATTCTATGTAGCAGCAAGAATAGAAACCCAATAAGAAAAACTACAATAATCTGGAACCAGATTGTTTTCCAAAATGGGGGAACAACTATTATTTGAAGCGATGTACCTTCTTCATTCCAAATACCATCGTTGTTTAATGTTTTAGCCGTAAAAATATATTCGCTTTTATCTAAAGGAGCTTGCTGTTTATTCCCAAAGTTAATCAAACCATCATTAAATCCAGCAAACTTATAAGCAAATTGATTTTTTATGAGGCTGGTAATCTCTAATGTAGCAAATTCAATTGTAAAAATATTCTCTTTGCTTGAAAGCCCTCTCTCCATTGTTAAATGTTTGAACGTAAAATCACCTTTGCTACCATTTATTTTGGTAAAAGGATAAAATACAACAATGAAAAAGATTAAAATCCTTTGTAAATATTTTTTTATCAAATGTTTCATTTTATATTCTGATTTATAATTTTAAACATTTAAATTTATTAAAAATATAGCTCTAATTTGTAACACTATTTATTATTGCTTTTAACAATTACAGATGTACGATATTTAATCAGACTCATTGTATCTTAAAACTATTATAATCAATCTTTTTAAATTACACAACTTAATAATACATTACATCTTATTTGTTTTTTGAAATTTCTATAGGCAATGAAAAAGTAAACTTACTCCCTTTTCCCAATTCACTCTCTACCCATATTTTACCATTGTTTTTTTTAACTAACTCTTTACAGAGAATTAGACCTAAACCAGTTCCTATTTCTTTATTAGTTCCATAGGTTGTATGATGAACATCAATACGAAAGAGTTTTTTTCTGTCATTTTCTGAAATTCCAATTCCGTTATCAGAAATAGTTGTTAAAAATTTTCCGCCTTTTCGTTTAGCAAAAATAGTAATACTACCTCCAATTGGAGTAAATTTTATAGCATTGATTATTAGGTTTCTAAAGATTGTACTAAGCATATTAGCATCTGCAAAAACCTTTGAATTCTCTTTAATATTATTTACTAATTTGATATTTTTATTATTAGATGTTTCTTGTAACAGAACTTTTACATTCATACTAATTTCATATAAATCAATTTCTTTTGGTTCATAATCCATTCTTCCAGTATTTGCACGAGACCAGTCTAAAAGACCATCAAGTAACTCATAAACACTATTTGTGCTTTTTCTTAAGGTGCTAATTAACTCCTTAATTTCCTCTCTATCGAGTTCATCAAATTCTTCATCTAACATTTGGCATATTCCCATTAATGAATTAAAAGGAGAGCGGAGATCATGAGAAATAATTGTAAAGAATGTGTCTTTATCAATATTGGTTTTTTTTAATTCTTTTTTAGAATGTTTAAGTCTATCTTCAGTCCGTTTACGTACTGTAATTTCACTTTCCAAACGGTTTATATAATCGTTAATACTCAATGCCGAATGTATTCTCGCATAGAGTACAATTTCGCTAACAGGTTTATAAATAAAATCCATTGCACCTGCATTAAAACATGCTTTTTGCAATTGCATTTCTTTATCCCCAGTTAACATAATAACAGGTATAGAATTATAATCTGGATGTGATTTTAATTCTTTCAATAAAGTTACTCCATCTAATTTAGGCATGTTTATATCAAGTAGAATTAAATCAATATGTTCTATTCCAAGGTATTCTATAACAGATGTAGGGTAGAGTGTGGATAAGGGATTATTACCCGAAGTTTTTATATAAATAGTGAGTTGCTGAAGAATTAAATTATCATCATCAACAATTAATATATTAGCCATTAATAACCTCGTGAATAATAGTTTTAATTTTTTCCGTATCACGGATAGATATTGCTTTCTGAATTTCACTCAGTTTACCTGGTAGTGGCATTTTATTTCCTGTGTAAAGCTGTTTAATTTTTTTTATCTGTTCATTAATTTTTCCTGTCATAAAAAAAGGAATCTCTGCCATAATTTTAAACTCTTCAATGAGTTTATCTTTAAAAGCGGCTGGTAGTGGGGGTAGTTTATCTAAACTATTAGAGTCTCCGGTCGTTTCATCATAACGCAAGTATTTTTTTAAAACTGGTAACAATCTGTTAACATTAAGAGGTTTCGTTAAATAGTCCGAAATTCCAGTTTCAGAAATAAAATTCTGCTGTTGTTTAAATGCATCTGCTGTTAAGGCAACTATAGGTATATCCTTTCCTTCCGGATGTTGATGAATCTTTCGAGTTGCTTCTATACCCCCCATTCCAGGCATATGAATATCCATTAAAATCAAATCAGGTTTTAATTTTAGAGCTTTTTCAACACCAGCTTTACCATTATTTGCCGTATAAACTTTCAACTCTAACTCTTTAAACATTGCATGAATCATTTCCTGATTCATTTCATTATCTTCAACAACTAAGATTTTGTTATCATTAAAAAAACAAACATTGCCCCAGTTTTGCTCTACTTCTACAGCTACTGTTTTTCCCTTAGCTAAGGGAATTCTCACTATAAAAATTGAGCCATTACCTTTATCACTTTCTAACTCAATACTCCCCATCAATAGATTAACCATCGCTTTTACAATAGAGAGTCCAAGCCCCGTTCCACTATACTCTTTTGTTATTGAAGAATCAGCTTGTTCAAAAGGTTCGAAAATCATTTTTTGCTGTTCCTTAGAAATTCCATATCCTTCATCTTTTACGTGAAACAGAATGAAGTCGTTATCCCTAAGAACTTTAAGCCATACTGATTTCCCTTTTGGAGTAAACTTAATGGCATTACTTACCAAGTTCATTAATATCTGATTCAACTTGCTTCTGTCACTATTAATAATATCTGGAATGGAAGAAGATATTTCATAATTAAAATTGATTTCATTTTTAATTGCCTGAGCTTTATTGATATGGTAAATGCCTTGTATCAATAACCGAATATTCAAATCCTCAAAAGATACATCAAACTTTCCTGCTTCTATCTTTGAGAGGTCTAAAATATTATTGATTAATTCTGATAGGTTTTCCCCACTTATTTCTATGTTCTTGATATACTCTATAAACTCGTGGGATATATTCATATTCTCTGTTTGCTTTAGTAGTATCTGACTAAAACCAACTATTGAGTTCAACGGAGTTCTAATTTCATGGCTCATATTAGCTAAAAACTGAGATTTATATAAACTAGTTGTGGCAAGTTCTTCTGTTTTCTTTTCCAGTTCTACATTTGCATTTTTAAGGGTTTCCTGCTGAACTTGAAGTGAATCTGCCAATTGTTGAGTCTCCTCTAAAAGAACTCCAGTCTCAATTTGCACTTGTGCTGTATTAAAGCTAATAGCAATATTTTTCATAATTCCATTTAATAACTCTATTTGTGTTTCTGAAAACTTTTTAACTGACCCAATTTCAATTACTCCTTTTAATTCTCCTTCATATAGAAAGGGAATAATAATTATGTGATTTGGAGTAACATCAACTATTGATGATTGAATACGGAGTTCGTCCTGCAAATTGCTAACAGATATCATTTCTTTTTGAATTGCAGCCTGACCCACTAATCCTTCTCCCAATTTAATTCTCTTTTTCAAATTAGTTTGTGCCGATAAAGCATACATCCCGCTGAGGAACAAATCACCAACTTTATCATTAAAAGTATAGATAGCACCTACCTGAGATCCGAGATATTGCACTAAAAAAGTAATTATGTTATTTGAAAGAGATTTTAGATTTTGCCCACCAGACATTTTTTCATTTAATTTATTTTGTCCTGTTTTAATCCAATCTTTATTTTTATTCTCTATGGTAGCTTGTTGGAGTTTATCAGCAAGATTTTTCATAGAAACCAGCAATTGGCTCACTTCATCCTTTCCTTTAATAGGAATTTCAGTTGTTAGATTTCCTTTTGCAAGCTCATTTGATGTTTGCACTGCCACCGATAAAGGGAATGTAATACTGCGTGTAAAAAAGAAGGCAAATAAGAGAACAATAATTGTTGTTACAATTAAAGATGTATAAGTTAGATACAATGCTTGGTCTCTCGATTGTTCGGCTTCTTTTAAAAATGAATCAGCCTTTCTTTGTGCAAACTTAATAAATTCATCAATATCTCTACTAAGTTGTTCAATATAAAAAGCCCCTTTTCCTTTAGTAATATTAGCTGCTTCATTATGTTTACCACCATACATTAGAGAAATTACTTCATCCCTAATAGGTTTCCATGCACTAAATGAATTTCTGGCACTTGCAACTTTTTCTTTGCTACCAAGAAAACGTTCATGAACAATGCGAAAATCATCGAACACCTTTTCTTCTAAGGCATTTACTTTCTCTACAGCAACTTCAATATCTTTTTCTTCGAGAGCTAAAGCCACATCCTTCATGGAACGGTGCATACGGATAATATTACCATCAATTCTAAGAATAGCCTGACTTACTGCAAAAGGGTGTTCATAAAGTTTTGTAGTTAAATCGGATAAAGTCTTCATATAATTGATAGTAATTGCACTTAGACCTACAACAAGCATAATGATTAAGCTAAACCCAATACCCAGCCGAACTCCAATTTTGGCATCCCTAAAAAACATTGTTTTCTCCTTTTATTTATTAGTTCTTTTAGCTCAAATTACTCATTACAAAAAATCGAAAAGCAAAATCACTGTTTAGCAATTCATATTGCAATTGCTTAATCAGTCTTAGTAATCTTAAATATAACATTATTTATAACTAATCTTTTTTAATAACACAAGATAATAACACATTATATCACATTTAAATTGAATTTTCTATAGGCAATGAAAAAGTAAACTTACTCCCTTTACTTAGTTCACTTTTTACCCAAATTTCACCACCGTTTTTCTCAACTAATTCTTTACAAAGTATTAAACCTAAACCTGTTCCTATTTCTTTCTCTGTTCCAACTTCAGAAACTTTTTCGGTAATGCTAAATAATCTTTCAAGTATGTTTTTATTTATTCCAACACCATTATCTTCTACGGTTATTTCAATAAAATTATTTCTCGGTTTTGACGATAACTTTATTTTGCCACCTCGTTCTGTAAATTTAATTGCATTGTTAACTAAGTTACGTAAAATGGTTTTTACACAATCTTCATCGGCATACACAAATGTTTCATCAGTATCATTTTCAATTTGTATTTTCTTCTTTTCAGCAGATAACTGCAAAAGCAAGCGAACATTGGAAGCAGCCTCTTTAATGTTAAAATTCTTTGGATTTATTTGATAAGTACCCATTTGTAAACGTGACCAGTTAAGAAGATTTTCAATCATTTTAAAAAGATTCTGAGTTGATCTGTGAATACTACCCGTCATCTCTTTAACTTCCTTAACTGACATACTATCTATATCTTCAGTAATCATTTGAGAAATACCCAACAATGCCATAAACGGACTTCGTAAATCGTGAGCAATTATTGAAAAGAATCTATCTTTATTTTTATTTATTACTTCTAATTCCTCTTTTGCTTCCGATAATTCTTTCAGAGATTTTTGAAGTCTTGTTTCTGCAAATATTTTATCAATAGCCTTTACAATCTGCTGCGAAACAAATTGAAGTACCTTTACATCTTCATCACCATAGGCATTTTCATTTTCATAATCTTGAAGAACCAAAACACCTTTATAGTCTCCTTCAAATTCGAGATAAATCCCAATCCATATTTTTGTATATTCTCCATTTAATCCCACTTCCCCCCTTTTTTGAAGTTCCCTATCTAACTCCTCAGTTATTATCTGGCTCTTCCTTGTTTTAAGTACATATTCGGTTAAACCATTTCCGAAAGGTTGAGCTGGTGGTGGAGAATCATATTCATCTATATGGTATGGGAAAACTATTTTATCTTCATTGTAAATTGCAACATAAAAGTTTTTTGCCGGCATAAGGGTTGCAATTATTTGATGTAATGATTTATAAAACCTTTCTATTGAGTCCGCCTTGCTTGCTTCTTCAGAGATATCATATAATGCCCTTTGAAGTTTCTCTCTTTTTATACGCTCACTTATATCACGCCAAACAGTATGTATAAGCTGCGAGCCATCTTCATTTGTGATAGATGTTAATAAAACTTCAACAGGAAATATCTCTCCATCAGCTCTAACATGGTTCCATTCAAAACGATTACTCCCTTTTTCAATAGCAATTTTCATCATCTCATCAGCTTTTTCATTTGAGTCCCTTCCATCTAATTGCTTTTCCGGTGATAATTGGGAAGGATGTGTTTGCAGCAAATCACTTTTGTTGTTGTATTTAAGCATCTCAACAGTAGCATCGTTACAATCAACAAATTTCCCATCTTGAATAATTAGAATAGGGTCCTTCGATTTTTCAAAGAGATTTTGGTATTTGTTTCTACTTTTTCTCAGTGCTTCTTCCGCTTGCTTACGTTCGGTTATATCTTTTACAATTCCTAAAACCATATCTTTATCACCAATTTTAATTGGCTTTCCAGTTATTTCTGATGGGAAACTTGATTTGTCTTTTCGCTGTAACTCAACTTCAATTATAGCTCCACTTTTTTTCGATTTTGATTTTTTAAATCCTTCTTTCGCTTTTTCACTTTTATCTTTCTTTACATCAAAAACAGTCATCTGCAAAAGTTCATCTTTGCTGTAGCCCATCATTTTGCAGAAAGCTTGATTTACAAATACATAATCACCTTCAGGAGTTGAAAGAGCTATGCCTTCAGAAGATTGTTCAGTAATGGCACTAAATTTTTCTTCACTCTCTTTTAATGCTTCTTCTGCTTGTTTCCTCTTAGAGATGTCACTCTGGATTGCTACAAAACCATCTACTTTACCGTTCTGATCAAATACAGGTGCAATTGTAAGCTCAGCTTTATATAATGCTTTATCCTTCCGTATGTTCGTTAATTCATTGTGCCATACTTTACCTCCGAGTATTGTACTCCACATTTCTTTATAAAATTCTTTAGTGTGAAAACCACTTTTTATTATTCTCGGATTCTTACCAACTGCCTCCGATGCAGTGTATCCGGTTATTTTAGTAAAAGCAGGATTAACATACTCTATTGTACCCTCCACATCTGTCATAACAATTGCCTCTCCTGCAGCTTCAATGCCATAATTTAAGTAACGCATTTTTTCTTCTGATAGCTTTTGTTCCGTGATATCCCTTACTGCTGTTACTTTTACTTCTTCCCCATCTATTTCAAACATTCTACCATGAAACTCAGCAGGGAATGTTGTACCATCTTTTCGTATTGCAACAGCTTCGTACAATTTTTCATAACCGCTCAACATATTTTGTTTTACTAATTCTTTACTTTCTGGCGCAATAACATCTGTTCCAAATATTCCAATAAGTTCGTTATAAGTGAACCCAAACATTTCTGAAGCAGATTTGTTTGCATCAATACAAATACCTTTTTTTGAAATAAATATTGCTTCGAAAGTAGCATCAGATAATGCTTTATAATGTTCTTCACTTTCATATAAGGCTTTTGCTGCTGCTCTGTTTTGAAGTTTTGTTAACCCCTGTTCGGCAAGTATAATAGCCATCTCAGATAAAAAACCTAATACGGATTTAAATTTCTTTTCTGTTACAATTGGAACCTTATTTAATGCTTTAATGTAAGCCTCTACATCGTAACCAAATGTATCTCCCTGTTTTTTGAATTGTTCAACATCTGGTTTCTCGAAAAGAACTTGCCCTGTAAAAAGATTTGCTACATGCACATCCCTTATAATTATGGGAATTACACCATCTACTAAACCTGTAATGCAATGGTGAATTTTCAATTTTTCCCCCTCGCTTGGCTGTGATGTAAGTTCAAGATTACTCACCTTACAATGTCCACTAGAACTTGGAAATACGCGGTGGAACTTTGTGCATATATCTTGCTCCTTTGTGCTAACAAGAATCTCCAGATTGGGATAGGAGATTAGACCAGTTGCTAAGCCATTGGATTCTGAAAATTTTTCGAATAATATCTGCAATTTCTCAATATCAACTAAATCTTTAAATAAGTATTTACCTTCTACTAAATGTTCATGTTTGGAATTCATACGTTAAAACCTTTGTATTATAAGAAAATACTCATTAATACTTTTTTATCCATCATTCTATATCATTAAACTTGGCTTTCTACAAACAACTCAAACGGCAGTCTGTCTAAAAACAGAGTTTCTCACTAACCCCATTCCGCTTAGCAGGATGGGGAATATATACTAAAAACAAACTTTCCCGAACGGACTTTTTCTGTAAGTCTGTGAGGCTCTTATGCCAAGGGTATCCTTACAGAACAGAGAATGCCTGGCAAGTCCGTAAGGGTACTTTTTAGAGAGACTGACGGTATATTCTCGAAAATATTTCTAACAATTTTAACCTCATTTATAACATTTGTTTTTATAAAGTACTTGGGGGCAAAGATGTGTGGATAATTTAAATTGTTGGAAAGCTTTTAAGGAAACTATCATTTTATCTATCCATTTAAGTCTTGGATAGAACATAAATAATTTTTGCTTTATTATAAAGGAAAAATTATTCATTATTTAAAAAAACCTTGAAGGTCATTAGTAATCTGTATTATTCACATCCTTCATTGTACAATTAACATAACTGTAGTTTAAAAATTATCATTCAAAAACAATAGTCTTTCCTTTATGAACTAAAACTCGGTGGTCTAAAAATGAGTGAAGTGCTTTTGCAAGAACTAACCTTTCCAAATCTCTACCTTTGCGAACAAGATCTTTTACTGAATCTTTATGACTAATTCTCACAATATCTTGGGCAATAATTGGACCTTCATCTAAATCGTTTGTTACAAAATGGCTTGTAGCTCCAATCATTTTAACGCCTCTTTCGTAGGCTTGCTTGTAGGGGTTTCCGCCAATAAATGCTGGAAGAAATGAGTGGTGTATGTTAATTATTTTATTAGGAAATTTTGAAACAAAATTTTCCGAAAGTATTTGCATATAACGAGCAAGCACAATTAAATCTACATCCAGTTTTTTCAGAAGTTCAATCTCTTTACCTTCTTGCTCAATCTTATTTTCTTTACTTATTTGAAAATGATAAAATGGAATATTATAATTATCAGCAAGAGTCGCCAAATCAGTATGATTAGAAATTATGGATAGAATTTCAACATCAAACTCATCAAGTTTATACCTCCATAAAATCTCTTGCAGGGCATGGTCATATTTAGATACAAAAATTGCGAGCTTTGGCTTTTTCTCTGCAAATTCAATCTTCCATTTAGCATCAAATTTTTCGGCTAATGGCTTAAACCGCGAGTGAAGTTCATCCTTCCCAAAGAGTATTCCGCCAATCTCCCACTCAACACGGATAAAAAACATCTTTGCATAAGAATCAACATGTTCATCCATATTTACAATGTTGCCACCATTATCTGAAATAAAATTTGCGATTGAAGCGACCAATCCTTTTTGGTCTGCACACGAAAGTAAAAGTATTGCTGTCATAAAACCTTTAAGTGTTATAATAATTTCAAATGGGTTCAAAGATAGAAAACCACAAATGCTAAACAACAAAATACAAATAAATTACAAGAAGCAAATATCAAATTCAAAACATTGTATGAATATATGGGCAGGCTACTTTAGTTTGGAATTTCGTCACTGGAATTTGATTTTTATTTGTTCCTTGTAAATTATTGTTTGATATTTATGGCTAAGCTATAATTATGACAGCAATAATAAAAAAATACTATGTTAATTAGAACTAAGCCATATTTATTCCTCTTCCGATTTAAAAACCCAAAATTCACCAAGCATAAAATTAGAGACCATACCGAGAAATATACCAGCTAAGTTTGCTATTAAATAATGAATATCTAAATAATTTGTAAGAGTTAAAAGTACTACATAATTTATTAAGGCTCCAAGTGAGGCTGATAAATAATAACGCCACAAACGATGGAAGAAACTATGTTTTCTGCTTTTTTTATTTTCGTTCCAAGTCCAATAATTGTTTAAAATAAAATTTGATAAAACTGCTGTGCCTATAGCAAATATTGGAGCCACTGCAAGGGGAACTCCGAGCAATCCTTTCAGAACCCAGAGTACACCAGTGTTTACGGCAATACCACTTGTTCCAACAACTCCAAATTTTATAAACCGAATTATAAATTTTTTATCAATTCGGTCCTTTATAGTTTTTAGCATAATAACAAATTATCTTTCTTACAGATTTTCCATTTACAAATTTATAATCAAAAGTTTCTAATTCCACTACTTCATCAAAATATTTTTTTATTTCATTTAAGTCGGCATCATATTCTGTTCTGTTGCTGCGTACATAAATTGCATCTTTCCCCTTTAATCTATTAGGTATTCCCCAATAGTCGAACTGTAAAGCACGTTTGCCATATATGTTTTCCGCATAAGTATTTTGCTGGTCGGGCAAATAAAACTTCATTAACGATGCAGCTTTATACCCATTACTGAAAATAAACACATTCTCATTACCACCACGTTCTTGCTGTATTTCATAAATTTTTTCGGCAGCATCTTCCCAGCCGCTCCAAGTATTGCCATTACCTAGTGGAATGTTTGGGACAACCATAACTATATGACCAGCGAACACCAAAACTATTGATGTCCAAATTCCAATTTTAATTAATTTACTTCTATTCAAAAACGATTCCGAAAAGAGAATAGTAACGATAGCAATTAAAGGTAAAAAACCAGGCAGCAGCCAATTCATTTTAACGAGAGATGTTAAGCTCACAAGTGTAAACCCGCCAATAATAATTATTGCACTCCAAAAATAGAGATGCATATTTTCATTCTCCTTCCATCTCTTAATTATTGATGAAAAGCTTTTAAATAGATAAATAAAAAGAAGCGGTGTAAGCATAAATAACTGACTTCCGAGAAGCTGAAGAATATATGTAATGCGTAATTGCCGTACTGTATCTGCTCTCTCTGCCGATTGAAAAAGAAATGAAGCCCAACCACGCTCGTAATTCCAATAAATAACTGGAGCAAAAATTATGAATCCAATTATAATTGCAAGATATGGATATGGAGAAAGCAGCTCTTTTCTATATTTTTTTGAAAAGAGGAAAAAGAAAAATATTGCACCAATTATTACAACCGCAGTATATTTACTTACCAATCCAAGCCCAAGCCCAACAGCAGCAAGTAACCACCAATTTTTATTTTCAGTAATTATTCTTTCCTGAATTGCATAAATGGTAAGGAGCCAAAAGAAAATGAGAGGAGTATCAGGCACAATGGTTATAGCATAAATATGTGCAAACAAAGTTAAGTTGTAAAGCAGAACGGATAGAAACGCCAACATGTTTTTGTTTTTATTTGGCATGTAACTTTCTGTAAAACGAGAAACTGTTTTGTAAAGCAGAAGTGAAGTAAGTAAATACCAAACCACTGCCATAAACTTTACACCAAAAATATTATCGCCAAAAATATTTGTTCCAAGCCATATTGAGTAGGCTGCCATTGGTGGATGGTCGAAATATGACCAATCTAAATTCTGCGAGTAAAACCAATAGTATGCTTCTTGCGGTGTTATAGGAATGAAAAAGAGATAGACTAATTTGACAATAAATAATATTCCAACAAATTTATAAAAATTGTTTTTTGATGAAAGAAATGTTTTGTTGAAAATCAAAGTTAATCCTTATGATGTTAGTCTCTAATTACTATACACAACACAAATTGTTCCGCTCTGCGGGATACCGACCAACTGGCAAACACTACATTATCGGTATCGTATTATTCGCTAAGTTTTAACTCAATACCAGAATTTATAATTTCAAATGCAAACGGATTACTATTTGTAAAATCGGCTTCACCAATTGGATGTGGTTCAATCCTCAAATCTATATTGCGCCTTAATCTCATTAGCTCCATTTGAGTAGAAAAAAAGTTTGTCATATTTCCAACAACAATTGCAATATCAATATCACTATCCTCTTTTTCTAATCCTTTAGCAGATGAGCCAAATAGAAATGCTTTTTTTACTTCTATTTCAATTGGTATTTGTTTGAGATACCTATGAGCTATATTTATAATTGCTTTATTAACCATTGCCTTAATTTTTCAATTTTATCTATCCATTTATCTGTGAACTCTTTTGTACACAATTTATAAAAGTCTTGTTTATAGTTATCATATCTAGCATTTAGATTAAAAGTTGTTATTTTATCAAACCACTCCTCATGTTCCATACTCAATTTAAGTTTGCTTTTATTAGCAAGTCTTAGCAAATCATGTGTAAACATTGCATGCTTATGAAACTTATCAACATATATAGCTTTTAGCAACTTTTCAATAACTAAGTGTCCCATAAATAATGCCCAACTAAAATCATTAGAAGCAACTAGGTTTTTCATTGTCATATAATTCTGTTCTGCTGATTTTAACCAATGCTGAACTACCTCATCACTATTTTTAATTTTCTCATCCATTAGTATTTGATTACGTGGTAATAATTCTTATCTAAATCTACAATTTTTTATATAAAAAAAAAGGCTGCATCCTGTGTAAAAACTTCACACAGAAAAACAGCCCCGTTCGAACAAGTTATTATTTTAACCTTTGTAATTAAGAGCAACAATACCTGGATAAAATCCAGAAATATCAAGTTCCTCTTCAATACGAAGCAACTGATTGTATTTTGCAATTCGGTCTGTTCTACTTGCAGAACCAGTTTTAATTTGACCAGCATTAGTAGCAACAGCAATATCAGCAATTGTTGTATCTTCTGTTTCACCGGAGCGGTGAGAAATTACAGAAGTGTAACCTGCACATTTTGCCATCTCAATTGCATCAAGAGTTTCAGTTAAAGTACCAATTTGGTTCACTTTAATTAAAATAGAATTAGCAATACCTTCTTCTATTCCACGTTTAAGTTTGTTAGTATTTGTAACAAATAAATCATCACCAACAAGTTGAATTTTTTCACCAAGTTTGTCTGTCATTAGTTTCCAGCCATCCCAATCGTTTTCATCAAGCCCATCTTCAATTGAAATAATAGGATATTTTGCAATTAAGTCTGCATAAATATCAACCATCTCTTCAGCAGTTTTTTCTGACTTATCCGATTTGAAGAAACTATAAATACCACTCTCTTTTTTATACATTTCACTCGAAGCAACATCCAATGCAAAAGAGATATCATCGCCAGGTTTGTATCCAGCTTTTTCGATAGCTTCAAGAATTGTATCAAGTACTTCTTCATTAGTTTTTAAATTAGGTGCAAATCCACCCTCATCACCAACTGAAGTATTTAACCCTTTAGCTTTAAGTACCGCTTTAAGTGCGTGGAAAGTTTCTGTTCCCATTCTTAGGGCTTCTGCAAAAGTATCTGCTCCGTGTGGTACAACCATAAATTCTTGAAAATCGACTGTGTTATCTGCATGGCTTCCACCATTTATAATGTTCATCATAGGTACCGGAAGTGTTTTTGCATTTGTTCCGCCAATATATTTGTATAACGGAATATCGAATGTTTGTGCTGCAGCTTTAGCACATGCAAGTGAAACACCCAACATAGCATTTGCACCAAGTTTCGATTTGTTTTCCGTTCCATCAAGTTGAATTAGAAAATCATCAATACCCACTTGATCTGAAGCATCAAAATCTATTAACTCATCAGCTATTACTTCGTTAACATTATCAACAGCTTTTAAAGTTCCTTTGCCGTTGTATCTTTCGCTATCACCATCACGTAATTCTACTGCTTCGTGTTCGCCGGTAGATGCACCACTTGGTACAGCAGCTCTTCCTATTTCGCCCGACTCTAAAAGTACTTCAACTTCTACCGTTGGGTTTCCTCTGGAATCAAGTATTTCTCTTCCGAGTACATCAACTATTGTTGTCATTTTTTTCTCCATTTAAATTATTAATTGAATATTTAAAGATACTTAAAAGAGAGAGTAATCTCAATTTGGGGTTGTTAAGCTAAAGTTATGAATTGGTAAATGGCTGGATTTTTAATTGAGTGCATACTGACCACAAATTGTTTTTTAATACATCATTCTAATACTATGTGTAATATAAACCCTACTTTCTTACCGCTTCAAATTCATAACCGAAACCATTAATCGTTTCGCCCGTTAAAGCAAAGGTACCTTTCATTACTCCACCATTAAAATCTAACCAAAAAAATTTAATTTCAACAACTATTCCCAACTCTCCTTCTACATCAACTCTGAAATAGTTTTCCTCACTAAGTGGAAAGTTGCGAAATTCTTTAATCCCTAATTTATAAAGCAAAACTTTACCCTTAAAAGGTGGAGTTCTGCTTTCAAAGAAAAACATAATTGGGAAATCAAGGTACTCATATTTATTTGCATAATCCTTATACTCTACAATTGGTTTACCCATTATAGAAATAACTTTATATGTAATGTTTTTTGTTGACTCTGTTGCTGAATCACAACCAGAAATATTTAACAAAGCCATAATGAGTATAATAAATATCTTGATATATTTTTTCATCTTAGCTCCATTCTAAATTTTCAAATCTTATATTTTTTCTTTCTGTGGGAGGATTACTGTTTTCCATTATTCTTAAATGTTTTTTATATGTTCAAACTTAAAAAAGTAGTAGCTGCTTTTAATACATCATTCCAATGCTAAGTGTAATATAAAATGCTCCAATTTCATTTTTTACGCTACCCGTCATATGCTCTACACCTTCGCTAATAAATCTTGAATAATAGTATCGCATATTTAAACCTAAAAGATTGCTTTTGCTTAATCCAAAATCGGCACCAAAGCTAACATAACCCCCAACAGCAAAATGGAATTTTGCAGAATTAAATGACTTGAAAAATTCCTCTTTAAAAGGTGTTGAGATACCAAGCGTTGGACCAACCCCAGCCGAAAAATATGGGCGAAGATTATCCGACAATTCCTTTTCAAAAATTCTATACCGAATTCCAACATTCAAAGGAATTAAAAAGACTCTATTCTCTTTACCAACTACAATTGACCTTCCGTAATAATCAAAGTATTCAAACTCACGTGCATTTTTCGATTCTGCAAATGAGACATCAATAAACCCCGATACTTTTGGTGAAAATGATTTTCTTAAAAATGTACCAATTCCAAAACCACCATCGCCAAACATTAAATTGGCACCCCACGCATTATTCGGAAATTCCATAGGTGGCTTTTCAGGTGCTAACTTTCCAATCCTTTGTCCGTAAAGGAAAAAAGCTGGAAGAATAAGTAATATAAATAATAGGCGTTTCATTTCTGTTTGCTTGTTCCGCTTATTATTGCAGAATAATTTTAATTTGTTTGCAAATATTGAACTCCAAATAGAGAATAATGTGTGTTAAAATCCCTAATTCTATATTCCTTGTTCAGTATTCAACATTCGATGTTCAATAAATATCTTTCTTAATATTGATGCTTAAATATATTAAATTTCGGTGTTATAAATAAGTACACTTTTTCATCACTTTAAAATTAAATGATTTTAACAAAAGAGAAAATCGAATCGATAAGTATTGATGAAATTCTAAATGAGAGAATCAAGAATAATCAATTCACTAAATTTTTATTAATTGTTCCCACAAACAGAAAGTTGAGAGCATTAAAGAAAGAGATAATCTCATTTGCATCCAACCAAGTAGTTACTGGGCTTAACTTAGAGACACTTACTACAGTTTCAAACAAATTACTTGGGGTATCAAATCAATATCATGAATTGAGTGATGAGGCAGCAACAATATTTATTGAACAAAGTGTAAAGTCTGTTGACTTACAATACTTCAATAATTATAACGGGAATATACCTTCCGGCACTCTTGATAGAATTAAGAATATAATTTCCAAATATAAGGAAGAAGGCATAACTCCAGAATTACTTTTTGAGGAATCGGAGAAGTTAGAACGCTCGGAGAAGAAAAAAGCAATTGATATTGCCAAGATTTACAAAGTCTATTTAGAAAAATGCAAAGAACTAAACGCACTTGAGTTGGGGGATATCTATGCAACCCTTATAAACATTGGTGCTGCAGAACTTGATAATAGTTTTAGTGAACTATTTAGGAGTGTAGAACTAATTGTGCTAACAGGGTTTGATGCTTTCACGGCTTTAGAAATTTCAATTATTAATAAACTTGCATCCTTAGATAACAAAAAACTTTTTTTGAGTTTCGATTACTACTCCTACAATTCAATGATATTTTCACATTTAGACGAAACATACTCCCGATTCCAAAAATATGGATTTGTAAAAGTTGAGGAGAAGAGTCCTGTTAATCCGAACTCTTTTATAGAACTGGTTAGAAGGAGACTCTTTCTGAAGACAGAAGAAACTATTTGTGATAAATTTAAAAATAATATAATTAAAATTAGTGCACCGAGTAGAGAGAAGGAAGTTGAGTTAATTGCAAAAGAGATTAAGACCTTACTTCTCTCAAAAAAAGTGCTTCCGCATGAAATATCTGTAACCTTTAATTTGATTAATAATTACTCCCCTGTTGTGCGTGATACTTTTACTCGATATGGAATTCCGTTTAACTTGACCGATAGATTAAAGCTCGATAGTTCTCTATCGGTAATTGCAATTATTAGTTTTTTGGAAATTTTAGAATCAGATTATTATTACAAATATATTATACGAGCCTTTAGCAATTCATTGTTGGATGTTACTGATGTAAACATTAATTCAATTATTTTTACTGCGTCAAGGTTAAATATTGTAGTGGGCAAGCGGGGATGGAGAGATTCGATAAACAATGGAGTTACATTTAAAGAACGTAGAGAAGGGTTAGGGAAAAGCACAAAGACAATTACTCATTATAAGAACACTCTAAAAAGCCTTGATATCATTGACGATTTGCTTGCTCCGTTTATAAATGAACTGAGACCATTGGAGTTTTTCAAAGAGTTAAATAATCTAATTCACAAATTAAATATTCCTAATAATATTCTATCCTCTGGTATTACTAATAAAGAGAATGAAATAAAATCATTAACTACTTTTCTTGTATCATCAAAAGAAATTTTTGGATTGATAGAGAATGAGAAGAAAGCAAAATCAACATTTACTCTTTCTTTCTATCTGGAGAAACTTTTTACACTAAGTAGTTCAACCCGCTTTAACATTAAGGAACGTTCAAATTATGGTGTGCTTGTTACCAACATTGATGAATTGCGTGGTTTAATATTTAAGTATTCTTTTCTTGGTGGTTTAATCGATGGCGATTTCCCAACAAGATACAGACCTGAAATATTTTTCTCAGGTTCATTTGCAAAGAGAGATAAAGAACACCTTAATAGTGAACGATTCCGATTCTATCAATCACTCTCCTCGTGGAGTAAGGGTCTCTACTTAACACTACCAAATAGTGAGGGAGAAAAGGATTCAGCAGAATCGACATTCCTAAAAGATTTTGAAAAAATATTTACAGTTACAAAAAGAGGTGTTGAGGATTACCAACATCTTATCTATTCTAACGAAGAAGCACAGAGAAATGTTCCTATTGATTCACTTATGTTTATTAGTGATGAAACAAAAGTTGAGTGGAAGTCTCTATCTCAAGAGGATGATTTCCGCAACAATAACCCGCATGAACACTCATCATACAGCGGTTTCATTTTAAACGATGATGAGTCTCTATTCAACGATTCGGATTCTTTAGAACGCCCTTATTCAATTTCACAACTTGAGACATATAAAAAATGTCCGTTTCGGTATTTCTTAGAGCGAGTTTTGAAAATTGAAGTTGCCGATGAACCCGATGAGGAGATAGAGGCTGTTGAAATTGGAAGTTTGCTACATTCAATTATGTACGATTTTTATTCTGAAATTATGAAGAGGAATATTAAACTTCATAATTGTAGTGATGCTGTTTTCAAAGTTGCGGAAGATATTATTTTTGATATTGCTGAAAAACATTCTGATTTGATTTTGAAAGATTCACCTTTTGCATTTTATGAAAAAGAAAAACTATTTGGACTAAATGGAAAGAGAGAACATTCAATCTTATATCAATTTATTTTAACTGAAAGAAATGATACTTCAGGAAGAATTCCAAAATATTTTGAAGCTAATTTTGGAGTTGAAGATGTTGAGCAAGATTCATCTATTTCTGTATCAACCCCGTTAATGCTGGATGATATTGAACTACGTGGCAAAATTGATAGAATAGATGTTAATAATAATGATAACACATTTGAAGTAATTGATTATAAATCCGGAAGTAAAACAATTACCAAAGCTGAAATTATTGAAGGCTTATCACTTCAGTTGCCAATTTATATTTGGGCTGCAAAAGAGCTTTTGTTAAATAACACTGAGGTGAAGTTCAAACCTCAGGCAATGACAATCTACTCGTTAAAATTTCAGAAAAATATATTTGGCAAAAACCCAGTCTATCTTGGGCGAGGAAGCAATGTAGATTATTCTGAAATAATAGATGAATATGTGGAGATTGCACTTGAGCATGTTAAAGCTGCAGTTTACTCTATCCGAAAGGGTGAGTTTCCTATTACGCCCTTTTTGGATAACAGAGATAAAGTGTGTCGTTTTTGTAACTATAATATGATTTGTAGAGTTGATGGTATTGGGAATAAATAGAGTTTTAGAATTTTATTTTTGTCGCTGGTGTCGTGTCAAGTATATATAATGACGTGCAATAACCCCTCACCCCAACCCTCTCCCAAAGGGAGAGGGAGTAAAAGCCCCTCTCTTTTCAAGAGAGGGGTTGTCCGAAGGACTCACTTAGAGGGGTGAGTTCAGAGAATATACGACATTACAAATATGACACGACATTAGGCTTGGTCATCATCTATTTAATTTAATAATATCTACAATTTTCTTGCAACAACAATTACATCTTTATAGGCAATACTCTTGCCGCTATTAATATCCACTGCTTCAAGAAAAACGATGTACATTCCAATACGCAAAGGATTACCAGCATCGTTCAGACCATCAAAAACTATTGCACCTTCGCTTGATGATGCTTCGTTATTGACTAATGTTCTAACGAGTCGTCCTTTATCATCAAATATTTTAATTCTAACTTGTGCAGTTATAAAAGGTAGGGAATAATTTACAATTGAAAAATCCTCGAACCCATCATTATCTGGTGAAAACGGATTTGGCTCAAAAGTTAGTCCGGTTTTGCTCTTTCGGTTTTCAGCAAATATTGAATTCCGACTTCCTGGAGTGGCTCCATATTTGTTAACCGATGTACTCCAATTTGATGATTCATTACCTCCGAGCAAAGGGGATATTCTTTCGAGTGTTTTGTTTTTAGTTGTTGCAATATTTTTATTGTGCCATTTCGGATTATAGTAAACCGAATCAACCATATTTCCCCAATGGTCAATAACAACAAGCCTTTCCCCGATGTTTGAAAATGATAATGAGCCAGATTCAAGAATCTTTATCTCTGATATGTTTAACAGCTCCCCATAATTTTTAAATATTGATGAATCTGAAACAAAGAGATAATATTGGTTTGGTTCTATTAATAAAAAGGTAGAAGAGATTTCATAAAAGTTATCACTTCCATCTATTAACTGCCAGCCTCCAATATCTATAGGTACTTCGGCACTATTATATAATTCTATAAACTCGGAGTTACCTAAAGCGGGGTCAAACATTATTTCATTTATTATTATTGAACTCTCTGCCGCTGGTTCTGTTTCCAATATTGAATTGCTAACCCCAGGTGATGAACCACTCACTGATAAAGAAAGCAGCCAATTAGAATAATCTGATGCTTTCAATTCAGCGGATAGACGTTCAAGAGAGCGTCCCTTTTTTATCTCCCAATCTTTATCATATTTTAAACTATCCACTAAACTCATATTAAAATCATAGAACAATATTCCATCTTCAATATTTCCCAGAGCACCAAATTTTACTTCAATTACTCTTTCATTACCATTATGTAAATACTTTGATGTGTCATTCGTAATTATCAAATACTCATCTTCGCCAATAATAATAGGGCTATCAGCAAGTTGCTTCTCCTTTGGAGTGGGGAACAAATCGCTAATAAACCAAGTGGAAACATCAAAACTCCGATTACTATTATTCAATAATTCAATCCATTCTGCTTCATTACTATTTGGATTTGCTATAAATTCATTAATAATTATTGAGTTCCTTTTGGCTCCTGGATGAATAAACATTTCATAATAGTTGTTGTTAATGTTTTCATCCAAATCATAAATCAGTTCTGCCTTAACGAGAACAGAATCTGTGAGATTAATACTATTAACCGACTTAAGAATCAGCGAATCCCCCGCCAATGCTTGCACTCCTGTTATATTCTCTACCATTGAGTTATCATCTTTTATTAAAGTACTTATTTGAACATTAAAATTCTCTACATCCTTTAATCCAATATTTTTGATTAAGATTTCAAATGTGATTTCATCATCAAACATTGGTGGATTTGGGAATGTACTTATTTTTGCAATCGTCAAATCGTATTCAAAAGGAGTAATGCTGTTTTTTCTTCCTGGAGTGCTGAGTTCAATATCTGTTGAACTTCCCCAATTTAGTGAGTCAAGCGAGGAATTACTTGAAAGCCTTCTCTCTATTGAATATCCACTGCCGCCGCCCCAATTAACTTTATATTCCATTGAGTCTATTACCACTCCAAATCTATCTTTCAAAACAATTCCATCAATATCATTATTCAAGTTTGCGAATTGCCTTACTATTATTGGCGTTGGAATCTCTTTGTGATAATCAAGTAGTAGCGAATCCTTTGCAATAATTAAAAAGCCCTTTGGTTCAAAGGTTATACTTGAGTCTGTAATAATTGTTGTTTTGGGAGTTGTGTAAATATCGGATATCGTGAAGTGTTTGATATCAATTGAATCTGTTGAGTTATTGTATAGTTCAATCCATTCTGCCTCGCCATTTATTGGGGAATACATTATTTCGTTAATTACAACAGAAGCATTCTCAAAGCTTGGTGCAATTGATTTTTTGATAATATTATTTGTTGTATCCCCATCATAAAAGTTAGAAGTGTTAACTATAAATTCACGTTCTTCTGTAATACTATTAATAAAATAGTTGAACTGATGGACTACCGAATCAGCAAAATCCAAATAGATGTTTTCACTTACCTCTCGTAGTACAATATTTGTTGAATCAAGCAATACATCTTCAGCAAGTAACAATCTAAACTCAATATTTTCTTTACCTACATTTTTGGCTTTCGCAGAAACTCTAACGCTCTCACCAAACTTTGGTATTGCCGGATTGAAATAGATTTCCATCAGTTCGATGTCATAATTCTTTTGACTTATGGAATTAATTTTTCCAGGAGTCCCACCAATCAAAGTATTTGCTGAACCCCAATTCACCGAGTCAATAGATGAATGTTCCACTTTTATCCTCTCCAATGATTTCCCATTTGTGCCACCCCACGCAGATGAATATTGAAGTGAATCGATAACTCTATCTAATGAATCGAGCAAAATAACTTTATCTCCCGAGTTGTTAAGATTTGGAATTGATGCAATAATATAATTATCAACATCGGGATAAGTTTCAATAAAGCTGCTATCATCTGCAATAATTAAATACTGATTTTGGTTAAGTATTATTTCACTTTCACTAATCGTAGTAGTGTCAACCATATCGGCAATTTGGTAATTTATTAAATTTATAGTTTTGGAACTTCTATTAAATACCTCAATCCATTCTGGCTCTGGTGATTTTGGTGAGTGCATAATTTCATTGATAACAATATCACTTCTTACTTCGTTAAATTTTACTCCAACAAAGGAGATGCTTTTAACATTGTTTTCCATATTGCCGTCATTATTAACGCTCACTTTTGCGATGTATCTGTTTTCGCCCTCTGTAAAACCGATTATATTATATTCAACAAGTGTGCTATCACCACTGTTTATAGTACTTCCAGCAATATCATCAGTCAACTCATCTTCTTCAGGAATTCCATTAAAATTGATATCATTAAAGAATAATAGTGAGAATGTAGTAACTGCATTTAGACCTATATTATTTATTTTAATTTTAACATTAAAACTTCCTCCCATAATCGCATAATCATTGAGTGCAAAGATATTTGCAATTGATAGATCAACATCCCTTTGTGTAATTGAATTTATTTTACCTGGTGTTGCAAATTGCTGACTGTTACTCGTGTTCCAGTTGGTGCTATCATTTCCATCTAAATCTGCACTAATTCTTTCAAGTGAAAACCCACCAACACCTCCCCACGATGTTTTATATTGGAGTGAATCAATAACTCTGTTTAGAGAATCTAACAGAATCACTTTATCGCCAGAGTTGTTAAGATTTGGAATTGATGCAATAATATAATTATCAACATCGGGATACGTTTCAATAAAGCTGCTATCATCTGCAATAATTAAATACTGATTTGGATTTAGTAATGTTTCGCCCTTAACAACTGTAGCGGTATCAGACACATCCGCAATTTGGTAATTCATCAAGTTTATAGTTTTTGAACTCCTATTAAATACCTCAATCCACTCTGGCTCTGGTGATTTCGGTGAGTGCATAATTTCATTGATAACAATATCGTTTCTAACATCATTAATTTTTACTCCAACAAAGGAGATACTCGTTTCATTGTTTTCATAATTACCGTCATTCTCAATAATTATTTTTGCAATATATCTGTTTTCTCCCTCTGCAAAGTCTGTTATATTATATTCAATAATTGTACTATCACCACTGTTCATAGGACTTCCGGGAATATCAGCAGTTAACTCATTTTCTTCTGGAATTCCATTACTATTTAAATCTTGAAAAAGAGCGAGAGAAAAAGTAGTAACCGAACTTAGTCCAATATTTTTGATTATTATTCTAACATTAAAACTCTCACCTATTACACCATAATTGTTAAGCATAATAAAATCGGACATTGCTAAATCAATATTCTTTGGTGTTGCAGAGTTTAACCTGCCTGGTGTTCCATAATACTTGCTGTTACTGGAGTTCCAATTGGTGCTGTCATTCCCATCCATATCAACATCAATTCTTTCCAACGAATACCCAACATCACTACCCCAATCGGATTTATAATTTACACTATCAATAACTTGATCCAATGAGTCGATAAGTTTTAAATCATCCCCTACATTGTTGAGCGAGGGAAGATTAAGTACAATTATATCTGAAGTAATATCATAGTAGTCTGTGATTGTTTCATCTTCTGATAATACGAGATATTCATTTGCACCAATAAAATAGAGGCTATCAATGATTTTGGGTTTTGAAGTTCTATCAGCAAACCGCCAGTCCTTTAAGTTGATAGGCAAACTATTTCTGTTGAATAACTCAATCCACTCTGGTTTATCATTATTTGGTTTAAACATAATTTCATTTATTACAATATCCGCATATTCATTGGGCTTTGGGCGTATTAGAATATTAATTGAAATTGAATCGTTCTCTTTTTTTTCATCTTCTATAAAATTAACTACTCCAAATATGTTGTAGGTGCCACTTTCTGAAATTGATTTTAACATGCTATAATTCAATGAATCTCCACTCTGTAAAACTGATTCATTTTGTAATAAAATTATCTCGCTACTTTGCGCTAAAGAATCGTGATTTAAATCAATAAATAATTTAACCTCAAAATTAGCTGCTTCTTTTCTGCCTCTATTTTTAATTAGAAATATAAACTCTATTTCATCATCAGCAAATATATCTTCCGGATAAAACTCAAGTACGGATATTTCCAAATCGTAATCTCGTGGTGATATTGAATTCCTAAAACCCGGCGTTCCATGCGGTACTATTGAGTTTCCCCAATTTTCTTCACTATTAGCACCTTCAATATCAATCTTTTCATCAGAGATACCAGCACTATTATTTGCTGAATATGTGTATGTAGAAATTGTATCTCCAACTTCATCTAACAAATGGATTGTGCGGTTACTTGAATTTGCCATTCCGCTACTTCCAAATTTTCCATTGTCTATTTGTAAAACTAAAGCTGCATTTGGAACTAAATTTTGATAGAGACCATCGGCAAAATCATAATCATTTTCAAAAATTATTGCATATGAACTTGGAGGCAAAACTATACCCTCTTCATCATTAAATTCTATAATTGAATCGGCTGCGGAAGTAGAATAAATAATATGAAATTTTCTTAGGTCGATTGAAGAATCAGAGGATACATTGTACAATTCAATAAATTCTCCATTTGTTTCCAAAGGGGAAAACATCACTTCAGAAAAAATAATGCTTGAACCTATCTGAGCAAATATAGATAACTGCCATAAAAAGAGGAATAGAACTATGCCTTTCTTCATTTGAGCTTCGCATTGTGAATAATTTGTGCCTTCCAAAAGATAGAGAGAAATTCTTTGTTATGAAAGAATTTTACCACGAATTCTTTCATCAAAATATTTTATATTTGCTGATTCATTTTAAATTAAACTAGGAGATATAATGAAGTATTTAGCAGTTGTATTATTATTGTTTTTATCTATTGCGTGTACGCAAAACACTGCTCAGAATGTTGAGCTTAAAACTTTTGAAGATAGTGTTAGCTATTCTATTGGTGCAGATATTGCTCGTAACTTTGCAACACAAAAAATGGACATTAACAATGATGCTTTCATAAATGGATTTTTGGATGTTGCATCTGAAGATGATGTGAAAATTACTGAAGAAGAGGCGATAAAAGTTCTTACAAAATTTCAACAAGTAATGAGAGAAACACGCGAGGCTGAAGCCAGTGTTGCAATTTTAGAAAACTTAAAAAAAGGTGACGAGTTTTTGGCAGCAAACAAAGTTAAGGAAGGCGTTGAAGTAACTGGAACAGGATTGCAATATAAAGTTATTACACTTGGCACTGGTAAAAAACCAACCGTAGATGATAAAGTAAAAGTTCATTACAAAGGTACTTTAATTGATGGTACAAAATTCGATTCCTCGTATGACCGTGGAACACCAGCAGAATTTCCTCTTAAAAATGTTATTAAAGGATGGACTGAAGGATTACAACTTATGCCTGTCGGTTCAAAATATGAGTTCTACATACCAGCAGTATTGGCGTACGGTCAAAATGGTCCTCCATCTATTGGACCTAACCAAACCTTAATTTTTGAAGTTGAATTATTAGAAATTGTAAAGTAAAAGTATTTAGACTCAAGATGTGAGACACAAGATAAAAGATTAATAAATAGACAAACATGTTTTCTCTTTTATCTAATGTCTTGTCTCTTTAATCTCATATCTCAAGTCTAAGTTCTTCTTCTAAATCCTTCACCTAAAACTTCGTGAACATTATGGATTACTACAAAAGCATCCGGGTCAATTTCTTTAATTATATCGGTCAGTTTTCCAAGTTCTTTTAAAGTTACAATTGTTGTAATCATCTCTCTATCAATATCTTTATAGAGTCCGCGAGTTTTTATTGCTGTTGCACCTCTACTTAAGTCACTCATAATTTTTTTAGCAATCTCATCATTTTTATCCGATACAATATAGGCTTGCCGGGCGTAGTCGAAACCATCTATAATTAAATCAATAATTCTTACAGATACAATTCCCAAAAAGAGTGCGTATAAAACCAAAAGCATGGTTGGTTTATCCATTGGCATCGATTTATATTCAATTGCAATTCCAGCAATAGCAATAACTATTACATCCAAAATTAAAATTGCCATACCTTGTTTTATTTGATATTTTTTATGCAGTATAGCAACTATAATATCGATGCCACCAGTGGTACCTTTGTATTTAAAAACAATTCCCAATCCAACACCTAAAAGTGCTGCTCCTATTAGTATCAAAAAAAGGAAATCGTGTTCCAAAAGATTTTGCACGGTCTGTGAATCTTGTAACCTAATAAATCCAAACCCTGGAATATCGCCTCTAAAGAAATCGATAAAAAATGCGTTTACTGAAAAACCATAAAAAGTTCTGATGCCAAATCTCTTTCCAAGTACTTTTACTCCCCAAATATAGAGGGGAACATTAAAGAGCCAGACTGTTAAACCAATTGGAATTGTTTCATCTGTTAAGTAATAAATTGCCATTCCAATTCCGCTAATACCACCGGGAACAACTTTGGCATCAACAAGAAAAACACCAATGCCTAAAGCCATAATTATTGCCCCAATGGCTATTGCTAAGTACTCTTTAAATTCTGTTTTGTTAAATAATTTTTTCATTTCTTAATAATTTTAAACTCTATTTTTTTTGAATACAAACATAGATAATAGCTTTCAGTTTTGGAAAGGAATTTAAATTAATTTGTTTAATTTAGATTGGTTTTTGAAATGTATGTTTTCAGAGAAGCAGCAAAGAGAACTCGCACATTGTAAAAAATGCACGAGTTCTCTCAACAATTTATTGTTTTAATAAAATTTATTTGAGGAGAATCATTTTCATTGATTTTGTAAAACCAGCACTACTAATTCTGTAAAAATATACGCCGCTTGTCAAATTAGAGGCATTAAACTCAATTTTATAATTTCCTATTGACTGTTCTTTATTAACTAAACTTGCAACCTCTCTACCAAGCATATCATATACTTTTAACTCTACAAAACCACTTTTTGGTAACGAATAATTTATGAATGTACTTGGGTTAAAAGGATTAGGATAATTTTGAGATAAGCTAAATTTATTTGGATTTTCTCCTGCATCTTTATACGATAATATGTAGTTGTCATCAGCAGTAAATTGGTAAACATCATTACTATCAATTGGATTATAAGTAATTATATAAAGTGTATCGCCATTGCCAGGGATTATACCCGAACTAAAATCAAAATTAAGGGCATAACTTACAGTAGCATCTGTTACTCCTTGTGGTCTTAGTATTATTAGTTCTTCTTCATTCCAACTATTATTTTCTAGGTAAGGATTTCTTGTTTCATCAATTAAGTAATTTGCTTTTTCATTATTATCTAAATCAATAATTTTAAAAGGGCATTCACCCTGCTTCATGCTTGGAACAAAAAGAGTTGAATCACCAATATTTTTCCAAGAGCCGTCACTATTTGTATCTAAATCATTGAAAACTACTATCCAATCTAAAGCACTTTTAACATGCGGTAAGCCAATATAATCTACGTTTGAAGGGGAAAAATAGACATTATAGCTGGGATCCAATTCTGAACGGTTAAAATGAGTTTGGTTATAATCAATATCCATTTCTACATCTTTAATATTTAATCGTAACCCCTCAAATGTTGGTGATGACATCCCATCTATTAATTCTAGATTATCAATTACTTTTTGATTAGTGTTCAGGTTTGTTACACTATATTTTTTCGTTTCACCATCAACATTAAATGTAATTTCATAAATATCATTTGTAACACTCATAGTATCAGCAACTATTAACTCTATTGCTGCAGAGGCATCACCAGAAATATGGCTTAATTGCGACGAGGAATAGACTCCACTCTTTACATTGATGGCAAATGGTTCGGAAATATATACTGTTTTGTTTGCATTATCTTTACAAGTAAATCTTAAATAATTTGTTTCATAATTAGGAATTGAGGATAAATCCCAAAAGAATGAATTATCACCATTACTAAAAACAGCTTCAAAAATTTCCACAAAAGAATCTTCGTAATTTGTTGAATGTTCAACTGTTATTAGTAGTTCAGAATTATCAGCATCTTCCGATATCCATTCAACTTTTGCTTTTTCTTTTCTTAGAGTATCGGAAAACTCTACAAATGTAAATTCTGGTATTGCATTTTTTTCGGGGTTATTTATTGTAAAGCGTTCATTTGAATTATCAAAATAAAACTCTCTTGGGTTATCTAAATTATAAGCCAAAACTCTTAGCATATAATTTACACCATCATCAACTGATTTTGTATCCCAAATATAATTCTCATTTATATTCTGATCTGTTATTATAGGCATCCAATCTTTTCCGCCGTTCGGAGAATAATCTATAAATACTTTTGCATCGGGATTATTTCCCGTGTAAGTCCAACTTATTTCTACATTACTTTCATTTATATTTTGTAATGCGGTTAACTCAATTGTATAATTCTCATTCCCTCCGGAGGTGCCGTATTCGCTGCTAATAGTAGGCCAATTAATATAATGTTGAATGTAAATTGCATCTTGCAGCATATCATTAAAATCATTTGAAAAGAAAATTGCTAATTCAATATCTTTCGATTCACCAGAATTTAATTCAAAGGGACCTGTTCCAAAATTAATAATATTATCACCAGGGTAAAGCAATAACTCTTGATTCTCATCAATACTATCTGCCGACAACCATTGCCACATTAAGGTATCGTTCCTTGGAACATTAGGATCTGAATTTGTATATGAAGCAACATGAAGCGATGTAAGTCCTAAATTATTTGGAGTATTAAGTAGCTTAAAACTCATATATCCTGTTTCTAATCCGCCATCGCCTGAACCATCAACATCATAATTATAAATTGTATTTGCTGCCGCTTTTACTTCATAATCATTTGGTAAAAAACCCACATTATCGTCACTATAATCACTTGGCCCACCAATATGAGGGTCTCCATGAAAACCAAAATAGACTTTTGATAAATCTTTTGGACTTTCGTTAGTTAGCTTATATTTTATTATTAATGCATCTTTTAGAAATCCGCCAAACTGGTAAGTACGAACTTTTATACTTACTCCAAGCCCTCTTTTTGTTGAATCATCTGGAAAAGGGAAATATGGAAACTCGCTATTTGTAAAATCATCTATAACATAAAGCACTTCATTTTCAGCAATAATTACATCATCACCATATTCTCCTGGCCAATAATTCCAATCACTAGGCCAAGTTTTAGGATTAAGACTGTTTGCTATTTCCCAATTGTTTGGATTCGCAAATCCTGCTCTTGGTAGCCAACCCCACTTAACAGTGCCATCATAATTATAATCACCCTGAAAAGGTCGTAGAAAAGAATCACTAGTAATATGAAGTGTTTCACCATTTTTTCCAATAACCTCTGCTGCAACTAATGGACCAAACTCAAACATATTGCCCAACCCTTTCCAAGTCATATCTGCAATATTACCTAATCTATTTGGTGCAGAGATAGAACCATAGTTAAAAAGAAGTGTGGTAATTTCATTTGAAGATATTACTATTTCCTTAATTTCTCTCTGCTCACCAGCAATTTTTTGAGCAATTATGTTTGTTGTTATTACTAAGCAAATTATCAAAATATCTCTTATTTGTTTCATAGCCTATCCTTAATAATTTATCTACTTGGTTTTACATATTTATAATTTTAGTTTTTTACCATCGGTAATAATTGAATAATTATTATTTCTCTATTCAAACCTATTTGCACAATTTCAATATTACACCTAATATTATGTATGTATGTTTTTCCACTCAAGTTGCAGTAGGTTCTGTTGTGTAACTTGAGCAACCTGCCATAGATATTAAATTAGGACTATATTCAACTTAGGTATAATTCTTTTTAACATAGTTTTCTCATGTGTAAAACTTGATAATAAACCAATAAAACTCTTTTCTGTTTTGTGATAAATTGTTTAATAAACATATTATTTTTAGTTGGTTTCGGGTCTTTTTAATATTTGGGGTGCTGCTTTTCAAATTACCTCTATTTTATCATCTCTTTTTGTTGAGAGAAATGTATCTGTTTTTTCGTTTAATATCAAGGAATATTTATTATAATAATATTAGTTTATTTTATATTAGTTAATACTTAAAAAGTTCTTGGCAAATAAATTCTTGTAAAGTATATACCAACAACATTCAATTCTAAACTTCTTACTCCTTAGGAGGGACAGACATTTCATTGTCCGTATAAATATATTTTCCCCTATTAAGTTATCATTCTCTTTTATTAGTCTTGGAAGTTTACTACATTTATACCTTAAAATTAATATAAAGTTTTTACGTTGAGCAACTACAAAGAACTAACAGACATAGAGATTTTTGAAAAAATTGTAAAGTACGATTCAAAAGCTTTGGAAGAACTTTATTTAAGATACTCGCCTATTCTTTATTCCCTAATTAAAAAAATTGTTACCGATATTAAAACCTCCGAAGAAATCTTGCTGAATGTTTTTACAACAGTGTGGGAAAAAATTGATTTATTTAGTTTTAAAACCGGCAATGTTTACACATGGTTAATTACTCTTACACGTAATATGGCTGTTGATTATAAGCAAAACAATGGTAAAGCAAAAGACTTTTACATAGTTCCATTTTTAGATAGTAATATTGATTCTCTCTCTCTCGATTCTGCAATGAAGGTTAAACCGGAAATCTCTGAGGCTTTAGATAATTTAACAGAAGCTCAAAAATATGTTTTGCTCCTCTCCTTTTACGAGGGATTAACATTAGACCAAATTGCAGAGAAATTAAATATACCCGTATCTACAGTGCGTGCAAAGGTAACAGCAGCACTTAATAAATTAAAAGAAAATCTACTCGGTGGTTAGTAATGGCAAATGATGCAATAAAAGAAATGATTAGTGCCTTTGCTCTTGGCTGCATGGATAGAAAGAATTACAAACAATTCAAAAATTATGTACAGGGCGGCGGCGAACTTCCTGATGGAGAACTTGGTGATTCGCAAAATATTATCTCTCTTATTCCTACTATTTTAGATATTGATAACCCAAGAGAAGAACTGAAAAATGAACTTGGAAATAGACTAATTGAAATTCAAAAAAATATAAAAAATAGAGTTGTTGAAGACAGACGAGAAACCAGAATTGAATTTGAAGATGAGTTTTTAGAGCGTAGTTCCTCTACTAAAAATTTTGATGTTGGTGAAAAAAGAGGAGATTTTTCGCAACAATCGCAAAGAGTTAATAAAACCCCAATACCGCCAACTCGGATAAAAGAGAAGGGAACAAGCAGCACCACTTCTATTCAAACAAGTGAAATATCCAAACCGAGTTCACTAAATATAATATTACTTTGGATTTTTTCTTCACTTCTTTTAATTGCCATTGTGGTTTTATCTTATTTATCTTTTAATAAAACAAGTGCCTTAGAAGAAGTAAATAATAAATTGCAAAGACAAATTGTAAAACTAAGAACAGACCTTTCACGAACAAATAATTTTATAAATGAAAACAAAGAGTTTGTAGAATTTTTTAATAACCCTAATATTAATATAATTCAATTGAAGGGACTTGAAAAAACATCTAAAGAGAGTGGCAGATTGTTAATTTCATTTGATGCTGGCGAAGGACTTCTGCAACTACAAAATATGCCTCGCATAAGTTCCGAAAAAGTTTATCAACTTTGGTTAGTAAGTAAAACTGGTACTTTTTCGTTAGGAGCATTTGAAATAACACCAGATAAAAAGTATATAAAATTTTCTGAAATACCTTTTGTAATGAAAGAGGATATCCAGCTTTTTAGAATTTCACAAGAGATGAGGGGTGAATCAGAAATGCCAAATGGAAGAACTATACTATTTGGTTCTCTTAGCGAAGATAAACCGAACACAAAAAGAAGAAGATAGCACTTGTTATCTTAACCCACCTTGGTTAAAACATTCAATGTATTTATGGTCTGTTCCTTTAATATGGGCATCTAGCCAAATTTTCAAAAAGTTACTCACTTCATCTTCTTCAACGCTAACTCCCACTCTACTTTTAGAGCTTAAGTCCAATATTTTTGCGGTGAGAATTTTGTGTTCACGTTTGTGTTCCTCTGTTTCTTTATAATTGAATTGAATAAAGTATCTCTCCTCAGTGCTAAAATGTACCGCAGCATATTCAACAAGCCCATCAAGTAATTTTCTGAGTGCACTTTCAGATTTCCCATTTTGAACAGCCTTTTGATATTCGTTAGCATATTCAAAAATTCTTTGGTGTTGACGATCAATTAAATACACATTCACACTATAACTATCATCCCATTCAATTAAGTCCATTTTTCCTTCCACAATAATCTCATTTATTTTATTTCAATTGGAAAAGTTAAATTTATTTCTGTTCCAATCTTTTTCTCACTTTTAATACTCATTTCACCATTCATTAGCTTTGTATATTCGCAGGCAATTGTTAGCCCAAGTCCAGCACCTTCATAATTTCTTGAATGCCCATCTAATTCTTCTTGCACAAATGGTTCTAATAACTGGAAAATAATTTTTTCATTTATTCCAAGACCAGTATCTGCAATTTTAATAATAATATGGTCTTCCATTTTTTTCGATGAAATTTTAATATTTCCTTTATCGGTATATTTAATTGCATTTTCAACAAGATTTAAAATAATTTTTTCAAATTTTACCCAGTCAACTAAGCATAAATATTCTTCTTCGTCCAAATCGAGTTCAAACTCCAAACCTCTTTTCTTTGCATCCTCAAGTTTTTTGTTGTACACAGCATTTAAAATTTGATTGCAATTAATCGAAACCGTTTCAAGATTCACTTCTCCAGCCTCAATTTCTGATACTTCAATAATATTTTCAAATAAATTTACAACCCTATTTAATACATGTTTTAAAGAATCTGTTATTTCAATTACGGTTTCATAATCTTCTTCCTCTATACTTTCAACCATAATATCGGAGTAACCCATAATTTCAGTAAATGGTGTTCTTATTTCATGCGACATATTTTGCAAAAAAGTAGTTTTAAGTCTATTTAGTTGCATCTCTTTTTTATAAAGTTCTTTTAACTGCTTTTTCTTTTTCTTTTCGTTTGTAATATCTTTAAGACTTACAATGTAAAGCAACTCGCTTCCATTTGTTTTTTCTATTGAAGTAATTTTACCAGAATAATGACTATCGCTTGCTTTAAATTCAAATTCATACACTCCCCCTAACTCAACTTTCAATTTAGAAATTGCTTCCTCTATTTCACTAGTAAGTGATTTGGGTAGAAAATCTTCATAGTTTTTATGATAACAGTAATCTTTATCAATGTTAAATATTTTTAAAAAATTATCATTTGCATTTTCAAAACAGATAAAATTGTTGGACTGTTTTAGAATAATAAGTAAATCAGAAATATTATTAATTATTGATTTTAATCTTTTTTCAGATTTCTTAATTGTCTCATTTTTTAATATATAGGATGAAATATCATGAACGGTAAGTACAAAATTTAAAGTTTTTCCTTCGTCATTATGGATTGGATTCAGTTTTAGTTCAAAATAAAGTGGTTGCTCTTTATTGAATGAGAGGGAAATAGTTTCGTTCCACTGCTCTCCAGATTCAATTGAAGAAATTAGGTTTTCCAATTGATTAGGTTTTAAATAAGGTAAAAAGAGAGATGATATATGACTATTATAGATTTTATCTAGCTCACAACTAAATATTTTTTCAAACGAATTTGTAACAAATGAGATTATTCCTCTATTATCAAATATAATAACTGGAATTTTTCCATATTCCAAAGCAAAATGTAGATTGCTAATTTTGTCTTCTATATATTTTTCTTCTTCTTGTGCATTAAAAACAATTACAAAATAGGGGGAATTAAATAGGATAACTTTTTCAATTTCAATTTGAAAGTTAAATATTTGCTCCTCTGTTTCATAAATAAATGAATTGGAGAATTCCGTTATTTCACTTTCGGATAGTTTAACTGTTATACTATGAAAATCTGGTAATATTTTTAGTTTGTTAAGGTTATCGTCTTTATTAAGGTGAAATATTTCAGTAAACGTTTGATTACTATATTTAATGTTTCCTACAATATCAACAATAAGCCATGCTTTTTTATTGGTAAATTCAATTTTATCAGAAAACTGATTTCTAGATTCTATCATTAACTTATATTCCTAGGTCAAACTAAATGGTTTAATTTTTTGTAATGAAATTTCAGTTGAAACATTGTGAAACTTAGCAACCAAAGAACCTACTCTCATATTGGTTTGTTTCTCAATAAATTGTAATAACGTACTATTAAGGTATTCAAAATCATTTTGTAACAACGAGTACATCCCTTCTAGCAAGGTCTCTATTAATTCATAATTATATATGTTAAGCTCATTATTTAAATTAAGGGTGGCAAACCTAGCAAACAATTGCTCTAATCCCCTTAGCTCTTTTTGAAGTGGGAGTTTCTGTGAACTCTTTCCAATAGAGATTTTAAATGTAGCTGAAACATTTTTTTCTTGTAAATTTTGAACTACATCTTTAGAGATTTTATAAACTAAGGAATTTATTGTTCCTAATGTTTCTAAATCGAAGCTAACTTCAAAGCTAAATCCATGGTAGTTAAACTCTAGATTTATTTTACCTTCATTTGATTGATGGTACTCTTTTAACAGCCAATTTGCACGAGACAAATATTTTGATGCAGGCGAAAAAGAGATAGAATCGTTTATATCAAAAGAAGACCCTGCATATAGGTTTCCTTTATAGCTACCGTATTTACGACGCTTCGATTTACTAAAATCATTTTCAAACGATATGTTTCCTATGCGTTCTAACATAATATATACACAACCAAAATTGGTTTTCACATTGGGAAACCGATTTGGTTGTTATATGCCGACAAAGTTTAATTTTATTTTTCTAAAAGCATTTAATTGTCGGTATAACTCCACGCTATACTATCGCAAATTTTTATAAATATTTTAGTTTGTAAATGGGATTTAAATAAAACAACTATGGTTTAATTTAACTTAATCATTTTTGTATCAGAGGCATAATCTTCTGTGGTAGGATCTTTTAATTTTGATAAATCACCTGCTAAATCACTAATCCTTTTAATGGATTCTTCAATCAAATCAAAATCTTCTTCGTAGTTGTTATCACTTTTTTCTAAAATTTCTGCTCTTAGTTCTGCAACAAATAATTTAAGACTTCCTAAGGGATTGTTTAAATTGTGTCCAATAGTTGCAGCCATATGCAAAAGTGCTTTTTCGCGTTCAGAATGTTTTAACTCGGCTTGTAAATTATAAATTCTAACTCCAGATCTGATTCTAGCTAGTAATTCTTGGTTCTCGGTTGGCTTCAATAAAAAGTCATCTGCACCTACATCCAAGCCCTTAACTCTATCTTTAACAGCGGAGCGTGCTGTAAGCATAATGTAATATATAGATTTATATTTCTCATTCTTTTTAATTATATTGCAAAGTTCAAGACCATCCATTTGGGGCATCGTCCAATCAGCAATAATTACTTTGGGGTTATACTCTCTTAATTTTTCTAGAGCTTCTACACCATTACTTACTGCGGCTACTTCGTAATTATCTTTTGATAATAATTTTCCAAGAATAAATCTTGTATCTGGTTCGTCCTCTACAATTAAAATTTTCTCTTTTATCTCTTCCATAATATACTTTCTAGAATGATAAGAATACAATTTGAACCTATCCAAAACAAATTACAAAACATTAATAGTGGTTTTGCAGAGATTCTATTCCATCATTGATTCAATTTTACTAATAAATATCTTTATATCACTAATCGGTTTAATAATATAAGCATCTGCAAGACTCTCATCAAATAAATGTTTTGATTGTGAATCTACTGCATGTGCTGTAACCAATACTATTGGAATTTTTTTTAATCTTTCATTTTTTTTAACTAACTGCGATAGATTTATTCCATTTACTTTTTTTCCATCATAGTAAGTGTTTTTCAAACTCAAATCCATAATAATTAAATCATAGTTTTGAGAATTTAACTTTTGAAAAAAAACATCTCCATCTTCTAATAAGTCGGCAGCATAACCAACTTTCTTAAAAACAAATGAGTAGAACTCTTTTAAGAAGAGGTCGTCTTCCATTATAATAATATTTTTCATGTGCTTATTATTTCCTAAA
>JAKIUC010000082.1 GCA_021647785.1 Melioribacteraceae bacterium
GAACATTTATGATGCGGCTAAATGCAATAACACACAAAGAGCAGTTAAAAAATATGTAGTGTACCACTAATTTTTTAACATGTTGTTTTTGCTTGTCTTAACATCCCAAAGTGGCAAGTTGGGTTAACTTGAAATTTTTAAATATCTCTTTAATGTCATTTTTTGTTTTGTATTCCATTGTTGGGTGCTTACGTGAGAATTGGATTAGTTTTCTTAAACGAATATTACAAAATAAAATCACTCTAAACTTAGCATATGAATTTAATGGATTGCCTCTGTTTATATAATCCAGTCTATTAAAATATATTTCATACTTTCCATAAAAAGCTAAGATATAGATAAATGGAATATAAATTAACGTTAAAATAGGTGGTAAAGTAAAATCCTTTAGTCTATCTATCGTAACAATGCTCTCCATATTCTCAAATAAGTTGTAAATCGAAAATAAGATTAGTAAAACACCTAAAATAGAAAGTACTACCTCAAAAAATACTTTTACCTTTGCTAACTTACTTTCTCCCTCACTCAATCCAATGGTTACTGTAATAAAAAACAGAACAGGTTGAAGTATAAGTTCAATTAGTAAATCAAAGACAAATAAACTTCCTAAGTATTCTAGGAAAACAATAATTTTGAAATTGGAAAGAATAATTGCTCTAAGAAAACCGTCTTCCTCACTTTTTTTAAATACATTTAGTATTAGTACAATTGATGTAAAAAGAACCCAAAGAATAGTCCCTTTTAACATTGAAAAATTCCAAAAACCAACACTTGATAATAAAATCAAGATTATAAGTATATAAAGTAAATTTAATTCAAATATTACAAGAAGCTTATCACTAAAAATTACTTTTAAGACATTAAAAAAAGAGGTTCTAATTTTAGAATCCCTTAAACCAAAAAGAGCAACTATTCCAAACAGAATTAGTAGTGATATTTCTCTATTGTTTAATTCCAATAAAGCCCCCTCACTCAACCCCAACAAAATCAATCTCTTTCATCAATCTATCAGTTTCAAATAAGGAAACTATAATTTTCTGATAGTGTAAAATATCCTCAAAATTTAGTTCTCTACCTCTACGGTCTTTTAACCATTTTTGAGCTGGTTGATATCCACCAATGTAAAACTCCCAAGCTATTAGAGGAATGTTATCAAAGTACTGTTCATCGTTTATCCAGATTCTACCTAACTGTTTTTCTTCATCGAATAATTCCCAATCGTTCTTGTTGAGTTTCCGAGTTATTTTGTTATCTCCATCCATTGGATAACTTGTAATAAATTCATTCACTTTTGTGGATTCCAACAAATGTAGTTCTCTAATTTCACAACCAAGTTTAACGAGTTTCCAGAATGTCTCTTTATCCTTTGGATATGGTACTCTGGGAAAATCAATTTTAAGAAACTCTTTGTATTTCTCTCGGTAAGTTGGAGAATGCAAAACCGCATAAATATAATCCAACAAATCAATAGGAGCAAACTCCCCCAACAATTCCCCTCCTTTGGAGGGGTGTCCCGAAAGCTTTCGGGACGGGGTGGTCGAAACACCAAACTTACCAACTACAAACCTCTCCAACTCACCCATCACTGCATCAAGATTTCTCTTCACACCAATATCCGTAATTCTGTAAACCACCAAGCCAAGACTCTCCAAATACTGTTCTCTTTCTGCATCGTACTCTTTTTTATTATCATGACTACTACCGTCTATCTCTACCACTAAACCTAAGGTCTTCACATAGAAATCCACAATGTAATTTCCAATAATTCTCTGTCTGTCAAAATCTATGTTGTGAAATTTTCTTTTGTGTACTTGTTGCCAAAACAAAACTTCCGAGAGTATCCCTTCTTGTCGTTTTTCTCTCGCTAACTTTTTTAGCTTGGGATTGTAGGGTAGGTTTTCTACAAAGTTTCTTTTTATTTGCGTGGCGTTTATTGTTGTTAGAGTTGTTGCCTTTTCTGCCACCCCGTCCCGAAGGTTTTCGGGACACCCCTCCAATGGAGGGGAATTTTTGTTCGCCTTTGGCGAATTGGTCTCTTTTTCAGGAACAAATTTTAAACCTAATTTCTCTGATATTTGATTTACTATTTCTTGGTTTAGATTTGGTCTTCTTCCTTCCTCGGTAAATACACCGTCTGTTTCAGCATCGGGGTAAAGGTAAAGAGGAAGAATATAATTCACTTCTCCAGTTTGTAAGGATACAGAACAACGTTCTGATATTTTATTTGAAATAAATACATGTTGGAAATCAAACGATGTTTGCTGTCTGCAAGTTAACAATGCCAGATTATTTTCAAGCATATGCTTCATTATACGATGTCTAGGTCTTCCCATAATTCCATTTGAGACCCCTGTATAAACAGTATACCTAAAGTCGAAAGGTCTATAATCAATAGTAGTAGTAATTGGATTATTTATTTGAATATCCTTAATAGCATTCTCAACCTTATTTGTTTTTTTATTTTTGAGATTATACTTTGAAATAATCTCTGAAGCTGAAAGAATTTTCAAATCATTAAGCAATGTTTCAGATTCTTGTAACGAATCTTTAATAACAAAATCATCAAATTCTGTTGCTAACCCTGCATTATTTTGTTCAAATAATTTACTTAGTTTAATTCCCTTCATATATTCATCCGATACCCCCCAATTCTTTTTAACAAAAAAGAATTCTGGTTCTCTATTTTTCAATTTAGTCCAATCAATTGAATCAATAGAATTCTCACTCAGAAAATTATACTTAGTGTCGCGTTTCCCCAAAAGGTCATAGCGAAAAACTTGTCCAAGTTTTTTGCTTTTAGTTTTTTTTATAAACAGATTTATTGAAACACCCTGCATTATATCAAACACATTTTGGTCTTGGGAACCGTCAAGAGAGGTCTCTTTTTTCTTAGAATTACCATGTAAGTTAAGAACATAAATCTTATCAAAAGTTTCTAATAAATTTTTTCTCATTTGTCTATGAATAATTCCATCAATAAAGCTATTGTTAGAAATGTATGCTAATATTCCTTCACCATTCTTTTCAATAAAGTGCTGTCCAAAACGGATAAATTTTATGTAATCATCAGAAAGGGGCTGAATATTTCTTTCGTTCAGATTCTTCTTATAATCAATTAAGAGATTTTGTATCCATTCCCCTTTGTTACTACTGCTAACAGCGTAAGGTGGATTACCAATTACACACATTACAGGAGTATCACGTTTAATATGATTAGCGTCATTTGCTTCGGTACTTAACCAATTTGAAAATAGAGTTCCAGTATCTGGATGATGTTCTTCTAATGAGTTTGTAAGGTAGATATTGAACCGTTGGTCTCTCGTTGGTTTATATCCAGTTTCACGTAACAACATATCTAATTTTAAGTGAGCCATAGAATATGAAGCCATCAATAATTCAAAACCATTCAAACGTGGAATTAAATGTTCCTCTACATAACTACTCCAAGCCCCTTGCATAGATTGGAAATTGTTGTTGTAAATAAGTTTTACAACTTCCGATAAGAACGTTCCAGTTCCAGTTGCTGGGTCAAGTATTTGAACTTTGTGAACTTCCTTTTCAACTAACTTACTACTCCCTTGTTCAGGAACTTTAATTTTTGTTTTGGATGTATCAGCCAATCCATCTGGCAAATTAAATTCTGTTTTTAGTATATCATCAACAGCACGTACAATAAAATTAACTACTGGTTCTGGTGTGTACCATACTCCTCTAGCTTTTCTAAGTTTAGGATCATACTCTGATAAGAATGTTTCATAGAAATGAATTATAGGGTCATTCGTTTGAGTTGATTTACCAAAGTTCTTTAACAGTTCTTCAACATTAGTAGCTCTAAAAACATCAGCGAGGTTATCAACAGTACGTTTAATTCTCTCGTCAATATCGGGTCCGGCTACATACCCAAACAGTTTACGTAAAAAAGGGTTTGATTTTGGAATAAGTTCCGCCGCTTCTTGACGAGTAAAATCTTCTAATGTTGTATCGTGTAACCGAGCAGCAAACATTCCGTAAGCTAATGTTTGTGAGTAAATATCAGCAAATTCCTTTGGTGTAAGTTCGTGAATTAAAATTTCTTTGAACGTTTTGAATTGGTCTCTAAGTGATGTGTTCTCTTGAGATTCCTCATCGGAAGTAACAGCGTTCTCTAAAATGTTCTGAAGTAACTTAGCTTTTGAAGCCATCATCTCAGCGAGTTTCTTAGATGATTTAATAGTTTGACCAATGTAAGTACAGAAGTTCTGAATTAGATTTTCAAACTGTTGAAAGTTCTCCACAATAGGTTTTACAGAATTGTTTTCAATCTCTCCAATTTTAATTTCGTGTACTAATTCTCCATTCTGAAAAAACTGAAACGAGATATAGTCAGTAATGATAAGGTTTTCGAGAGCTTTCTTGTATCGTGTAAATTGTTCTTTGTATTGTTTACTGTTAAGGTCTTTACCAATATCCTTAGCTTCAATATACCCTATCGGGATTTTACCTTTTGTAATTACGTAATCTGGATTTCCACAATCAGTAACATTAGAAGGTTCGTTAGTTATCTCAACTCCACTTACAAGTTCACGAATTAAATCCTCTAAATCTCTACGGTATGCGTGTTCTCTTGAGATACCAGACTTATATCTGGTGTTTATTATTTCAATGTATTGGTTTGTTGTCATGTTTTGCCAAAATCAAGTGTGTTTTCTCTTTTCCTTACAACATTAAGTTTTTTTAACTTTTTCAAGATTGACGTTTTTTTGTATGCCAAAGATTATACTTGTTTTGCATAATTCGCCAATTTCCACTTACGTCTATTACCACCCACAATCCATCCACGGGATTACAACTCACCCACCGCAGTTTTACAACTTCGAGTAAAGCAACCGTAACCGCTTTTTACTAAAAAAATTATCAACCCTTACATTAAGAAGCTTATCGAAATATAAATTGACATTTATAAATGTACAACTTTAAACACATACATAAAAAACAAAACAGTAAAACGTAACTGTATTTGCCTTGATGCTTTGGTTCATTAATTAGCTATTGAAAATCTTTTAACATCTCTGTTCAACCTGCCCTTAAGTTTATCTTTGCTAACTTCAAGATTATATCTCATTTGAAGTTTTACCAAACATCATTTCGTACGGTCTCTTTAATTCTTCAGCAAGTACTTTCAAATTTACATTTCTCGATTTACGAATACACTCTTTGCCATCCAGATGGAATAAAATTGTTGGAACTGTAAATACTTGATTCTGTGCTGCCATTTTCTGAGCTTCTATAGTGTTCACATAGGCAAACTTCATTTCAGGAAAATTAGTAGCTACCAACTCTTTCAACTTTGGCTTTAATACTTTACACACATTACACTGTGGAGTGCTAAAATATGTAACCGCTCCATCATTTTTTGAAATGAATTCCTTAAACCCATCAATAGATGATATTGTAATTTCATTTTTTTCCATTATTCCTTGCTTCTCTAATAAATTATCAAACTTGGATGTAAAGAAGATAAATAAGTTTCAATAATACAAATCAATACACTATTTTTAAATGTTGAATTATGGAAAATTGTAGTGATATCATTTAATAAATTTATACAAATAGCTGGCATTTTAGATAAAACAGAAGCAGAGATGCTTATTAAATGTGGGGTAAATTATCTTGGATTTCCACTAAGGCTGCCAGTAAATAAAGAGGATATTTCAGAATTGGATGCTGGGAAAATCATCAAATCTTTAATACCTCCAAACTATGGAATTTTGATTACATATTTAAATTTATCCGAAGACATTATCAAATTCTGCAAAGAACTTGGATGCACAATAATTCAACTTCACGGAGTAATTGAAACTTCTGAATTAGTAAAACTAAAATCTAATTTTCCAGAATTGAAAATTATTAAAAGTCTTGTTACAGGAAAATATTCTGTTGATGAATTAAAAAATATTATTGATGAACAAAGTGAATTTGTTGATGCATTTATTACTGACACATATAATCCAACCACTGGTGCTACTGGGGCAACCGGATTAACACACGATTGGGAAATAAGCAGTGAGTTAGTTGAGTATTCTTTGAAACCAATAATTCTCGCTGGCGGATTGAATTCGGAAAATGTTTATGATGCAATAATAAAGGTGAAACCAGCCGGAGTAGATTCGCATACAGGTGTTGAGGATGCTGAAGGTAGAAAAGATATGAAGAAAGTAGAACACTTTTTGTTTGAGTCTATGAGAGCTTTCGATAAAAATAATTTTGGGAAAGGGAGTGTGTGTTGATTAATCATGAATATGATTTTCTGGTATTAGGCAGTGGCTTAGCCGGACTCTCAACCGCACTCTATGCTTCAAAATATGGCTCGGTTGCATTGGTTACAAAAACGAATATTGATATCAGCAGTAGTTACTTTGCACAGGGTGGAATTGCTGTAGTACTTGCTGATGGTGATACAAGTGAAAGTCATTACAATGATACACTAATTGCTGGTGCTGGGCTTTGCAGCAAAGAGGCGGTAAAAATTCTTGTCTCGGAAGGCAGCAAACGAGTTAAAGAATTAATTGAAATGGGTATGGAGTTCGACAAAGTTAATGGTGAACTTGTTTTTGGTCTTGAAGGAGCACACTCGTATAACCGCATTATTCATGCCGATGGTGATGCAACCGGAAGGAAAGTTGTCGAGTTTTTTATTGCAAAAGTTAAAAGCAAAAAGAACATTACAATATTTGAAAACACTTTTGTTTTTCAATTAAATGCTTCAAATAATATTTGCAACGGTTCTATCGGATTTAATTATAAAACTAATGAGATGTTAAATTTTACATCATCATTCACAATGCTCGCTACTGGCGGGGCTTCTGCTATTTATATAAGAACAACAAATCCGAGATCATCAACAGGGGATGGAATTAGTTTGGCTTATGAAGCTGGTGCTGCTATTGCAAATATGGAGTTTGTTCAGTTTCATCCTTCATCGTTAGTTACGGAAACAGATGACACCTATTTGATAAGCGAAGCAGTACGTGGCGAAGGAGCATATTTAATTAATAGTGCTGGTGAAAGATTTATGTTAGGCAAGCATGATAAAGCAGAGTTAGCACCAAGAGATTTTGTTGCCTATGAGATTTATAAACAATGGCAAATTCCTAACAATAAAGTTTTCCTCACTCTATCACATCTCAATGCCGAGAAAATTAGAAAACGTTTTAGCAACATCAATAAAGAATTGCAAAGGCATAGCTTAGATATTTCAACGGATTTGATTCCCGTTTCTCCCGCCGCACACTACATGATTGGCGGAGTTAAATGTGGACTTTGGGGTGAGACAAATATCAAAGGCTTGTATGCTGCTGGCGAAGTTGCCTCTACAGGTGTACACGGTGCAAATAGACTTGCAAGCAATTCGTTGTTGGAGTGTCTGGTCTTTAGCCAGCGTGCAGTTGAGCATTCACAGAAAAATGAGAATTTAACTAACTACAAAGTTGCAGGAGAAATTAGTTTTAGTGTTAATAAATATAAAGAAGATAAATTTGTAGAAGCTAAAAACAATATTCAGCAATTAATGTTTTATCATGTGGGGATTATTAGAAATAAAGAAGAATTATTAAAAGGTAAAAAAGTATTAAATGAAATTGAATCTAAATTTATTTTTGAAGAGAATGAATATTTTAGTTTCCAGTTAAAATCAATTTTAACATTGGCTCGCTTAATGATTAACGCTGCATTGAAAAGGGAAGAGAGCCGAGGGGCACAGAAACGTTTAGACTTTCCGGAAACTAACGATGACTTTTTATTTGAAATAATTCAACAAAAAAATTGCGGAATTAAATTTGAAAATATAAATATGAGAGATATGAAAATTATTACAGAGACTGAAATTAAATTGAATGATGTTGAACATCTAATAGATTTAGCATTAAAGGAAGATATCGGAGAAGGCGATATTACCACGGAGAATCTTATCGCAGAAGATAAAAAGGTAACTGCTTTTATGAAGGCAAAATCTGATGGCGTTCTTTCGGGATTATTTGTTGCTGAAAAAACATTTAAAAAACTGGATGCTAATATTAAGTGGAATCCTAAATTTAGTGATGGCGACAAAATTAAAAATGGTGATGTTATTGTTGAGTTCAGCGGTTCGCATCGTGCAATACTAACTGGGGAACGAACAGCACTTAACTTTTTGCAGCGTATGTCGGGGGTTGCCACAAAAACAAATGAATTTGTAAAAGCAATTGAAGGAACAAAATCTCAAATTCTTGACACAAGAAAAACACTACCAGCTTACCGAATGATTGATAAGTACTCTGTGAAAATGGGAGGTGGAACAAATCATCGCATCGGACTTTTTGATATGGTGATGATTAAAGATAACCACATTAAAATAGCTGGCGGAATTACAAATGCAGTAAATAAAATTAGAGCAAGCGTAGATAGTAAAATGAAAATTGAAGTTGAAACATCCAACATGGCTGAAGTGGAAGAAGCAGTAAATTGCAGTGTTGATATAATTATGCTCGACAATATGAATAATGACCAAATGAAAAATGCAGTTAAGTTTATTGACGCTAGAGCTTTGGTTGAAGCCTCTGGCAATGTAAACCTTGAAAGAGTTAAAAGCATTGCTATGACTGGTGTTGACTTCATTTCAATTGGTGCCTTAACTCATTCTGCAACTGCATTGGATATTGGTCAATATATTTTGGAATGATAATATTAGACTAAATAAGAATATAATAAATTTAATAGAGAAAAAATTATGACAAATCAAGAAATGATAGATGAAATAAACAAATTAAAAAAAGAGAAGAATGCAGTAATTCTTGCACACAATTATGAGTTGCCGGAAATACAGGACTTAGCTGATTTTGTTGGCGATTCTCTTGGGCTTTCGCAGCAAGCAGCTAAAGTTGATGCTGATGTTATTCTCTTTTGCGGGGTTCATTTTATGGCTGAAACTGCTTCCATTATTTCACCAAACAAAAAAGTGCTTATTCCAGATTTAGATGCTGGATGCTCACTTGCAGATAGTATAACTGCGGATGAATTAAGAAAATGGAAAAGTGAAAATCCAGGAGCTGTAGTTGTATCTTATGTTAATACTACAGCAGAAGTAAAAGCTGAAACAGATTATTGCTGCACATCATCAAATGCTGTGAAGATTGTAGAATCAACTCCTAAAGATAAAACAATTCTTTTTGGTCCAGACCAATTCCTAGGAAGATATGTTGCTGCTATTACTGGCAGAGATATAAAAATATGGAAAGGCTCTTGCCATGTTCATGAAAAAATTGGTGAAATAGATTTTGATAAAAAATTAGAAGAAAATCCGAATGCAGATTTTTTAATTCATCCGGAATGCGGATGCTCTACTTCATGTATGCTTAAATCATCACTCTATGACTGCAATATTAAAATTTACTCAACAGAAGGAATGATAAATCATGTTAAAAATTCTGAAACAAATGAATTTGTAATTGCTACAGAAGTTGGGATTTTACACAGACTTAAAAAACTTCGTCCAGATGGAAAATTCACTCCAATGAGCGAAGATTCAATCTGTGAATATATGAAGATGATTACACTTGATAAAGTTTTATCCGCTTTTAAGTATGACCAACATATTGTAAAAGTTCCGGAAGCATTAGCAGAAAAGGCAAGAATTCCGATTGAAAGAATGTTAGAAGTTGTTTGAATCTAAGATGCTACCATAATCCGCCGTGGCGGATCACTCCTCTGGAGTTTTTAGTACCGTAGGTGCGAAATTATGGTAAATAAAACCATCTAAAAAGACAAGTGCCATAGGTACGATATTATTATCTTTTAAATAATGCTGTCATAATTGCACCAAAGGTATCCCTCTGGGAGAACTTAGTCGTTTTTTAAAAACATAAAAAAATATTATTATTATATTACACTTTCTACTTACAAATAATATAGAGGTCAGAGATGGCAAAAAAACTATTCACACTATTACTCATTTTTAACCTAATTCTTTTTGCACAGAAAAAGATTGAGTTTGAAGAGTATGATTTAGAAAATGGACTTCATGTTATTTTGCATGAAGATAATTCGACTCCCATTGTTGCAGTTACAGTATTCTATCATGTTGGTTCAAAAAATGAAGAACCGGAACGCACTGGTTTTGCACACTTTTTTGAACACTTAATGTTTGAAGGTACTGAAAATATTCCAACAGGCGAATATCATAATATTGTAACGAGTAACGGCGGTATCAATAATGCAACTACAGATTTTGATAGAACTTACTACTATGAAATTTTGCCATCAAACCAAATAGAATTGGGCTTGTGGTTAGAATCTGAAAGAATGTTACACTTAAAAGTTGATAGTGCCGGTGTTGAAACACAACGGAAAGTGGTGAAAGAAGAGAGAAAAATGCGTCTGGATAATCGTCCTTACGGAAGTTTGCTTGAGGAGACTTTTAAACGTGCCTACACAAAACACCCGTATAATTGGACTCCTATTGGTTCTGCTCAATATATCGACTTAGCAACTATTGAAGAATTTATGGAATTCTATAAACATTATTATGTTCCCAATAATGCTGTACTTACAATAGCGGGAGACATTGATATTGTTGAAACGAAAAAACTTATCGAAAAATATTTTGCAGATATTCCTATGGGGGAAAAGGAAATTACATACCCGGATGTTGTTGAACCAAAAAAGGAAAAAGAGGTTCGTGATATAGTTTATGATAATGTTCAACTACCAATGGTGTTAATGTCATATCCAATTCCAAAAAAAACGGATAAAGATGCTTACGCAATTAGTATGTTAACAACATTACTCTCGGGTGGGCAGAGTGCACGCATACCAAAACAATTGGTTGATAAAGAACAGATAGCTGTTGCTGCCGGTTCTGTTCCGTTATCTCTCGAAGACTCAGGGCAGTTTATAGTTTATTCAATAGCAAATATGGGTATCTCTGCTGAAGATTTGGAAAAATCTCTGCAAGCTGAAATAGATAAAGTTAAATCTGAATTAATTTCCGAAAATGAATTTCAAAAATTGCAAAATCAAATGGAGAGTAGAATTGTTGGCGGCTTTTCTACAGTTGCAGGAATTGCGGGAAGTCTTTCTAATTACTATGTGTTTTATGGAAATACAAATCGAATTAATAAAAAGTTGGAAAACTTTATGGCAGTTACTCGTGAAGATATTAAACGCGTTGCCAATGAATATTTAGATAGCAATACTCGAGTTGTTTTATACTATCTGCCTAAAGCACAAAAAAAATAATTCTAGTTTAGTTTTTTTTGATTTAAAATAAATTTGGAGTTTTAAAAATGATAAAAAAAATATTAAATCTTGTTCTATTAACAGCAGTTACTCTTTTAGCTCAAGTTGATAGAAGCAAAATGCCTGAACCAGGAGCAGCACCAGAAATAAAAATTGGCGAATACGAATCCTTTGAAATTGCAAACGGATTGAAAGTGTTTGTTGTTGAAAATCACAAACTTCCGAGGGTTGCATTTTCTCTTGTTTTACATAGGGATGCAATAATGGAAAAAGAGAATATGGGATATGTTTCAATTACAGGTCGCCTTTTACGGACTGGTACTACTAACCGAACCAAGGATGAACTTGATGAAGCTATTGATTTTATTGGGGCATCTCTTTTCACATCTTCAACAAGTATTTATGCATCCTCTTTAACAAAACATACAGAGACGCTTTTAGAACTAATGTCCGATGTATTGTTTAATCCTTCTTTTAAACAAGAGGAGTTGGATAAAATTAAAAAGCAAAGCATATCCGGACTTAAAGCAGCAAAAGAAGAACCTTCAGCAATAGCAAATAATGTTCGTAAAGTTTTGCTTTACGGAAAAAACCACCCGTATGGTGAGTTAGAAACTGAAGAAACAGTTGAAAGCATTACAATAGATATGTGTAAAAATTATTATGAAACATATTTTCATCCTAATATTGCATACTTAGCTATTGTTGGAGATATAACAAAAGCGGATGCCGAAAAATTAGTTAAAAAATATTTTGGAAATTGGAAACCTAAAGAGGTTCCTACTTTCGATTATCCTTCAGTTAAGAAACCTGCAACCAATAAAGTAGCACTTGTTGATAGACCTAATGCAGTACAGTCATCTATAAGAATTTCCTACCCTATCGATTTAGAAAAATTTGGTGAAGAATCTTTAAAAGCATCTATTATGAATTATCTGCTTGGCGGTGGTGCTTCAGGAGATTTGTTCCAAGTATTACGTGAGGAAAAAGGATATACGTATGGTGCATATTCTTCTCTAACCGGAGATAAAATTGTTGGGAGTTTCTCCGCTTCGTGTGATGCAAGAAATGAAGTAACCGATAGTGCTGTAGCTACATTTTTAGAGGTAATGGAAAAATTCAAAAACAAAAAAGTATCTGAAGAAAAATTACAAGCAGCAAAAAATTATATGACCGGAAGTTTTTCACGTTCACTCGAAAGTTCGCAAACAGTTGCACGCTTTGCATTAAATATTGCACGTTATAATTTATCGTCAGATTATTATAAAACGTATCTTCAAAAACTTAATGCAATTACAGTGGATGATATTTATGAATCTGCTCAAAAATATATCACTCCAAATAATGCATACATAGTTGTTGTTGGAAAAGCTGACGAAGTTGCAGAAGGTTTACAAAAATTCAGCCAAAATAATAAAGTAACTTTTTATGATAATTATGGAAATGAGTATGACCCATCAGCAAGTACAATTGAAGATGGTGTTACAGCTAAAACTGTAATAGATAATTACATTGCAGCAATTGGCGGAAGAACAAACATAGAAAAAGTAAAAGATAAATTAACATCATTAAAAGGTTCTATGCAAGGGATGGAAATAAAACTTGATATTTCAAAGAAAGCACCAAACAAATATCTTTCCGTAACTGATGCCGGTATGATGAAACAGCAAACAATTTTTGATGGAACAAAAGGTAAAATGATTGCTATGGGTAATGAAAAAGTACTTGAAGGAGATGATCTATTTCAATTGAAGTTGGAAAGCACACTAAATCTCTTTTTGGATTATGAGTCCGCTGGTATTACACCTAAGTTAACCGGAATGGAAAAAATTGATGGCAAAGATGTATATGTTGTTGCTTTAACATTACCTAACGGAAAAACTTGGATAAACTATTACGAGAAAGCGAGCGGACTGTTAGTTAAAGAGAGTAAAACAATGGATACTCCACAGGGAGCGTTTACACAAAGTACTTTTATGAAAGATTATAAAGAAGTTGAAGGAGTAAAGTATCCATTTAAACTTAGTCAATCTTTTGGACCACAAATAATTGAATTGGAAGTTACATCAATAAGAGTAAATAGCGGGCTTGATGATGGATTGTTTGAGATAAAGTAATTTATACAGACAATAAAATGGTTTTCGGATTTTTAAAGTTGAAAGTTGTCGGTATATAACAACAAAATTGTCCCGCAGGAGCGGGACAATTTGTGTTGTGTATAAGTGCCTTGAACCGTCCTGAAAAAGGTTGACTCAAAATAAATATAAAAGTCAACTAATAACAGGACAAAGTATGAGAGAACAGATTAAAGAGAAACCAAATCTTATAACAGATGAACGAAGTTCATCTGTTATGCCCTTACGAGTTTATAGTGAATCATTTAAGCTAAAAGTAGTAAGGGAAGTATTATCAGGTAATTTTACCAGCAAAGAATCCGCACGTCAACATTTTGGAATAAGAAGTAAAAGTGCTATCTTAGATTGGATGCGTCTTTATAGTGGTGCAGAAGGAATAGACAAAGCTGGGAGATTAATGAAGGACCGAGATAATATGAGCGAAGAGATTGCGAAGCAATCTATGAGAATAAAAGAATTAGAAGCAGCATTACGGAAAGAGGAATTGAAAGTAGATTTAAGTAATGCCTTTATAGATATTGCTAAAGAAAAATATGGAATAGACCTAAGAAAAAAGTGTGGAGCCAAGCAGTTCAACGAGTTAAAGCGAAACGAGAAAAAGAAATGAGAGTTGTCGAATTAACTGAATTGCTTGGCAAAAGTAAACAAGGATATTACAAACAGATTAAACGCATAGAGCAAGTAGAACTTGAAGAAAGAGTAATATTAGATCTGATAGAAAATAAACGTAAACTATGGAAAAAAGGAAGCGGAAGAAACTTACACGCATCTC
>JAKIUC010000083.1 GCA_021647785.1 Melioribacteraceae bacterium
TTGCTTCTTGTTCATTGGATAAGAATGTTGTAACTCCGCCAACAACAAACACGAAAATTCCGCACTCTCCATCGCCAGCTAATGGTGCTTCTGATAGAGAAAACTTCCAGCGCTTATCTTGGGAGAGTTCTGATGCAAGCAGTTACACAGTCTATTTCGATAAGATAAATCCTCCTGCAACAATAGCCAAAACAAATAGTTCAGAAAAGTATGCCGATGTTGTAGCTCATGGCAAAGGCATAACTTATTATTGGAAAGTGGATGCAAAATATAGTGATGGTTCAAAAGGAGAAGGACCAGTTTGGCATTTTACAACAAGTCAAACTGCAAATACTCAGCCTGGCTATATTTTGGAAACTCACAGTGTTACAACTGAAGAACCCAATATTGTTAAGATGTTATTCCAAGTTACTGATATTGAAAATAAAGGAATTGATAATTTAACAATCAGCGATTTTAATATTTTGGAAGATGGAGAAGAAGTATCAATCTTTGAATCGAACTTGAATATCACAAAGCGTCAGAATAATCCTTATTTAATGAAAACAGTTTTAATGTTAGATAATAGTACAAGTATTAGTGATGATGCGAATAACCTGCAATTACTGAAGGATGCAGCAAAGAACTTTGTTGATAATATGGCAGTACAGCAAGAGGTTGCATTATATAAATTTTCGAACGAAGCAGAAATGGTGTTGGATTTTACTTCTGATAAAGGTGCTTTAAAAAATGCTATTGATAATATTAATAGAGGTTTTGCTACTACCAATCTGTATGGAGCAGTGATAGATGGGGTTTCGCAGTGGGATGATAAAATTGAACCCGATGATATTGTTCAAGGCTCTCTTGTATTATTCACAGATGGAAATGATACACAAGGAAGCCATACTTTGCAGGAAGCCCTTAATGCTATTGGTGATAAGAAGGTTTACACTGTTGGGCTTGGTTCTGAAATTGAACCAGAAATATTGAAACAGATAGGAAACCAAGGAGCATATTTGATTTCTGAAATGAGTGAGTTGAATCAAATATTTTTACAAATACAACAAGAGATTGATGCGTATGCAAATAGTTTTTATTGGATGGAATACTTGAGCCCTAAGCGTGGCAATAATGATCACACAATTTATTTAACAGTAAAAGATAATCCAATATTTTCAGTAGCAGAAGGGTCGTTTAGTAGTGCTGGATTTTATGACCCGAGTCCTGGAATATATCTTAACTCATCATTTGTAAACCAGCAAGGCGATTCTTCATTTATTCTTGTTGCTGGTGGTGATCCTGTTGAAATAAAAGCTGTTTCCTATGGAGGTGATAAAACGCCAGTATATAGTTGGGGAAGTAATTCTTCATTAACAGTAACGGAGCTTAATCCGCCTACAAACTCGCATGTAAAAATTTCTGCAAATAGTAATGCACCTGCTGGCAAGTCAACACTTAATGTTGATGATACAGAAAATGGGTATAGTAAAACAATAGAATTTAATATCAGTAGATAGGACTTTAATTATGTCGGTTACAAAGAACGATGTTGAGCATATTGCAAAATTAGCAAAGTTGGAAATTAAGGAAGATGAAATAAATGAATTCACATCTCAACTAAACCAAGTACTTGAGTATGTTGATAAATTGAATGAACTTGATACAGAAAATGTTGAACCCCTATCCCATCCAGTGGAAGGGGAAAATGTTTTTAGAGATGATATACTTAAAAATTCAATTTCAACAGATGATGCTTTAAAAAATTCTGCTTCAAAAACAGATGAATATTTTAAAGTTCCAAAAGTAATTAAATCAAATTAGTTTAATATGAATATTGTTGGAATAATTCCTGCACGATTTGCTTCTACAAGATTAATGGGGAAATTGCTCGCCAATATTGATGGGAAGCCAATAATCCAGCATACTTACGAGAGTATAAAAAAATCGAAATTGATGAATGACGTTATCATTGCAGTGGATGATGAAAAATTATATGATGTGGTTAGAGGTTTTGGAGCAAAGGCAAAACTTACACCAAGAGAATTATTAACAAGCACTGATAGAGTTGCATACGTTGCAGAGAAAATATCGGCAGATGTATTCTTAAATATTCCAGGTGCTCAACCATTTATTAGTTCAAAAATAATTGATGAAGTTATTGAACCTCATCTGTTTGATCCTGAGATAACAATTACAACAATTGCAACTCAGATTAATTTGGTTGATGAATTAAAATCTACATCAATTACTAAAGTAGTTTTTGATTATAATAATTATGCCCTTTATTTTTCGGGGTCTCCTATTCCTTTTGTGAAAGATGCAAAAACAAATCTTGAAAGAGTTTTGAGTGCAGAAATATTTAAGCACGTAGGAATATACGCTTATTCAAAGGAGATTCTTTCAACAATCTCTAAGTTAAAGCCAACAGATTTAGAGAGAATTGAAAAACTTGAACAACTAAGATTACTTGAGCATGGACTTAAAATAAAAATAGTAGTAACCGAAGAAGAGAGTTTCTCTGTCTATACTCCAAGTGATCTCGATTATGCAAGAAGGTATTATAGTAATATTAAAATGAGAGAGAACGGATGATACCAAAAAAAATAAATATAGCAAATCTTCCTACCCCAATTCAAAGGGTAGAATTTCGTGGTTCTAAGTTTTTGATTAAGCGGGATGACTATACTGGCACTGAGTTATCAGGAAATAAAATTAGAAAGTTGGATTATATTCTTGCAGATGTAAAAAAGAGAAAAGCCGATTACTTATTTACTTCTGGTGGTGACCAATCAAACCATGCAAGAGCTACTGCTATAGCAGCACTGCAAATTGGAGTGAAAGTAAAATTGTTTCTTTGGGGGCGTAACACAAATAATCCTGATGGGAACTTGTTCTTCAACAAATTAGTAGGAGCAGAAATTAAATATTTTTCAAAAAGTGAATATGAAAATATTAGTTCTATTATGGTGGATGAAAGCAAACGGCTACAGAAGAAAGGAAAAAAAGTATATATATTACCAAGCGGCGGCTCAACCCCTTTAGGGCTTTGGGGATATATCAATTTTATGAATGAGTTAAAAGAGCAGAAAGAGTATTCTAAAGTAAAAGGTATTCTATCCGCGTATGGAAGTGGCGGTACAGCTGCGGGTCTGTTATTAGGTGCAGCTTTATTAAAATCAAAAGTAAAAATATATGCAGTAAATGTTTTTGATGATGACCATTTTGCCCGCGAAACTATAACCCAGTTAGTTGAAGATTCAGTTGCAGATTATAATTTAAAAGTAGATGTAAATTATAATAATCTTATTATATTGGATGGTTACTCAAAAGAAGGTTACAAGAATATTGAAAAGAGTAAACTTAAAGTAATAATTGAATTATATAAAACTACTGGAATATTGCTTGACCCAACATATACTGGAAAAGCTTTCTATGCATACTATCATGAATTTCTAAAAGGCAGAAAAAGTAGCAGTATCATGTTCTTACATACTGGTGGTTTATACGGTGTCTTTTCAAAAAGGAAAAATTATCTTGAGGTTTAATAATGGATGAAAAAATAAGAGTTATTGTTGCAAAGTCTGGTTTAGATGGACACGATAGAGGAGCAAAGATTGTAGCCGCCGCACTGCGTGATGCTGGGATGGAAGTAATTTATACTGGCTTACGCCAAACTGCTGAAATGATTGTTGATGCTGCAATACAAGAGGACGTTCATGCAATAGGAATCAGCGTTCTATCAGGAGCACACAATACAATATTTAGAAAAATATTACTATTGATGAAAGAGAAAGAGATGGATGATGTTCTTTTATTTGGTGGTGGAATTATACCAGAAGATGATATTGTTAAATTAAAGGAGATGGGAGTTGGAACACTCTTTACTCCAGGTGCTACAACGAAAGAGATTAGCACTTATGTTTATAATTGGGTTGCCGAGCATCCACGAGAATTTAGTTAAGTAGTTGAGTAAACTTGTGAATGGCGAAAAGAAGCAAAGAATTATTTTGCTCGATTTACTCCGTGCATTTGCCGTTGTAATGATGATTCAAGGGCATACCGTTCATTCACTTTTGGATAGTTCATATTCTAACTCTACTTCATTAATCTATAATGTATGGGTATGGTTCAGAGGGTTTACCGCACCAATATTTATTTTTTCATCAGGGTTAATATTTACATATCTACTCCTTCAAAATCCCTTATCGTTAAAGGATAATCCAAGAATTAAAAAAGGATTTACACGAGGAATAACACTAATATTAATTGGTTACTTATTACGCTACCCCACATTAAAAATATTCAAATTAGCAGAATCTTCTAATGAACAATGGTTAACATTCTTTTCTGTTGATGCACTACAGCTTATTGGGGTTGGACTTTTGTTAATTCTCGCTTTTGTGTGTTTTACTAAGTTTATAAAAATAAATTTATCGGTTCTTCTGTTTTCTCTTACTCTAATTGTTTTATTGGTATCACCTTTAATCAATTCTTTAAAATGGGAGAGTTCCTTTATTCCGATAGCTTCTTATTTCACTTATAAATTTGGGTCAATATTTCCACTTTTCCCTTACCTGCTATATATTTTTATTGGAGGGTTGTTAGGTGTTTTTATTGTAAAAGATATCGCCTTAATTAAAAAGTATTCGTTTCTATTATTTCTCTTTGGTTTTGGGTCTGCAATAATTCTAATAGCTCTCGCTTTAAGTAATTATTATGGAATGGATTTGTACTATAATTCAATGATAAAGATAGGAATGGTTTTTACTCTTTTTTCAATTATTGGGTGGGCATCAAAAAATATGGAGTCACTCCCTAATTATATTCAATCGTTGGCAAGAAATTCATTATGGATTTATATTATTCATCTTATAATTCTTTATGGTTCTCCTACTTCAATTGGGTTGTATCAAATTGTTGGCAAAACACAATCGGCAGTAGTAACAATATTTGCTGCTGTTACAATGATAATATTAATGACAATAATATCATTAGGAATTGATAAATTACGAGTTACAAAAATTAAAATATTTTGATAATAAATATTAGTAATTAGGCATCAGATGAGAGATTCTATAAATACCGAACCAAATCAATTAGATGAAGAGAAAACAGTGGAGAAGGCTTTACGTCCAAAGAGGTTTTCCGAATTTTTTGGACAGCAAAAGATTACAGACAATCTTAAAGTATTTATTGGTGCAGCAAAAAAAAGAGACGAGGGGCTTGATCACGTTCTGCTCACTGGTCCTCCTGGGCTTGGGAAAACTACACTTGCAAATATTATTGCTGAAGAAATGGGAGTAAATCTTAAACTTACTTCTGGTCCAGTTTTAGAGAAACCTGGTGATTTAGCTGGCTTACTTACAAACATGGAGGAGAAATCAGTTCTCTTTATTGATGAGATTCATCGATTAAGCCCAGTGGTAGAGGAGTATCTCTATTCTGCAATGGAAGATTATAAACTTGATATTATGATTGATACTGGACCAAATGCAAGAAGCGTGCAGATTAAACTTCCAGATTATACTCTTATTGGTGCAACTACCCGAGCTGGATTGTTAACGGCTCCTTTGCGAGATAGATTTGGAATTAAATTTAGATTGGATTATTACGACAGTTCACTATTGCAGAATATTGTTGAACGTTCTGCATCTATACTTAAATTACCGATTGATGAAAATGCTTCACTTGAATTAGCAAAGCGTTCTAGGGGAACTCCAAGAATTGCAAATAGGCTACTACGCCGAACTCGTGATTTTGCTGACTTTGAAGACAAAAAGGGTATCGATTTAGCCATATCACAAAAAGCTCTTAAAGCATTGGAGGTTGATGAAGATGGTTTAGATGAAATGGATAAGAATCTAATCCTTTCAATAATAGAACGGTTTAACGGTGGTCCTGTAGGGCTTAGTACGTTAGCAGTAAGTGTAAATGAGGATGCTGGAACAATTGAAGAAGTTTATGAACCATTTTTAATTCAGCAGGGATTTATTCAAAGAACACCTCGCGGCAGAGAAGCTACCGATTTAGCGTACAAGAGATTTAATAAAAAACGAACTAATCGTGGGATTAATCAAGAAACATTGTTTGACCAATAACGTATGATAATTTCTGATAAAAGTATAAAAGATAAAATTAAGAATGTTAAAATATTCCTTTTCGATTTAGATGGTGTTGTTGTAATTCGAAAAGATGAAAATGAAGATGAGCTTATAAAAAGTATGGAGGAGTTTACTGAAAAACTCTCTAAGGATAATTGCTATGTAGGAATTGTTACTGCACGTAGTGATGATGAGTTGACTAAGAAGCTTGCTAGTATTGATAACTGTAAAGTAGTAACAGCATCTTTTGATAAAGTATCAAAAGTAGAAAAGATTATTAAGGAACTTAATCTTGAATTTGAAAATGTTCTCTATATTGGGGATGATATGTTGGATATTCCATTACTACAAAAAGCTGGAGTTGCAATTGCACCAAATACTGTACGACGTGAAGTTAAGCGGGTCGTTGATTTCACTATAGATATTACTGATAATGGTTCTATTTTAAATTCTATGTTTGATTTAATTGAAAGATTTAAATAGTGTTTAAGTTACTTCAAATATTATTTGTTTTAATAGCACTTCTCTTTTTTACTTCTTGTGATGATGGAAAAACAAAACCAAAAATTAACCTTGCAACGGAAGAAGATAACATTCCAATTCAGGAGAGTTGGAATTCAAAAATACTCTTTACCGAGAATGGAATATTGAAGGGGATTCTTTATACCGACTATCTTGAAGCGTATAAAAAACCTAAAGAAAAATTACTTACTAATGTACGGGTTGTGTTCTTCAATGCAAGCGGAGTTAAAACTTCTCAATTAACTTCCAAGCGAGGAAGAATTGATGATGTAACTCAAGACATGTTTGCAATAGATAGTGTTGTTGCTATTAATGATAGTGCAAATGTAAAATTGGAAACTGAAGAATTAATGTGGCGAAAAAAAGATCAAAAAATTGTATCTGATAAATTTGTTCGTATTACAACTGAGACTGAAATAATTGAAGGGTACGGACTTGTTTCAGACCAGCATATTCAAAACTATGTTATTAAAAATGTTACATATCAAACAACAACAGAAGCAGTAAAAAATTGAAAATATTTATTTACATATTTCTTCTATTTAATACCATTGCTTATGCTCAAGTTAATAACGAGATAATTCGTGTAGTAGGCGATTCCCTTATTGGGCGGGTTGAAAATGGAATTAGCTACCGTGAAGTGATTGGAAATGTAGTAATGACACAAGGTGATGTAAGGGTTACATGCAACAGAACTATCCAGAATATTACTGAGAATAGTGCAGAATTAATTGGGGATGTAATTGTTACGCAAGATACAATTTTAATAGTTTCAGAAAAGGGATACTATTTTGGAAATGAAAAATTTATTTATTCTGATACTACTGTTATTCTTGAAGATGGACACGTTGTATTAACTGCCGATTCGGGTTATTATTATTTCGATTTAAAGAAAGCCGTTTTTAATTCTGAAGTGCAGCTTGTTGATTCTGTTAGCATACTAAACTCGGATAAACTTACATATTTTAACGACATACAAAAAGCCATAGCTGTTGGTAACGTAGATATTTCGGATGATGCCTCAACAATATACTGTGATAGCTTGGTTCATTTAAGGGGGAACAATATAACTAATGCTTTTCAAAATGTGAGGATAGTGAATCTTAATCAGAAATTAACAATTTATGGTGATGAACTTTTTGATGAAGGCAAAAAAAAATATACAAGAATAGTTGGAAACCCATTATTAATAAAAGTGGATTCTACCGAGAATGGGAGTGAAGATACATTGTTTATTCGTGCTGAAATGTTAGAGGCTATTGAAGATTCAACTAAAAAGTTAATAGCTTCCGATTCAGTAAAAATTATTCGCGGCGATTTATTTTCGGTCAATAATTATTCAATTCTTTTTCGTGATGAAAATAAGTTAACAACTTACAGAAGGGATAATGATAAAGAATCACCTGTGCTGTGGTACACAAACTCACAATTGGTTGGAGACTCGATAAATATTTATATGAAAAATAACCGTATAGATTCTATTGAGATTAGAGATAATTCTCACATTCTTTCAAAAAATGAAAATTATGAATTTCGCTTTGACCAAATATCCGGGGAGAATATCAATTTATATTTTGGAAAAAATGGTCTTGAAAGAACAGAAGTTGCTACAGATGTTCTGAGTATTTATTATTTGTATGAAGATGAAACCCCTAATGGTGTTATGAAGTCAAGTTCCAATAGAGCAAAAATGGAGTTTGAAAACAATGCTGTTGTTGAAGTAAGTATGTACGAGTCGGTAGAGAGTGAGTACCATCCGGAAAATCTTGTTGAAGGGAATGAACTCGATTTTACTCTGCCATCATTTATTATTTATAAGAATAAACCAAAGAAAGAAGAACTTACTCAAAGGAGTAAATAGAATGAGTAAAATATTAACATTAAGAAGTGAAGATTTAGTAAAAGTTTATAAAAAGAGAACTGTAGTTGATAAGGTATCTATTAGTGTTGAGCAGGCTGAGGTTGTAGGTTTGCTTGGACCAAATGGAGCTGGTAAAACTACAACATTTTATATGATAGTTGGGATGATTAAACCCAAAAGTGGGCGGGTGTTTTTAGATGAAACGGAGATTACATCTGAGCCAATGTACAAGCGGGCAAAAATGGGTATTGGCTATTTGCCTCAAGAGGCATCGGTCTTTAGAAGGTTAACGGTTGAAGAGAATATTATGGCAATTCTTCAATTGCTTAAAATGCCAAATGCTGAAAGAAAGGAGAAAACAGAATTTTTGTTAGAAGAACTGAATATAGCACATTTAAGAAAGAGTAAAGGGTTCCAACTTAGTGGAGGTGAAAGAAGACGAACTGAAATTGCAAGGGCTTTAGCAAGTGACCCAAAATTTATACTGCTTGATGAACCCTTTGCTGGTGTTGACCCAATTGCTGTTGAAGATATAATGGTAATAGTTGCAAATTTAAAACACAAGGGTATTGGAATATTAATTACAGACCACAATGTACACGAAACACTTGGCATTGTTGACCGTGGTTATATTTTGATAAATGGAAAATTATTTAAGGAAGGTACTGCCGATGTTCTCGCTGAAGATGAAGAAGTTAGAAAACTCTATCTTGGTGAAAACTTCAAACTTGAAAGATATTAACAAAAAAAATTAACATTAATAATAACAAATAAGGAAATAGAATGAATATGTACCAAACATATATATCGCTACACATAATATTTGCCGGAGTATGGCTCTCATTTTTTATAATTGAACTTGTACTTAGAGGACGAATAAATAAAGAGATTTCAGTAAATGAAAATGTAACTAACTATTTAAGGTTTACTAATATTTTTGGAATATCTGGTTCAATGGGAATATTATTAACAGGAATTCTTCTTGTTATGGTAAACTCTGGCTTTGGTTTCTTTGATATGTCTAATAATCATTGGCTGGCAACAAAGCAAATAATTCTAATAGTTATACTAATAATTACTATTGCAATGCTAATTCCAGCTTCAAGAAGTATTAGTAAAGAATTAAAAGTGAATAGTGAGACATTGCAGAAAAGTAATCTTAAGAAAATATTTAAAGCTAATACTATAATTAATAGTTTAGTTTTAGTTAATTTTCTTTTTGCAATTACTCGTCGGTTTTATTCTTGACCCCAAATTATGCATCCCTACTCATCGGGATGCATAATATTAATTTCTAATTCTTATCGAATCATCTCCTTTAATAGTTTATATCCCGTCTTGCTAACTTGAAGTCTGTTCCCATTTTTTAAAATAACAATGCGGTTATCTTTTTCTAACAGAGATATTTCCTTGATATCATTGAGGTTTGCAATATAAGAGCGATGAATTCGTATAAATGAATTGGGTAAATGTTCTTCATAATATTTCATTCTGTTTTGTTTGAGGTATGAACCATCCGGAGTAACAATATTCACGTAGTCATCTTGAGCTTCGAGATAAATGATTGTATCTACAGGAATTATTACAATTTTATTATTTTTTTTAACAACAATTCGTTTTAGTTTTTCCTCGGTTGGAAACAATTTTGGAAGTGAACTCTTAATAATAGGTCGTCCAGAATTACTAATTTTTTCAATTGTTTTTTCAACAGCTTCTTTGAAACGCTCTTTCGAAAAAGGTTTTAGTAAATAATCAATAGCGTTTACATCAAATGCTTTAAGTGCATATTGGTCGTAGGCAGTGGTAAAGATGATGTTGTAATTCTCCTCAATTAGCTCCAACATTTCAAATCCGTTTAGCTTAGGCATTTGGATATCTAAGAAAATTAAATCGGGGTTATTTTCATTGATTGATTTTATTCCTTCAAAACCATTTTCACATTCATCAACAATTTTAATAGTATCAAATTGTTTGAGATAATTTCTAATTAAATCTCGTGCAAGTTTTTCGTCATCAATTATTATTGCCGCTAATTTATTATTACTCATTTGAAAAATCCTTGATTGCAGAATCATCGATTGGAATTAATAAAAGAACCGAGAAAATATTATCAAGTTTCGTAATTGAAACCAAATTAGTTCTTTGATAGATAAGTTTCAGTCTTCTATTTATGTTTGAAAGTCCAATTCCTTCACCAATATTTGAAACAGCAGATGGGTCATAATTATTGGATATTTTTATTTCAACAATGTTTTCTTTTCTTCTGCAAGATAGAGTAATCTCAACTCTTTCACTACTCTCATAAACTCCGTGTTTAATTGCATTTTCAATAAGCGGCTGCAAAATCATATTTGGGATTAAAATATCTTTACATTCTTCAGTAATATCAAGGTTAAACTCCAATCTCTTTTCAAATCTAACTTTTTCTATTTTAAGATAAAGTTCAATCGATTCAATTTCCTCTTTTAGACTGATTTTCTTTATATCATTTCCTGAAAGAGTTTTCCGTAAAAAATCGGAAAGATTAATTGACATCTCCTGTGCCTTTTCAGGATTTGAAATTGTTAATGATGAAATTGAATTTAGTGCATTAAAAAGGAAATGTGGATTAATCTGATATTTAAGTGACTTCAGTTCTGCCTCAGTAATCAGTGCATTAAAGTTCGATTCGGAAAGAACTTTTTCAGTAAAATTATTATAATAAATAATTACATAATTAAGAATTATAGAAATTATAAAAAGAAGTAGTCCAATTGTAAATCGCCAAATTGATGTGTAAAGAAAAAACTCTTCGTATTCGTGAAAGATTGTTGTAACAATTAAGTAAGAAAGATAAAGCCAAAGAGACGTTGCAACTATAGCAATTAAAATATTGTTCAGAATTACTTTTTCAAGTGAATAATTATCAAGCGAGATATAATTTGTAGGATACCACAGGCTTAAAGAGATTAATGCAAAAAATAGTGATGTAATTAAAGAATCAAGTATTGAAATTTCAACATTAGTATCGAACAAAAAATATAGCAATAGAAAGAAAGATAACCCCATTATTACTATTACTGTTATTAAATAAGTTCTTGAATTATTTTTTACAAGCGGATTTTCCATATGTTTAAATTAATAAGTTTTTAATTCACCACCACCAAATATAACAGTCCCTCTAATAATAAGAACTTTATTGCTCTCATAAACTTGGTTAGCATTAAGAATTCGTTTATCATCAAAACCGCCAAAGATCGAAGTAACAGTTACAACTACTTGCCAATCTTTTGGAACAACAATATCAATTCCACCAAAAATGGCTGTAATTTCTAATGAGTTATTGCCCTCTGCAAGATTTGATTCATGCAAGTCAATATCGACACTACCTAGAATAGCTGTTATTTTTCCACCTTTAAATTTTTGAGAATTAATATTTTTTCTTCCACCACCAAGAATTGTTACTTCATCAATATAATCAATGTCGTAATCATCACTCTCTAAATTATCTCTTCGGTTAAATGTGCTTCCATCTTTTTTGAAAATAATATATATTCCAAAAAGGATAATTAAAATGGGCCAGTATTCAGAAAGTAAATGGTTTACAGGGAAATCTGAATATCTCGATAAAAACCAAAAACCTCCAATTCCAACAAATATCACTCCAAGTAAACTATCGTTATGATTGATTAAAATAAATAGACCGATAATCATCATTAAACCAGGCATTGAAAAAATGTAGTGTGTAAAGTGAAATGGTAGAAAGAAAAAATTTCCACTAACAGCAAAGAGTCCAATAATTATTAGCAGAATACCTACCAGCATTTTTGAATTATTATTTTTCATTTTGTACCTCATCTATAAGGATTAAATATAAATTAATTATTTAAATCGCCACCGCCAAAAAGGATAAACCCTTTTATGACTAATTTTTTATTATTTGAACTTTCATCAGCAACAACTATTCTTTTATCTTTAAATCCACCCAGAATTGGAGTTAGCTCAATAAACACATTCCAATTGCTTGGTATTCTAATATTTGACCCGCCAAATAAGAAAAAGATATTTAGTGTACTTACTCCATCGCACAAACTTGAATTTGTTAAATCAATTTCTGACCCGCCAAAAATAGCTGTTATGTTTCCACCTCGAAAATTAGCTATTTGGAAATTTTTTCTTGAACCTCCAAAAATTGAGATATCATTTATATATTCACTTGGGTTATTAAACTCAGGGTCTCTATTTATATCTTCGGTAGGTGGTTTGTTTTTACTTTTGTAAATAATATAAACTCCTAATCCAATAAGAAGAAGTGCCCAGAAGTTTGGAACGAAACCAAGAATTCCAATTGAGGCGAGAAGTACTCCGAGTGATTTGTTTCCAGAATTCAGATAAGTAATAATTCCAATTAAAATTAAGATTGATTGCCACTTAAAAATCATCTTTAAGTATGCACCAGGAAAGAAGTTAAAATTCGTTGCTAAAATTAATCCTCCAATTAGAATTATAACTATTCCGATTATTGTGTTGGTTTTAACATTGCTATTTGTTTTCATCATTTTCTCTTTTTGTTTGGCTGCAACTTATAGTGTTAAATATAAAAGTGGAAGTGAAAATCGGTGAAGTGTAGAAAATATTCGGTGAATGGGAGAAATGGCATTGTTTCGAAGAAGAATGATTGATCGGAAAACGAAAGTTGGTAGTTGTGTGTGGTATCTGGATTTGATATACTTAATGGTTTCTCAAGAATTTTCATCCTTTGAAATCAATCAAATCATTTTCGCCCTCTTGTTCTGATTTTTCAATTGAAGCGCAAATGGACTTAGGAATAGTATCATCATCAACCAAAAAAAACAGAAATAGGGGTCAGTTTTTCTCGTAAATAAATAAAAAGCTCACGAGCCGTTTCAAACTCCGTTTTCATCTGTTTACCTGTCCTGCCCCGTCCTGTTCCGCTCTTTTTGCGGAATCTTTTTGCTGGGTCTTTTACGGAATAATTTATGAAGTCTGTCATTCCGTCATGCTCTTAGACGGAATCCATTTTGCAGCTTTTAGATTCCGGCTAAAAAATTGCAGGAATGACCTTCGCTTTTATAATCTCCGTAGCTCCGTAGGAATCCCCTTGGGAGAGTCTCACAGACATCCTCTTCCCGCAAAAAGAGCGGGACAGGTGTGTGATTAAAAATTAATAATGACGGTTTCATATGTTTATAATTTGTAGAGCGAATCTCCTGATTCGCTCTTGCTATTAGATAGAAACGAAAGGGGACTTTCGTTCTACAATTGTTTTTATATACACAACAAAATTGGTTTTCGGAAGGAAAACCAATTTTGTTGTCATATCTTTGAATGCTTTATGGAACAAATTTCAGTTAGAATATAAGAAAGCTTGTATAAAAACCAAAGTTTCATGGTTTCTTCAAAAAACAAAAAATTTAATTAAAACATCTATAAATGTGATTTGATTAGTGAATTTAGTATTTTCAGAAAAAGATTTTTTAACATTGCAAAAACAATAGGGAAAAAATGCTCACAGAAATAAGTCTTATAATTGGATTAGTAGTAGGAATTATAATTTCATTCTTTTTCACCAAAGTGTTGATGAAGAATAAAAATGAATTAACAAAAGAAAGAATTGAAAATGAAAATAATGATAAAATATTAGAATTGGAAAAAG
>JAKIUC010000022.1 GCA_021647785.1 Melioribacteraceae bacterium
CAAGTCCCTTGTCCTGTGCTCTCTTCCCTTCGGTCAGACAGCCCAGAACAAGGGATATACAGAATCCAAAATACCAGAGTTCTCCGAACTCCGTATTTTGAACTCTGCATATCCCCGAGCCGTTACCCACCATACTAAAACAACAGCAAAAAACAGAAATATTCGAGCGAATTAGAAATAATATTGCTAAATTTGTCAAGAATATTTTTTCAAGAAGATAAGTTCAAAACAATGAAAGAAACATTTGGTGAATACATACGGAAATTGCGTATTAAAAATGGTTTAACCTTAACTCAACTTGGTGCTGCTCTTGGAATTGATAGTGGAGCATTAAGCAAAATTGAGACTGGAAAAAGAAAGTTTGATGAAAAGGTTTTACCCAAAATTGCAAAAAAATTTAGTCTTGATTTAGAACAATTAAAAAATGAATTTATTAGCGAACAAATTGCATATAAGATTTTTTCAAATAATTGTACGAATGAGGTTTTACAACTTGCAGAAGAAAAAGTAAAATATTTTAAGCAGAATGGTAGAAATAATTTCCAACAAAAAAAAGAACAATAATGCTAACGAAAGAGTATGTATCAGAAATAAAAGCAAATGGCAATGGAGATATAAAAGAACTTGTAAACTCCAACAATGACAATAAGAGTGTTCTATTTATTCTTGAAAATTTAGGCTATTTGCCAAATGATTTTGATGATAGTTGGGTTCAAGATTTGTTGACAAGTAAGAACAAGAAAATTCGATTAAATGCTGTTAAAACGCTTGGCAAAGTTAAAGATGAATCCAACATTTCTTTGTTATCCGATATTGCAAAAAATGATGAATCAACAGATATAAGAAGAGAAGCAGTATCTTCCATTGGTAGAATGAGAAGTAAAAAAGCAATTAGTTTGTTACTTAAAATGCTTGACGATATTGACCCTAAAATTGTAAGTCAAGCAATTCGTGGTTTACTTGTTTTTAAGGGAGATAAAAAAATTGATTCAAAATTAAGAAAACTTCTTGAACACGAGAATGAAATGATTCAAGTTGTAATACAGAAAGAGTATTTCAGCTCCAAAAGCATATTAAAAGATAAATTAAAACATCCTGAGTCTTATGATTATTTGAAAAACACAGTTGTACTTGGTGATGTTAGAGACACATTGATTACAATCCCGGACGAAAGTTTTCATTTAACATTTACATCTCCTCCTTATTATAATGCACGTGATTACTCTATATATTCAAGCTACAAAGCTTATCTCAAATTTTTGGAAGAAGTTTTTAGACTTACTTATGATAAGACAAAAGAAGGACGCTTCTTAATCGTAAATACTTCTCCAGTAATTGTGCCAAGAATAAGCAGACAGTATTCTTCAAAGCGATATCCCATTCCTTTTGATATACATAACTTTCTAACAAAAATGGGTTGGGAATTTATTGATGACATCATTTGGGAAAAACCAGAAGCAAGTGTGAAAAACAGAAATGCCGGGTTTTTACAACACAGAAAACCATTAGCATACAAACCAAATGCAAGAACAGAATATTTGATGGTTTATAGGAAACAAACAGATAAACTCATTGACTGGAACATAAAACAATATGATTGGGAAACTGTAAATGAGAGCAAAGTTAAAGATGGATACGAAACTTCAAATGTTTGGGAAATAGACCCAAAATTTGATAAGGTTCATTCAGCAGTATTTCCTATTGAATTATGTAAGCGAGTAATTGAATACTATTCATTCAAAGGTGATTTAGTTTTTGATCCTTTCGGTGGAAGTGGAACATTTGGCAGAACTGCAAAATTGTTAGATAGATATTTCTTTTTGACCGAACAAGAACCAAAATATTTTGATTATATGAAATCCTTCTTGAAAAAAAGTGATTCCAATTTATTTAATAAAACAGAAAGCAAGTTTTTAATTTTAGATGAATTTAAAGAGAAAATAAAATGACATTAACCGAGCAAGTAACAAAAAACATTATAAGAAAACTTATAAATGGGGATGATTATAGAATTGAGATTGTAACTTTAATCAACGCTAAATTTCTTCAATTTGTAATCGATTTTTTCAAACAAGTTGCAGAAGCAAAGCTAAATAATAAAAACATTGATATTGACTGGTACAAAAAAGAGATGTTAAATCTCGAATTAACTGCTGAAGAAATAGCCATTAACTCTGGTCTGAACAAAAAGACCATTACCAATATGTACAATTCGGGAACAAGAGAAGTAGTAATTGAAGCATCTTATGAACATTACGACACTCTTTACAAGGCTATTGACGATTTAACAAAAGTAGAAGACCTTAACCTTTCACTTCAGATAAAATTTAACAAAGTCAGTGTTGAACTAAACATAAACGAAAGTTTAATTGTGATTAATACATTAGCAGTTAAAAGAGCAGCACTCCGTGGTGGGCTTTGGAGTACTGCAGGTAAACAAACAGAAGGACCTTTAATGATTACTTTGTGCAAACTTTATAACGTCCCAACTGAAAATTACTCCATTAAACCAAGAGCTAAGAAAATTAAAAAAGGCGAAGTAAATAGAGAGATTGATTTCTTCTTACGATTTGATAATACCGAATACAAATGTGAAGTTAAGTTAATGGGCAAAGGAAATCCCGAAAGTGCAGACGCTGTTATTGCAAGAGATAGTGCTGTATTTGTTGCAGACAAACTTTCAGATCAAAATAAAGCCCAATTAGAACAATTAAATGTTGAATGGGTTGAAATGAGAAACAGCGAAGGCTATAAGCGATTCAAAATAGTTTTAGAAAATCTTGACATCCCTCATTCTGAATTGGGTGAGATTAATATAGAAACTAAACTGAATGAGATTTTTAACGAAATATTTAATTAAATCTGATGCAGAAAAGTCTAAGAATGAAAAAGTACGGTGGTTAACAAAAGCTATAAGCAATAGCGGTTAAAATGTTAAACTTGGTATAATCTAATCAATAAATTTACTCGTAATTTTAAGTGGTATAGTAATATCCGCTACTGCTTATAGCAAGTTCGTTCGAGTCAATCTTCCCTTCGGGAAAGATTGACTCGAACGGCTCTCGTGGTTTGCAAGTTATGGTTGATGAAGAATTAGCAAAAATGTATGATGTGGAAACAAAAAATCTAAATCTTGCTGTGAAAAGAAACATTATTCGTTTTCCAGAGAAATTTCGGTTTCAACTTACAGATGAAGAATATATAAACTTGAAATGCCAAATTGGCACATCAAGTGAGAATTCTTTAAGGTTGCAAACTGCAACCTTAGAAAAAGGACGAGGAAAGCACCGTAAATATCTCCCTTATGTTTTTACAGAACAAGGTGTATCAATGCTTTCAGCAGTTTTAAGAAGTGAAACAGCAGTAAAAGTAAGCATTCAAATAGTGGATGCAAAATAGATAATCGATAAATTATGAACAACGAACAAAAAATATTTTTCACTGTCAAGGATGTTGAACATCTTGCCACTTCAAGTAGTTTTGATAGAGGTTATGATTATTTTGAATCGGGCGAAGTTCTTAAAATTGAACGCAATGGCAACCTTTTTGAAGGGACGGTTTATGGTTCAAGAAAATATAAAGTAAGTCTTGATATTAGTAATAATGAACTGAACTTTAGATGCAATTGTCCTTACGATTTTGGTGGAATTTGCAAGCACGAAGTAGCATTTGCCCTTGAAATATTAGAGGGAAAATATGCCAATAAAACAATCCAAGAGCAGAAGCCACATTCGCAAAAAGAATTTAACATCAAATTTGATGAAGCAAAAAAGAGCAAAAAATTAAAATTCCTAAAGCAATTATTAGATAGAGACACTAATCTTCAACAGCAATTTATTGAATTCACAAAAGACATTTCCGAAAGTCTTGATAATGTTGTTGGAGAAAAAATTGATATTGTAAAAAATAAAATCCACTACGAATTATCCGAGTTAGATTTTGAGAATATCGAAGATGAGTACCATCACCACTATGATTATTGGGATGATGAAGGGATGTATAATTATGCCGATGATATGATTCAAGATACTTTTACTCCATACTTAAACGAAGCAGCAAGTTATCTCGAAAAAGGGAATCTGCTGGATGGTATTCGTATTACTCTTGGTATTTATGAAGGCTCGCAAAACTTACCTGAATTAGATAATGACGATTACTGCATTTTTGACGGCGAATATAATTCGAGTGTACGTTCTATTCTTATGAATATAGTAAATAAAATTGCTTCAAAAATTTATGATATTGTTAAAGCGGACGAAGTTGTACTCCAAATTATGAATCTGATTTTTGAAAGAATTAAACTTTACAATATCGGAAAAGAAGTTGAAAATGATGAAGGTGCTATATTCTATTCCATCAAAGATTTTGAAAAGTTGTTTGAAGCTTTGATAGCAAATAAAACAACTGCAACCTATCTTTATCAACAATTGCAAAGTAACAAATTGGTAAATAAGGGTGCTTCATACATAATTCTTAATATTGCGAAAATACTTGATGATGAAATTTTATGGATAGATACGGCTGAAACTTTTTCGCCAAATGACAAAACAATTGCTATGCAGTTGATAGAAGAATATAAACTTAAAGAAATGGAAACAGATTTTAACCGAATCGCAAAAATGGCATTTCATAAATGGGCAGATGATTTTGATTTGTATCTAATAAATAATTTGGATATAGAAAAGCAAAAAAAATTGTACCTTAAAGCATTAAAAAATTATGTGAGGAATAAACAAAAAATAAGGTACTATGACGTTTTAAGAAACCACTTTACGGAAGATGAAAAAGTTAAATTTGTTAATAATTTTAAAGATGGTTATAACACAACATTTTATGTTCAATTGTTGGAATTAGAAAAACGATATAAGGAAATATTAGACTGTGCCAACCAGAATGCAAATTCAGGTGAACTTGAAAAATTAATTACGCCTATTCTTAATATATATCCATCAGAATGTTTTGCGTTAATTGTAAATAAAAATAATTCAGCATTAAATTCTCACGGAAGAGACCGCAGAACTTATCAATCAATGATGAGAACATTGAAGTTGCTCAAACAAATTACTTCCAAACAGAAGGAAACTACTTTATATTTGGGGAAACTATATAACCACAAACCAAATTTACCAGCTTTAAAAGATGAAATGAGAAAAGCCAACTTAGACACAAATTTAACGAATTGACACGAAAAAGATGAAAAAGGAATCAAACATAACTCATCCCCAAAAAACGGAATCAAAATATGGTGGTCTAATTTCTTCAATTGAAACTTTGCTGAAAGATTCTCGCACAAGAATTGTTCGGGAAGTAAATCAGACAATTGTAATTACATATTGGCACATAGGTAGATATATTGTTGAGTACGAGCAGGGCGGAAAAGAGAGAGCGGAATATGGAACGGAATTGCTAAAAAGGTTATCGAAAGATTTAACAACATCTTTTGGGAAGGGATATTCTTGGAGAAATTTGTACAATATGACCCAGTTTTATACTTTGTTTCCAATTTTGCAGTCAGTGATTGCAAAATCTGAAGGACAAAATGTGCCATCACTGATGGCACAATCTGAAAAACAAAAAGGGCAATCAGTGATTGCCAAATCTCAAAACTTAATTTTGCAATCACTGTCTGCAAAATCCCCAAGTTCGACATTGCAGAGTGCGTTTATAAAATTAACTTGGACTCATTTTGTAAGATTGTTAAGTGTAAAAAATGAAGATGAACGCAGTTTTTATCTAATTGAAACGGCTGAGAATAATTGGTCTGTTCGTGAACTTAACCGCCAAATAAATAGTTCATTATTTGAAAGATTGCTTTTAAGCAAAGATAAAAAGGGAGTTAAGGAACTATCATTGTTTATTCAATACTTTTTCATAATCTATTATACAGAATCCAACCAAAAACGAATGTTAGTGCAATTACATAAGTATCCAGCACATAAATCCATTTTCCGCCAAATTTAGGAGTTGGAATTGAGGTTAAGTTTAATGCTGATAGAATCATTAAGAGGATGTAAATAACTACTGAAAAAGTAGAATGTTCGAATAAACTTTCAAATAGAAATAGGAAAGCAAGAATAAGTACATTATTATCAAGTGCCACTCCCTTATATGTTTTACTGTCGATAAGACCATGAACATTAAAGTAACTCAAACGGATAGCACTTGTTGCAATAATTACGAAAGCTCCGGGTATAAACCATACATTATAATTTCCGTAACTTAAAAGTATTATTGCAGGTAAAATTCCAAAACTTACAATATCTATCATTGAATCAAGTTGAGCTCCAAAAACACCTTCTGTTTTTGTTCTGCCTTTCAATTTTCGGGCAATAATTCCATCGTACCAATCGAACAGAACTGCCCAAAGTACTCCAATTATTGCTGCCGGAAAATTTCCATTTATTGCAAAATATATTCCTAATACAGCACTCAATAATCCAATTAAAGAACAAATATTAGGTAAATCTTTGGCAAAAGTAAGCATGCCTGGCTGCTGTTTGTCGTTCATGTTATTCATTCTTTAAATACATTACATTTTTCAATGCTTCAATAAGCTTACTGTTTTCGTCATTGGTGCGACTTGCAATTCGAATATATCGGTCGGCATCTGGTTGTGTCTTCCCAACACTATCTTTTATGTAAATATTGTATTTAATAAAAAGGTGCTTTGTTACTTCCGGTCCGCTTAAAGCAGCATTGGGCAAACGACAAAAAATATAGTTTGCAGCGGGTTTAAAAACTGTCATTCCTTTAATATCCGATAGCTTTTTATAGAAAATATCTCGGTCTGATTTAACCCGTTCGCAGCTATCTTCAAATTCCTGTTTATACTGGGGCAAAATACGTAGAAATTCTTCCGCAAATCCATTGATATTCCAAATATGAATGCCATTTCTAACTGCTTCTGCAAATTTAATGTTAGCCGTTAACAAATATCCAATTCTAAGTCCGCAAATTCCATAAGCTTTACTCATACTTTTAAGTATCGCTATGTTTGGATACCTATCAATATCTTGCTCCAATGTTATTTGTTCTTTGTTGTCAGCAAAATCAAGAAAAGATTCATCAATAATAAGCATGCAATTATGCATGGCTAGCTTTTGTGCAAGTCTAATTAAGTCGGCTTTCGGCACCAATAGCGATGTAGGATTATTAGGTGTTACCACAACAGCCATGTCGGCTTTAACTTTAATAGCTTCGGCAGCAAATTTATCTACATCCAATTGAAAGGATGGAAATTCAAGCGGAAATTCTACCACATTTCCTTTAGGTGCTGCGTTTGCATATTCGTTAAATGACGGTACGGGAACAATAATTTTTTTTGCTAAATGACCGGATAGTATTTTTATAATTTCAGCTGCACCATTTCCAACAACAATACTTTCAGTAGGTTGCTGTATTATCTCCCCAACAAGTTCGGCAAGTGCATCTTGTGCCATGGGGTAATTCAACACTAAGTTCTGAATATTATCTTTAAGGTGGGTAAATACCGCTTTAGGTGGGAAATATAGATTGTACAAATAGGCATGGTCGGTAAAATTATGTCGATAATATCCGCCGTGTTGTTTTGATATGTATTCGTATTTCTCAGCCTGTGTTTTATATCTATTTTTCATAGTATATTTATTTCAACCACTATGCATATATCTCTTTAAGTTTAACATTTGTTTTCAATTCTTCAGGGAAAAGTTTTTCTGCTTCAGCTAAATCATTTATAGTATCAATCTCGTACCACGGTTTAAGGTCGAACGAAACGGATTCAAACGACAGAGTTTCATCGGCAATCATTTCAGCAAAAACGGTTTCGTAGTAGCAGTTAACATTACCTATAGAAATATACTGGTTAAGTTTCTTAACAATTGCTTTCCACGATGAAAGCGAGAAGCTGTAAATGTTAACTGTTTTATAACGAGTATCAGTGTATATATCTGTTGTTCCTTTGTGAAACTTAGTTACCTGATTATATTTATTAAGAGAAACGGTGGTTCCATCTAACCATGGTTGCATTTTAGCTACAGCCATTTTATCGGGATAAACCATTTCATCGAGTAAGGATGTGTTTAAAACCAAATCACTTTCGAACAGAACAAAAGGTTCATTTATGATATTACGAGCCATCCAAAGCGAATAAATGTTGTTAGTTGTGCGGTATAAGGGACTATGAATGTACTCAATGCTTAAGTTTCCTGAATTATTACTCAGAAAATCCATAATATATCCATCTTTATAGCCGGTAACAATTACTAGACGTTTAAACCCTTGTTTTTTCAAGTTATTAATAAGTCGCTCAAGAATTGACTTTTCATTTACAAGGGTTAGGCATTTAGGAGAACTTTTTGTTAAAGGGAAAAGACGACTACCTGTACCTGCCGCAAGAAGTAATGCAGTGGAAATACGATTGTCACCATAATATTTGTCTGAATTAATATTCATACTTTATTCAATTGGTGTCATCAAAAAAAACGTAAATGCTCGATTAAAAACTTTTAGGTGTACTAAATATTAGTACTTTGATGGGTGGACTATAACTGATAACTCAACTATAAGTATGAAGTTTGCGAACGCAATGAAAAATTACTTAAAAAAGCATATTCAACAAAAACAATAGTACATGATTGAAATCAAAAGATTTGTAATCCGTCTGCAAAGATACTCAAATAAACAGACTAATGTTTATATTTTAGTGTTGAAATAACTTTTAGTTTTTAGAAAAAATCTCTTTTTCGCCAGAAACCTTAAATAAATGTATAATTGGTTCCACTAATGCAACGGCGTGTTCGCGTTGGTAATTATTGAATGCACTTCTTTGTTGTTCTAATGCAAAAGTTCTTATTGCTTTATAAATAATATCGGCAATATTGCTCTCTGCAACATAAATTTCTGCTGGTAGAGTAAAAATTAAATCTAAAGCTGCGGTTTCGGTTATGCTTAATAATTCATTATCGGATAAATCGGAGACGCTAAATTCTTCTGGAAAAATTGATGCTTTTTGGAGGGCTTTTAACTCTAAAACTATTTTCTCCTTTAACAGAAGAACTGCAGCACTTATTGGTATCCTAATTTCTATCATAAATATCTATTAATTTTTTGATTTTATTTCTAATAAGTTACTGAATTAATTATAGAATGCGAAATTAATAAATCAATTGCTTAATATTTTCCGTTCCCAACCAATTTATTGAGTCTATATGAATTTTAGGGGGTGGATACAGTTATAATTAACATATTCTCATTAACCATATATAGCCAATTTATTTTTAACACTTCAACAATGAAACAATTCAGCCATCTTATAGAAATCTTTGCATAACTTTTTTTGTCAGTCAATTTCGAGTAAGAGTTCTCTAATATTTTTTACACTTGGGGGCGTAGTACAAAAACCATAGCAAAATTAGAAGAAATATTGTTTTTCTAAGAAAGAGTTGCTATATTTTTTAGGTTGTGCAAAGCCTCCTCCTAATCTTTTGTGTAAATTTGTATATCAATTCTAATTAAATATGCCTAACAGAAAAAAATTAACATACAAAGCTATTTTAATCTTCTGGCTTCCTCTTGCATTAACTTGGCTCTTAATGTCGGCTGAGGGTCCCTTTTTGGCTTCCATTATTGCAAGAATGCCTGAACCGAAATTTAATCTTGCAGCTTATGGAGTTGCATTTTCGTTTGCACTAATTGTTGAAGCCCCTGTAATTATGTTACTAAGTGCATCTACTGCTTTGGTAAAAGATTATTTCTCATTCCAAAAACTTAGAAATTTCACATATTTTTTGAATGGAATTATTACTCTATTTATGGTGGTTCTATTAATTCCTTCAATATTTGAATTTATTGCTATCGATTTAATCGCACTTCCGGAAAGCGTAGAAAAGATAACATATTGGGCATTTGTGGCATTACTTCCGTGGCCCGCAGCTATTGGCTATCGCCGATTTTATCAGGGAATATTAATCAGAAACAATCTAACACGGTTTGTAACATTCGGAACTGTTGTGAGATTATTCACAATGTTGGCTACAACGATACTCTTATTCTTCTTTATTAATCTTGATGGAGCAGTTATTGCTTCAATAGCTTTATCGGTGGGAGTAATGGTAGAGGCAATAGTCAGTAAATATTTTTCTCGTAATGTTTTGGCAAAAATAATGGCTGCAAACAATACTGATTCCAAAGAAAAATTGACGTATAAAGGAATCTTTCAGTTTTACTATCCACTTGCAATAACTTCAATTCTCTCACTTGGAATTCATCCGATAGTTACCTTTTTTATTGGACAAAGCCGAATGTCAATAGAATCTCTTGCGGTACTGCCCGTAATAAATTCCTTGATTTTTGTTTTTAGAGCTGTTGGGCTTTCATTTCACGAAGCGTTTATTGCACTGCTTGGTGAAAATGGTGAAAACTACAAACCTCTAAGAAATTTCGGAATAATTGCCGGTTTATTTACAACCCTTTTAGTTTTTGGAATTACAACTACACCCCTTGCTTATATTTGGTTTCATAATATTTCAGGATTATCAGTAGAGTTAACAGAGTTATCAATTCTTCCTGCAATAATTATTTCAATTTTTCCTGCATTTACGTTTTTAATTTCTGTACAGCGTGCCGTTTTAGTCTATGCCAGAAAGACCTCGCCTCTAACATCGGCTACAATTATTGAGGTTGTAATAGTTTTAATAATTCTTTTTATTGGCATCAAGTATTTCGATTTGGTTGGGGTTATGGCTGCCGCAATTGCATACATTGTTGGAAGATTAGTCGCAAACTTCTATCTAACTTTTCCATATAATAAGGCTGTGTCAAAATTTGACAATTAGTATCCCATCAATAATATTTCACACAATTATTTTACTTCCTGATCTTTATATTGTAATTGATACAACTTAAAATAAATTCCTCTTTTACTCAACAACTGTTGATGTGTTCCCACTTCCTTTATTTCTCCTTTATGCAGCACAATTATTTTATCCGAATTCTGAATTGTTGAAAGCCGATGTGCTATTACTATTGAGGTTCGTCCCCGCAATAACTTTTCAATAGCTTGTTGAATAAGAATTTCAGTCTCTGTATCTATGCTTGAGGTAGCTTCATCCAAAATTAAAATCTGCGGATTAAAAACCAACGCACGTGCAAAGGAGATTAGTTGTTTCTGTCCAACACTTAATGTTGCCCCTTTCTCCTTTACCTCAGCATCATATTGTTTCGGTAGTTTTGAAATAAAACTATCCGCACCCACTGTTTTAGCTGCTTCAATAATTTGCTCTTTAGATATTGATGAATCACCAAGATTAATATTTGATGCAATGGTTCCGGAAAAAAGATAAATATCTTGCAGAACAATAGAGATATGTTTTCGCAATTCCTCTTTAGTTATCTTTCGCAAATCAATACCATCAACGAGAATACTACCTTTGTTTAGATCATAAAATCTATTAAGTAAATTAATTATACTCGATTTTCCCGCACCAGTTGCCCCAACAATAGCAACGGTTTCTCCTTCATTAACAGTGAACGAAATATCTTTCAAAACATATTCATCGCTATTATAAGCAAACCATGCATTTTTAAACTCTACGTTACCCTTGAATTTACTTAATGGTATTGGGTTCTCTGGGTTTTTAACTATTGTGTCACTATCCAAAAGTTTAAATATTCTTTCTGAAGATGCCATTGCTGTTTGCATAATATTATATTTTTCCGAAAGGTCGCGTATTGGACGGAAAAACATTTCGGTGTATTGGATGAAAGCAAAGAGAACTCCAATCGTCATAGTTCCCTTAATTATATCCCCCCCCCCATACCAAATTATTAATGCAACAGCTCCCGAACTAAGTATTTCAACAATAGGATAAAATATTGCGTAGTAAAAAATTGAATCGATATTTGCAGTTTTGTGTGCTTCGTTTATCTCTTCAAAATTTTTGTTTTCCTTTTTCTCTTTTGAAAAGAGTTGAATTATACTCATGCCTGTAATGTGTTCTTGCATATACGAATTTAAGCGTGCAAGCTGAAAGCGAACATCGCGGTATGCCTCTCGGACTTTTTTTCTGAAAAGAAATGTTGCATAAATTAAAATTGGTAACACCGAAAGAGAAATAAGTGTCAATTCCCAATCCATAAAAAACATAAAAATCAGAATCCAAATGATGATAAAAACATCACTGAAAATCATAACAATTCCAGATGCAAATAATTCGTTAAGTGATTCAACATCATTAGTAACACGTGTAACAATGCGACCTATCGGAGTTTTGTCAAAATATTTTAATGCCAATTTTTGCACATGGGCAAAGAGTTTAACACGTAAATCATAAATTATATTTTGTCCCATCAACTGCGTAAAGTATGTAAGGAAGTATTGAACAATAGCTTGGAATATTAATGTGCCAAAGAGAATTGCAGATATTATAAGTAATCCCTCGAAATTACTATTTACAATATAATCGTCAATGGCAATTTTTGTTAACAGTGGACGCACCGCTCCCAACGAGGCAACAACAACATTTACTAATATCGCAGCAATAACATACTTTTTATACGGCTTAACAAAACCTAGCAACCGCTTCATTAATTTTGAATCGTATGCTTTTCCTAAAGTTTCGTCATCGGTCTTTTTGTCATTTACAAACTCACTTTCGATTCCCGACTTACGACTTTCGTTTTTTATTTTATCCTTATCTTCTTTCATTTCGTTATTGCCCTTTTCTCTTTTATCCAGCAATTAGTACATCATGCAAGTAAAAGAGTAGAGCAGATTTTTACATTTCGCTTTGCAATTCCTCTTCTAATAATTGTTTATAATGAATATCATAATAAATTCCACCAAGTTTCAATAGCTCATCGTGCTTACCTTCCTCAGCTATAATACCATTATCCAGCACAATAATATTATCTGCATCTTTCACTGTAGAAATTCTATGACTTATAATTATGCTTGTTCTATCTTTCATAAATTCTTTTAGATTAATTAATATTTCCTCTTCCGTTTTAGTATCCACAGCAGAGAAGCTATCATCAAGAATTAATATTTTAGGATTTATGGCTAAGGCACGAGCAAGTGATGTTCTCTGCTTCTGTCCGCCAGAAAGCGTGATACCCCGCTCGCCCAATACAGTATTATACTTTTCTGAAAACTGATCAACATCTTTGTTCAACTGCGAGATGTCAGCAACTGTTTTTAATAAACTATCCCCTTTGTTTTCAACACCATAAAGGATGTTGTTCTCTAAAGTATCAGAAAACAAGAATGTTTCTTGCGGAACCATTCCAATGTTTTTTCGCAAAACATTTAATGGTATTGATTTAATGTTTTTCCCATCAATAAAAATATTTCCGGATGTTGTATCAAACAATCGAGAGATTAGATTAACCAAACTTGTTTTTCCAACACCAGTATGACCAACAATGGCAAGGGTTTTACCTTTGGGTATTTCAAGATTTATTTTTTCTAAAACCTTTGGCTGGTTCTCTCCATACTTAAATGAAACATTCTCAAACTTAACGGTTCCTTCAATCTGCTCAATTGAGTTATCCGTTTCATTGCTCTCCTTTATCTCAATATCTTCGTCATATATAGTGTGCAGTCGTTTTAGACTTGCATCTGCTTGTTGAATAATATTTGCAACCCAACCAAAAGCTATTGTTGGCCAAATTAGCATTCCAAGAAAAAAGAGAAATGCAGCAATATCACCAAGTGTTAATTGATTGTTGATTACCATATTTCCGCCAATTAGTATTAGCAGAATTATTGATGTACCAGTAATTAAAAATAGCAGCGGCATAAAGAGTGCTTGGATTTTTATTTTATCCATATTGCGTTTTCGATATTCGGAACTCTCCTTTGCAAACTCATCTATTTCAAAGGCTTCGCGTACATACGATTTTATTATTCTTATTCCGGAAAAATTTTCTTGTGCAATTGTTGTTAAGTCTGAAAACTTCTCTTGAATGAGAGTGAATTTTCTGTGAATCTTTTTACTAAGTCTATAAACAAAAAATGATAGTATTGGAAGTGGTATTAATACTATTGCTGTTAGTGATGGACTGATTGATATCATAATTGAAATTACAATTATAAATTTCATCGCTGTATCAATGGAGTACATTACAGCAGGCCCAACATACATACGAACAGAGGCAATGTCGTTTGTTGCATGTGCCATAATATTTCCTGTAGATGTATTCTGGAAATATCGGTGCGAAAGTTTGAGCAAGTGAGTCCAAAAATCTTGACGTAAATCGAACTCAATTTTTCGTGAAACAACAATGATGGTTTGGCGAATCATATATCGGAAAAATCCGCTAACAACTGCAAGTGCAAAAATAGTAATTGCATAACGGATTATTAAATCACTACTGGCATTAGACTGTAGTGCGTCAATACTCTCCTTTAGAATTAAGGGAATAAAGACTTGAGTAAAATCGGAAATGATAATAAAGAGAATTCCAAGTGATAACTTCCCTTTATTTCTCTTAAAATATTTATTAAGTGTAAATAATCTTTTCATAAAATCTTTCTGCAAATAGAGGATTTAAAGATACTGAAAATAATTGTGGAAATGGGATAGGAGGATTTGCAAATATATCGACAATGAAGTGTCTGTGGAGACTTGTACAAACAATTTGTGTTGTAAATAATTTATTCCAATTTGTCTGGGCTTTTTCCAATCTTTTTTGATTCTGTGGTTACTCTACGTTCAAGTTTTTTAATGTCCTCTTCTGGGGGTAATTCTTCTGGTTTTATACCTCTGTCTAAAAGAATATTTCTCACAGATTGGTTGTTTGTAATATGCTCTGACGAAATTTGCTGCTCGTTTCGCAAATCTTTTTCTTTAGTCTTATCTCTGCTTTTATAATCTCCGTAGGAGTCTCACAGACATCCCCTTGTGTCCCGCTATGCGGGATGAATGTTTCATATTATGACCTTAATCTATTATCTCAAACCCTGTATATTTTTGTAAAACTTTCGGAACTATTATTTTACCTTCTGGGGTTTGATAATTTTCGAGGATTGATACCATCAAACGGCTTGTTGCAAGTCCAGAACCATTGAGTGTATGAACAAAATCTGCTTTTTTATCACCCATCTTTTTGTAGCGTATCTTCATACGCCTTGCCTGGAAGCTCTCAAAGTTACTGCAAGATGAGGCTTCTAACCATTTGTTTTCTGCGGGTGACCATGTTTCGATATCAAAACATTTTGATGCTGCAAAGCTTAAATCGCCAGTGCAGAGTTCAAGAATTCTGTACGGAATTTTCAACTCGTGCAGAATATCTTCAACATCACTCACAAGATTATTCAGTTCATCGTATGAGGTTTCTGGTTTTACAAATTTAACCATCTCCACTTTGTTGAATTGATGTACTCGCAAAAATCCTTTTGAGTCTTTGCCGTACGAGCCAGCCTCGCGTCTGAAGCATGGTGTGTATCCAGTATAGTTAATGGGTAGTTGGTCTTCGGTTAATATTTCATTTCGGTGCATGTTTGTAATTGGAACTTCGGCTGTTGGAATTGCGTACAAATCATCCTTCTCGGCGTAGTACATATCGTCTGCCATTTTTGGTAGCTGACCTGTTCCTATCATCGATTCAGCATTTACAAATAGTGGTGGAATAATTTCTGAATAGCCGTGTTTATCCAAGTGGTAATCCAACATAAAATTTATTAATGCTCTTTCAAGTCGTGCACCTTTACCAACATAGACTGGAAAACCGGAGCCTGTAATTTTAGCACCTCGTTCAAAATCGAGAATATTTAATTTTTTGCCAAGCTCAACATGGTCAAGAATTGGTTCATCATTTTCAAACGAAAATCCTTCTGGAAGCCATTGCTTAGTTTCAACATTGCTTGTTTCGTCCATTCCCACCGGAACAGAAGTATGAGGCAAATTTGGAACCCACAATTCGAGGCTATTTAATTTTTCTTCAACCTCACGAACTTCGTCATCAATGTTTTTTATTTCATCAGCAAGCTGTTTCATCTCAGCAATAATTTCATCAGCGTTTTCGCCAGCTCTTTTCAGTTTTCCAACTTCTGCCGATACTTTGTTCTTTTTTGCTTTTTTTACTTCAACTTCTGTGAGCAAAGTTCGGCGTTTACTGTCGAGTTCAAGAATTTCATCAATGGTATTTCTTTTCTCATTTTTATTAGCAACCCCAGTCTTTACCAGCTCTGGGTTTTCTCTTATCAGTTTTATGTCTAACATACTTACTCCCAAATAGGAACGCAGATTTTTATGATTGTTAAGATTTTGTATGATTAAAATCTAATACTTATTTTCTTCGGACCATTTATTCTTATCTAACTACAATATTATAAATTTTATTTTTTACATAAATTTCTTTCACAACGCTTTTTCCTTCTGTATGACTTTTCACTTTGTTGTCATTCCAAGCTGTTTCTTTTACTGCTGCTTCATCACTATCAACCGGCAGTTCTAACTTTGCACGAACCTTACCATTTACTTGAACAATAATAGTAACGGAATCTTGTACCAATGCACTTTGGTCAACTTCAAACCAAACCGGATTATCGAACAATCCTTTTTCGTTGCCAAGTATTGACCAGCATTCTTCCCCCATGTGTGGAGCAAGGGGTGCAAGCATTGTTGCAAATCTTTCTAAGATAAATAATCTGAATTCATTGGAACAAACAGCAAGCTCTTTCAATCCATTATTCAATTCCATTAATGCTGCAACCGCAGTATTGAAGCGATAATTCTCAACTTCAACTTCATACTTAGCGAGAGTTTTGTTTACTAATTGATAAATATGTTTTTCGGTTTGCGACAAATCATCCATTTTGAATTCACTCGGAGCAACCGTACTTTTGCTTAAATCTTTATTACTTTCAAATAAAGCATAAGCACGTTGAACAAATCTATCAACGCCAACAATTCCTTTATCACTCCAATCACCACCAAGCTCGTATGGACCCATAAACATCATATACATTCTGAAAACATCTGAGCCATATTCATCTATAAAAATTCCCGGATTAACAACATTATCTTTCGATTTACTCATCTTGGCACCATTGTTTGTAATTGTACCTTGATGTAATAATCGCTGGAAAGGCTCGTCAGAATTGACCATGCCAATATCGCGTAAAAATTTATGAATGAATCTTGCATAAAGTAAATGCATTGTTGCATGCTCTGCACCGCCAACGTACATATCAACAGGAGTCCAATCATCACCAAGTTTGGTGTCAAACATTCCATCTGTAAATTTAGGATTTAAGTAACGCAGATAATACCAGGATGAATCCATAAATGTATCCATTGTGTCAACATCACGCTTAGCTTCGCCACCACATTTAGGGCAAGTTGTATTTACGAACTCTGAATTGCCAGCAAGGGGAGAAGCACCATCGTGTTTAAAATCCACATCATAAGGCAGCTCTAATGGAAGCTGATTTTCGGGAATTGGAACTTCGCCACATGAATCACAATAAACAATAGGGATTGGGGTCCCCCAATATCGTTGCCGAGAAATCAGCCAATCCCGCAGACGATAATTAATTCTCTTTTCACCATTATTATTCTCAGCAAGCCAATCGGTAATTTTTGATTTACATTCCACAGAATCCATTCCATCAAATTGTGCCGAGTTAACCATTGTGCCTGGAGCAGTAAAAGCTTCTGTTAACTCAGCATCTGAATCTGTGCCTTTTTCAAGAATAACTTTTCGTATTTGTAATTTAAATTTAGTTGCAAACTCGAAGTCACGTTCATCGTGTGCTGGTACTGCCATAACCGAGCCAGTGCCATAATTGGCAAGTGCGTAATCAGCAATCCAAATGGGAATCTTCTCGCCATTAACCGGATTAATAGCGTAAGCACCAGTAGGCACACCGGTTTTCTCTTTTACTGTTGAAGTTCTTTCAATTTCAGATAGTGATTTTATAGATTCGATATAATCATTAACTTCTGCTATGTGTTCATCTGTTGTTAACTCTTGAACTAAATCAAGTTCGGGTGCAAGCACAACATAGGTTGCTCCAAATAGTGTATCTGGGCGGGTAGTAAAAACACGAATCTCTTTATCCTTATGCCCAGCAACGCCAAACTTAACTTCTGTTCCAAAACTTTTTCCTATCCAATGTTCCTGCATCAATTTTGTTTTTGCGGGCCAGTCTATTGTTTTCAAACCATCCAAAAGTTCATCAGCATAATCTGTAATTTTAAAAAACCATTGTGTTAAGTTTTTTCGTTCAACCATTGTTTCGCAGCGCTCGCACGTTCCATCTGTTTGAACTTGTTCATTTGCAAGCACAGTCTTACAAGAGGTACACCAATTAACAGGTGCGTTTTTTCTGTAGGCTAATCCTTTTTTGTAAAGCTGTATAAATAACCACTGATTCCATTTGTAATATTCCGGAACGCAAGTCATTAACTCTGCATCCCAATCGTACATACAGCCCATTGTTTTTAGCTGCTCACGTATATCATCAATGTTTTTTAAGGTACTATCTTTTGGATGAATCCCGGTTTTGATAGCATAGTTTTCAGCAGGAAGTCCGAAAGCATCGTACCCCATTGGCTCAAACACATTGTAGCCTCGCATTTTTTTATAACGTGCCCAGCTATCAGTTGGAGCATAATTATACCAATGTCCAATGTGGAGCTTTGAACCAGACGGATAGATAAACATTACAAGTGTGTATAACGCTTTTTTTAAATCAGTTAAATCTGTTTTGTAGGTTTTATTATCTTCCCACTTTTTTTGCCATTTCTTTTCTACATCTGCAAATGGATATTTCATATTTGATAAATCCTTATAACCTGTTCAGGTAAACTTTTAATTTTTTAAAATAATTTGTAAAAATAGCCAAATAGAAAAGTTTTAGCAAAGTAATTGTTACCAAATGGTTTTAATCTTTTTGCTTTTTCTAAGATTGGAATCGGCAGTAACCAATGGGGCATTAGATAATATTGAAGTAGCACTAATTATTCTATCAGCAAGGTCTAAATTAATTTCAGATAAATATTTGGTTGAAAGCTCTGCAATTTCAGGGGTAATCTCTTTTATTTGAAAATTATTTGCTGCCTTTATTAATCCAATAAAATCTAAGTATGGAATTTCTATCTCTAAACGGTTTTTACTAATTAGCATTGCAATTTCCCACAAGGAGATATCTGAAATTATTATTCCATCTGTTTTGTTTGCAGTATCAATTGCATTTTTTGCTTTCTTACTTAAATGTTCAGGCTTTATTGCATTCCATATTATTATATGTGTATCAAGTGTAATCAAGAGTTATCAGAGTTCCATACTTCTTCAATGGGTGAAGTTATATCAATAAACTTTGCACTTTCACCTATTTCTATGAGTTTTTGTTCAGCCCTCTTTTTTGTAAAATCTGGCGGAACAAGTTTTGCAACTATTTTTCCACGAGAAGTTATTTTTATGATAGAGCCATTCTCAACTTTTTTTAGAATTGTCATTATTTTTGCTCTTAGATTGCTTACTGCTATCGTTTCCATTATTGTCCCATATTGTACAAGCCGAATGTACAAAAGAAAGAAGCAAAAATAGTATTTTAGGTTTTAACTGCTACTCTGCGGGTCCATATCAATTATTGGTTTAATGTCACTGAACTTTGAGCGTTGGTTATATTCAATGAATGATTCCAGCACCGCATTGCGTAAGTACTTCCCGCTTGGGTCAATCGATTTTTGACTCTTAATCAAAATCTTAAATCTATATTTCCCTTTTATCCGTGCTATCATTGCTGGTTGTGGAACTGAGATTGAAAGAGATGCTTTTTTCTTTATCAAGAAATTATAAAAATCATTTAATGCTCCGCGTGCTTTATACTCGCTATCATCTTTTGTTTCAACTGTGCAAATTCTTGTGAATGGAGGGTATCCGTTCTCCTCACGCAATTTAATTTCATTTTTATAAAATCCGTGATAATCGTTTGCCAAAACTTTTTGGAGTACAAAATGGGATTTGTTTTGAGTTTGAATTATCACCTCACCCTCTATTACACTGCGTCCTGCTCTACCGGAGACTTGAGTAAGCAATTGAAATGTGCGTTCATCTGCCCTAAAATCTGGAATCCACAAAGTAGTTTCAGCAGAAATAACACCAACAAGAGTTACGTTTGAAAAATCTAATCCCTTTGCAACTATTTGAGTTCCCACAAGAATTTGTGTTTCGCCACTTTTAAAACGATTTAGAATTTCTCCAAGTCTCCCTTTTCTATTAAGCGTATCAGAATCAATTCTTTCAATCTTGGCATCAGGAAAGTTATAAAGGAGTTCATCTTCAACACGCTGAGTGCCGGTTCCAAAAAACTTTAGAGACAATGAACCGCACTTAACACACGCTTTCGGAACTGTTTTTTTATTTCCACAATAGTGGCATTGGAGTAAGTTTTTATTAATATGATGCACCATTGATACAGAACAATTATCACACATCTCTATTTCACCACAATCCTCGCAGTAAATTTGTGTTGCAAACCCACGTCTGTTTTGAAGAATAATTACAGATTCATTTTTTTGCAGGCGGTCATTAATTTTATTAACTAATATTGTTGAAAATGCTCCATCCATCTTTTTAGTCTTCTGTTCAAACGAGATATCAACAAGGCTAACGCTTGGAAGTTTTGCATCATCAATTCTATCTTTTAATTCGAGCAATTCATATTTATGACTAATTGCGTTATACATACTTTCAATTGATGGCGTTGCAGAGCCAAGCAATATTGGGGCTTTATTCATATTAGCCTTTACTACTGCTGCATCTCGTGCATTATACTTTGGTACAATTTCATATTGTTTGTAGCTTGCATCGTGTTCTTCATCAACTATTATTATTCCAATGTTTTTTAACGGAACAAAGAGAGCCGAGCGAGGACCAATAACCACGCGGTATTTTCCTTTTATAATTCCACGCCACGCATCATAGCGTTCACCAAGCGACATACGGCTGTGCATTACTGTAATGGAATCACCAAGTTCATTATAAAACCGAGTTGTAATTTGCGGAGTAAGCGATATTTCCGGAACAAGCACAATTGCATTTCGCCCAATATCCAATGCTTTTCTAACAAGCTCAATATAGACTTGCGTTTTCCCACTTCCAGTAACACCGTGCAGCAAATATGGCTTAAAAATTTTTGATGCAACATTTTTTGAAACCTTTTCAACAACCGCTTTTTGCTCGGTAGTTAGTTTTATCTTCTTTTTATCTTCTTCATAAGTTTCAATAAATTTTCGCTCAACTTCTTTCTGAAAAACATCTATCAAATCTTTTTTGAATAGCGAATTTACTGATGATTGATTTGCATTTGTCTTCTTCAATAACTGTGCTAATGGATATTCCTCTTCGGGAGCTGATAGCATCTCCATTAACAGAACTACTTGTTTTGTTGATCGCTTCTCTATTTCAGGTAATGCTGCGTAAACGTCATCAACATTTTTATTCAATTTAATATGTTTGATTTTTTTTATTTTAACTTTTGCATCTTCTATTTCATTTATAATTGATACGGCTCCCTTTTTTTCAAGAGTGTTAAGAATGGAGTAGATTGATTTTTTCTTTGCCAATTTTTGAAGCATCGAAATTGTGTAGGTCTCTTTCTGACTTAGTAAATCCAGTACTTTTGCACGTGTTGAGTTTTTATTCTTTTCTTCTTTATAGAGAGAGAAACAGAAATTCATATCAGCAACTATTCTTTTCTTCGATTCAACATCCAACCCATAGGGAACAGAGTTTCGTAGTGCCTCGCCAAGTGAACTTATATAATATTCACTAACCCACTCATAAAATTTCAATTCTTCTTTCCCGAATATTGGAGTAGAATCGAGCAGATCACGAAGTGGTTTTATTTTGTGTTTTGTTTCAGCTTCTTCAATTAGATCAATCACAAATCCGGTAAGCGTTCTTTTTCCAAAAGGAACTACAACCCGCATCCCTACAAGGACTAACCCCTCAAATCCCTCTGGAATAGAATAGGTGAAAGCATTCCTAAACGGAAGTGGGAAGACTACTTTAGCAAACATGATATACGGCAAATGTGAAATGTGAAATGTGAAAAAAAGACTTTCGTCTTTGGTGGTGTGGAGCGAAAATCGTAAGTCGTGAATTGTGAAATGGAAGACCAGTATTCTATACACAACCAAAATTGGTTCTCGGAGCGAAGCTTCGATTTGGTTGTTATATGCCGACAACTTTCGCATTTAAATTTCCGACCTGTTCCGCCTGCCCTGAGTTTTTTTTCGGGGTTTTCGGAAAAACCACTTTGTTGTCGGTATAAATCAGTTTTAAAAAGAAAAACTACATTGTACAAACCATCAGCAAGTATCCAGCATCCAGCATCCAGCTTCAATATTTTTGAGGATTGCTTCACAATACTGCTGGCTCTGTTAGTGTTAATGTTTGATTAAGAACATTCAGTTCAGAATTAATTCCAAATGGAATTGTGTATTTGTTTTCGACATGTCCGAATGATAACCCATAAATAACAGGTACTCCCAAATTGTAAAGTTTATTATATAGAACCTCTTTTAACGAAAGCGTTTCTTCTCCTTTTGCAGAGCCAATTTTTGCATCACACTTTCTAAATATTCCAAGTGCAATTCCAGCAACTTCTTCAAGTTTTCCTGCTTGGTAAAGGTGTGTTAACATTCTATCAATTCTGTATGGCTTCTCATCTATCTCTTCGAGGTAAAGAATTTTACCTTTGTAGTCAACATCATAAGGAGTTCCAAGAAAAGTTACTACAATACTAAGGTTTCCCCCAATCAATTCACCCTTAGCTTTACCTTCGCGAATTGTGTAAATATCAAAATCGCTTCCTCTATCGCTATCATCTGCTGGTGTAAAAATAGTTTTCGCCTCCGGATTCATAATTGTTTTAACAAGATTATCAACAGAGAATTTATTAAATGTTGAGGTTGCAACTGGTCCGTGAAATGTAACCAATCCGGTTTGTGAGTAGATTGCGTAGTGCAGTGCTGTGATATCGCTATACCCAACAAGAACTTTGGGGTTTGATTTAATAACATCGTAGTTAATTTGTCTAAGCATTCTCGCAACACCATATCCGCCACGCACACAAAAAATTCCATCAACTTTATCATTTTCAAACATATGATTTAAATCATTTGCTCGCACGTCATCTTTTCCTGCAAGGTAGCCATACTTTTCATGGATGTTCTTTGTGTAGTAGGGCTTTAATCCAAGTAGTTCAATATTCTCAATTGCTTCTTTTAAGTTATCATCTGAAATATACCCAGCAGGAGCAATAAGCCCAACCGTATCTCCTTTATGTAAACGTGTTGGTTTAATTTTAGGAAGAACATCGGTTCTATTTGGTCTATTTCCATAAACATCACTTAATCCAGTGATAGCTGCTGTGCCAGTCAGCAAAGTGCTATTTCTAATAAAAGTACGTCTTTTCATATTTTCATCTACAACTATCCGAAATAAAGGGGAACAAAAAATTCTTGTCTTTGCATTCTAATCAACAACAGGGGTAAACACTTTGAGTTTTTTACTTCACCCAAAATAACAATAAACCATTTGGGAATCCATATCTTTGAGGCAGACCTTTGAGTAATCTGTGTTCTAAAACCGACTACCAAATCGTGGCAAGGCTAATAGCAAAAGGTTCTTTCTCTAAAGTTTTTAGTAAATTTAAATATCTAATTAAAATTAATTTACAATTCAACTCACAAATAATTCAACAAAGGTTAAGTAGTATGGATAAGATTACTAATGTGTTAGCTGAACGATATGCTTCTGAAGGGATGAAAAACATTTGGTCGCCAGAAGGAAGAATTGTTCTTGAAAGGGAGTGGTGGATTGCTGTTATGAAAGCCCAGAGCGAACTTGGACTTGACATACCCCCCGAAGCTATTGCACGTTACGAAAAAGTAAAAAAGAATGTAAACTTAGATTCGATAGATAGACGTGAACGCATTAGCAGACACGATGTAAAAGCGCGCATAGAGGAGTTCTGCGAGTTGGCGGGCTATGAGCATATCCACAAAGGAATGACAAGCCGAGACTTAACTGAAAATGTTGAACAACTTCAAGTCTATCGTGGTTTGAAATTATTATTGGAAAAAAGTATAACCGTTTTAGTACGAATTTCAGAAAAAGCAGAAAAATATTCTGATTTGATTATTGCAGCACGTACGCACAATGTGGCTGCACAACCAACCACACTTGGAAGACGCCTTGCAATGTTTGGCGAAGAAATTTTGTTTGGTGTAAACCAGCTTCAATCGTTAATTAATAATTATCCTGTTCGCGGATTAAAAGGTGCTGTGGGAACTCAAGTTGATCAGCTCACACTTTTTAATAATGATGCAGCGAAAGTAAAAGAGCTTGAAGAAAAACTAATTAAACATCTTGGAATTAATAAATCGCTCCACACGGTTGGGCAAGTTTATCCACGCAGTATCGATTTTTCGGTAGTCTCCACTCTATTTACTCTTGGAAGTGGAATGAGCAGTTTTGCAACAACCCTGCGAATAATGGCAGGGAACGAAACAGTATCCGAAGGGTTTGCAAAAGAACAAACTGGCTCCTCTGCAATGCCGCATAAAATGAATAGTCGTTCAAGCGAAAGAATAAATGGATTCCAAAATATACTTGCTGGATATGTTACAATGACAAGCAGCATTTCTGGCAACCAATGGAACGAAGGAGATGTTTCGTGCTCTGTTGTTCGTCGTGTTGCATTACCGGATAGCTTCTATGCAATTGATGGAATGATAGAAACATTCCTAACAATAATTGAACAGATGGAAGTTTTTGAATCAGTTATAGAAAAAGAGAATAAGCACTACTTTCCGTTTTTATCTTCAACAACATTTTTAATGGAAGCAATTAAAAAAGGAATACCGAGAGAGCAAGCTCATGAGGCAATTAAAGAGCATGCTGTTGCTACTGTTAGAGATATGCGAAATGGTAAAATTACAAAAAACGATTTATTAGAGAGATTAGCAAATGATGGAAGATTGAATTTATCGATAGATGAACTACAAGAGATAATGTTGAACGCTGATAAATTAATTGGAAATGCAAAAGAACAGATTAAAATATTTGTTGAACAAGTTGATGTTTATAAAGAGAAATTTCCAAATGCAAAAGACTATAAACCTGGGGCTATTTTATAACAGCAAAATATATTCTACACCTTTGAGATTGATAAAAAAAGCCCAACTTTTCAGAATTCTCAGCAGTTTTTAAGTTGTTAAAATGTTAAACTGAAAATAAGCGTACCAAACAAAGCAAAAGTTGGGCTTTTCGTCCCGCACGAGAGTGATTGAATTTTGCTAAATTATTTATGCAACGGTATCCGATGCAAGAGCCGTACCGGCTTTAAGGAGAACTTAGCCTAATTAATCTACCCTCTAAAATTCATATGGCGGTAAACCGCAAGGCTGAGGCAAAGGCGAAGAAAAGAAAAATATAATGTTTTTTACCCTTACAATTTCTTTACAAAAAAAACAAGGATTTAGTCGTCAATACTATTATATATCCGCAAGACTAAACACTTAATCTTTTTATTCGACAATAGATTTGTTAAAAATAAATAATTGCGTTAAGTTCATTCAGTGCGAATTAAATATTTAAGAGGTTTATTAAATGATAAATAAATTTTTACTCACACTACTTTTTTTTCTGTTTTCACTTACCTTAACTGCACAAACCATTTTTGTAGTGCCTCAGGGGTATAACTCTTCAGGAACAAGTTTAAGTTTAAAGATCCTTTTTCATCCCGATAGTTTAATTGTTCTCTCTTGGAATGGAGATATAAATTCGCAGAATGTAAAAATAAAAGTAGGCACAACTTCCGGAAACTATAATCTTACGAACTCCTCCTTTCCAATGAATGTAAATGGAGTACCTGTTGGAGGTGGTGCATATATTCAAAGTTTCAAAGGGAGCAGTACTGGGCTATCAACAGGGCGGTATTATGGAATTTTAACAAGCTCTACTGCTGATAATATTAATGATATAATAAACGATTCGGGCAAAGAATATTCCAATGAATTTCAATTTGTGGTTACCGCAACTTCTGGTGCTGTTGCTTCATCCCCCATTGGTACAATTTTAGAATCAACCCCTACATTTAGATGGAGCAGTGTTCCGGGTGTTGTATCATATTGGTTATTGGTTTCAAGCACACCTTTTGAAGTAAAAACGGATGATGATGGAAACCTAAAAATTGAAGGTGCAAATCTAATTTGGAATTATACTACCAATGAAACTTCGGCACAGTATGGTGATGTAAATCCTCTGAACCCTTATGATAACGGTGTGCCAGCCCCTTTGTTCCCGAGTGAAACTTATAATTATGTAATTCTAAATTTATATGAAGAGAACAATCCAATATACGCAAGCCCGGTAATTTCCGGAATTAATGCTTTTGTTTTTGAGAGCGATCAATCTAATTTTCCAGTTCCCGATTTATTAACACCGGCAAACAACTCTACTTTTGATAACGAAGCAACAATCACATTTACTTGGGAAGATGTTGATTGGGCAGTTGGTTATTCATTCCATCTTTTTGAGAGAGTAACTTCTTTTGGCGGAAATGAACAGACTATCGATATTCCAATATACTCTGCCACAACAACAAATAATTTGATTGACTTTGCTGCAAAATCGAAATTGAATAAGGGAACTTATGTTTGGTTTGTAATACCGAGTAACTCACAGGGTGCTGGTTCGGTAAGTGAAACTTTTGAATTCTTTTACAATAAAATACTTGGTGTGTTTAGGTTACAAGCCTACTCAACTTTAGATAATTCTGGTTTGTTAAATTATGAGGGAAGGGCTATTGCAGTTGTTGATGGTGTAACACCGGCAAATCCCTATTTGGTTTCCGATGCACAGACTTATACTGATAGCATTGCCCTTGGAACCTATCAGTTTGTTGGAAGTAAAACTGGTTTTCAGGATGCAACACTTTCAGTTGCAATTGATGAAAACGCAACAGCAAGCAACCCACAATTGATCCGATTCCCTTTAACCCCACTACCTGCAACGTTTTCCGGAACAGTTTCAGAAGATGGAAGCAGTCTGCCACTTGCAAATACTTTGGTCGAGATTATTAATAATGCAACAAGTGTAAAAAAATCGGCTTTAACAAATTCAAACGGAATTTATAGTTTAAGCACAACAATTGGGCAATATACTTTAAGAGTTAGTAAAGCCGGTTATATTTCTGCTGATGAGCAGACTATAAATGCAGCAAGCGGACAAATAAATATTTCCACAATATATTTAGTAAAAGATGAAGTCTCGGTTTCAGGTAAGATTAGCAATACTACTGGGCAGCCTATCCAGCTTGCAAGTGTAACAGCTACAAAGGGAAACACTACTCAGCAAAAGAATTCTTCGAGTGACGGCAGTTACAATTTTGTTTTATCATCGGGTAATTGGATAATTGATGTAAACAAGACTGGGTTTATAAGCCCAACACCTCTAAGTATTAGTTTATCAACTAATGATAACTTACAAAACCAAAATTTAATTTTAATTCCAAGAGCAAACCAAGTTTCTGGTGTTGTTAGTAAGGTAATTAAAAACAGTGATGGCAGCATTTCAAAAATCCCATATAATGAAATATTAGTAACTGCTGACCCAACTATTGGAACTCCGATAACCGAAAACACAAATTCTTCCGGTAACTTTACTTTCAGTTTGCCGCAAGAGACTTACACATTTTCGGTATCTAAAAATGGATATACAGCTTCAGAACCTTTGCAGCTAACTTTAGGCATTGGTCAAACAATAGATAATCTGTTGTTTGATTTAACTCCAAACCCAGCTTCGGTTTCTGGAAAAATAACTACAACAAGTGGTGGTGCAGCAGATGGAGTGAAGGTTGAGGTCTTTGGAGTAGCATCTACCCAAAGTGATTTGAATGGACTTTACACCCTTAGTCTTCCGGAGGGAACTCACGAAATATCAGTTTCAAAATCGGGTTTTATTCCTCCTGTTTCTCAAACGCTTTCGTTAGACCCTGGAGATAATTTAACAGGAATAAATTTTGAACTCTCTCCCAATGCTGGTGTTATTTCTGGTAAAATCAGTAGTTCAGGTGTTGCACTATCAGGAGCTTTGGTTAAAGCTGTTTCCGGAGGAATGGAGTTGTTAATCAATTCTGATGTTGATGGAAACTATTCATTCAACGTACAGCCAAATGCTTGGGATATTTCTGTTTCAAAGAGCGGATTTATTACATCCTCCTCAAGCTCAATAAACATAGGGGCAGGACAGCAAAGTTCAAACAATGATTTTAGTCTTGTTCAAAACATAGCAACAGTAAGTGGTATTGTAAAAGTGAGTGGAAATCCTGAAAGAAATGTTGCAGTATCAATCTATAACAAAGCAACAAATGTATTAGTGATAAATACGGTTACGGATGTTGGTGGTCAATTTATTGCATCGCTTGAAGCAAATATTGAATATAAAATTGAAGTATCAAAAAGTGGATATTCATCAAGCACAGAGAGCACTTCAGCGTTATCTCCCGGGAGTAGTACGTTAATAAATTTTGAAATTCTTGAAAACCCATCATCCTTTAGCGGAAAAATAATTTCAAACAATAACGATGTAATTAAAGATGCAATTCTTAATGTACATCAAGCAAATGGAAGCATTGTACAAACTCTTTTATCAAATGATAATGGTGAATATAGTGTGGGCTTGGCTTCGGGTGATTATAAGGTCGTTGTTAGTAAAGCTGGTTATCGTTCTGATAGTTCAGATGTTTCTTTAAGTGTTGGGCAGAATTTGCAGAATATTGATTTGACGTTAAACGAAAATTTTGCAATAATTACTGGAACCGTTACGGCTGCTGGAGTTGGATTAGATGATGTACTCGTAAATTTAATTTCTCCAATTGGTGGAAAATCGAAATACACGTTGGGCGATGGTACATTTCTAATTAATAAATTAGTTGGTTCTGCATATCAAATATCTTTCTCTAAAGCTGGATATTCCGATACTACCATTGCAGATTATGAAATTTTGGATGGAGAATCTAAAATTTTTAATATCTCGTTAGAAATACTAAACGGAAAAATTGTCGGAAAAATTTTAACTTCAAGCGGCTCGCCTGTTAATGATGCAACAGTAAAAGCAATTTTAGATAATGGCAGCGAATATAATAGCTCCTCCAATGCAAATGGAGAATATACAATACCATCACTAAAGTCGGGCAATTATAAAGTCTCTGCTTCCAAAACAAATTACCGAACTGCTTTGGAGGTTTCTGTTACAATATCACCCTCAAGTTTAAATGCTGTGGCTGATGTAAATGATTTAAAAGAAAACATCGCTCTCCTTTCAGGGGTTGCGAAAGATAGCGGCACATCCGAAACGCTGCTTGGTGTATCAATCCATTTAATTGGAGCAAACGATTCTTACTCGGTTACATCTAATAATTTAGGGGAATATCAAATTCCAAATATTGCTCCTGGTGATTATACATTAACCGGAACTTTAGATAACTATTCAACAAGCACAACTACTATTTCAATATTAGAAAGTACTTCAACAATTTCAAAAGATATTCTGCTTGCAAAAAACTCCGGAAGTATAACTGGCAAAGTTGTTAACCAATTTAATGAGGCTTTAACAATTTCAGCAAATGTAATAGCAAGTTCACAAACAAATATGTTTACGGTTCAAACTGGAAATGATGGAGTGTTCGCTTTTACCGAAGTGCCTCCGGATACTTATATTGTTAAAACCGATATATACGCTGATGGATATATAAATGGTGAGATTTCAAATATTATAGTTACTGCAAATGCTCAAACGGATGTTGGAAATTTAACAGTTAATGTGAACACCTCAAAAATAGTTGGTAATGTAGGAACTGATAATGCTACTATTACATTATCAGATAATGGGAACGTAATTGGTGTTAAGCAATCTTCTGTAAACGGAGATTATAATTTTAACTTTCTATCTGATGGAAGTTATGTTGTGAAACCAGCAAAGAATGGTTTTATCTTTACACCAACTTCAAAATCAATAACACTTGGTGTAAATGATGAGAAGATAGTTGACTTTACATCTGTTTCCAGTATTGGCGATATTGTTGTTTCTGTTGAGGATGAAAGTAACCAGCCTCTTTCTCAAGTAAGTATTTCACTTGTAAACGCTGATACAAATTATGTTAAAAGTGGAACAACAAATGCTCTTGGAATTGCAGAGTTTTTAGATATTCCATCAGACACATATATTTTAACTCCCTCCCTTGCTAACTATACGCCTTCTCCTCTTAATAAATCAGTAACACTAAGTAGTTCCGATTCGTTAAATGTTAATTTTACTTTAACAAAAAATGAAGCAAAAATGAGTGGAACCGTTTTCAAGTTAGTTGCTGGTGGTACTAATACAACACTCGGAAATGTAATAATAAGTGCCAAGAGTAAAGATGCAGGAAACAGAATAAGCAGTGAGGTTTATAGAACTTTAAGCGATTCTTTAACTGGAAAATATGAGCTTGATAATCTTCCAAAAAAAGAATTTACAATAACAGCCTCGCGTATTGGGTTTGAATCTCAGAGCGTTCATATAAATTTTGCAGATAATATTAATGTTACTCAAGATTATGTTTTAACACCTTCAATTGTAAACCTAAATGGAAAAGTAATTTCAAAAAATATTGAAGATGTAGATAATCTTTCATTAAAAGCAGTCTCATCGTATGGTGAATTTTATTCTACAACAAATTCAAATGGAAATTATACTTTCTCGGAACTTCCAATTGATGCAGCAGAAAACGATACTACACTTTATCAAATATCTTTAACAGATGATAATTTGATTTTAACAAAACTGGTAGTAGTTCCTGGTTCAGAAATTAATTCTACAATTACTCTGCCCGATTTTCTCCTGCCAAGTGGTCAACTGAAGTTTACAATTACTGATTGCGATGAACCACTTAGTGGTGTTGAGGTTACTTTGTTAAACCCAAATGGCACAACACTTAAAAAGACCACGGAAGCTGATGGAGAATTTTATTCGAGCAACAAATTATTTGCCGGAACCTATAATTTGAATTTAACAAAAGACCAATACCTCACACCAGATAACCAAAGTTTGAATTTCACTTTAGAGAGTGATACATCAACCCTTTCTGCCACTGTGAATATGCCGTTTAGATTTATTCCGGTTAGCGAAGTACTTGCAAATGCTGAGACTGAAATTAATGTTTATTATAAAACTTGTACACAGAATAATTTTGCAGGAGTTTTGTTTTATAAAATAGCTTCCCAATCTTTATTTACCGAAGTTGCAATGACGAGAGGGGATACGAGTTTAACAGCATTTATTCCAGCATTAAATGTTATAGAGGAAATTACATATTACACCCAAGTTGAGTTTGATTCCATAAAATATAGTTCAGCAGAGTATAAAATAACTCCTAAAGCTGCTGGTATTTTGGAAACATTAAGTCTTACTCCGGAATTGAATAATACAACTTTGCGAGTTGGAGATAATTATTCCATAACGCTTTTAATTAGAGATGGCTTGCAGGAAACGTTATCTGATAAATTTAAAGGTGTAAATCCAGTAGGAGAAATTATTTGGGATTCACCGAGTGAAGTGGAAATCAATATTCCAGATAAAAATGATCCAACTGAAGTTTCTATTACTCCACTAGCGGAAGGAGATTATACAGTTTCCGTTACCGCTAAACTAAATGGAGCATCTGTTATTTCAGTTATGAATTTATCGGTAAGCGATATTGACATCACGAGTCTTTCGCTAAGTGCACCAAACTCACAACTCTCGAACAGAGCAAATGGAATTCAGTTTTCAATATCCGGGTCTGATACATCAGGCAGAAGTATAACTCTTGGAAGTAGTTTAATTTGGGATGTTACGCCGCGAGCATCAATATCAAATGACGATTATGAAATATTCCAAACAACAGGGTTCTACAGCCCAATAGATTCAACCTTTATTGGAAATGTTACTATTTCTGCAACTGACTTTATAAGTGATTTGCACTCCGAAACATCGGTTTCAATATTTGCAGATATTTATCCGGAAACTTCAATTGAGCTATCGGATAGAGCTGGAGCGTATATTACAATATCTTCTAATTCGGTTAATATTCCTATTCAGCTTAAACTTAACAACACAAAAATTATTTCTGTTAAAAAACATATTACACCAAAAGGAGAAAAAGGTAAGTTCATTGTTTCAGACAAAGCATACTATCTCTCTTATAATGCCTCTACTGCACTACCTGGCGATAGTCTGCAAAGAGGAGGAGTTATTCAAATACCAACCGATGTTTCTCTTCGCTTTGATAAAGGAAAAAAAGGAATTGCTTATTATAATTCAAAAGAGACCGAGTGGGAAATTGTCTCTAATGCTTTGGAAAAAATTGGCTCTTTAGATAAATCAGAAAATCTAAATCTCTCCTTTAATAACTTAACTCAGTTTGGAGAGTATGCAATTGTAAGTAAGAACGAGCCATTGGGTTTGCAATATTTAAGTGTGCTGCCATCGCCATTTTCTCCTACTGTAGCACCAGTTAAAATTGGATATTTCCTAACATCCGATTTCCCACCAGTTACAATGGATATCAAGATTTATAATATGAATGGTGAACTAATTAAAACAGTACTCGAAAATGATATCCAATTCCCAGGTAGATATGGAAGCAGTTCATCGCTGAAAGAGATTACTTGGGATGGAATAACAGATGGAAATAATATGGCACGAAATGGTCGCTACATTATTAGGTTAAAAGCAAAAGATGGTAAAAATGAAATTGAAGAATTAATTCAAGTGGTATTAATAAAATGATAATATACTGTTGGGATGATGACGTAGGGACGTAGCTCGCTACGTCCCTACGGTGATGTTAAAAGGTGATATTAAAAAACGATATTAAAAGAGTAAAATCAAAGATGAAAAAGACTAAATATTTTATAACAATACTTATGTTGTGTACCTCATTGAGTATGGGACAAGAGTTATCGGGGAAAGCCGGCAGCTTTGTTGATATTGGATTTGGTACAAGGGCTGTAGGTATGGGAAATGCATACATTGCTCTTGCGAATGATGCAAGCTCAATATTCTGGAATCCTTCGGGACTTACAAGTGTTGAAAACATTGGTGTTGAATTTAATTATTCAAAGCAATTGCAAATAATTCCTTACGGAACAGCATCTGCATCTATTCCACTTGGCAACAATAATGGAGCCGGTGTTGGAGTAATATACTCTGGCGATGATGCACTTAAAGAACTTACATTTATGGCAGCCTATGCACATCAATTTGGAAATTTCTCTGCGGGATTATCCTTAAAGTATCGTCATGTTTCCTTTGGAAATAATGGATTTGATGAAGGCAGCTATATTATTTTTGATCCTGCTGAAATAGAAGAGGGGAGACTAAATCAAGTTTTTGGTACTGGAAGTGGTTTTGGATTAGACCTTGGCTTGCAATACCATCTTTACGATTATTTAACACTCGGTTTGGTTGTAAAAGATATTTTTGCTCCTGTTAATTGGAACTCGGATAATAACAGTACCGATAACAAACCTAAAGGTAGTTACAGCGAATCGATTCCTACAGAATTGGTGCTTGGAATCTCCTTAAACCCAATGAATGGTTTAATTATAAATAGTGATTATAAACCAAATATTTTGAGAGAGACTTCGCAAAAATTCAATTTTGGTGTTGAGTATCTTCTCCTTGATATCATTGCCTTTAGAGCAGGAACACAGCAATTACTTAACAGCGAACCAGACGAAAAATATGCGGTCGGATTGGGAATTCAATATAAAATTACAACACTATTAACTAAAGTAAATTTCACATATTTAATTGAAGAGTTATCAAATACTTATCGATTTTCTGTAGGGATAGATTTCTAATGTTAAAAAAAATAAAATATTATCTCCTAATTACATTACTATTTTCAGCAATAGCATACGGGCAAACAGAGACTCCTAAAATGCCATATTTTAGAGGTGGCAATTTAAACTTGAATGTTGGAATTGCAGCAAACTTTTTTGGCGGCGGAAATGGCTCTGGAATATCTGGCGGAATTGTAGCCCCGCTAATGCAAAATGAATCGTCAGCTATTTTTATAAATCCATCCGAATTAGCTTTTATGGATGGTGCATATTTCAATTTCGATTATCGTGTGGGAATTGGAAGCAGCAGCCTGATTGACCAAGCATCTATCAACTCATCTACAGATGAATATTTGCAAGACACTACTATGTTCATCTTCGATAAATCATCAACCCCAGAATACACACAAGTAAACAATGCTGTTGTTTCACAAGTAGGTGGGTTCTCATCAATAAGTTTTGCTTTCCCAGTATGGAAAGATTATGTGGTTAGTTTTGGCTATAACATTCCTTTGCAATTTAATTTGGGAATGACAGCTAATGGAATTGAAACCAAGTTGGTTACATCGCAGGATGTTGGCGGTAACGAAACAACATTTGATATGATTCTTAATACAACCGTGAGCAATATTACAAGTCTGAATATGAGCGAAGTTGTTTTTGGCTTTGGTACATCCATTTTTAATAACGAGTTTGGATACCTCTCCGCTGGCTTTTCCGTTAGCAAATTTGAGGTTGTGAATAAACTAAATCTCAATATGCAGATAGATGGCTCGGTAGTATTGAATGGCAGTAACGAGTACTATTTCAATCAGCCCGATGATATTTTGCTTGATAAAAATTTAGGTGAAACTAATGATTTCTATTGGAAAGTAAATGGCACCTATACTGATAGCAAGTATGGTGGAAAAATTGCTCTATATTATAATCTATCCGAAAACAGAAAGTCGTGGGCAAATTTCTCTTTGGTGTATGATTTAAAACCAGCATTTGTAATGAAGGATGATGAAGCTACCAATAGAGCATTCCAGCCAAAATTTATAAAAGGGAGCTTGCTTGGCGAAGATGATAATGCCTTTGAATTAGAATTAGACTCAATGAATCTCGCAAAGCCCCATTTAACAGTAGAGAAAGAGAATGTACATTCTACAGAAATTTCTCTATCAATTCCCTCATCTTTAACTTTTGGGTTTGATGCAGCAGTTGGTGAACACTCGCTTTCGTTGAATATCATAAAATATTTTGGAAAATTTTCATACGACTATGCACTTTATAAACTTGGGAAAGAACCAACTGTAGGAATTAAATTTGCAGGTAATTTTAAAATGAATGACAAAATGGAAGGATGGGATTATGCACTAATTCCTGTTCGGTTGTTGTTCCTGGATATTGACGGATTACTCTTTCAAGCATTTGGAAATGTTACAAATTATAAAAACCCGTACTACCGCGTAGGTGTTGGCGTTATGCTGGGCAATGAAAGCGTTGAAGGAGTTAATGATCAGTACAATTCCACATTTAAAGATATATTTAATTTACCTTTGCCAAGTGGAATGGCTCTATCAAGAAAATATACAGTTTTTAATAATATTGATGTTGGCGTACTTATATTTGGCGTACCAGATTTAGCTTTGAAATTCTCTTTAGGGTATAATTTTTAAAGTGAGCAACTATTACAAAACATTTTAAGGAGTAATATAAAACCTTGTCCAAAGGACTCACAGTGAGAGGGTTAGCAATACAAAGTAAACTTGTTAGCAGAGCTTGGAAGTAAAATGTCAAGTTATTGCATTAAAACTAATTTAATTTCTTCGATACTTTCAAAATCCTTTTTGTTAAATGTTGCAACATTTTTTATTTTATTAGATATAGCGATACTTGCTATTTCGTAGTCATGAATTTTAAGACCAGAGGGAGAGTGTTTATTAAGTAAGTCAATTAAGATTGAATATGATTCTTCTGTAGGATATAATATTGTAAAAGTATTTTGAAATTCTTCTATAATAAGAACGGCTTCTTCAATAGATAAACTTGATTTCGGAATACGTGTAACAACTGAAAGGAATTCAGAAAGATTCTTTGAAGTGGTGAAAAGTTTTAATGTATCATCATTTATTAACTCTTGAACTAGATCAAAATATTTTGAATCTTCATCAATTGCATAAATCAATAAGTTTGTATCTAACAACACCTTATTCATATGCTCTTTGTCGAATATTAATGTTGTCAAATTGTCCATCCAACTTATATGTGCGGAATTTCTTTTTTGTTTTATTTCTACTCGTCAGTTCATTAATATATTTGTAAACTTTTTCTAATAAATCGTTTGGCATATGATCTATTTTGCGTTTAACTCTTTCTTTCGTAACCATATTATCCTCAACAAATTTGAATTATCTTTGCCTTAATATAAATCTAGCAACTTGGAATATCAACATCATATTTTGCAAACATAACAGTATTGCTCCTCCTCCTATCCACCAATGCGAAACGTAGGTGGCTAAGCCCCAAACAACAGAACATGTTGTGATAAAAAAGTGCATAGTAAAAAGTTATAAAATCCTTTATTTTTCGCTTTTATAAAAGGGATATTTAGTGCTAAAATTAAAAATTAAATTTGTGTTTCTATTGTTGCTTCTTCTCTCTTCAACAAAAAGCTCTTTTTCACAAACTAATATTCACTCTGTAGGTTTTGATGTTGGATACATAGGCAGTGTAGATCAATATTCTGATTTAGTAATATTTCCTGAGATTTTTATGGGTGGTGATTTTATCACATCCAATTTTAACTGGAAAGCTAATATTGGTTATTGGGATGATGGAACTAACGCCCCTAAATATATACAATCTCCCTCAACATATGCGTATTCCAGTTTTGTAATTGGGGCTGAGTTATTATTCTTGTTCCCTGTAACAAATTTGTACCGTCCTTCCCCTGTTAGAATTTTATCGGGATTATCCTATCATTATGTTTCTGTAAAGGAGTTCATTGGGCCAATGCCATTGTACAATTACTCTAATAACTATCCTAAAAATTTGACGGGAAATTTATTCTATTTAAATGTTGGAATGGAGATACATATTCTTATTCAAAAAAGTTTTACTGTGTTTCTAAAAGGGATTGGTTACTATTTACTAAACAACAGAGAAGTGTTTAAAGATAATCGCTGGAGGCTTCAATTAAGTTTAGGTCTTAATTACAATTTCAAACTGTAATATTTTATTTTCATATCAAATATATTAGTCCCGCAAGATTGTTGTTAATTATAAACTTCAAAGCCAATTACACTCTTTTTTAACTTCGTTCACTCTGTAAGTCTGTGAGACTCTTACAGAGGATTCCATTTTAAAAAAAACAAATCACGTTCAAAAATAAAATGCAATCCCGATGGGATTAGAATATATCTTAAAATTCTTTTTCTAATAAAATATAATCCCTCTGGGATTATGTAATACAGTTAGTAATTGGTTTTAAATTTCCAAAACCACATCATTGTTCTAATTAGTCCCGCAAGGCGGAATTGAATTTATTGATAAATACCATAGCTAATTACACTCTCTTTAACTCCGTTAGGAGTTGCATTTTAATAGAAAAGAAAAAAAACCAAAAGAATACGAATCCCATCGGGATTCCATTTTTTAAAAAATCTCAAAAACAAAATGCAATCCTAATGGGATTAAGTAATATAAATTTTACTCACCCTAAAACATATTTTTCATCATATTCAATTTGAAATTTTTCCAAAAACTCAAAGTACTCTTCCTTAAAGCTTTGTTTTTTATGATGTTCTTCTTGATTCAGAACATACTTAATAACATCATCAAGTTGCGAAGCAGAATAGGTGAAAGCACCATAACCTTCCTGCCACTGAAATTTTTGATTAATAAATTTCTTCTCTTTAATAAATTCTGTTGAAAATCGTTTTATATCCCTCACAGAATCAGAGATTCTTATTGTTGGATTGAAACCACAAAAAATATGTACATGATCAGCGACTCCATTAACCGCTAACGATTTCATTCCCATTTTATTTACTATTCCGCTAATATACTTAAAGACTTCACTACGATAGCTTTTGTGTAATAGAGGATTACGATTTAATGTAGAGAATACTATTTGTACATACATTCTTGAATATGTATTTGCCATTGTTCACCTCCAATTTGTAGGGTTAGTATTTATTAAAATATCTATTTCTAATATATTAGAAATGAGTCCACTATAAAAAGGTAATATTTCATTAACCCCACGCTTTAACGTGGGGATTACGAACTAAAAACAAACTTTCCCGAACGGACTTTAGTCCGTGAGGGGCTTTTTAGAGTGGACTCAGAAATAGTTGATAAACTTCAAAGCTAATTACACTCTGTTTTAACTCCGTTAGCTCTGTAAGAATCCCTTTGGGAGAGTTGCAATTTAATAAGCCAATAAGAAAACAAAAAAAACGAATCCCGTCGGTCTGTGAGACTCTTACAGAGGATTCCATTATTTAAAACAAATTACACTCAAAAAAATACAATCCCGATGGGATTGGAATATATTTTTAAATTCTTTCTAATATAATTTAATCCCTCTGGGATTATGTAATACTGTCAATATTTGGTTCTGAATTTCCAAAACCAGATCATTATCGTAATTTGTCCCGGAGGCAGGATTGAATTTATTTATAAATGCCAAAGTTAATTAGACTCTTTTTTTAACTCCGTGAGGAGTTGCACTTTAATAGAAACAAAAAACCAATGAAACACGAATCCCATAGGGATTCCATTTTTTAAAAAACGAATCACATTCAAAAACAAAATGCAATCCTCTGTAAGAATCTCACAGACCGATTGGATTGGAATATATTTTAACCTTTCTTTCTCTTCTTCGGTTTAAATCCTATTCTGTGGAAAGGATTTACAACACTCGAAGTAACATTTCTTAAGTGAGAAAAAATTCTTTTTAATGCACGGAGATAAATTGCAAGTGCTACTGCACTTCCAATTGTAAGAGTAGTATCTTCACCCCTCATTAAGGATTGTATCTTTGCATCAAAACTTTTGCTAACCCATTTGTACTCTCTTAAAAGATTTAATGCCGCTTTTTCGTCAGAGTTTTTGAAGCAATAGATTGTTCGTCCAAAGCTATCTTCTACTGCTCGTTCAAGAGTAATTAACTCATCTTCAAACTCACCGGCATGAAGTCTCTGCGGATGGTTCTGTGCAATTTCAACTATGTTTTTTGTGAAATCACCAATACGTTCTAAATCAATTACAATGCTTGCTAACACCATTCCAGAAGGGAGTTCTTCGTTTCCCGACATTGCGAGATGATTAAATACATCTTTACGAACTTCTCGCTGAAATTTATTTATTTTCGCATCTTGTTCATTAATATCGTTTGCAAATTCGTTACTATCCGATTCCCTTAATACTTTTCGCGATTCTTTAAACATCTGATTCGTAATGTCTAACATTTCGAATGATTTATTAAATGCCCTCTCCATCAGAGAGTCTGATTGAAACACACTTAAAATTTCTTTAATCATTTTTTAACCTCAATTAACTAAATATATCACCAATACCGGTATAATAAAGAAAAGAATTAGAATATATGCAACAGGTATTAGTTTATTTTTGATTGAATATTCTGCAAATTTATCTGCTAAGAATAGTGGAAATTTCTTAAAGGGCCACCAAAATATAATTCCGGAGATATTAAAAAGAAGATGTGCAAAAGCAACTGCCAATGCTGAAATACTTCCAGTAATAAGTGCAGCAAGAAGTGCTGTTACAGTTGTTCCTATATTTGAGCCAAGTGTATAGGGAAAAATTTGTATTAGGGTAAGCAAACCTGCACCAGCCATAGGCACAACCAAGGAAGTTGTTATTGAACTACTCTGCACCAATACTGTTAACAACAGCCCAACCACAAACGCTCTTGGGGCTGTTTTGAATAAAATTTCATCGAACCACGCTTTTGCTTTTGATATAATTAATACTTTAAGTGAAACAGTCATATATTTTAGAGCAATAAAAAGTATAGCCAATGCAGCAATAAGGGCAATCCATTTGTAAAGAGTTCCGTCACCAATGCCAGATTGCATTAGAGCAATAAACTCTTTAGAAACTGGTTTTGTTATTGCCTTTACTGGACTTAAGAAATCTAAACCACCAACATTTTGAAATGATTTTGCCAAAGCCTCAGATGCAACATCAAGAAAGTTTGTAGCAACCTGAATAGGGAATATTACAATAACTGCGAGGAAGTTAAAAAAATCGTGAACTGTAGCTGCTGCAAAGGCTCTCTTAAATTCGTTGCTTCTATTTATTTGCGGAAGTGATGCAATTGTGTTGGTAATGGAAGTTCCAATATTTGCACCCATTATAATGGGAATTGCACCTTGAATATTTAATGCTCCGGCTGCAACCATACCTACAACAATTGATGTTGTGGAAGAAGATGATTGAACAACGGAGGTTGCAAGTATCCCGATAAAGAGACCTACAAACGGATTTGATGTTGTTTGAATTAAAGTGTTTGCAAAATCTTTTCCGAACAGTTTCATTGAATCGCCCATTAGCTGAAGACTTAAAAAGAAGAGATAAAGAAAAAATGCTAACTTAATACCTGCAATTAAATTTGGGTAATTGCTGCTAAACTCTTTTAGTTTTTCCATTTCACCTAATAGTAATAATTTGAATTATAAAGCTACTAAATAAGATTTTACTTTCAATAATAAACAATTACTTAATACAAATTTAACATTAACTTAACATTACCCTAACATTTAGAACTATAATTAAGATTATTTTTATCTATTAAATAACCTATAATAATATAGTGAATTGAAGGTATGGAATTATTTTTAGTAGTACTCGTAATTTTAATTGTTTTGGCTGTAACTGACTTAGTTGTTGGGGTAAGTAATGATGCAGTTAATTTTTTAAATTCGGCACTTGGCTCAAAAGCAGCACCACGCTGGATAATATTAACTATTGCAAGTGCCGGAATTTTATTTGGCACAACCTTTTCTACCGGTATGATGGAAGTTGCACGAAAGGGCATCTTTAATCCTGAAGCATTTATGTTGCCAGAAATTATGATTATTTTCTTAGCTGTAATGCTCACAGATGTTCTTCTATTAGATTTATTTAACACCTTTGGTTTGCCTACTTCTACAACTGTTTCTATTGTGTTTGAGTTATTAGGCTCGGCTGTTGCTGTTGCAATTATCAAAATAATGCACTCAGGACAAACAATTTTGGATTTATACCATTATATAAATTCTGAAAAAGCATTGCTTATAATTTCCGGAATTTTGCTCTCTGTTGTAATCTCCTTTGTTGTGGGGGCTTTTGTTCAATTTGTAACCCGATTGATTTTTACTTTTGATTATGAAAAAAGATTAAAGCGATATGGAGCCATTTGGGGTGCATTTGCATTAACTGCTATTACATTCTTTATTTTAATTAAAGGGGCTAAACATTCTTCATTTATGTCGGCAGAAATTAAAGAAATAATTAAAATAAACACTTGGAATATTTTATTATATGGAACAATAGCTTGGGGAGTTATACTTCAAATATTACTATCATTTACAAAAGTAAACATTCTTAAAATAATAATTCTTGTTGGAACTTTTGCACTAGCGTTAGCTTTTGCTGCAAACGATTTAGTTAATTTTATAGGTGTTCCTTTAGCTGGGTTAACCACCTATACATTAGGTGTAAATGCAGTAGGTAACCCATTAGAACTTATTATGACAGAGTTAACAAAACCAGTTCATACAAATACATTGTTACTTCTGTTTGCTGGGTTGGTAATGGTTGTAACATTATGGTTTTCAAAAAAAGCAAACTCGGTTACTAAAACTGAAATAAATCTTGGACGACAAGGAGAAGGATTTGAACGATTTGAATCTTCGCTATTAGCACGAAAATTAGTTAGAGGAACAATTAAATTTAGCAGCGGAATTGAAAAGATTGTTCCGGAAAAAATTAGAACCGCTATTAGAGGAAGGTTTGAAAATGCAAGCAGACCTGTTGTAACTGCCGAGGGAGATGGTACTTCGTTTGATTTAATACGAGCATCAGTAAACTTAATGGTTGCAAGCGTTTTAATCTCATTTGCTACTTCTCTTAAATTGCCACTCTCTACAACTTACGTTACTTTTATGGTTGCAATGGGTACATCGCTATCGGATAAAGCTTGGGGAAGAGAGAGTGCTGTTTATAGAATAACCGGAGTTATTACCGTTATTGGCGGATGGTTTTTTACAGCATTTAGTGCTTTTACCGGTGCTGCAATAGTGGCAACCTTACTTTTTTATGGTGAAATATATGCCATAATTCTGTTAGCTCTTTTGGTTGTTTATGTTTTAGTTAAAACTCATATCTTCCATAAAAACAAAGAGGAAGATGATGATGTTTTAATTGCAAGTGAAGATAATACTGAATTAGAGGCATTAGTTTCATCTATGAAAGAGAGCAATAAATTGATTTCATCAATTCAAGAAATTATTAATAAATCTTTAAATGCTCTTGGTGAAGAAGACATTACTAAACTAAGCAAGTTGAAGAAGGAAATAAAAACTCAAAAGAAATTATTAAATCAAAATAATAGCAGCGTTATTGATTTAATTAAATTGCAGGGAACTGATGATAGCAAACAGGAGAGAAGATATGGTAAATTAATTGTATCTCTACAATTGCTTCAAAAAAATTCAGTTAGTATTTGGCAATCCAGCTTTGCACATATTGATAACAACCATAAGTCGCCAGCTACTGAATTGATGAATGATTTAAAAGAGATAGCATCAAATTTAAATACTCGTATTCAAATTGCTACAGAATTGCTTGCCAATACCGAAATGGAAAAATGTAATTTGTTTGATAAAACCTCGAAAGATTTTGAAGATGTATTAAAGCATTACGATAAAAAGCAAATTAATCGAATGAAAGAGTCAACAGGCTCAATGAGAAATAATTTCCTATTCTTAGATATTTTCTCATATCTCGAAAGTATATCAAGCCAATTAAATGAAATGATAATTCTATATTGTAAAAATTATAATCATCTAAAATCTTAAAGTTATTTCAAAAGTTCATTCTTTTCAACAGCCATTCTGTAGTAGAAGATTGCAGAGATAAGTGTGAGCGGAGTAAAAATAATTATTTCAAGAAGATTGTTTGATAGTAGATTTCCAAGAGTGTTTAGGGCAAACACTCATGTTAATATCCAAAGAATGATGTTTATTGTTCTATTTTAACTCTATTTGTAAACAATTAACTGTTGGATTATTATACTTCCTCCAATGCTTTTTCTAAATCTGCAATAATATCTTCAACGTTTTCAATTCCTACCGAAAGACGAATTAGTCCATCTGTAATCCCTGCTTCTTCTCTAATCTCTTTACCCATCGAGGCATGTGTCATACTTGCCGGATGTTGAATTAAAGACTCAACACCACCAAGGCTAACTGCAAGCTGGCAAAGTTTTACTGAATTCATAACAGCTTCGCCAGCAGAAAAACCTCCCTTAACTTCAAACGTAATCATTCCGCCCTGCGCAGTATGCTGCCTTTTAGCAATTTCATATTGCGGGTGCGATTTTAATCCGGGATAGCGAACCCATTCAATTTTTGGATGAGCCTCAAGCCACTCTGCAACCTTTTGAGATGAAACCGAATGACGCTCCATTCTTAGCGAAAGCGTTTTTAAACCACGATGAACAAGAAACGAATTGAACGGATCAATTACGCCCCCTGTTTGATTTAGAATTTTTCTAAAATGTTTATATGTATCTTCATCCTTAACAATAATAACTCCGCCAACTACATCTGCATGACCATTTAAAAATTTGGTTAAACTATGAAGTACAACATCTGCCCCTAAATCCAAAGGCTTCTGCAATGCTGGCGACATAAATGTGTTATCAACCACAAACTGTGCATTGGCTTCGTGAGCTATTTTAGCAGCAGCCTCTAAGTCTGCAATAGCAAGTGTTGGATTTCCTGGAGTTTCAATGTAAACAACTTTTGTGTTTTGTTTAATTGCATTTTTAATTGCATCCAAGTTTGACGCATCAACAAATGTAGTCTCCACTCCAAATTTTGCAAAGACTGTTTTTAACAAAGTAACTGTTGGTCCATAAACAGCCTCTGAGCAAACAATGTGATCGCCCACAGAAAGAAGAGCTGCAAAGACCGTGTGAACCGCAGCCATTCCACTTCCGCAGCCAAGTCCTTTGTGTCCATTCTCCAATGCTGCAATAGCATCTTCCATTGCTTCCACTGTTGGATTAAGCATCCGCGTGTATATATATCCTTTTTGCTCACCCTTAAATAATGCACCGCCATGTTGGGCAGTTTCAAACTTAAATGTTGACGTCTGATAAATGGGTGGAACTACAGGCCCGTACTCATAATCTCCAACCCCACTGTGTACACACTTAGAATCGAAGCCAAGATTTTTTACTTCCGACATTTTAACTTTCTCCTTTTGTAATCAAAAGATTACAACAATTTCTAAAAAGATTTTATCTTCTAAATTATATTTTTTAATTTACAAACAAAACTGAAAAGTAATCAATTTTCATCTTTGAACTTAGTGTGACCCCTCTCACAAAAAACAAAATATCCTCAATTTTTTTTATTTATAATTACTTATTTCTATTTAATGTCTTATTTTTAGTATTACTTTTTTTATATGTGGTAATTAAGTTATATATGTAATTGACGTGGCGAAGCTGCGTTAACAAATAAAAATTTGGAAGAATATTTTGAAATTTGAAAAGAAAATATTGTGTATTGGTGCTGGCTATGTAGGTGGTCCTACTATGACTGTAATTGCTGATAAATGTCCGCAATACAAAGTTACAATTGTTGATATCAACAAAGAGAAGATTGCTGCTTGGCAGACTGATGATTTACCAATCTACGAGCCAGGATTATTGGATGTAGTTAAACGAACACGCGGAAAGAATTTGTTCTTTTCAACAGATATTCCAAAAGAGATTGATGATGCAGATATAATTTTTGTGTCTGTTAATACACCAACAAAAACATTTGGTGAAGGAAAAGGGAAAGCATCCGATTTACAATTTATTGAAAAAACCGCACACTCAATTGTTGAAGCTTCAAACTCATCAAAAGTGATTGTTGAAAAGAGTACATTGCCAGTGCGTACAGCAGAAGCAATGGAAAAGATTTTAAATAATAATCCTAAGGGAATTCACTTTGATGTGATTTCCAATCCGGAGTTTTTGGCTGAGGGAACTGCGATTCATGATTTAAATAATCCCGATAGAGTATTAATTGGTTCTCGTGAAACGGAGGAAGGTTTAAAGGCTCGTCAAGCTATTGTTGATATTTATAAGAATTGGGTTGATGATGATAGAATAATCAGAAGTAATGTTTGGAGTTCAGAGTTATCCAAACTTGTTGCAAACGCATTTCTCGCTCAGAGAATTTCATCAATAAATTCTATTTCAGCTTTGTGCGAAAAGACTGGTGCTGATGTTAAAGAGATTAGCAGAGCTATTGGTGCCGATTCCAGAATTGGGAATAAATTTTTAAATGCCTCAATTGGATTTGGTGGCTCGTGCTTTAAAAAAGACATCCTAAATCTTGTTTATATCTCTGAAAGCCTTGGTCTTACAGAGGTTGCAGAGTATTGGGAAAATGTAATTAAGATAAATGATTATCAAGGAAAGCGTTTTGTAAAGAGAATGTTGGAGACAATGTTTAACACTCTTGCAAATAAAAAAATAGTTCTCTTCGGATTTGCATTCAAAGCCAACACTGGAGATACAAGAGAAACACCGGCATACTATGTAGCCAAAATGTTGTTGGAAGAACACGCCAATGTTTATATCACAGATCCGAAAGCACTTAAAAATGCGAAGATAGATTTAGCTGAGTATGGCGATAGAATAAAATTCATCGAAGATCCGTATGATGCAGCCAAAGATGCCGATGCAATTGCAGTTATGACTGAATGGGATTTATACAAAGAATTGGATTACAAAAAGATACACGACAGCATGAGAAAACCAGCTCATCTTTATGACGGAAGAAGCATTTTGGACCATTCAAAAATTAAAGAGATTGGCTTTGATACACATGTTATTGGGAAACAATGAGATTAATTAGATTAGGTAGAACATCCCGGAAAAAGTGCGGGACAGGTCGGAGCAGGTCTGTTAAGTTTTTTAAATGAAATAAAATCTTGCACGCGGTACAGGTGTCTGCTTTTGTCTTGTGTCTGATATCTTGAATCTAATCCGCCGCGGCGGACTGAGGCTTTACCACAATTTGCTTTAATCTTTTATAATTTCATACTAAAATGTTTTTTTAAAAAAAAGTAAAAAAACAAAAATCTTTTTTCGATATTTAGTCTTAATATTTTTAAGGTTGAAAAAGGGTCGATTTAATACAACCTTTACTAGTATGAACAAGCACCTTTTTTCAAAATAAACTAATCATATAACACTTTTGTGTGATTTAAGTATTGTTTTAAATTGTTTAACTTTTGCCTTGTTTGTGTAACTTACGTGGCGAAGCTGTCTCTATTAGAGTTATTGGGTAGAAGAAAAAAATATAAGATGAAGAAAAATGAAGAAATAGTTGTGAATAGGTTTAAGGGCTTTTCACCTGAGAAAAAACTAGATTTATCTATGCAGTTATATCATTCTGCGAAAGAGTTAAAGCGAGCTGCACTAAAACAATTCCATCCCGATTGGGATGATGAAAAAATTAATGAAGAAGTGAGAAGGGTTTTCTTGCATGCAAGAACATAGTTTATTCAAAACATTTAATTAATGAAAAATTATTAGAAGATTACATCCTTCTGTTTGGATTGGAAAAAGAGTGGAAATTATGTTTAGGGGGTGGAATAGACATGTACCGTAGTCGGTAATAACTCGGCGATTTACAAGTTGTATGATCGACAAAAACACCTGTTCCGCAAAGCGTGTTACAAGTTAGCAATTTAAGATCAATGACTTATTACACGCTTTGCGGTACAGGGTTATTCCACCCCCTTAGAAGATTAATACTTGCTTTAAAGAATACTTTTTTCAAAAAAAATAAATTATTAGGGAATAAATGAACTACAAAGAAAAATTACTAAAAAAAATCAATGATAAATCGTTTGCTGTAGGTATTGTTGGATTAGGTTATGTTGGCTTACCACTTGGACTTGAATTTGCAGAAAAGGGATTTAATGTTCTTGGCTTCGACCTTGATCAAAAAAAAATAGATTTTCTTGAAAAAGGCGAAACATATATAAAGCATATTCCAACTGAACGAATTAGTAAATCGGTTAATACTGGTTTTTTAAAAGCAACTACCGATTTTGAAAGAATGGGTGAGGTTGATGCAATAATTATCTGTGTTCCTACTCCGCTTGACCAGCACCGTGAACCAGATATGAGTTATGTAGAAGGGACTGCAAAGACGATTCAAAAATATTTGCGAAAGGGACAATTGGTAACACTTGAATCAACAACTTATCCAGGAACTACTGAAGAGATGTTGTTGCCTCTATTTGAAGCAGCTCCTGACTTGCAACAATCAATGACACCGAGCGATAGCGAGGGAAATAACACAATGACTAATTCTTTCGTTGTTGGTGAAGATTTCTTCCTAGCATACTCTCCTGAACGTGAAGACCCAAATAATAAAAAGTACAATACTGCAACAATTCCTAAAGTACTTGGTGGAATTACGGAGAACTGTAACGAAGTTGCTAAAGCACTTTACGAACAAGTGATAGTTGAAGTAGTATTAGTATCATCTCCTACAGTAGCAGAAGCAACTAAGATTGTTGAGAACGTTTACCGCTCAGTAAATATTGCTCTGGTTAATGAACTCAAAATGGTTTTCGACAAAATGGATATTGATGTTTGGGAAGTAATTAACGCAGCAAAGACAAAACCTTTTGGATTTAATGCCTTCTATCCTGGTCCAGGACTTGGTGGGCACTGCATTCCTATCGACCCATTCTACTTAACTTGGAAGGCAAGAGAGTACGAAGTAAACACAAAATTTATAGAACTTGCTGGTGAGATAAATACATATCAGCCATATTATGTTATTGAAAAAGTAATGGAGGCGTTAAACGAAAGTAGTAAATCGTTAAAAGGGAGTAGGGTTTTAATACTTGGAGCAGCGTATAAAAAGAATGTTGATGACATGCGAGAATCCCCATCTCTAAAATTAATTGAACTTCTAAGAGAGAAGGGTGCTGAAGTTGATTACAATGACCCATATATTCCTGTATTACCCAAGACAAGAAAATATGATTACGATATGACTTCGGTTGAACTGACTGCCGAGAATATTTCTTCTTATGATTTGATTTTAATAAGTACAGACCATGACGATTACAAAGAGCTTCTCGATTTAATAAACGATAACGCGAAAGCAATTTTAGATACTAGAAATTTATTCAACAATTACAAAGTTTTTAAAGGATAAATCTATTAAGTCAAAATTAGAGAAAAATGCCAATTAAAAAATTCACTTCATTTGATGATGCATCTAAATGATCTTTGGGTATTAAACCCCGATAAAGAGTATTACGAAAAAGTGAAACAACATTTTAAGTTTTGGGGTAAGTTATCTGAAAGAAAAGTAAAAAAAGGGATACAAAAATTTAGTTCTTATGAGGAGTTCCTTAAAATAAAAGAAAAAGAGAAATTTAATTAAATGGAAAGAGTTGTAAATATTATAAAACCTGGAGAAGAAACAGATAAAAACATTTTATTTTGGAAGAGTAGAACTCCTGAAGAAAGACTTTCGGCAGTACAGGCTTTGAGAGAGCAGCACATAACTTTTTTTAATAAACAAGACGAATACAATGAAAGCAGAGAAGGACTTCGTAGAATTTATAGAGTTATTAAACGAACAGAAAGTTAAATACCTTATTGTAGGTGCTTATGCATTAGCTCTTTATGTTGAACCAAGAAACACAGGAGATATAGATTTTTTTGTGGAAAATTCAGAAAAGAATGCTCTGAAAGTTATAAAAGTATTGAACAAATTTGGTTTTGGAAATATTGGAATTACAAAAGATGATATTACAAATGATAATATGGTTGTACAACTTGGATCTCCACCAATGAGGATTGATATTATTACTTCTATTTCTGGAGTTGAATTTAGCGAAGCTTATAATTCAAAAGTAAAGCACAATTTTGGAAATACATATGCATACTTTTTATCTGAGAAACATTTAATTATTAATAAAAAAGCATCTGGCAGAAAAAAAGACTTGGCTGATTTAGAAGTTCTTACAAAACAAAAAAAATAATTTTGATAATCTAAAACCTAACACACCATTGCAGGCTAACATTTTAAATTTACAAAGTCTATGAAAATAATCTCTGTTGTAGGAGCACGACCAAACTTTATGAAGGTTGCTCCAATACATAAAGCATTTAAAAAATATGAAAATGAAATAACTCATCTTATTTGTCATACTGGTCAACATTATGATGAAAAGATGAGCAAAGTATTCTTTGAGGATTTAGAGCTTCCGCAACCCGATTTTTATCTTGGTGTTGGAAGCGGCTCACATGCTGAACAGACAGCAAATGTAATGGTCGAGTTCGAGAAAATTTTAATTGAAGAAAAACCAGATATGGTGCTTGTTGTAGGTGATGTAAACTCAACAATTGCGTGTAGTTTAACAGCAAAAAAATTGCACATTAAAGTTGTTCATGTAGAGGCTGGGCTTCGCAGTTTTGATATGGAGATGCCGGAAGAAGTAAATAGAATTTTGACTGATAGAATTTCAGATTATCTATTTGTTACAGAAAAGAGCGGATTAGAAAATCTTAAAAAAGAAGGCGTTTCTGATGAAAAGATTTTTTTTGTTGGTAATGTTATGATTGATTCACTCATCCACTATTTGCCGAAATCAGAAGTTTCCAATATTCATAATGAGTTTGGAGTTGAAAAAGGGAGCTATGTTTTAATTACTCTTCACAGACCAAGTAATGTTGATACAAAGGAATCGTTAGAAAAGTTAGTCCGCTTTTTGAATGCTCTCAGTAATGAGAGAAAAGTTGTTTTCCCAATCCATCCGAGGACAAAGAATAATCTTAATAAATTTGAATTGTTGGAGAGACTAAGTAGTGATATTATATTAACAGACCCAATTGGTTATATAGATTTTCAAGCACTTACACAAAATGCAGAACTAATAGTAACTGATAGCGGCGGTATTCAAGAAGAGACAACTTATCTTGGTGTGCAGTGCATTACACTTAGAACATCTACAGAAAGACCAAGCACAGTGGATGTCGGAACAAATCAACTGATTGGAGTTGATTTAACGAAAGCAGAAATTGCATGTTTGGATGTGCTGAATGGGAATAAGAAAAAAGGAAGTATTCCGGAACTTTGGGATGGCAAAGCAGCAGAGAGAATTGTTGATATATTGAGCCATGTGTAATAAGGTTAGGAGATATTTATGAGTAACAATTTTTATGTAAATGAACATGCCGTGGTTGATGACAATGTTGAACTTGGCGAAGGAACAAAAGTTTGGCATTTTGCTCATGTACAGTCTGGTTCAAAGATTGGTAAAAAATGTGTGCTTGGTCAGAATGTTAATATTGGAAACAATGTTACAATTGGAAATTTTGTAAAGATACAAAACAATGTATCTGTTTATGAGGGCGTTACGCTTGAAGATTATGTGTTCTGCGGTCCATCAATGGTATTTACAAATATTCTTGACCCACGAAGTAAATATCCGCAAGTAGGTGCTGAGTTTTACATAAAAACCCTTGTTAGAGAAGGTGCTTCACTCGGAGCAAATTCAACAATTGTTTGTGGTAATACTATTGGACGTTTTGCAATGGTGGGTGCTGGTTCTGTTGTTACAAAAGATGTTCCTGATTACGCACTTGTAGTTGGAAACCCTGCAAGAATAATTGGCTGGTTCTCAGAAGCTGGTGAAAAATTGAAGTTTGACGAAAATGGATTGGCAGAATGCAGCAGAACGGGAATTAAGTATAAACTTGAAGTTGGGAAAGTTGTTGATTTGGGAAAGAGTTAATCTACAAGTCAAAATTATGAATATAAAGACCGATATATTTAACACAATTGAAACCATATTGTGCAAGCATGAAAAAAACCTCATTTGCGTTAATATTCGGATCTTTTAATAGCGAAGCATTTAGCGAAATGAGCGATATAGATGTAGCAGTGAATTTTAAAATTGAAGTTGATTTAATAGAGGTAGGGGAAATTGTTTCATCATTAGAAAAAACTGCAAATAGAAAGATAGACATTGTTATACTGAATGATCTCTTAAATAAAAATCCTTTATTAGCGTACAATATTATATCAAACAGTAAATTATTATTCAAAAAAAATGATGATGATTTTATTATTTAGACAAATAAGGTGTTATCTAACGGCAGTCTGTCTAAAAAGTTTAATCTTTCATTAACCCCATGTTTTAACTTGGGGAATAGAGACTAAAAAAGAATTTTTCCGAACGGACTTTAGTCCGTGAGGATACTTTTTAGACAGTCTGACGGGGAAACATACTATCAAAAAAACAATAAAATAAATTCCTTAGTGGCTTTGTAGTTACTAAGTTTGGTCTAACACCGTATTGTAGATTGATTAGTCCCGATATTTCGGGAGTCAATCTGCGTTAAACAAACATATGCTTTTTATTATCTATAATTATCTAAAATCACCAAGAACTTAACTCTCTGGTGCATAGGGAGCTTTCAAAACATTATTCCGGGGGTTATAAAATTGAAATTTCGATTTACCATTTAGGTTAAACCAAGATAATGCGGCAACATTAGATAGATTCCTAAATGTTTTATTATATTGCACTACGCCTTTTGGCGTAACACCCAAAAGCGTAATCAACTAAACAACAATGGAAATTAGCAATGAATCCATTTAAATATGGTAAAATAGTATCAGGTGCATATTTTTACGATAGAAAAACCGAGCTTGCAAGAATAAAGTCAACGCTTTCCGGTGGTAATAATTTGGTTTTATATGCTCCTCGCAGATACGGTAAATCTTCGTTGGTGAAAAAAACTCTAACTGAACTTGAAAAGGAAGGATACAACACAGTTTATTTAGACTTTATGAGTATATACTCAAAAGAAGTATTTATTAAGAATTATTCTAATGCAGTTGTTGAAAAAGAAAAAACTTCTATTGAAAAGTTTGTTAAAAAACTAGGAAAATTAATTCGGGGAATTGTCCCTTCGGTTTCGTTCGATAGCTCTGGGAATTCACAGTTTTCTTTCTCTTGGATTGAAGGGAATGACAAAGAAGTTACCTTAGAGGACGTAATTAATTTACCCGAAAAATTGGCTTCAAGTAAAAACAAATGGATAATTGCCTTTGATGAATTTCAAGAAATTACAAAGTTAAATGGAGAATCGTTCGAAAAAACTTTACGTAGTATAATTCAGCATCACAAAAATGTCTCTTATCTTTTCCTTGGAAGTAGAACACATCTTTTAAAAGATATGTTCTCAAATAAGAGCAGAGCATTCTATAATTCTGCAATGCTTATGAATTTAGATGTAATTAATAGAGATGATTCGATTCTTTATTTAACAAAAAAGTTCTCAAAAGATAAAATTAAAATAACAAAAGAAGTAGCCGATTATCTCTTGAAGAGGGTCAACTCTATTCCATATTACATACAGTTTGTTGCAGCGGAGATATGGCAGCAAGCTATAAATAAAAATTTAGTTGTTCAAAAGAAGCATGTTGATTTGGCAATAAGAACAATAATAGAACTAAAATCAGATTATTATTGGGAACTCGTTACCAAACAAACTAACTACCGAAAAAAACTTTTACACGCTCTCAGTTGTTCGGATAGTGGTATATTTTCGAAAGAGAGTATTCAGAAATATGATTTAGGTGCTATTTCCACAACTCAGAAAGCTATTGCATCGTTTGTTGAGGATGGAATTGTTGAAAAGTTTAATGATAAACTTCTCTTCGCCGATCCTTTATTTAAAGAGTTCTTAATTCGCAATCTGTGATAGTAGTGGAAGTAGTATTAAAATTTTTGATGATAGAATTAGTTTCTATAATCCAGGTGGACTTTATGGGAGCCTTACCTTAGAAGAACTAGTATCTCTAAATTATAAGTTTCAAGTAAGGAACAAACTAATTGCTAATGCTTTTAAAGATATTGGTTTACCCCATTAGATAGTGTTTTTTAGAAACATCAATGATATAGAATGATGATTATTACAAATATGTGATAAATCTTAAATTTTATCTGATAGTTATCCATAAAAAAATAGTAAATGACGAAAATGGTAAACCATCTGATGTTATAATACCATGGAGTGAGTTTAAGCAAATAGAAGAGATGCTTGGGCTTGATTTTGACAAAGAATCTGTTGAAGATTTAAAAATTGCCAAAAGTGATAGAGAAAAAACTTTAACTGAAAATTACATTTCGCTTGATAATTTGTAGTGTTTAAAATTGTAATTCATAAACGTGCAGTTAAATTCCTTGATAAAATAACCGATAAACAAAGGAAAAAAATCAAAAATGCTCTCACAAAGTTGTTGGTTAATCCAAATAAATACGTCGGCGTAATAAATATGGTTGGGGATTGGAGTGAATATATGCGGATTAGGGTGGGAAATATTCGTATTGTTTTTTGGTTAGATAGCGATGCGAAAACTATTTATGTGGATCATATTGGAACAGATGGGATATCTATAAAAATTAATTTTGAAGTCGAAAATTTCGACCTCAAAAAACAGACGACCTTTGGAACTCGTTTACTTCGAAGGATGCAAAAACAAGCAAGATGCTACACACAGAGAGAAATATCTTAAAACATCTTGGGGAAAATGATATATTAAAACACGAGTTAAAAATTATTTGGACAAACAAGGTGTTATCTAACGGGGAAACATACAATAAAAAAGAAAAAATAAAATTTTAATCAGCGGAAATCAGTCTAATCAGCGTGCCATTATGCTTTTCACAAAAACAAAAATACCGGAAGTTGTAATAATTGAACCAACCTGTGCCACACAGCGGTAAAGTTTGGAAAGATGACCGTGGCTACTTTTTTGAAAGCTTTCGACAAGATTTATTTGTAAAATAAATTTTGTACAAGAAAATGAATCTTTTTCCACTTATGGAACTTTGCGTGGTTTGATACAGGCACGTTGAATCAATGCACGGAGCATCAATCTTTATTGAAACAATAAAAAAATGTCAAGGATTATAAGTTGCTTGCATTGAAGAAATAGCCTACAAAAACGGTTGGATAACAAAAGAATAAGTAGTGGAAATTGCAGATATTTATAAGAAAAATAGTTATGGGCAATATTTGTTAGGGATAATCAAGTAAAAAGAGAAAAGGGGAAAGTGACAAGATAAAAGCTATTTCTTTCTTGCGATGAATTCAGTGAAAAAGGAATAGAAATTTTCTATTTTTGATAGAAAAAATTATTTAGAGAATGAATAAAAGTGAACATATTAAATATTGGATTGATGCTGCTAATGTAGATTATAAAGCAATGAACAATTTGTTCAAAAGCAAAGATTATGTTTGGTCTTTGTTTCTTGGTCATCTTGTTATTGAAAAACTTATTAAGGGGGTGGGATAAAACCTGTATTGTTTAGGTGTGTATAAGTCCTTTTTTGGAACATAAAATCTATAAATAACTATATTATTCTATCCCACCCCCTAAAGCAATTACTGTACACAATGATGTTGAAAATATACCTAAAATCCATGACCTAAATAAAATATCTAAAAGGGTTGGATTGGATGTTAATGAAGAATTAAGTGATTTGTTTGATGTTATTACATCATTTAATATAGAAGCAAGGTATCCGGATTATAAAAAAGAATTTTATAAAAAATGCACAAAAGAGTTTACAGTTAAATATATAGATAAAATTACAAAAATAAGATTATGGCTATTAAAACAGATAGAGAAATAAAAAGAATAGTAAAAGAATATACCAGATTATTAATAAATGCTGGATTACCTGTTGTAAAAATTATTCTGTTTGGTTCGTACGCTCTTAAGAAAGCTAGCGATAATAGTGATATTGATTTAGCTATTGTTTTTAAGGAATTAAAAGAGGATAGATTTGAAACACGATTGAAGTTAATGAAATTTAGCCGAAAATTTAACGAAGTAATAGAGCCCCATCCATTCTTAAATTCTGAATTTAATGAAACAAACCCTTTTGCTTCTGAGATATTAAAAAATGGTATAACATTATATTCCTAATTTCATGTGGCGAAGGAGAAAATGCCCCAAAGTGGTGCCTTCGGCAAAAAAGGAATTATTGCTAAAATTGATAAATTGAAAGCAGAGGAATTACTGAAAAATTTTAATCATTCTCACAGAGACCTTTGGACAATCTTCCAATTCCATACTGAGCGGAGTGATATACTGAGTTTAATCGAAGCATCGAAGTTGTTGCTGAGCGGAGTTTAAGTTAACCCAAGGTATTCCAGACCCACAGAAGTAGAGTTGCTTATCGGAAATGCTTCAAAAGCGTACAATGAACTAAACTGGAAACCAAAAGTAAAATTTGATGAACTTGTTAAGATCATGACAAAAGCGGATTTTGATATTGTAAAAAACAAATAGATATCAATACTCAATACAAAAATAACAAACAAAAAGTTTGAATCTCGCCTTCCGGCGGACATGTTTAGTTATTAAAATTTGGTATTTATAATTTGTATTTTTGTTATATAGTTGACATCTTAAGTAAATAATATGCATATTAGCGAAATAAATAAACTAGCGAGAAAAAATAAAATTGCATTTAAAACACACGCAATTTTAAGAATGCAAGAAAGAAAAATATCGGCGAAAGAAATTAAAGATGTTCTTTGTAATGGGGAAATAATTGCCAAATATAAGGACGATTTTCCATTGCCAAGTTGTTTGATTTTAGGAAAAACATTAAACAAAAGGTATATACATGCAGTTGTGGCTGTAGATTTAAAAGACAAAATGCTTTGGTTGATAACAGTTTATGAACCAACTCTTTCTGATTGGGAAGTTGGCTTTAAGATAAGGAGATAAAAAAAATGACTTGTCCATTGTGTAAAGGAAAAATGAAAAAAGGTAAAACTAATTTACCTTTTGCTAGAGGGAAAAACCTATTAGTAGTTCGTGATGTTCCCGCTCTTGTTTGTAGCCAATGTGGTGATTCTTTTGTAGAATATGAAAATGTAGAAATTCTTGAAAACATTGTTGCCTCTGCCGAGAAAGATGGTGTATTATTAGGTTTTATTCAATTCAATAAGGTAGCATAATAAAGGTATTGAAAAGAATTGCTATTATTGACGGATTATAGTACAGCACCCACAATCATCCAATTTCATGCTGAGCGGAGTGATATGCTGAGTTTAATCGAAGCATCGAAGTTGTTGCTGAGCGGAGTCGAAGCACTGTCTCTCCTAAATATTTTAGACCTACTGAGGTTGCCTGTCCCTTTGGGAAACTGCTTATCGGAAATCCGCAAAAAGCTAAAGAAAAATTGGGATGGGAAGCGAAAGTAGATTTACCAGAATTAGTTGCAAAAATGGTGAAAAATGATTTGTTTGAATGATAAATGAAATTGAAAAAATAATACAAAATGGTGAATCAGAGAGTGTTGAGTTTAAAAAGAACTTTGATAATTCTGTTATAATTTCTCTTAACGCTTTTGCAAATACTAAAGGTGGTAAAGTTATATTAGGTATTGAAGATACTGGAAATATACATGGAGTTAAATTAAACAAAGAGACAATTCAAAACTGGGTTCACCCCATTAGATAATGATTTCCCATATAATTTAGCTTATATTTGCTATCTAACGGGGTAAATGAAATTAAGAACAAAACAAATCCCTCTATTATTCCAATAGTTGAAGTGTTTGAAATAAATAAAAAGAAAATTGTTGTTTTTGAAATTGATGAGTATCCGATAAAACCAGTTTCACTGAAAGGACGATATTTTAAAAGAATAAAAAATTCTAATCATCAAATGAGTATGAATGAAGTTGCTAACGAGCATCTACGTACTATAAATTCAAGTTGGGACTATTATTCTGATCCAAACCATACTTTTGAACACGTTTCAATTGTTAAAATTGAAAAATATATTGAAGAATATGAGAAATGGAATAACACAAAAGTAGATTTTGAACCAACTGAGTTTTTAATTAAACAAGAAATACTTAGAGATGGAAAACTTACTTTTGGAGCATATCTTCTTTTTGCAAAAGAACTTTGTATAATTAGTGATATTCAAATTGGGCGATTTAAAAGTGAAACAAAAATAATTGATAGCCTCTCGTTAAATACAGATATTTTCACTGAACTTGATGAGATTTTATCGTTCATTAAAAAACATTTGATGGTTGAGTTTATTATTACTGGTAATGCACAACGAGAAGAGCGGTTTGATTTTCCCTTAGATGTAATTCGTGAAATTGTAATTAATATGATTATACACCGAGACTATAGAGATAGTAGCGGTAGTATTATTAAAATATATGATGATAGGATCGAATTTTATAACCCTGGTGATTTATACGGCGATTTAACACTTGATGAACTGCTAAATTTTAATTATAAACCTCAAACCCGAAACAAACTTATAGCCAAAGCATTTAAGGAAATTGGTAAAATAGAAAAGTATGGTACAGGTATTAAACGTATTTTTTCTATTTGTAAGAACTATAATGTTATTCCACCGATAATAAATATTATTAAAGGTGGCTTTGAGGTTGTTTTATATAAAGAAAAACTAAAGGTCACCGATAAGGTCACCGATAAGGTCACCGATAAGGTCACCGATAAGGTCACCGATAATCAAATAAAAATATTGGATCTAATAAAAGAAAATCATAAAATAACTACTACCATGCTTTCTGAAAAAGTAGGTATATCACAGAGAAAAATAAAAGAAAATATATCTAAATTAAAAGCCCTAAACTTATTAAAGCGTATTGGTTCTACAAAAAGTGGCTCTTGGAAAATATTATGACGTTTTACAATATAAATTAGTTCTCGGTAATCTTAATTCCCAAAGAGATTTGGGGCTACGCACCCGAATACTGCCTGCCACGTGAAATAGTTTTTTGAATTTTATTTCATCTGGCTTGCCACGTGTCTGTCCTGTAAGGATGCTTATGCTGTAAGCATCCTTACAGGACAGCATGAGACTCCTTTGCAGAAATTATATTTTAAGGTAGTTTTGGCTTTTGAAAACTTTTTCCTTTAGAAGAGACTATTATTTTTTGTACTTTATTTCATGTGGCCTGCCACGTGAAATTGTTTTGTACTTTATTTCATGTGGGGATGGTTGGTATGTGGAGAATTTTACAGCACAATAAAGCTGAAGATTTTGTTTTTGCTACCGGGGAAACTCATACAATAAGAGAATTTACTGAGGTTGCATTTAGTGAGTTAGGAATTGAACTTGAATGGCAAGGCGAAGGCGTAGATGAAAAGGGAACTATCTCAGCAATTGACAAATCTAAATTAGAAGAATTAAACCAATCATCCATTCATCCAATCAATCTTTTTCTGTTGACTCTGTTGTTGTTTCTGTCGATCCATCCTATTACCGCCCGACAGAGGTAGATTTACTTATTGGTGATGCAAGCAAAGCTAAAGCGACTTTTGGATGGGAAGCCCGCCCAATAAGAAGGCGGGTAAACTAAAACAAAATTTGATACACTTTCTAGGATGATGGCACGTGAAGACTTTAAGAAAGTATTGAAAAGAGGATTCTAAAAATATATTACCAATTTATGATTAGTTTGTACCTAATTATTATTTAAATTAAGCAACAACCAATTATTTGTTATGTATGATAAAAAAATTAAATATTGGATAGAAGTTTCAGATGATGATTTAGAAACTAGATATCCCGAATATAGGACTAAAATATCAAAGACACTTACAAAGGAAAAGGTGTTTGAAATGTTATCTCAAACAAAGGAGTTTCACAAATGGACAAAGCAGAAGTTGTAAAAAAAGCTGTGGCATTTTCAAAGAAAGTGAGTGAGCATTTAGAATTTAATAGTGCAGTTCTATTTGGTTCATACGTTAATGGAAAACCTAGAGAGGATAGCGATATTGATATTGCATTTATAATAAATGATGAAAACCATAATTTCGATTATTATAACTTATTAATTGTATTGAACAAATTAGCCAAAGATATTGACAGCCGTATTGAACCTCATATTTTTACGCATGAGTCTGATAGCGGATTTAGTGAGATTATACAAACAAACGGTGAAGAGTTAAATTTGGCTTATTGATTAATAAAACTAACAAAATATAATTTTCAGCAAACTTGTTTTTGGAAGAAATGTTTTTTTAAGAAGTATTCGACAGATTTTACAGCAAGAAAAAGCAGAAGATTTTGTCCTCGCAACTGGCGAAACCCACACTATCAGAAAATTTGTTTACCCCATTATGTGTTTAATTTACACTCATATATACACAACATCCCGCATAGCGGGATTGTTATATACCGACAATATCTGCTTTTGAATTTCCGAAAACTATTTCATTGTCGGTATAGAGGCAAAACAAAATATTACGACCCAATTAATAAATGCTTAATATTAGTACATAATTGGGGTTGAACTTTCCTTTGCAGAACTTGGCATCGAGTTAGAATGGCAAGGAAAAGGAGAAAATGCCCCAAAGAGGTGCCTTCGGCAAAAAAGGAATAATTAAATCAATAAATAGAAATATTCCATTATTCCAAAGTTCCAACATTCCTAATCCTAAATTTGATATTGGTGATATTATAATTGAAGTCAATCCCCGCTACTACCGTCCTACTGAGGTCGAACTACTTATAGGGAATCCGCAGAAAGCAAAAGATGGTTTGGATTGGGAAGCGAAAACAAAGTTTGACGAGTTAGCTAAAATGATGGCAAAGGAAGATTATAAGAAGGTTTTGAAAAAAGGATTTTAATTGAACTAATTTGAAGTAAATCTTAAAGGGAATGAATTCTCTGAAACTATAGTTTTATTTTAAATTTTTCATCAGTATTTTTAAATAATTATGTATAAAATTTAGGATCAAATGAGGATAAAGGAAGAATATATTGATGTTATCAAACAATTATCTGAAAAATATTTCGGCAAAGATTCAAAAACATATTTGTTTGGTTCTAGGAGTGATGATACAAAAAAGGGTGGTGATATTGATCTTTATATAGAAACTTCTATTAGTGAAAAAATTTTTGAACGAAAAGTAAAAATGCTTGTTGAATTACAAAAACTAATCGGAGAACAAAAAATAGATTTAGTAATTAATAATTTTAGTTATAATAAAATAATTTACCAAGTTGCCAGGCACGAAGGTATCTTATTATGAACAAAGCAAACATTAAGTTGGAATATACACTTAAAGAATGTGATAAGCATCTATTGAGGTTAAACAGCGCTCATAAAAAAATGAAACAATTTATGCCGCTTACCGCAAGGAGTTATAAAAAATTAACTGATGACGAAATTGAACATATTGATCAATATTTATTCAGGTTTGCTAAACTTCAAGATGCACTGGGGGAGAGATTATTTAAAAATCTGTTGACTTATTTAGGTGAAATTACAGAAAATAAATCTTTTATAGATATTTTTAACAAACTAGAACAACTTAATATTGTTGATGATTATGATGGTTGGCTAGAGCTTAGAACAATCAGAAATGAACTAGCTCACGAATACGATGATGAAGCAGCTGAAAACGCAATAAGAATTAACAAAATTTATGAAATAAAAGACAAACTGACCTCTTATTTTGCTCATGTTAAAATTTATCTAAACAAAAGAGAGTTTTACTAAATAATTACAATGGCTGCAGCGAGAATTGAACTTGAATGGCAAGGCGAAGGAGAAAACGTTCCAAAGGATGCCTACGGTAAAGTCGGGAAAATCTCCTCAATTAACAATGAACAATTATCAATTAGTAATGAAGAGCTAAAAGAGAAGAGCGGAAAAAAGAACACCAATTTTGAATTGAACGACGTAGTCGTTAAGGTTAATCTCCGCAATTAAAAAGGAAAAATTACAAAAGCTAAAGGAAAACTGGGTTGGGAAGCAAAAGTAACTCTACCAGAATTAGTAAAAAAAATGGTGAAAAGTGATTTATCTGGATGACAACTGAAATTGAACAAATAATACAAAATGGTGAATCTGAAGTTGTAGAGTTCAAATTATCATTTAGTAAATCTGTGCTTGAAGCAATAGTTGCTTTCTCTAATTATAAAGGTGGTAAAATTCTAATAGGGGTTAAAAATAGTGGTGAAATAAAAGGTATCTCGTTAACCGAAGAAACTCTGCAAAACTGGATTTACCCCATTAGATAATGGCTTTCTATTCAATTTAGATTATAATTGCTATCTAACGGGGTAAATGAAATAAAACAGAATACCGAACCATCATTATTGCCTTCTTCTGATATTGTAGTAGTTGATGGAAAAACAGTAGTCGTTTTTTCAATTAGTGAATTTCCAATTAAACCTGTTGCTTATAAAGATAGATTTTTTATTCGCAGACAGAATTCGACACATAAGCTCTCCGTTAATGAAATTGTTGAACTTAGATTATTTAGTTTAAATTATTCTTTCGATTCTTACAGGGTTAATACAAAATTTAATAGTCTTGATAAAAATGCCTTGTATTATTTTGAGGATAAGGTAAAGAAAAGCAAGCGTTATAAAATAAGTAATAACATTGAGCAAGATTTAGTTAAACTTGGCATTATTAGAGATAATAATTTAACAAGAGCAGCAGAGTTACTATTTGGCGTACATCATACGAATATACATATTGGGAGATTTAAATCTGAAATTACAATAATTGATGATTTAATGATACGCAGTCCGTTAGTTTTGGCAATTAATGAAGCTATGGACTTTATTAAAAAAAATATCCGTCTCGGATTTGAGATTGAAGGGAATACAACAAAGAGAATTGAAAAATGGCAGTACCCAATTCCTGTTATACGTGAATTACTTTTAAATGCTGTTGTACATCGCGATTATAGTAATCCAACTGATGTAATTTACCCCGTTAGATATTGATATTATGAATTATTTTTATATCTATATTTTGCAGAGCAAAAAGGATAACCAATTTTATACTGGTTACACAAAGGATTTAAAAACTAGGATAGCTCAACATAATAATGGTGAGGTAAAATCAACCAAAAGTAGGAGTCCTTTAGAACTAATTTACTTTGAGGGATGCAAAAATAAACAAGATGCGATACATAGAGAAAAATATCTAAAAACTTCGTGGGGTAAAAGATATATTAAGACTCGACTTAAAAATTATTTATGAAATGAAGACATTATCTAACGGGGTGATAATAGAATTGAAATAACAAACCCCGGTAAATTAATGGGTGGTTTAACAATTGAAAAGCTAAAATCAAACAATTATAGTTCGGTACACAGAAACAAACTACTTACAGAAGCTTTTTATTTAACAAACGATATTGAAAAATACGGAACTGGATTTAAAAGGATTTTTAGTTGGTTAAAAAGTAATTCTAATTTGAATATAGATATTTATTACTCAAATGATTTTTTCAAAATTGATTTGATTGAAACGGTAAATGCCACTGTAAATGAAAGACAAAAAAAAATAATAGATAACATAAAAAAACAAAAGAGTGTAACAGTAAATGAGTTGGCTAAATATTGCAATGTAAGCCGGGATACAATAATGAGAGATATAAAAAAAACTTAAAGAATTAAAAATTATTGAACGTATTGGATCTGATAAATCAGGTTATTGGAAAATATTGTGAGGTTTTTCAAGATAAGCTCTATCTTGGTAACCTTAATCTCGAACGTGACTGGGGTTACGCTCCAGAATATTGCCTGCCACGTTAAATTGTTTTGTGCTTTATTTAATGTGGCTTGCCACGTGTCTGTGAGACTCCTTTGGAGAAATTGCTTTTTATAGTTTGCTTATGAAAACTTTTTATATCACAAGAAACTGTTGTTTTCTCAACACTATTTCATGTGGCGAAGGTATGTGGAGAATGCTTCAGCAAGATACAGCAGATGACTACGTCCTTGCAACCGGAGAAACTCACACAATTCGAGAATTCTGTGAACTAACTTTTAGTGAACTTGGCATCGAGTTAGAATGGCAAGGCGAAGGCGAAAATGCCCCAAAGAGGTGCCTTCGGCAAAAAAGGAATAATTA
>JAKIUC010000084.1 GCA_021647785.1 Melioribacteraceae bacterium
AGTGTTATACGTTTTGCCAGAGTAAGAAACAGTTGTAGTTCCTTCACAAGTATTTAACAATAATATATTGTATGTCATATTTCTATTATCTAATGTAATTTGCTCATTGTAAATTGGGTATTTATAATATTCATTATTTGCTGTAATATTATAAATACCCTTGTCTAATCCATAAAATTCATAATATCCGTTTTGATCTGTTATATCTTCTTTTCCGTCAATACTTACTTTTACATCTTTTAGCAATTCACCAGTATAACTATCTTTTACTACGCCGCTTAAATCCGTATACATATATTCCATTGCTATATCAAAAGTTTTATCGCTACTTGATAAATATACTTGCCCTTCAAATAAAAAATAGTTCTCTTTCTTGGTGGTTATAGTGTAGGTACCAGGAGTAAAATTGAAAAATTCATAATACCCATTACTATCTGTAGAATCCTCTCTGCCATCAATTGTTATTTTTACGTCTTTTATTCCCGCTTGAGTTTCAACATCTGCAACATGTCCGGTAAACATAATCGAACCAATCAAGTATATATCATATTCTGTAGTTTTATCTGGAATTATCGAAAGAGTATCTTCGTAAACTTCATAGTCAGTTAATGTAACTTTTATTACCGCTTCACCAGATGGAATATTTTCAATTCTATAAAAACCCTCCTCTGATGTTATTGTAGATTTACCACTTATTTCTACTAAAGCATTAGGAATTACTATGTTTGTATTTGTTTTATAAACGGTGCCCAAAATTGCATTATCCGAATTAACTGTCATTTCTATTGAATCTTTAATAACCTCTTTTACGTCACTTACTGTAACTACAATCACATGTTTACCATCAACATTAGGGGCTTTCCAATTAACAGTTGGACCAGAACTGCCATTTGGAAAAGTTCCATCATTTGAAAACCAAAGATATGTTAATTCATCTCCATCCGAATCAGTAGCAATACACGAAATAGAAGTTGTTTCATTTATCCTCATATTAGTAAGATTTGCTGTAATGCTTTTAATTACTGGTGCATTATTTATTGGTTCGGTTGGAGTATTTTTGCTACAACTTAGAAAAAACAAAAAAACACTTGCAATAGCTATTAATATTAACTTTCTCATTTTTTACTCTTAATTTTTTAGCTTCAATTAAATCTTGCAAAACGTATAGCATAGTTGCGAATAAAGCGTCTGCCTTTGAAAGAATTTTGAGACGCTCACACAACACCTTTTATTAAAAATTAACTTTAAATACTTGAACTAAATTATGAAACTAAAACTTAACATACTAACCAAAATTACAAAACGACAGAGCGTAAAGGCAGTCGCTTTGAGACGCTGGTTAGGCTGTTACTTAGTATTTGCTACCGATAAAAGATAATAGATTATAAACAACTTTTGTTTCTTCAACTGACTTTAATAATATATTTACATCATTAGAAAATATAGGATTGATTTTATATTTAAAAATGATTTTTTCTTTTTGTTTGTCGTGCATAAATTCATCAATTATTAATGGGTCTTTTGTGTTGATTGCATTTAATAACTTATCTTTGTTCCAAGATTTTCTGTAATCTATGTTTTGGGAATCCAAAAGCTTAACAAGTTCGTTTTTAGTTAAATACTCGAATGGAGAGATTTTTATAACACTTTTTTCAATTAGTAAGATTTTACTTAAAATAATTTCTTCAATTGTATCAAGTGAATTTATACCAAAATTTCGAAGACTATAGTTTGAACAATCAGTCAAACTTTGAGAATAGTTTTTGAAAGACTCAAATAAATGTAAACGCCCACCAATTGTAAGAGAATTATATTTTTTTATAAATTCATTTGAAGGCATTGTGTTTTCTGAGGGATAATCAATTTTGAATAATGGAAAAGATTCCCAATATGGAGTATCTTTTCTCATAGTTTTGATAAAATTATTCGCACTTTTTACCAAAAGTTGAAAATCATTTGTAAGTTTATACGCTTGACAAGCCATAGCTACAGAAAAATATTTAGTAAATGATGAGCGTTCAGTTATCCAAAACTCTCTTCCACCACCACTCTTTTCTGCCAAAATCCAAATTGATTTTAATTCAAGTAAGGCTTCATTATTGTTAAAATTTAAATACTCACTAAAATCAAGCTTTAGTAAATCTATTATATTTTCTTCTATCCACTCATCACCAATTCCTAAGCCGGGATTTCCTTGAATAACACCCTGCATCACCTCAATAATAGATTTTATGTCATTTTTTGAGAGACGTTCCTTAATAAATGGAGTAAAATCTGCACAAGGAATACGGGAGCCTGGTGAATAAGTTGGATGTAAAAAAGGATATTCTGCTCGCCCTTTCCCTTTTATTTTAAGTAATAATTCTTGCGTTGGAGAAATAGAATTAGTGGATTTGAGATTTTTCTCATTGTCATCCAAAGCATTCTTTTCGCTTGTTTTTGATGAAAAGAAAAATTTACGAAAAATATTCATATTCAATCTCCTCAATTTGAAGCCTAACTATATATTCTGTTACTCTTATCTGTATTACAAACTTGTGGATATTCGGAATTTTTGGAGTTGATTACCCTCATAAATTATTACAGATTTTATTTAATGTTAAAGCTAAATAAACATAATTAAAATAACAATCTTTTTCTTTTTGAGATTATTCATTTGATGCTTTCCCTCAAATCTAAGGATATTTATTCAAACAATTCTATTGCGTAATCTAAAACAATGTCTTGCTCTAACTCCGCATCTAATGGTAAAGCCTTAACATAGATATCAGGTGGAATTCCAATACCCTCGTAACAAATTTTTTCTGCCGAAAAGACTTTTTGAATTGAAATTCTATAAACCCATCCATTCAGGAGTTCTCTATAAATATTATTGGCAAAAGAACCACTCGTTGTATCACCAACAACTGTAATATTCGGGAATAGTTTTAACGCAAGAGTAAAATGCTCAGCAGCACTTCCGCTAAACCTATTTGTTAATAGAATAACAGATTTAGATGTCAGGCTAAATCCTTCAGGTTCAAGATACCATCCCGTAAGTTGAGTAAAATCGGAGCGACTTGGACCATTTTTTGTTTGTGTATATAAAGCCAAAATTCGCTCTTTAGCAAAACGACCAGCAAGTGAGTAAGCATTTAACCCGCTTCCACCTTGATTATCCCTCACATCAACTATAAGATTGTTTGTTCCATCATTTAATAATTTATCAATATCCTTTGTCCAACTATCAACACTTAAACCGCCGTATCCAAATGATGAGATATGTAAATAACTAATATCATTAAATATTTTTCCATAAGTAAAACGTCCTTCGCCTCTAATTTTAAAATTGTTATTAAGATAATGCTGCTTCACTATATTAATGCTAAAATTAGAATCATATTTTTCAGTTGGAGTATTAGAGAAAAACGTACCAAATGCCGACCTTAGCTGCACATGTCCATCATTCAGATTTGCTAACAATGATGTTATAACATTGTAAAGTTCTCTTCCAGTCATTTCGTCTGTTACTTGAGGACGGTAAACAGTGTAGAGGGAATCCCAATTAATATTTCTTTCTTCAAATAATGCGTAGTGCTCATTGTAATCATTCCACAAAATCTCAAAATTATTTATTGGTGTATTTTCAGTATCGGGACTTATTAACCATTCACTGCAAGATATATATAAAGTTATTGCAGCTAAAAATAAAATTGATTTATATAGTCTATTTTTATTCATATCAAAACCTATACAATATACTTACATCGTAATTGATTGCTACACTATTAATGCTCTTCGGTTCTCGAAACCAAAAATATGATAGTTCCCAACCAAATCTTACATTGAACGATGAAGATAGAGATTGAATTAATACTAAGGATGTGTTGAACATTTTCAGATTGTTCAATGAATGAAAACTCCCTAACTTAGCAACAGAAGTAAAGGGTGAGTCTCCAATAATTGCTTCTAATATAGGTTCATCTTTAAGCGAATAAGGAGAACGAACAATATAACTCAGCAGAGGAAAAGATAGTGATATTTGCATATTTGTTTCATCGCTATACTCATAATTGCTTAATAGTAATAAGCCTATAGATGAAAACACTTCTCCGCTCGCTTCCCCATTATATTTACTAAAACTATACTCTCTAACAGTAAAATTATTGTTCCACTTGCCACCTAAATAGAGACGGAGTTTGTTATTGAAAAAACCAGTTATATGCCGAGCATATTCATACTGAAGATTTGCATAAGAAAATTCAGCAATATGTGCAGCAGAAGAGGATATTCTTGATTTGAGTTTGGTTTGACTATTATACCCAAGAGAGAATCTGTGGTAGTTCAACAAAGATTTGTAGAAATATGAAAAACCAAATGGTATATAAATTCCACTATAATTTAGCGGAGAGGCTAATTGGTCTTTTACGGAATAGCTTGTTAGACCAATAGAAATTCCTACCTCATTATTCTGCCGCTTAGTAGTTTGAGCAAGATTGCCTCGGAAGAGTAATAGACTAAAAAACAGAATATATAGTATGATTTTTATTTTCAATGTTTTTTTATAACCTGAAATAGTTTGATTACTTTTTAAAAACAACTTAAATTTAGCATTTTTAAGATATTAATTTCAACTGAAAATTGATCAGTTGCCAAAATATTATTTATCAAAAAAGAAATATTTATGAAATCTACTGCCCAAATGCTGCCCACTTTTTTTAGTCTTATTCAGCCTATCCGCCACCTACTAACAACTAAGACTATTTGGTAACATAGCTAAGAAGTCAAGAGAGTTATCATAATCCAACTCATAATAATTTACACCCAAATTTATTGAGTCATAATACTCTTGTAGGTTATTCTTATAATATTCTTCAGAGGGGATACGCCAAAAATCTTTTCCAAGTTTTTCTGCCAAGAACCACTTCTCTAACAGACGGGCAACCCTTCCGTTCCCATCACTAAATGGGTGAATATGAACAAATACTAAATGAATCAGCGAAGTAAAATAAAATACTTCTGGTTCAGTTAATTCTGAGTTTAATAATTCACTTATACCAACAAATAATTCATTCATTTTGGCTTCAACATATTGCGGTTCTATAGCTAAGTATGTCAACCTAGTTTTGCCAAATACTCCAACTGGCTCGTTTCTATAAAGCCCTCGTTTACTTTCAATCAATAGTGTTACAGCTAATGTTTTGTGGCATTCTACCATGTTAGCTTCTGTGAGACTATTAGTCTGAGCAAAGTTGTAAGCTGTTATTAAATTCTCAATTTCATCTATTTCTTTGCCAGTTTTGAATTTTCCTTTATTTAACTCATAATTCATAAAAGAATTTAAGTCAATACTATTACCTTCAATATTTGATGAAAATACTGCCGAAGCTTTTGTTAAATATTCAAAATCTCCATTTTCTTGAGAGAAATTAAAGTTATTTAGCAAGGTTTCAATTTGATTTCCAATTCTCTCTAAATATGCTTTGTAATATTTTTTTTCTATAACTTCCATTCAAATTCCTTCATGAATATACTGAATTCAAAGGAGACTCATCAAATTTAAACAAATTTAATATCTACTAAATCTTCAACAATTCCATGATAATAAGGGAGTTTTAATAATTCAGTTAAACCTTCTACTTCAATTTCGGTAAAATCGTAGTAAACAGATTGGAAATTGTCTAAAAGATAATTTCGTAAATCACTATCTAACTTAAGTTTTCCAAAAAGTTCATCTATTTGTTTTTCAATTTTTTCATCTAAACCGAGCAACTCATTTTCAACCTCTAAAAGTGAATCTTTTTCGTATGAAGCTAAAACAAAATTTACATAAGGCAGGTCAATCATTCCATCAATTTGTTCTGTAAAACTTATTCCATTTTTAGTAATTGGATATGATTCATTATCCACACCCACAATTAGATAATTATTGTTTTGGAAATCAATTGGATTCACATCAATAGCAAACTCCGGCTCAACTCCAAATAGTTCAGGGAAAAGAATTTTACTTAAAATTATATCATTTGAAGATAAATCTCCTTTCAACAAAATTTTATTAAAAGTAGTTTGTTCAGGTATAAAATAGAAATATGAATTAGATAAAATACCACCAAAAGAAATTCCGATTTTCTTCGATACAAATAACTCTTGATGTTTTAATAAATCGAGTGAAGGGATAAGTGCAATATTCTTTTTATCCTTTTCTAAGTCCTGAGAAATCAGTGACGATTCCTTAATAATAACTTTATCTTTATATTTATTAGGAAGTGAAAGTGCAAAGAGTGCTGAAAAAATATTTTGCGGTATTATAATATTCATGTATTCCAGATTTTACTGAAAAAAAATCCCGCAAAGCGGGATTAAATTTTAATATACTATCTAATGTTTTTCGATTTAATTCTTGCTGCTTTACCAGAAAGGTTTCTAAGATAGTAAAGTTTTGCTCTTCTAACTTTACCTTCTCTAACCAGTTCAACTTTTGCTACTTTGGGTGAATTAAATGGAAAAATTCTTTCAACACCAACACCACTAGACATTTTTCTTACAGTAAAAGAACGGTTAATTCCACCCCCTCTAATAGCTATAACATCACCTTCAAAGAGCTGAATTCTCTCTTTATCACCTTCAATAACTCTGACATGAACTTTTATTCTATCACCCGCATTAAAATTTGGGTGATCTGTTCTTATCTGATCATCAACAATTCCGTTTAATTTATCCATCATTTACTCCATTGAATTTATTTGTTTCCACTTTTTTGTCAATTCTATCGATTGCTCATCCTTCCATTGTGCAATCTTTTTATCATGTCCAGAAAGTAATACTTCTGGAACTTTCATACCTTTATATTCAGCAGGTCTAGTGTAATAAGGGGCTTCAACTGCATCATCATTCATTAGTGAATCATTTAATGCTGATTCACTATCATTCAATACACCAGGCAGTAATCTAATAACAGCATCAGCAATCATTAGTGCCGGAAGTTCACCACCACTTAGTACAAAATTTCCTATTGAAATTTCATCAGTTACAAATCTCTCTCTTACTCTATCATCAATTCCTTTATAATGTCCGGCAATAATTATGATGTTTTCACTAAGAGAAATTCTATTTGCGTATGACTGGTTAAATACTTTTCCTTTTGGAGAAGTAAATATTATATAATCATACTCTCTTTCGCCTTGCAACTTTTCAATACATTCAAAGAACGGCTCTGGCTTTAGCAGCATTCCAGGTCCACCCCCAAAGGGTTTATCATCAATTTGTTTATACCTATCGTGTGTATAATCACGCAAATTGTGAACCTTTATTTCACACTTACCTTTGTCTTTAGCTCTTTTAATAATGCTTCTGTTTAGCGGGCTATAGAGTAAATCGGGGACAGCAGAAATAATATCAATTCTCATCATCACTAAACTCATTAAAGTCTTGTTTTAATCTTATAATTTTTTCTTTAATGTTTATATCTAAAACAATTTCAGTAATTGCTGGAATTAGTGTTTGCTCTCCATTCTCGTTCTCAACTACATAAACATCGTTCGAGGTTAAACTCAAAACATCAACAATTTTTCCAAAGAACTTTGTATTAAAAAAAACTTTGCATTCTATTAAATCGTGAATAAAATGAGTATCATCATCTAACTGAACAACATCTTTTTTATTCACAAAAAGAGCGGAACCTACCAAAAATTCCACGTCAACATTAGAATCAAAGTTTTTAAATTTTAGAATAAAATAATCTTCTATTCTATCAACATCCTCAACAAAAAACAATCTTCTTTCACCGAAGATGTCTATATAAATTTTATTAAGAAGAAAAAAACGCTCAGGAAAATCGGAGTGAGATTTAACCTTCACAAACCCATCTTTATTAAAAGCTGACGAAATTTCTGCAATTAAAAAAAAATCTTCCAATTCTCACCAAACATATGTACCGCAAAAGGGTAACAATTTTAATCTAAAATCTTTAAAATTGCCCTTTTACCATCCTTAGCAGCAATAGCTGTAAGTAACGTTCTCATCGCTTGTGCAGTTTTACCTTGCTTGCCAATTACTTTACCAACATCATCAGTACCTACTTTTAACGTAAGTTCAATTGTTTTGTCGCTAGTTTCTACTGCCTCAACAACAACACTATCTGGAGTATCAACAAGGTGTTTTGAAATAAATTCGATGAATTCCTTCATGAGAATACCTTTTATAAATTAGAAAAAAGGGCACACAATAAATGCGAAAGAAGAAATTACTTATTCAGCTTTCTCTTCTTCTTGTTTGTCTTCAGAACCAGCGCCCTCTGCTTCTGACACATTTTCTTCAATTTTATCTTCTTTCTTAACTTTTGCTTCAACTTTTTTTGTAGCTTTAGATGCTAATTTTGCTTCTTTATTTTTTGACCACTCTTCAAGTTTTACAGCTACTTCTTCTTCTTTAAGACCAGACCGTAATAACTCTCTTTTGTACAAAATACCTTTTTTCGATAAAAGACCTTTAACAGTTGTAGTTGGTTGAGCACCAACACCTAACCAATATAATACTCTGTCTTCTTTAATATCGATAGTTGCAGGATCAGTAATTGGATTATATAAACCAATAGCTTCAATAAATTTACCATCTCTCGGTGACCGTTCATCTGCGGCAACTACTTTATAAATTGGTTGCCTTTTCTTTCCCATTCTTCTTAATCTCAACTTAACAGCCAATTAAGAACCTCCATACATATTTTTATATTAATTAAACTTTAAATTACTACTTTTTTTTATCTTTTTCATCTTTTTATTTTGCATTTTAAAATGCTTGTAAAATCTGAGGAGCTAAAATCTTCTTTTCTTTCTGCCCATAACTTGTTTCATGTTTTTATTAGACTTAAACATTTTCATCATTTTACCCATTTCCTTGAATTGTTTAATAAGTCTATTTATCTCTTGTATTGAATTTCCACTACCCTTAGCAATTCTCATTCTACGACTTCCATTAAGAATTTTGGGATTTGCTCTCTCTTTTTTTGTCATGGATTGAATAATTGATTCAACTTTTACGAGTTGGTTGTCATCAACATCAGCATTTTTAAGGCTTGCTCCAATACCTGGTACCATTCCCAATAAAGATTTTAACGACCCCATTTTCTTTATCATTTTTATCTGTTTTAGAAAATCTTCAAAATCAAATTTATTGGAAAGAAGTTTTTTCTCTAAATCCTCTGCCTCTTTTTCATCAAATTGAATTTGTGCCTTTTCAACAAGAGATATCACATCTCCCTTTCCAAGTATCCTTGAAGCTAATCTATCTGGATGAAATATCTCTATAGAGTCTAATGTTTCGCCAAGACTTGTAAATTTAATTGGAACATCAACTACTGCTTTAATTGAAAGAGCCGAGCCACCTCTCGAATCGCCATCCAATTTTGTTAAAACAACACCGTCAAAATCAACTGCATCATGAAAAGCCTTAGCAGAATTAACAGCATCTTGACCAGTCATTGAATCAACTACAAAAAGAATTTCTGTCGGATTAACAGCCTCTTTGATATTCTTTACTTCATCCATTAGATCTTCGTCAACATGTAAACGACCTGCAGTATCAATAATAATTGTATTTAAACCATTATCATTTGCATATTTAACAGATTCACTAGAAATGAAAACGGCGTCTTTGCTTTCATCAATAGAAAATACTGGAACGTCAACCTGTTTTCCAAGAATTTTTAATTGCTCTTTTGCTGCAGGACGGTAAACATCTGCTGCAGTTAGTAAAACTTTTCTATTCTTATCTTTTAAATACTTAGCTAGCTTACCACTAAATGTTGTTTTACCAGAGCCTTGTAAGCCAACCATCACAATTATTGTTGGACCTGATGGATTAAGAGTTAACTCGGAGCGTGTACCACCCATTAAAAGGGTAAGTTCATCGTAAAGGATTTTTGTTATAAGCTGACCAGGGGAGACAGATGCTAGAACTTCTTCACCCAGTGCTTTATCTTTTACATCATCGATAAATGATTTTGCGACTTTGTAGTTTACATCTGCATCAAGTAATACTCTGCGTAACTCACGCATTGTATCAGAGATGTTCTGTTCAGATAGGCGACCCTGTCCTGTAACCTTCTTTAGAGCTTTGTCGAATTTTAAAGTTAAATCATCGAGCATTTAAAACTTTCCTTACCCAAAACCTAACTTTCTTTGAGAGCATTAGCACCAGAAACAATTTCTAATATTTCATTAGTAATTGCAGCCTGACGTCTTTTGTTATATTCTAGTTGAAGTGAGCTAATCATTTCTGAAGCATTCTCAGTAGCCATATCCATTGCAGTCATACGTGCACCAAGCTCACCAGCATAAGAATTTAATAAAAAAGCCCAAACTTGTGCATTTAAATACTGAGGTAATAACCCATCAATGATAGTCTTTTTATTAGGTTCATAAATGTAGTCTAAATTTTCCTCTTGTGTTGCACCTTCAGCAACTTCAGGCTTTGCAGGATAAAGCTGCAGCACCGAAATCTCTTGCTGTGCTGCAGACTTAAACTTGTTGTACACAAAAATAATTTTACTAAACTCACCTGTAGTAAATTTACTTGTTAATTGTTTATTTAGCTGTGTAACAAAGTCAAATTTTAGGTTTCCAAAAATTCCGACATATCCCTCAACAACATTATAATTATGACGTTTAAAATAGTCATTTACTTTTTTACCAATACAATAGAGAGAAACATTATTATTTGAATTTTGCACAGAGTACTTTTCATTAATTAATTTTTCAACTTTGGAAATTACAGTCGAGTTAAATGCACCGCAAAGACCTCTATCAGATGAAAGAGCAACAATTGCTATTTTTTCATCACCAATATCTTTAATAAGGGAATGTTCATAATTTTTTTCAACTGAAAGCAACTGACTTAAAACTTCTCCTATTTTTCGGGAATAAGGACGGGCATTAATAATATTATCTTGTGCTTTATTTAACCTAGCAGCAGCAACCATCTTCATTGCTTTGGTTATTTTTTGTGTGTTTTTAACACCACTAATACTTCGTTTTATATCTCTTAAAGTTGCCATAAATCTTAATCAGATACCTTGAATTTAGTTAAAAATTCTTCTGCATTACTCTTAAGACCTTCCACAGTAGCATCACTTAAAACTTTCTCTTCTCTGATGGCTTTAAGGATATCAGCATTTTTTAATTCAACATATTCAATAAATTCTGCTTCAAATCTTTTAATATCTTTTAAAGGAAGTTCATCAAGAAAACCTTGAGTTCCCATAAAAACAGAAACTACTTGTTTTTCTACCACAATTGGAGTGTACTGTCCTTGTTTTAACAATTCAACTAATCTTGCACCACGAGTTAAAGTTCTTTGTGTAGATTTATCTAAATCGGAACCAAATTTGGCAAATGCTTCTAATTCTCTATACTGAGCTAAATCCAGTTTTAACGAACCTGCAACTTTCTTCATAGCTTTAATTTGAGCACTACCACCAACACGAGATACAGAAATACCAACGTTAATAGCTGGACGAACACCTGCATTAAAGAGACTTGGCTCAAGATAAATTTGTCCGTCAGTAATTGAAATTACATTTGTTGGTATGTAAGCAGAAACATCACCTTGTTGTGTTTCAATAATTGGAAGAGCTGTTAGGCTACCGCCACCTAATTTATCATTAAGTTTTGATGCTCTTTCAAGTAAACGTGAGTGAACATAAAACACATCACCTGGGTATGCTTCACGACCTGGAGGGCGTCTAAGCAAAAGTGAGAGTTCTCGATAAGCAACTGCTTGTTTAGATAAATCATCATAAACTACTAAAGCATGTTGACCTTTGTCTCTAAAATATTCTCCAAGTGTTGCACCAGAATATGGAGCAATATATTGCAATGGTGCTGGAGTAGCAGCCCCTGCATTTATTATAGTTGTATAACCCATTGCACCATGTTCTTCAAGTTTAGCAACAACTTGGGCAACTGTAGAATCCTTTTGCCCAATAGCTACATAAACACAATAAACTGGGTCAATTCCATTAGCCTTTGCTTCTTCTGTATGTGTGGTTTTTTGATTAATAATTGCATCTATAGCAACAGCAGTTTTACCAGTTTGTCTATCGCCAATAATTAACTCTCGCTGACCACGCCCTATTGGAATCATTGCATCAACAGCAGTTATACCCGTTTGCAATGGTTCAAAAACAGATTGACGAGTTACAACACCAAGTGCTTTTCTTTCAATTGGCATATAAGCTTCGTGCTGAATAGACCCCTTTCCATCAATTGGTTCACCAAGAGGATTAACTACTCGTCCAAGCATTGCTGTACCAACAGGAAATGAAGCAAGTCGTTTTGTTCTTTTTACTGTGTCGCCTTCTTTAATTAGTTGACTTTCACCAAAAAGCACACACCCAACACTATCTTCATCTAAGTTAAGTACCATTCCCATTACATCATTAGGGAATTCAACAAGCTCACTAACCATTACTTTGGATAGCCCATAAACTCGTGCAATACCATCACCAACTTGGAGAACTGTACCAACATCATATATATCAGCCTCATTATCGAAGCCTGCTAATTGTTGTCTTAAAATTGCTGATATTTCATCTGGTCTAACTTCAGCCATATCTGTACCTTATTATTTTTCAATTCTTATACTAAACTTTTTCTTAATTTTTTAAGTTGCTGCTTTACAGAGGCATCAATTACTGTATCATTAATTTTAACTGTAAAACCACCAATTAGGGAATCATCTGTTTTAAAACTTGGAATAACTTCCTTACTTGATAGTTCCTTTAATTGCTGCTGCAATACAATCTTCTGATTATCAGAAAATTCGATACTGCTAATAACTTCTGCTTCTACTCTATTTAGTTTTATATTACGTATTTCATTATATCTTTTTGAGATATCGAAAAGTAAATTTTCTCTGTTTTTCTTATTAACAAATAGTATGAAATCCAATGTTAAAGAATCAATTTTTTCAGCAAAAATTTCTTTAATAATAGATTCTTTTTTATCTTTATTAATAACCGGACTTTTTAGAACGACTTTTAATTCTTTCGATTTAGATAGCGTATCTTCCAACATTATCATATCATCCGAAACTTGCTCTAATGATTTTTTTTCATCAGCAAATTCCATTAAAGCATTAGCATATCTAGTGGAAATATTAAAACTGCTCATCTAATTCTTATTTAAGTCTTCTAAATATTCGTTAATTAATTTTGTCTGTTTCTCTTTATCAAGATTTGCCCGGATAATTTTCTCCGCTGCATCAATTGCAATATCAGCAACTTGATCTTTTAGATTATTAAAAGCTTCCTGATTTTTTCTTTCAATTTCAGAAGTTGCTTCTGTAATCATTTTTCTTGCTTCACTCTTACTCTCTTCAAGCATCTGGGCTTTAAGTTTATCAGAGTACTCTCTACCTTGCTCTATAATTTTTTGTGCTTCCTCTTCAGCTCTAGCAAGATTTACTTTGTTTTCTTCAAGTAATTTTTCAGCATCAGCTTGGTTTTTTTCAGCTTTCTCAATAGAGTCCTTAATAAGTTTTTCTCTTTCATCAAGAGAATTCAAAATTGGACCCCAAGCCATTTTCTTAAGTATTACTAGTAGAAGCACAAAAGTAATAACTGTCCAGAAAATTAATCCTGGATTAACATCAAGCAATCCACCTGAAGATTCTCCACCACTAAAAGCAAGAAAAGCCAAATTATTAATTATAGCCATTTAATCTTTTCCTTTTATAACTATTATTGGAGTCTAAAGTATAGACTCCAAATAAATTTATTAAGATATTACTTTAATGCCAAAAGAATACAAATAACCAATGCAAAAAGTGAGATACCTTCAATAAGAGCTGCAGCAATAATCATTGAAGTTCTAATTTCTCCAAGAGCTTCTGGTTGACGTCCACTAGCATCCATTGCTGAAGCAGCCAATTTACCAATTCCAAAAGCACCACCAATTACTGTTAAGCCAGCACCAATTCCAGCAGCTAAGTATGCAAAATCCATGAGTTTCCTCCGTTTATAGTTTAATTTATTTTAATGATCTTGATGA
>JAKIUC010000023.1 GCA_021647785.1 Melioribacteraceae bacterium
ATTATTATTCTCTGCTCCACTGTATTCCCATGTTATTGTTTTTGTACTCCCTTCTGCAACATTGAGTCCAATATCTCCGGTTGTGGCACCATAATCAAAATTCCAAGTGGCACCGCCATCTTCAGAGACTTCCATATATATTGTAAATGTGCTTTCTTCTGCATCTGCAACATCGTAAGTTACGTTTACTGTTGTGCCATCAATTGTAAATGCCACATTTTCAACTACTGGGTTTGTGTTTTGTGCAAATACTTCTTCTGGGCTAAGCACAAGTAGTTGTGTTGTTACAAAAGCAAGTATTGTTAAATGTAATAGTATATTTTTAATCTTCATCATAAACTCCATTTTTTTCATGAGATTCCCGATGAAAGCATTCGGGAATGACATTGTCTTTATCTTTTGTGTGTTTCATTTTAAAAGCAACCCCGCAAATTGTGGGACTCTCCTAAAATAAATATCTCGCTATGCGAGACTTTATTTCAGCAAGAGCATTTTCTTAATATCTGTAAAACCTTGATTCGTTGTTAGTTTGTAGAAGTAAACTCCATTACTCAAGTTTGTGGCGTCAAAGTTTAGCTTATAACTACCTTCATTTTGAGTTTTACTTACTAATGTTGAAATTACATTGCCCAACACATCGTAAACTTTAATTGTTACAAAAGATGCTTTTGGTATTGAATAAGAAATTACTGTCGTAGGATTAAATGGATTTGGATAGTTTTGTCTTAAAACATATTCTTTAGTTAAATTACTTTTTAATTCTATTATCTGAGAATACTCAAACTTGCCATCAGTATCTATTTGCTTTAAGCGGTATGAAGTATTGCCACTTAATAGATTTGGGTCAACATACGAATAATCTTTGGGCGAATTACTATTTCCATGCCCATTCACAAAACCTATTGTCTCAAAACCTTCGAGGTTTGCCAAACCTCGAAGGTTTGTTCTCCGTTGAATTTCAAAACCATAATTGTTTACTTCTGTTGCTGTTGTCCAACTTAACAAAACAACATTTGTTGCTGAGCCAGTCGAAGTACTTTTTACTATTGCACTAAAAGATGTTAACTCTACTGGTAATGGTCCCACAGTTGATTGCCCTTCTCCAATTCCAGCTTGCACGTTAGGTGTTAATGCTAATAGCATAATTGTAAAAATAATTAATAATAGCTTGCTCATTTTGTTATCCTTAAAATTTTGTGGTTGGCTAAAGAGATATGTTGAGTTCAAAAAATAAATCCTTGAGATAAGTATTAATTGTATTATTAAGTATCCACACTTTTTATACCAACTCATTTATGCTTTAATAATAGAATATTTACTTATTTCATGTTTCAAAAGTGCAACATTTTGGCATTGCTATGTTGCATTTTTGAATCATAAAAGATATTTGGTGTAATTAAAAAGATGATTTGTTGTTTTAATCTGTAGTAATTCTGAGGGTTAAATTTTGGAGGGTTTTGGGTTCTTAAAATTTATACTATTTCTTTTGACCAATTTTCGACTTTTAATCCTGGGATTCTGTTAAAATGACTTTCATTATTTGTAACCATAATCATTTCATTATCAATGGCAATTCCAGCTATTAATAAATCAATATCATCTACAGTCCTACCACTCTTTTTAAGTAATGAGTATAATTCTGCTGAAATTTTTGCCGATTTTTCAGTCATTGGAATAATTAAATTTTCAATAACAAAATCTTCAAATATTTTCAATTGTTTAGTAGCATTCTTAGCTAACAGACCACCAACAATTTCGTAGTAAGTAATTAAACTGATTTCAATCAAATCATAATTCTGCAAATACTTCTGAAAATTATTAATTACAATTTTATTGCCTTTAAAATGGTAGGAAAGTATATCAGTATCTATAAGAACTCTATTCATCAATTCTTATTCTGTTTTTTTTACGATTATTAATTAAATCTTTTGTAAAACCATCAAATATAGTATCATCAATATCATGCCAAGCACCAGCAAAAGATAGAGCATTGGAATTTTTCCTTACCCCAATCTCAAGTTTTGAGACGTATTCATCTAATTCTTTAAGTTTTTCTTTAGGAATTAGATTTACACGTCTGAGAATTTGATTTCGTCTTTGCTTTTCAGTAATCATAATTATAAATCTTTATTTAAAATATAATTCATAATACAATAGAATCGAATAATTGTCAATATTTTTATGTGTTAGTTCATATGGCGGCAAAGCCGCAAACGACAAAAATCAAATTATAAATAACAAATTGAGAACCAAGAAATTAAATTTTGAAATTTGATTTTTGTCGTTTATTTGTTATTTGTTTTTGATCATTTGAAATTTCTTAACATAAAAAAACACCTGTCCCGCCTGTCTCGAGTTTTTTTGGGGAGTATTTTCCGAATGTCTCGGACTCCCTCGGAGGATGCCTATGGCAAGGTTCTAATACTAAAAATGATTCCCTTTCTCCATTATTTTTGGGAAACAATACTTAAACAATTTAAGTTTTTTACAATTAAGAAATTCGACTATTACTCACCACTTTGATTTTTGGTCTTGACTATTCCCCATTCTATTGATACTTTTACGTTATGAAACGATATCTTTATGCAAATATTTTGAATGACCTATCAAACAAAATGGTTTTTATTACAGGACCAAGACAGGTTGGAAAAACTTATCTTGCAAAAGAGATTATGACTGAGTTTCAAAATCCACAATATTTAAATTACGATAATGTTCTTGACCAAAAAATAATAGCAGAACAAAGCTGGAAAAGAAATGCCGATTTAATTGTGTTTGATGAACTACACAAAATGAAGAATTGGAAAATATATTTAAAAGGAATTTTCGACACACGAAAAAATAATGAATCGATACTTGTTACAGGTAGTGCCAGACTCGATACTTTCAGACAAACCGGGGAGTCTCTTGCGGGCAGGTATCACCATCTGCGTCTTAATCCATTTTCTGTAAAGGAGGTTAGTGAATCAATTTCAGCATACAATGCAGTTGAAGCTTTTCATCAATTTAGTGGATTTCCTGAACCATTTTTAAATAGTCTAAACAAAAATAATATCACAGCAGTTGAGTTTTCAAATAGATGGCGTAACCAATATTATACAGATTTAGTCCGTGAAGATATTTTGGAGTTTGGTAAGTTACAAGAGTTACGGGCAATTAAGAACCTTTTAGAAATGTTACGTTATAAAGTTGGTTCTCCAATTTCGTATAAAGGGTTAGCTGAAGACCTTCAAATTTCGCCAACAACTGTGAAAAAATATATTGAAATTTTAGAAAGTCTCTATATTGTTTTTCTTATAAAACCATTTCACAAAAACATAGCACGTTCTATTTTAAAAGAACCTAAACTATATTTTTTCGATTCATCATATATTGTTGGAGATGAGGGTATAAAATTAGAAAATACCGTTGCACTTCACTTATTAAAGCACACACAATATTTATACGATACAAAAGGAGAGGCAATTTCTCTTGCTTACGTTAAGACAAAAGAGAAAAAGGAAGTAGATTTCGTTATTGTAAAAGAAGGAAAACCAACCGACTTTATTGAGGTTAAATTAACTAACAAAACCATCTCACCAAACCTCTACTATTTTGCAAACAGATTTGAAAATGCTAATTTTATTCAATTAGTCCATAATTTGGATAATGCCCAACACAAAAATGGTATTGATTTGTTAAATGCAAGTAATTGGTTAATTAGTTTATCTGCTTAATCTGATTTTTACATTTATTACATTAAATAATATTTTTCCATGATATTATTTACAAAAACAATCAATTATTCTTACCCATTCTTCATCCAATTAATAGCACTTATTAGTCTAATCTTTTTTTCATTGCCGTACCAGTTAAAGGTATCTATTGATGTTTGGTTTTCCGTTATAATAGTTAGATTATCACAATCAAGTTCCTTAGAAGCCTCAAGTAATGATCGTTTTTCTCGGTTCAATGTTTTTGGATTTTCAATATTAACTGATACTTGGATTAATTCTTCTATTGAATTTCCACTCTGAATTACAAAATCTACTTCATAATTCTTTTTCCAATAAAACACTTTTTTATTTTCGGAAGATATTTTTCGGAGAATTTCAATTGCTACAATATTTTCGAGCCTCTTTCCTCTATTCTGCGAAACATTAAATGCAATACTATTAATAAATCCATTATCAATTAAATAAGTTTTTTTATAGGAACTCAATTGCTCTTTTAACTTGAAAGAAAATTTTGGTATTTGAAAAAACATCATAGTATTAAGTAAGTATAAAAGATATTTTGAAACGGTGCGTTCATTATATTTTACAATTTTTGATAGATTCCTAATTGAAGTTTCGCTGCAAGAATTTGAAACCATCATAGTAGCTAATTTTTCAACCATTACTGGGTCGCGTGGTTTATACCTTATAACTATGTCTTTATAAATTGTGTCTCTAAAAAGCATTTTTAGATAATCTATAGATTCAATTCCTTTAGTTATTATTTCAGGGTAACCTCCGGTATTCAGTAATGTGTAAAAAATATCTTTCTGAGTAGTTTCATCACTCAATTCTGAAGCGTTTAATAGTTCGTTAAATGAAAAAGGGAAAATATTTACTACAGAATTTCTTCCAGTTAAATGAGTTGATAATTCCCCCGAAAGTAGATTTGAATTACTCCCGGTAATAACAATTTTTTTTCCATTCCGAGCAAGTCTATTAACAAAAAGCTCCCATCCTTCTAAATTTTGAATTTCATCAAAAAAAAGTATTTCGGGGTTCGAATAAACACTATTTATGTTTGAAATTATCTCATCGTAGTTCGAAAGATTAACCAGTCTTTCATCATCAAAGTTAATATACCCAAAATTATTATTCTTCAAATAATGTAAACCAAAAAACGATTTTCCGGCTCTTCTCGGTCCAATAATTACATTTATCAATCCAGAAGTAATATCTAACTTTTGATGGCGTGGTAAATAATTAGCGGAGAGTAGTTTATCTCGTTCATTCTTTTGATATTGTATTATTTCTCTTAACATACGTCAATTCTTTGTATAAGTGCTGTATTATAGCAACAACAATACGTAAATATTGCAAACTTTGCAAGAAATATTATTGAATGGTTTCAGTAACTTTCTTTTTAGTTAAAAAAAGAATTAATTAAGGAACTTCATTTCTAAATAGTGTTTGGTCGGATACTTACACGCTTTGCGGTACAGGTGTAACAGATTTAATACAAATGAGTTATACGGTTTTTGTAATGAACAAAATTGTTCTATTGTTATCACAAGCTATCACCAACAATTTAGCAATGGAGCAATCCGCCACGGCGAATAGAATATTCATTCCTTCTAATAGATGTAAGTCTTTTGTTTCTATTGTATTATAGTATTACCACCTAAATCCTTCCCGCAAAAAGAGCGGGACAAGTTGTTTTTTTTTGTAAAGAAATAAAACACCAAAAACAATGACCAAACAACAAATAAATCTCAATACTCAAACACAAAACAACAAACAATAAGTTTTGAATTTAGGCGTTGGAATTTGGAATTTGTTTGTTTTTTAGGAATTGTGTTTTGGAATTTGCACCGTAGGAGCGATATGAATAACCGACCAAACACTAATTAGTAAAATGTAAAAAATGCAACATTTAATAATTTTCATGTTGCATTTTTGAATCATTTAGTATATTAGAATGTTAGCTTTTAATGTTAAATCCTTTTTGGATTGATTTTTGTAGCTTTAAACATTGCAATCTTTTTAATTTTTTATTTTTGTAATCTTTTTTGACACCAAAACAAAAAACATATAGCTTATTATTTTTAATTGCACTACTTGTTAGTACTGTGCTTTATAATTTTGTTTTATTAAAGCAATTACCGAAGTTAAGTTTTTCTGTTACTAAAAACCAGCCGTTCCGCTCACCCGAGGAGAAACAAACATATTTGTTTCGTGATTTAAATAAAGATGGTATAGATGAAAAAGTGAAATTAAAAACGAGATACGAAGATAAATCAACTTTTTCTATTGTTGTTTATACACTACCAGAAAACCCAATTGTACAATTTAATTTTAAATGTTCCAATATGACAATTGATTGGATTGCATTTGCTGATGTTGTGGGTGATTCTACTGAAGAGATAATACCATTTTATGAAAAAAATGATACAATATTTTGTGCAATAGCTGATATTTCTGAATCGAAATTTGTTGAAAAAGATATTTTTGTTCTTGCGAAACCAGAGACAATATATTCAGATACTTGGAATCCACTAATACACATTTTAGGAGTTAAACAAAACAAACTGAGTGAGCAAGAAGTTATTATTGCTATTCAAACAGATTATGCACAAGTGCCAAGAGGTCTATTTGCATTTAACTTAACTACAATGGAGGTAACAAAATCATTTTTTATTGGTGCTTCTGTAAGCTATGGATGTACATCTTTTTTCGATTTAAATGGTGATGGAATTGATGAAATAGTATTATCAACAAGTGCAACTATGAACAATGGAAGTTTACCAAAATTACCACACTTTAACGATCTAAAATCGTGGCTAATTGTTTTAGATAATAATTTTGATACACTTTTTACAAAGAGTATAAACAAACCTTTTTCATCCATTGTTAGTGATTATTTAATTGGAGAAAAGGAAAATTTTCTAATAAGTAAATTTTGGGATGGAGAAGAGAGTCATATTTTAAAAATTAGTTCAAATGGGGAGATAGTAAAGAAGTATTCCATTAAGGAAAGGAATATTTCTTTTATTCAAAACTTCCATTATAAGAATTCTAAAAATATTTTAATTAAAGGTAAGGATGCATTATATAAATTTGATTTTGACTTAAATTTACTCAGTAAAGTTGAATTTAAGGGTAGAATAATAGAATGCTATTCAGTAAACATAGATTCTGATAAAGAGAATGAGTTTATACTCTGGCAAGAAAATGTAATTGAAATATTAGATGACGATTTATCATTAATTTTAACTTTAGATAACAAGGTTAGCTATAACCCTTCATTGATGAAAATAGTACATACTAAAACAAACAATGGATTTGTATTTTACTTAAATTCATCCGAGAGAGTTTTTCAATTTATTTTAGTACCAAATCCACTTTATGATTTTAGATACTTATTCTTTATCGGAATTTTAATTGCCACATATCTGTTAGGACTAATTCTTCATTTTATTCTAAACCAAATTTTCGTGTTCATCCATTTGTTAGATAATTCTACACAAGAATCACGAATTGGAATAATTATTTTAAATCCTAATAAACAAGTTAGTTTTGGAAATAAAAGTGTGAAATATTTGTTAAGTTCAACTGATATTAAAATATCAAAAAAGAGCGATTTAGTAAAAGCAATAAAAAAAGAGGTAGTATTTACCAACACAATTACAAAAGCGTTAAAAGAAAAAATTGATTTGAAGGAAGAGTTTATTTTAACAAACGGTAAAATTGTTGCTGTAAATATTATTCCTATTAAAACACCACTTAACTTACTACTTGCTTTATATATTCAAATTGACGACTTAACAGATTCTCTCTTAAACGATAGAGCAAAAACTTTAGCTCACTCAATTCAGAAAGTTGCACACGAAATTAAAACTCCACTATCATCTGTATTATTAAGTTTAGATTCTTTGGAACAAAATTTGAGTAGCTCTGATAATAAACAATCCACAGATGATGATTTTACAGTTGCAAGAAAAGAGATTGACCGAATAAAAAAATTCATAAATGGTTTCTTAAAATTTGCAAATATGTCTGGAATTCAATTACAAGAATGCAATCTTAAAGAGATAATTGAAAACTCGTTATTGCGATTCTCTACATATTTATCCAGCGGAATTGAGATTGTTATTAACGTTGATGAAAAAATAGTTGTAACTGTTGACTCTTATCAAATTGAAGAGGTCTTTCAAGTATTTATTGAAAATAGTATTGACGCCATGCACGGCAAAGGAAAAATTGAAATAATTGCAATTAAAAATGAAAACGAGAATATAAATATTTCAATTAAAGATTATGGAAACGGAATAAGTGATGAAAAACTGCCAACAATATTTCAGCCATACATGACAACAAAAAAAGATGGAACTGGAATGGGATTAGCAATTGCTAAGAAAATTTTGGAAGACCACGGAAGTAAGCTTAAGGTAAAATCTAAATTGGGGAAAGGAACAGAGTTTAGATTTGAGCTAAATAAATCCCTCTCTTAAAAAGAGAGGGATTTAGGGGGTGAGGTTAAATAATTAGAGGTAAAAGTGAGCTTAAATAAAAAATCAAGATTAAGAATTGTTGCAAAACAATTATGTCGTGATTTACGAAAAAATGCTACTCATTCTGAAATGATTGTCTGGGAAGTTGTAAGGAATCGAAAATTAAATGGCAAAAAGATTTATCGTCAACATCCAATCTTTTACGATTTAAATAGTGTAGAAAGTATCTTAGAGAAATTACAATGAAGATGCTATTGTTCAATAAAACATCCCCTCAACCCCTCTCCCAAAGGGAAAGGACTGCTCCCCTCTCTTTTTAAGAGAGGGGTTGTCCGAGGGACTCCTTTGGAGGGGTGAGTTTATAAACCAATAAATTTAGGGAAACCCATGAACTTAAAAAAAATACTTGCGGTAGATGACGATGTAACATTTCTTAATTCTCTCGAAAAGGTTCTAATAAGTCTTGGTTTTATAGTTGAAAAAGAAAATGTATCTACTAATGTTCTTGATAGGGTTAAGGCAAACGGATTTGATGTTGTATTGCTGGATATAAAAATGCCAGGATTAAACGGAATTGAATTACTGGAACAAATTCTTTCTCACAATCCAATTTTGCCAGTTATAATTATTTCAGGGCAAAGCACAATAAACATTGCAGTTGAAGCAATGAAACTTGGAGCTTTCGATTTTATTGAAAAACCTATTGATAAAAAAAGAATTGAAGCTGTTTTAAAAAACGCAGTAAATTTTAGAAAGTTATCCAAAGAAAACTTATTGCTTACAGAAGAGATTGCAGCAAATTATGAAATGATTGGCAAATCGAACTCAATGCTAAGAATTTTTAATAAAATAAATATAACAGCAAAAACTGATGCAAAAGTTCTTATTACCGGAGAAACTGGCACCGGAAAAGAGTTGGTGGCACGTGCTATTCACATGCACAGTAACCGATCAAACCAACCATACATTAAAGTTAATTGTGCAGCAATTCCTCGCGATCTATTAGAAAGCGAACTCTTTGGGCATAAAAAAGGTTCATTTACAGGTGCATTTAATGATAAAATGGGGAAATTTAAAGCAGCAAATGGAGGCACACTTTTTCTTGATGAAATTGGCGATTTAGACTTTAATATGCAAGCAAAAATTTTACGTATTTTGGAAGAAGGCGAAATTGAAATTATTGGCGAAAACACTCCGCAAAATGTTGATGTTAGAGTAATTGCAGCAACAAATAAAATTCTTTCAGAAGAAATAAATGCAGGAAATTTTAGAGATGATTTATTTCACAGGTTAAATGTTGTTGAAATTCATATTCCTCCACTTAGAGAAAGAAAAGATGATATCAAACCTCTTGTGCATCATTTTCTAAAACACTTTAATTCTGTTTATAATAAAAGTATTGTTGGGATAAGTGATAGAGCAATTTCAATTTTATTAAATTTAGACTGGCAAGGAAATATTCGCGAATTACGTAACTTGGTTGAAAAACTTGTTATTTATTCAAAAAAAGATTTCTTAGAAGTTAATAATGTTTCGGAATTATTTGAATACAACCCAACAGATATTAACAACAATAAATTATTGGAGTTAAAGGTAGCAAAATCAAATTTTGAAAAAGAATATATTGCTAACGCTCTTATTTCAAACGATGGTGAAATATTAAAAACTGCAAAAATACTTGGACTTGATAGGTCGCATCTTTTTAAGAAAATGAAATCTTTGGGTATTGATAAAGCAGATTTAAAATAATTTTGTAAAAATGGTTCTCACTCAAAAATAACCGAATCCAACAGCATAAATTTTCTCTCTTTTTTTATTTTGATATTATCCATCCCTTCAATATGTTCTAGCGATATCTCAGCACGTTCAGCATAAATTTCTTTTATGAAATTTTTAATTGCTGTCGATTTTTGAAATCCGAGTCATGCAACTTTAATCTCTTTTTCAATTGTTGTACGCCGTACTTTTAATAATTCTTCCCAAGATTTGTATTTTAATTTTAATTTTTGAAATGCTTTGTGTGAGTTGGTATCGTTTGTGTTTTGCGAAAGAATTGTAGCAATAATCATATCTACAGAATCTGGTAGTTCTTTTTTACTAGGAGGTATTCCAAATTGTTTTACTAGTAATTTGTTTACTTTTTTTATTTTATTCTGTTTAGTAGTTGATTTCATTCTGGTACCTTTTGGAAAGGGTTCCCACTAGAAACATGTGGGAATGACTAACTTCATATATATACAAAGAGAGAAGCAAAATACTTCTCTCTCTACAAAGTACAAATAATAAATTAAATTTTATGGCTGAGTTCTAATGATTACAGCTTTTAATAGATAGTAATGTCGTGCCTATGGCACTTGGTTTTTATTATCATTTACTTTTACCATAATATCGTACCTACGGTACTAAAAGCTCCATAGGTGCGATACTATGGTAAGCATCTACAATAAAACTATCCTTTAAGTGCCATAGGCACGACATTATTTGCTGTAATAAATAGAACTCAGCCAATTTTATTAACCTACAACTCTAAACTTACATCAAAAAAGTGAACATCTAACAAACGTCCATAGTTAGCAAATGCATAGTTAATTGCAATACCAAGATTATCACTAATTCGGTATTTTAATCCAGCACCCAAAGTTAATCCACCTTCCACATTATTCATAAATAACTGACGAAAACCGGCACGTATCATGAACATTTCATCATAAGCAAACTCTGTACCGATATTCAGATAGGGTGAATTATCATTTGGTTGAACAGCATCAGTTGCAACACTTAAACGTAAGTATCTTGTTTTTACTGCATCCATTGCAAGACCAAATCGGAACATCATTGGTATTGGATATGCATCTGTGTCATAATTTGCTGGGATATTATTTGGTCCAGTATCAATATTATTATTTGGGTCACTATTAAACTGAATATCTCTTCCATCCAATGTTAAATCGGAACCAAAGTTAAAAATGGCGGCTGATATTGTTAAATCGTTAAATGGAGTGCGATATAATGTACCAACATCAACTGCAAAACCTGAAGAAGAAGAATTCCAGATGCTCTCTCTAATGTACTTTGCAGTAACACCAATTGAAAATCTATCAGTCAACATTTTTGAATAAGTTAATCCAACAGCTATGGCACCAGCATCCCACATTCTACCATCACCTTCCGGATTGGCAAAGGTTCTTACCTTTTCTTCCGGTGTTCCAAAAGATGTAAAACTGGCTGCAAGCGTTCCCATATTGCCAAGTTTAAAAGAAGCTGCGGCAAAATCATAGCTCATATCAGCAATCCAATTTGCATGATTAAATGTAACCTCAGTTGAGTTTCTGCTTGTTGACAATCCAGCAGGATTCCAATAAACAGAATAGATATCGTTACTCATTGCAGAGTACGCACCACCCATTCCAACAGCTCTTGCACCAGCCCCAATCTTTAGAAACTGGGCAGAAGTAGTACCAACTTTTGTTGTTGTTCCACCATCTGGTTGAGCTAACGATTGTGATAACAATCCAAAGACCATAAATAAAATTATCAAACTATATTTTTTCATTATTAATTTTCTCCTGTTATAAAATTTAAAGTTTCGTTTTTCACTATTCTCATTTTATTTTATAACTCCAATTCTGCCAATAGTTTCACCAACATCAGGTACCTCAATATGATACACATAAACACCGTAAGCAATTCTATGTCCTTCATAGCTTAGTAAATCCCAAGTTGCCATACTTGTTAAATCATTTTTATATATCTCTGTAACTAACTCACCTGTTATTGTGTAAATTCTAATAGTGCACTCTTTTGGTAAATTCCTGAACTGTATTTCTCGTTCACCTCGTTTCTCTGGTAAGCGTCCAGGTTCTTCAGCCAAACTGTATGCAACATAAGGATTAGGAACAACAAAAATATCATCCAATGATGCTTTAACATTAGCCTTATCTATTTCAGCAGCTTTACTTTCATATCTATATTTATCACCAGCTGCAAAAGGTTTATTTGTTTTCACATAATATCTATCCCCTTTTTTAGGAAGTATTGGTTCGTATTTAGTAACTGTTGTGTCAATACTAATAACTGAATCTGGAGGTTGAACAGCAAAAGTAGTATCAAAATGTAATGTGTCAGGTCGTAAACTGAACATCATTAAATAGGATACTTCTGCTGGACCACCTGGAACTGTTGCACGTAAAATTAATCCTTCGCCCCAATCCCACTTTCCATTTGCAGTTGCCGGGTTTTTAGTTTCATCCAACATATAATTACCTTTAACGTAATTACCGAGTGAATCAACTTCTGAAGTATTTATTACATTAAAAGGAACAGAACCTAACTGCATTGAAGGAACAGTTAAAACTGAATCTCCATCAACCCACGAGCCATCAGCATTAGTATCTGCAAGATCAACCCAAGTTACTTCCCAATCAGCTCTGTATTGAACGTGAGGCGAGCCAATGTAATCGGCATTTGAAGTACTCCAAAGAACTGAATCGATAATATTTGTATTTACCGCATCATCCCATTTCGATTTTTCTTGACTTAAATCGAGCTGATCATTTTGTACAAATAATCTCATTCCATCAAAGACTGGGTTCGAGTCAGAACTATCTACTGCACTACTTGCAGCAATCGGATAGTAATTATAAGTAGCATTAAATACTTCTCCTTCAGCCAAATCTCCAGGTAGAGTGCCACGTATTTTTCCAAAGCCTTCATTAACAATATATTTTGATGGGTCAATTACATTGCCACCTTCATCAGTAACCACAACTGTTGATGCCTTTACATTACTCATTTTAAGATCTGTAAAAACCGTATCCTTACCAACAAATTGATCATCAACACCAGTTGCATCATAAACGCTGTAAGTTACTTCATCAATAAAATCAATTTCAAATGTCTTATCTTTTACTTCAAGTTCATCTAAAATTGTTATATTCATTGTACCGGTAGAGTTACCAATAATTTGATCTGGACGACCACCAATACCCGCTTCCGCTTCACCAAACCCCACACTTGGAGAACCAGGAGTAACTTCAACAGTATTCGATTCAAATGTTAAAACACTTGTAACCGGGTCTCTGCGAATAATTGCTTTATTTTCTGTAGGAGGAATTTCATTAGTTCCACCATCAAAAGCCACAACTGCATAATAATATTTAATACCATTTGTAATTGTTGAATCAACAAATTGGTGAACTAAGCCAGTATTGTTACCAATATAAAATTTAACAGCTCTTCCCGGATACTCTACTGGATGAAATCCGCTTAGAGAGTCATCAAGATCCCATTGTGCTAAACCTTTTCCAAGAAATGGATTTCCTTGCCCATCAGTAATTGTAAATACATCAGCAAAAGTAAAATCTCTACTTCTGTAAACCTTGTAACCTTGGAAATCTTTTTCACCAGTTAATGGGTCAACAGATTCTTCCGATTTTGTATCCCAATAAAGGGTTACCCTTCCATCTTCAGCAACTGCTGTAACGGTAGGTTTTGTAGGAGGCTGTGCAAATCTGTAATCAGCTTCAAGAATTTTAGTTGAAGTTTCAGCATTTAATATCAATTCATCAAGGTCGTTTCCAAAAAGAATTGCCATCGAGAATCTTTGAGACTCTCCAACATCAAGGGATAGCGGACCAGTACCAAAGTTAAAAATATTATCACCTGGTTCCAATAATAATTCTTGCGATGTGTCAATAGTATCAGCAGAGAGCCATTGCCACATCAAAGGATCGTTACGAGGCACATTAGGATCTGAGTTTGTATAAACAGCAGCGTGGAAACTTGAAAGCCCAATTTGATCTGATTCTGAAATATCTCTAAGACCAAAGTTCAATTCTGACCCAGCCCATTTATAACCAGGTAATCTATCATCACTAATTGGTTCACCATTAGTATAATCACCATCACCATCAATATCGTCATACCAAGCTTGAGATGGAACACCATCACCTTCGCCATAATCTGCACCAGGGTAGTTTTCAGAATCTGGACCGATACCATCAATTCCAACATCATCTTTATCTATATTCCAATCACCATCTTCATCACCAGCCCATCTTGGTTTAGGAGTGCCAAATATTTCGGTATATTTTTCAACATCACTAATGCCAGTTTCAACCGGTATTGTATTTCCATCTATAAAGATACCTTTACTGTTATCAGGAGACTCATCTGTGATACCATCATCATCATTATCCATTAGATCAATAGCATTAGATGGAGATTCAAGAAATTTCCAGCCAAAGTAACCTGTTGGTCGTCCACCATCACCAATGCCATCATCATCCCATGCGTAAACCATATTTCTTGCTCTTTGCGGAACATTTGTAAGTTGTAAAGAATTTCCAAATGGGTCTATAAAACCAGCCATATCATCACCATAATCTGCAGGACCACCAACGTGAGGATCGCCGTGCATTCCAAAATATGCTCTATCTAATTTTTTCTCACTTGCATTTGTAATTTGGTAAACAAGAAACATAATGTCATCTGCAAGTGGATTACTAAACTGAATTACCCTTACTTCCATATCCAAACCAAGACCTCTCATCTCTGGTTTGGATGGAGAAGGAGTATATGGAAATTCTGCATTAGTCCAGTCATCAACTACATAGTAAACTTCTTCATCAGGAGCAGAGGCTTCATCACCAAGAAATGCTGGCCAAACATATTTTCCTATTTCAGGGCTATACCATCTTTCGGGCCACGAGTCTGGCTTACCATCTCCATTTAAATCGCCAATACCAAGGCGAGCAATTTCATTTTGCCCTTCAGTAATATCAACATATCCACTCTTTGGCAACCAGCCCCATTTAAGTGTGTTATCTGAATTATAATCACCTTGAAAATCTCTTACAAAAGAATCAGATACAATTTGAACAACTGCCCCGGAATCTCCCATAACTTCTGCAGCAGCAAGTGGTCCAAATTCAAATCCATATCCAAGCCCTTTCCAAACAAGATCAGCAATATTACCAAGTCTATTAGGAGCACAAATTGAACCATAATTAAATAAAATAGTAGTAATATTATTTCCATTAATAATTGATTCTTTTACTATGCTTTTTTCTCCACTTGTTTTAAAGAATTTCGGAGAATATTGATCTCCAAAAATTCTCATAGCATCTTCTTCCGATAACTCCTTTAACATTGGGTTACCATCAGCATCTACACTCTGAGCAAAAGAGGCAACAGAAAAGAGAAACATAAATGCTAACAAGAATATTTTTATTTTAATTTTCATATTTATTAATCCTGTAAATTTATTCTCAATTAAAGTTTAGTGAAAAACCAAGTCTTACCTCTCTTGGACGATTAACTCTTTCTGGTCTTCCAGTATAATAATTATCTATTTCACTTATATCAAATAGACCTTTCTCTCCTCCTTCAATTCTATTTCTAATATTATTAAATTGAGTAGGATTGTTGGTCTCTTCTATTGTTGACAATGCCCTTCCCGTACTTGGATAAACAGTAAGTTCGTTTTGATTATCAAGAACATTACTTATCCACAAGAAAACTGACCACTCAAAATCACCAGTTGTAAAGAATTTCTCTAACTTAAAATCTAAGTTTTGTTGAATTAATTGATAATCAGAATTTTGATTAAATGTAATAGGAACAACACTTGGCGGATAAGCAGGAGTATATGGAGTACCAGTTTGTAAATTATAGATTAAACCGAAACTCCAATTATTTGAATCATACAAACCAAATGTAATATTCAAAACATGAGTTCTATCAAAACTCAACGGAACGAGATAAGTTTCTGATAATTTGCCGGAAGCTTCACTAAAGAATATTTCATCCACAGGTTCAGTTCTGTTAGCTTCAGCTATTTGGAATGTATAATCTAATGTACCATAAAACAAATCTTCCTTATTACGTCTTCTTTCCAAACGAAACGAAGCACCACGCACATTAGAGTATGCTAAGTTTGTAAGAACTCTATATTCACGACCTGCACCTGTAAAGACTGTCTGATAATAGATATAATCACGAACATCTTTGTAGTACCCTGTAAGTTCCACTTTTAGATTCTCTGTTAATTGCTGCTGCAAACCCATTTCATATTGAATTGAGCGCTGCATATCAACATTTGCATTACCAAAAGTAGGTGTTGAACCAACATTTGTTACGAAAAATTTGTCATTTCTATAGAGTGACGACAAACTACCGTTTTGAAAGAAATGACCATAAGAGAATCTGATTACAGATTCTGCTGTTATTGGATATGAAATGGAGAGTCTTGGAGAGAGATAATGTTTCGCCTCTGTGGGAGCCAAACTTCTATACATCGAACTATCTTTCAAATCTTCTAAATCAGAAGTTAAATTATTATTATACTTCGATTTTGCATCAAAATATTCGTAACGTAAACCAACATTAAGAATAAAGTTATTTGCTAATTCCATTTTATCAACTACATAAATAGCTGCATCAACCGGTTCTTTTTTATATTCAGTAAGTAAAGGCTCTTCTGATGGTCTTTGTTGAATAAAGCCATTATCTCTATCATATAACAAATATTCATTCGATATTTTAGATGAATCTGCTGTTAACAATTCTACATTAAATCTTTCATATTCTAACTTATGCTGCCGAGCTTCAAACCCAAACTTTAATTCATGATTTCCCATTTGAGCAACCATATCACCCTTAAAAGTCATAGTTCTTGTTGACCTATCAATTCTTTCTAAATCAGTTCCACCTGCTCTAAAACCAGTATTACTAATTCCCAACTGATATTGTGATGGTAAATATCTTGGGTCATTAATATCTTCATAAAGATAATACTGATAAGCATTGTATCCATATGAAGCTTTCAAAGTATAAAACATATTTTGGTTTACTGCATGAGTTAAATCTAAAGTTTGTATTAAACCATTAGAGTAATTTGTTCCAACACCATCAGGGTTGAATTTCCATCTTCTACCACTATTACTTCGTGTAGGAGAATAGTTCTTCCAATCACCTTTGTCATATACTGCCTCATAGCGTAATTTAATTAAAGAGCTAATATTAAAAATTAAATTACCTTGTAAATTTATATTTGTTGATGGATTCATTTGTACGAATGCTCCATCACCAGTAGGTAAGCCTGTTGTATCATTACTATAAGGATTAAACCAATAAGGTTCAGTAGAAGTATCAAACCTTGGATCATCTGCACCTGTGAATGATTCTCGACTCAAATACGAATCTGTTGTATTGTATATTCGAGTACCTTCGTAAAGTCCATCAAATTTTTCATAAATTCCAGATACGAAGAACTTAACGCTATTCGAAACAATTGGTCCGCCGAGTGTAGCCTCCATTCTTGCTCGGTTAAGAGGATTTACATCATCAATATTAGGAAAGAGTGCCGTTCGGTTAGTAATATAATCACCGGCATATCCACGCAAACTAAATGAGAACTTATTACCACCTTCTCGCGTAACATAATTTACAAGCCCCGAAAGAGCATTACCATACTCTGCACTAAAAGTACCGCTTGAAATAGAAACCTCTTGTACAGCGTTAGTTGCAAGCCCTATCGAACTTTTATTATTGTACGGGTCATTAAGTGAAACACCATTTAAAGTGTAAGCAGTTTCATTACCAAAACCACCACGCATATGAATTTGACCATCATCACCAACAGTAACACCAGATTGCAATTTAATTAAATCGCTAATTTGATCAACAGGTAATTCAGCAATAGTTTCAGCATTAATTGCTACGGTAGGGTTTGTTAAATCTTGTCTGATTAATGGGTCTCTTATTCCTTCCACAACAACAGCATCCATTTCTACAGAGCCGCTGCTAAGTTCAAATTCGAGACGAGTTGTAAAATCGACGTTAACACGGACGTCAGTAATAGTTACTTTTTGAAATCCGACAACAGATGCGGTAATATTGTATAACCCAGGTGCTACATTAAGGATTACAAAATTACCATCTATATCAGTAGCAGCACCCATTGTTGTTCCATCAACAAAAACATTTGCAAATGGAAGGGGTTCACCAGTCTCTTTATCTATCACCGTACCTGCAAGTTTTCCTGAACTGCCAGCGAACAACATTGTGGATGCAAATATTAGTGAAAAGAAAAGTGACAAAAGTAGATGTTTTTTCATAAAAAAAACCTCTCGAATAATTTAATTGGTAGTTAATAGTATAATTATAATATCCTAAAAATATAATATGTTTAAGATACTATAACATATTCTTTTTTGCAATTGTATAAAGTAATTTTTCAGTAAAAAATTAATATATATACATTTCTTGTAGGATAATTTCACTACTAGTGTCGTGTCAATTCTGTAAAGACGTACCATTGCTTAATAATTGTCTGTGAGACTCCTACAGAGAACTACTACGTAGTTCCAACAAAATTTGTTTTATGCTCTCTACAAATATTCAACCCCTCTGGGGTTGTTTTTTATAGACCGCAGCGGTCGAATGTTTGCAGAAAATATTATTAATGATGGTTGAGTTCTAATGATTACAGCTTTTAATAGATAGTAATGTCGTGCCTACCTGTTCCGTTTCTTTTTGCGAAATGTCACTTGGTTTTTATTATCATTTACATTTACCATAATCCGCTGCGGCGGATTGTACCTACGGTATTAATAAGCTCCATAGGAGCGATACTATGGTAAGCATCTACAATAAAACTATACTTTAAGTGCCATAGGCACGACATTATTTGCCGTAATAAATAGAACTCAGCCTTAATGATAAACAACAACCACGTAATGGTTTAATGTAAAACAGCATACGATATGGCATAGATGATACGACACTAGGGTCTATCAATAATGGAATGTAAAAGATATAAGTTTTGAGTTTCCTTAAATAACAAGGAACAAATTATAAAAATCAAATAATATCCAAAATTCAAGTTCTAAACCTAATCTGTCATATTAAAATGACAGTTTATATTTTGATTTTTTGTGTTTGTTTCTTATTTGTATTTTCTCTTTTGATATTTGCAATTTTTCCACTTAAAACGAAATCTGCTTAATTGTATTGTTTTATTTATTTTTGTGTATATAAAAAATGGAGTTAAATTTTATGTCAACATTAATGGTATCTGTTTCCGGAATTAGAGGAATTGTTGGGGATGGATTAGACCCTAACACTCTTATAAAATATGTATCTGCTTATGCCGATTATTGCGGCGGTAAAATTGTTGTTGGCAGAGATGCACGAATTACTGGCGAAATGGTTTATCATCTTGTTGTTGGCACCCTTCTTTCAAAAGGAATTGATGTAATTGATATTGGAATTACTCCCACTCCCACAGTACTGCTTACAGTAAACCAGCAAGGGGCATCCGGTGGAATTGCAATCTCTGCAAGTCATAACCCTAATGAATGGAATGCTCTAAAATTGCTGAACAACAAAGGTGAGTTTATGTTTCCGGAGGAGCATAAAGATTATCTCGCACTATTGAATAACAGTAGCAATTATGTAAGTTGGGATAAACTTGGCAAACTTACCGTTGATGATTCTGCACTGCAAAGACATATTAGTGCAGTTCTTAAAATGAAATATATTAATGTTGATGCAATTCGTAAAAGAAAATTCCGAGTACTTTTAGATTGTGTAAATGGTGCTGGCGTTTATGTTATGCCTGAACTACTTAAAGAATTTGGATGTGAAGTAATTGAATATGATTGTGAAAAAACTGGAATTTTCACACGCAAACCTGAACCAATTCCGGAAAATTTAACTGGAACAATGGAAGCAGTTAAAACCAACAATGTTGATCTTGGAATTGTTGTTGACCCCGATGTGGATAGAATTGTTTTTATAACAGAAAAAGGTGAACCTTTCAGTGAAGAAAATTCTGTTGCCCAAGCCATTAAATTTGTTCTCTCAAAAGAGAAAGGTAATTCTGTTGTAAATCTCTCAACAACACGTGCTGTTGATGATATAGCCAAAGCAGAAGGATGCAAAGTATTCCGTTCTCCTGTTGGCGAAGCAAACGTTGTAAAAATGATGAAGGAAGTAAATGCTGTAATTGGCGGCGAAGGTAGTGGCGGTATTATCTTTCCGGCATTACATTATGGACGAGATGCACTTGTTGGAACCGCAATTATACTCCAGCATTTATTAGAGTTTGGCGGTACTATCAGCGAACTAAAAGCAGAATTACCAGAATATCACATTACAAAATCTAAAATTGAAGTTGGTGATAAAAACCCTGACAAAGTAATAAAGAAACTGGAAGAAAAATATTCTAATTTTAATATAAATACTGATGATGGATTAAGAATTGACTTTGATGACCACTGGGTACATTTCAGAAAATCGAATACTGAACCAATTATTAGATGTATTGTTGAAGCTAAAACTGAAGTTGAAGCTAATGAGTTTATTGTGAAGTATTTTGCGGAATTGGAATAAAATATTCCTTACTAAAAAGTGGGCATTGAATAAAACTACAACTTTCTACTAATGTATTTAATCATATCTGTCCCAAAATGATTTGCTTGCATAGTGATTCATAATCTTTTCGACTTACCCACTTTATACTCTGAGATTGCTTCTTTTACTAAGAAATCAAGTTTCCCATCATTTAGGTCATTTTCAATTTGCTTATCCCAAATTTCAGAATCAAATTTATAAAACCAATCACGAAATTTTCTAAATTGTTCTTTTGGTAATTGCGTTACTACTTTTTCTATTTCTTCTATTGATGCTTCCATTCTATACTTTAATCCCATCTTCTTCGAGAACTTCAATATATATACACAACCAAAATTGGTTCTCGGAGCGAAGTTTCGATTTGGTTGTTATATACCGACAACTTTCAACTTTAAAAATCCGAAAACCATTTCATTGTCGGTATAAATCAATTGCCTCTTTAATATTTAATATTGCATCTTCTTTTGTAGTACCCTGGCTTATGCAGCCTGGTAAACTCGGGCATTCAGCAACCCAGAAATTATTTTCACCACTATATATAATTACTTCTCTCATTTTCTCCCCTTATTTAACTAAAATATTGGAGCAATAAACTCAACGAACAATGCTCTATCTGCACTAAAAGTATTAATTTTTTGATTACTCAAAACATCTCGCAAATCGAGACCAACTGTAAAGCCTTCTGCTATTGACCAACGAACACCAAAGTTTAAATATCCTTTCCCTTCACCAAGAGAGAGTGGATTATTATCATTCAATGCAAAATCGTATTCTCCATAAAGTGATACTTTTCCGCCAACTGTTTTTTCAACACCAAGAACAAGATTTGCATCTTTATCACTATCGTCTCGTTCAAGTGTATAATTAAGCATTGCGTGAATTGAGAAATACCCAAGCAGTTCAAAGTTTTTTGAAGTAGTTATAAAGAAGCCAGGAGATTTAATTTGATACCGATTTAATTCAGAATGGAACTCCCCTTTCCCTTGAGAATCAAACCCTATAGCAATGGCGGGCATCATTTCAGCTTCATCAAAAATGCGACCCTTTGCATAAACACCAGGTAGCGGGTAAAAATCTATCTCTCCAGCTCCAATTATATTTGCACCACCGTATGATATTCCAAAACTAAAATTGTTGAATACCCCAACTTCAATTTGAGTTATAACAACACCCTTTGGCATAACATCAATACCAACTCCAACATAACCTTTTTCAAGAATTCCAGCAGTCTGCATATCTATAAGTGAGCGGTATTCAAACTTTGCATTAGTACCAGCACTGCCCTGAGCAAAAGCAAAAGTTGATAAGATTGTTAAGACTAAAAATAGCTTCAATATTCTATTCATAAATTACACTAATGATGTTTTACGATTTTATAAATATACGGTAAAAAAGAACTAATTAAAAATTACATATCGCTCTTGGGCAAATCATTAATTGTACGGACATTGCTCGCAACGTCTCTGCCGATTATTTTAATTCTGTTTTTTATAATCTGAATGATGTTGTAAAAATTACATTATGAATTTGAATATCATTTGTAACTGTCGATAATCCTTCACCATAATTTTCATTTATCACCGTCCACCAGCCATAAGTATAGGTAATATCAAATTCTAAATTATCCCCTGAGCGGAAACCTATACCAGCATTAAGATATTTTTTATCATAACTGAAATCAATTTTCCCATCCTCTGTTTTTTGGTCGGAATGACTTGGGGTCATAATCAGCATAGCACCCGCACGTGCTGAAAGCCCGGTAAACGGTAGTCTAAACTCTGCTCCGCCATTCAGTCTTAATAATGGGTCAAAGTTTGTATTTAAATATTTATTAACAATAGCTTGGTCTTTATAATCCAAACCACCTTCATAGGCAATCTGGCTGTAGTCTGTGTAAGTACCTTCTACTGCTGCAGTAATTATCCAAAGATTTACCATTGCTCCTACCGTTAATTCATACGGAGTTGATATTTTATAATTTTTCTCCAATTCTTCTTTATCATAATTTCTTGTGTAACCCATTGCAAATTGACTTTCTGCAGAATATGAATAATTTTCAATAATATTGTAATTAGTAGGAGTTTTGAATGAAATTCCAACTCCAATAAAATTCCATAATTTGTAGAGAATTCCAATGCGGAAATCATATCCATTTATTGCCCACTCTCTAGTTTCTCTTTTCGATAATTGAGAAAACCCAACAGTGTTTGCATCTGTTGGGTCAGCCTGTATGCTATAATTATTGTTAATATCTGTTTCATAAAATTCACTATCACCAAGATAACTACCTACCGAGTAGTTTGCACTTGCACCAAGAAAAATATTATTAGCAAACTCATACGATAAACCAAATGACCAAACATTTAAACCACCACTTTCAAGGTCAAATCCATTTTGCTGAAGATTACCATTAATAATAGTTTCATCGTGTAGGTAGTTATTTGTTGTACGGTCATTTATCGGATAACTTAAACCGAGTTGACGTGAAATTTCAACATTATTAGAAGTGTAATTTTCTATCAGAGAATTATTAGAATTGAACCCGCTAAACTCTCTTGCTCTGTTGAAATCCTTTGTGTGAGTATAACCAATTGCTAAAGCGAAACTATTTAATGTATCTGCTTTTAGCTGAACAACAATCCCGAATTGAGAGAATGTGGTTGTGTTATTTACATATTTAGTTTGAGTGTTGAAAAAATTTGAATTGTTTGCATAAAAATCATAATTGATTGACCCAGTAAATTCAGTACTTTCCGTTAACCCTAATGTAGCTGGGTTAAATAGCACCGCAGAATAATCATTACCAATAACAGAATATGCATTACCCATTGCCATTGCTCGTGCATTTGTGTAAAGCCCAGGTTGCGATAACCTAATAGCATCGCCAACAGTTTGTGAGAAAAGAGTTCCCGTCATTAAAAATATGAGAACAACTTTAAATATTTTATCAGTAAATAACCGCATATAAATAAACTCCAAATTTTAGATAACCGCTATATAATTAAAAATACCAATAAATAATATCCAAAAAAGGATACACGCTTTTTAGTTCAAACCAATTATGCACCCCAAATAGTTGGAATGCATAATCTCTGTTCAACCCAATTCTACTAAGCAATATTATTTTTCTCTCTATTGTTTTTCTCTCTTTCTTTTGGTTTAATTACCAAATTGTCGAATAAAAATAATGCGCATATTGTTACAATGCCAATACCAACAATTACGTACCAAATTTTATTCGGTTGGTAAGTATCCCAAATAAACTGGGTCATCTGTATTTGCGTCATTTCAAGTTTTTCTGATGCAAGAGCAAAGTAATTGTTCTTAGTAAAAGTTTCTGAAATTTTGGGCATTACAAATCCTCTACTAACCATTTCAGTTTGCAGTAAACTTAATTTATCCGACCAAGCTTGGTAAAGATTTCCGGATACAAAAGTGGTTAATAAATTTCCTACAAATACAGGCACAAAGTAAGTTCCCATATATAAAGCCTCTTTTCCTTTTGGAGAAATAAGAGCTATAAATGATGAGAAAGTTGGATTCGTCATCATCTCTCCAACAGCAAAAATAACAATTCCAAGAATTGTATAAAGCCCATTACCAGTATAGAAAGTAATTCCAATACCAATGGATGCAACAATGAATCCACTAATCATAGCACTAACATGCCGTATTTTTAATACAAAGTAAGAGACAACCAATTGCAATAGTACTATTGCACCAGCATCAATATTGATAAGCATTTCAGGGTTTATCGATTTTCCGCCACCACTCATAAAACTTGCTAACCAAGGTGATAGCTCTGCAATAGAATTATGTAATGCAACTGTATCAATCCAATCTTCTATAAAGGTTGGCAATGTATAAAAAAGCTGATTAAACATTGTCCAGAATCCAACCATTATAACAAGTAATACCGAGAGACGACTATCCTTAATAGCCTCCCAAATATTTTTCACAGAACTCAATAATGCTTCTGCAATTGTTTCATTGTTTTTAACTCTTTCAGGTTCTTTAAAGAAAAATAGAACAATCAATAAATTGATAAATATAACAACCGCTGCTTGAATAAAAACAATTTGCCATCCAAATTGTGTTCGTAGTGTAGATGAAAAAGCTGGTCCTATGAAACCACCAACATTTACCATCATATAAAAAATACCAAAACCAAGTGTCGAGTTTGACTTGTTAGTTGACTTTGTAATAATAGCCGAAGCAACTGGCTTGAATATTGCAGCACCAACAGCAACATATAAAAAGACTAAAAATACAGATGTAAAAGTTGATACTTCACCCATAAAATAATACCCGGTCATTAGCATTACATAAGCAATAATAAGTGAAAGTTTATAACCAATTTTATCTGAAATAACACCAGTAAATAGAGGGAGCAAATAAAGGATTGCAGTTACAAAACCCATTATCTGTCCTTTCTCTATGTGTGAAAACCCTAAAGCTCCTTCATCTGTAGAGCCTGTTAAATAGAGTGCCAGAACAGCAAATAAACCATACCATGCCCAGCGTTCAAAAAGTTCCATTATACTGGCAATCCAAAATGGTTTTGTAAATGATCCCATCAACTGTGGGAAACTTAGTTTCTTCTCATTTTCTTTCTTCATAATAAACTATTGTTTGTTTTAAAATTTGAGCTATTAGCTCATTTAGTTATAGTGTTCTCTTCAATTTTAGATGAATATTTTATTATACAATATTAACTTCATTAATTATTTTTATATTAAATTTATTTTCAACTTTGCTCTTAATCATCTCTGCAAACTCAACAATTTCAGAACCAGTTGCGTTTCCATAATTTACAATTACTAATGCTTGCTTATCATAAACTCCAACATCACCAATACGCTTACCTTTAAATCCACATTTTTCAATTAGCCAACCTGCTGATATTTTTATATTTAAATCGCTTTCCGAGAAACCGAATAAATCAGAATATTCGGTTTTCAATTTATCATATTTTTCTTTAGAAATAATTGGATTCTTAAAGAAACTTCCAGCACTTCCAATCTCATTTGGGTTGGGTAACTTACTCTCTCTTATTGATATTACAGCATCTCTAATATTTCGTGATGTAATTTCACCTTCATTCTTTTCAGCAAAATAATTTTTGAGAGGTGCATACTCAAGATTAATAGAATTTCGTTTAGAAAACTTAAAGAGAACAGATGTAATAATAATTTTATTTTTAAACTCATTTTTGAAAATACTACTACGATATCCAAAACTACAATCTCCATTTAATATAGTTTTTTCTTCATGGTTCTCTAACATAATTATATTTACACTTTCAATTAAATCTTTAACTTCAACTCCATAAGCACCAATGTTCTGAATTGGAGCTGCACCAACATTCCCAGGAATTAAAGAAAGATTTTCAAGCCCGCTTAAACCTTTATCAATACTATACTTTACAAAGCTATCCCACTCAACACCAGCATCTACTTCAATAAATACGCTATCATCAGTTTCTGATATTAATTTAATTTTTGAGTTATTTAATTTTAATACAATACCATCAAAATCTTTTGTGAATAAAATATTACTCCCTGCACCGAGGATTAATCTCTTTTCATTCTTAAATAGTGGAGTCTCAAGAAAGGTTTTTAAATCAGAAACATTATTTACTTCAGCAAAATATTTTGCTTTAGCATTAACATTGAAAGTGTTATATGGTTTTAGCGAAATGTTATTTTTTTCAATCATATATTTCGATTTTTATTAAAGGGTAAAGTTAAAAGTATGAGTCGATAAAAACAAAGTTAAAATTCTCTCCAATTTACTTTCTTAACTGACTCTCCATCCGATTGCAGAATTATTGCTCCCTCAATATCTGTGCGGTATAGCTCCACATTATTAATCTGAAACCGATCAAGTATCAGCTTTACCGGATGCCCGAAGCCATTATCCAATCCAGCACTGATGATACCAACATCTGGAGTAACAGCATTAATAAATAGTTGCGATGAACTCGACTTGCTTCCGTGATGACCTACTTTTAGAATATCTGAATCAAGGAACTCTCCATACGTTTTTACCAATGTTTTTTCTGCAGGATACTCTGCATCACCAACAAATAGAAATGAATTATTTCCGTGAACAATTTTATAGACCCCACTTTTATTATTAGCACTAAAACTTTTGTATCTACTATTTGTTGTATCATTCAAAGTATAAAATGCAACATTCCCAAACATCATTTTTGATTTCGAATAATATTTTAATTTAACATCATTTTCGTTTATTACTTCTTCTAATCTGATATCTTTCTTAAGTGTTGTATCTATGCGGGGTTTATAGATTTTTTTTATCCATCCATTTTTTATTAGTGAAAGAAATCCTTTGTAATGGTCGCTATCAACGTGAGATATAAAACCATAATCGATTTGCTTTATTGAGAGTCTTCGCAATAGCGGAGCAATTATGCGTTCGCCATTATCGAATGTGGGCGTAGCATTACCAGCATCCACTAAAGCTGTTTCACCATTTGGGAACTTTAACAATATCCCATCCCCTTGCCCAATATCTATCATAACTATCGAGAATTTTCCATCAGGCAAAAGTTCTTTATTGTCCAATTGAAGAAAGAAGAATAAATTTAAGCCTATCAGAAATAAAAGGAGAACTAAAGAATAAGTGTTTGAAAATTGTTTAACCGAATAGATAATAATTATGAGAAACAAATAAAATATAAACCCATCTATTAAGGAAAAGTTTGGAATATAAAAATATGAGAATTGCTGAGTGCCAGTAATATCAACGATACCCATTAAAATATCTGTGAATAGCATATTGGCAGAAGCAAAAAAGAGACTAAACAGAGTGGAGAATGTTGAAACAAATATTGTTAAAACTCCAAGTCCAACAATAATACCAATAATAGGAATTACAAGTAAATTTGCAAAGAGTGAAATGATTGAAAGTTTTTGAAAATATATTAATGTAAATGGAAGCGTTCCCAGTTGGGCAGAAAATGAGACAGCACTAAAGAGAAGCAAGTAACGCAGCACTCTCTTTTTTGTTGTAATCTTTTCACTAAGAATTGGATAAACAATTAAGATGGAAAGAACAGCAGAAAATGATAATTGAAATCCAGGGTTGAATATCTCTGATGGATCAATAAGAAGTAATATTAGCGCAGCTATTGAAAGTCCATTTACAGAATTATAGGTTCGGTTCGATAAATAAATTATCAGCACAACAACAACCATAATTGTTGCACGGAAAACAGATGCAGGAGAACCCGTTAAAAGTAAAAATGCAGTCAACCCAATAACCGTCAATATTGTTCGCGGATAAATGGATATTCTGCTCGTTAGAAATATAAAAATTAAAACTATAAAACCAACGTGAAGCCCAGATACAGCAAGGACGTGAATAACTCCAGAATTAATAAAACTCTCTTTTGTTCTGTAATCTATTTCGCTTCTATCTGCAAGTAGTAACCCCTTTAATAATGAAGCAGTTCGTTTATTGTGTGATGTTTCAAGTCTCTTTGCAACCCATTTGCGTGCTTCAAATATTGTGTTTCTAAAATGGTTTATTGATGGCTCAACAATTGTAACATCTTTCATCTTTTTGATGTAAACAATTCCTGCAACTTCTATTGACTGCAAGTATTTATAGTAATCAAACTCACCAGGGTTTCGCTTGCCTCTTCCTTTTCTTAATACACCAGTAACTTTTAATTTATTTCCAATCTTTAATAAGTTGTATAATTGTAGAGTTCCCTTTTTGCTTGTGAAAGAAATGTTGCATTGAAAATTATTCTCAAGAGTTATAGTTGAATCATTTATCCGAACAGAATCGGAATGAAGAATAATTTTAAATTTATCCGAATGGATTAATGTAATCTCCTTTATCTCACCATAAATAATTGTGTTTGATATTTTTGTTTCCGCAAATGGATAAACAACTTGTGATTCATTTCTGAATGATGAATATAACATACCCCCAAAGACCACCATCATTAATAACAATAGAGTGATTGGTTTCTTCTGTTTTGTAAAATGGAAAATTACCGCAAACAAAAGAAGTGTGATAATTAGAAGCAAACTATATTTGAAGGGTAGATTGAAATAATGAGTTGAAATTATTCCAACAACAAATGCAACTACATATTTTGGTAAAGGATAATGCATTATTTTTTTATTTTTACAAATCCAAAATAGCTGATTTAATTTGACTCAAATCTTTTATTTTGTTCTTTAACTCCAAAGCTCCATATCCAGCAGTAATGGCGAGGGTTGGATTGTTTGTATGTCCTTTAACCTCAATGTTTTCAAGGTTACCGTGGTCAGAGCATATTATGAGTGTCGTTTCTTTGTCAACTTCTGAAATTATTTTAAATAGGAAGCGGTCCAAATCATCGAGTAGAATTTCAAATTCATTTTTATTTCTGCCATGCCCAAGATGGTCAGTAAAAAAATATTCGAAAAGCGTATAATTATTTTTTGATGAAATATTAAGTAACCTATTTGCAGCTTCTTCCGGAGTTATTATGGGAATATCATATTTCAGTTTTGTGTTCCATCTGCGGTTTGTTAAATCAGACGATACTCCAATGCCAGCGAGCATATCATCAACATCAAATAATTTTACTTCGCTATATAAAGCCATCAGCGTTGTAACATTTAAGCGTTTTCGTCCGGAATTAATATAATCGAAAAAAACTTTTGGAAACGCATTTGCAAAACTCACTTTCATTCCTTGTTCAAGAAACGAGTTGAAAATATTTTCTTTTTCAATAATTGGTTTTAATGTTGAATATGGGAAAGGTCCAAAATGCTTCCCTACAATTTTAGGTCCATTTACACCGCAGAATATTGACGTTTGTCCAGTGCCACTCTGTGGTAATCCATCAACATCCATATTTGCATCAACAGGAAAGAGGTATTTACCTTTGTTTGATATTTCTTGATTTTCAAGATGTGGGGTTTCGCCAAATATTTCTTCTAAAAATTGGAATGGCTTTTTTATAAATGGATTTACCGCAGTATTGTTTTCTCCAATCCCTACCCCATCAAGAAATATTTGAAGTATCCTCTTCATTAATTACACAAAATATGGAATAAAGAAAAAGAATCCGAAAAGAATAAATAGATATAACAGTGTAAATATAATTGAGAATACTTTGCTATTAGATTGAATTTTAAGAGCAATACCAAACAATAGTATAGAGCCAATAAATGCTAACATTTCCATAAATGAAAACGCATAAGCAGCTATCTCTTTAATCATAAATGGTGATGGATTTGAGAAAAGCCAATACTTTCCGAAGATGGCAAATTCGATTGGTAAGATTAAAATGAGAAAAAGAATTAATGGGGTTTGCGAATATACAAGTAGTGCAAGGTTATCTTTATAGCATGTTGATACAGAATAATTTATTAATATTAGTTTAATTATTAGTGGATAGAGTAAAATTAGAATAATAAATCCAGCAAATCCAATTCCATAATTTACGCTTAGATAATTTTGATAATCAACTGGTTTACAAAAAGCTGATTGTAAAAAGAAAGAAGTAAAGAGTAATTTTAAGATTAATAATACTAATAGAAATGTTAAATAGTTTTTATGTTCTGCATATATTATTTTTTTGAGAGTATTGGTAGGAGTTTCAATTAGATGCCAGATTGTTGAAAACAAATCGATGTTCGGAAATTTATCTCGCTGTAACGCACCACAACTTTTACAATTTAAATTATAAAAGTCATTATCAGAATTACAATTTTCACAGTTTATTTTATTTCTCATCTGTTAATAGGTTTTTAGCTTATAAAATATATATGGTTTTGTGACTTAATAAATTTAATGTTGCTTATTTAATCAATTATTTTTTTTAACTTAAAAACCTTGAAGGTCAACAATAATCTGCACTACTAAATTCTATATCAATTTTATAATCTTATAATTAACATGTTTATCTGACCTTCAAGGTTGCTCAACAGCATTAACCAAACAAATCATTATATGAAGTACGAAAGATTTTACAGAAACATATTCCTTAGAACCTAAATCTAATCCCCAATTCGGGCTGATGAGTAATGGGGTTTTCAGTAACATCAAAGTCAAATAGATGTGCATCAACATAAGCATCAACTAAATTAAGAAGATACGATAGACCCAGAACTAAGGCATATTTATCCCTCTCATTTCTGTATGTATCTCGTGCTCTTCTATAATACGAATCTCCAACTCCATCTTCTAAACTCTCTAAATACAAATTGCGAAACTCGTTATATAATTTATTATTCTCGACATAAAGATAAGTGAACCAGCCAAGAACACCCCAAACTACTGGTATTTTCCAATATGCCTCATTGTAGTATTGACCCCATCCTGGAATGATTGCACTTCTGCCAACAGCACCCCACGGAGATTTTGTCATGATAAAACCTGAATCTGTTTCTTCAACCACATTTGAAGAATCTACAACGTCTTGCCCATTGATAGTAATGCTAAGCATCAATAGCAGCAACAATATTTTAAGACTATTGATTTTCAATGCTATCAAAGAGTTCTATTAATCTTTCTAATTCATCTTCAGAATAAAAGTCGATTGATATACTTCCTGCACCATCTTTTTTTTGTCTACAAATAACTTTTGTGCCAAATATTCCACGAAGTCTGCTTTCAATACTTGCGTTTGAAATATAATCAAGAGAGTTTTTATCTATCTTCCCTTTTTTTGCTTTAGCTTTTGGAGTACCTTCTTTTACTAATTTTTCAACATCCCTAACTGAAAGTTTCTCCTTAATTATTCTATCAAAAATAGTTAGTTGAGAGTTTTCATCTATCAAACTTAAGATAGCCCTTGCATGTCCTGCAGAAATAGTTCCCTCAATTAATGCTTGCTTAATTTTATTTGGAAGTTTCAATAACCGCATTAAGTTAGTTACTGTAGAACGTTCCTTACCAACTTTGGTAGCAATCTCCTCTTGCGATAAATTACACTCAACCATTAATTTTCGGTAAGTAGTTGCAATTTCAATTGGGTTTAAATCTTCACGCTGTACATTTTCAATTAAGGAGAGTGCAAGCATCCCCTCTTTAGTATCTACTTTTATTACGTATGCGGGAATCTCTTTTAATCCAATTTCTTTAGATGCACGCAACCGCCGTTCGCCAGAGACTAATTCAAAATGCTTATCAACACGCCTTACAGTAATGGGTTGTATTAATCCATTTTCGAGTATCGAGTTTTTTAATTCATCCAAAGCACCCTGTTCAAAATTTATACGTGGTTGATATGGGTTTGGCATAATATTGCTTGTAGGAATTTTTGCTAATATATCAATAGATTCACCATCATCGCGTTTAATTTCCGCTTCATTAACAGTTACTTTTTCTGTTAATACTCCTCTATCAAAATTTGGATTAATTAATGCTCCAAGCCCTCTACCTAAACCAGTTTTTATTTTACTCATCTATTTTCTTTTCTTGTGTTCGTTCAATTAATTCTGAAGCCAATTCCATATAATTTTTAGCACCCGTTGATATGGAATCATACAGCAATACTGGTTTGGCATGACTTGGTGCTTCCGATATTCTAACATTTCTATGAATTACAGCTTTAAATACTTTTTCACCAAAATATTTTTGTACCTCATCCCTCACTTGCTGCGATAACCTTAACCTCTTATCAAACATAGTAAGAAGTACACCTTCAATTGATAAATCTCTATTTAAACTTTTTCTAACTAAATTTATTGTGTTTAATAATTGCCCTAAACCTTCCAATGCAAAGTACTCACACTGTACTGGAATTAGTACCGAATCGGAAGCAGTTAATGCGTTTAAAGTTAGCAACCCCAGTGAAGGCGGACAGTCGATAAAAATATAATCGTACTTTTCTTTTAAATTCTTTATGGGTCCTTTTAATTGGTGTTCTCTATTTTCAACAGAAACTAATTCTACCTCTGCCCCAACAAGATCAATTGTGGCGGGAAGAATATCCAGAAAAGGCATATAAGTTGGTTGGATTGAATTTTCCGCACTCTCAAGCCCCATAAGAACATCGTAAATTGAAGGTTCGTTTTTCTCAACTCCAAGACCAGATGATGAATTTGCTTGTGGGTCAATATCCACGAGTAATGTTTTGTATTCAGCAACAGCAACAGATGCCGATAGATTTATGGCGGTAGAAGTTTTTCCTACTCCACCTTTTTGATTTGCAATTGAAATTATTGGCATATTTTTTATCAGTCTTTAAAGAAGCCCAACTTCTCAAATAGTTTAAACAAATTATTGCAAAAGAAGTTGGGTTTCTTTTGAATTATTATTATAGATTAATCTCTTGACCATATTCCAAAATAATTGATTTCTTTCCTAACGCCTCAACCTTCGCTTTAAATTCATTAGGGCTTGCTTCAATTACCGGGAAAGTATTGTAATGCATAGGAATTGAAATATCTGCATTCAAAAACTCTACTGCTTTTACTGCATCATCCACTCCCATTGTAAAATTATCACCAATAGGTAGTAGTGCATAATCAATTTTGTTCATCTCACCTATTAGTTTCATATCAATAAATAATCCAGTATCGCCAGCGTGGTAAAGGGTTTTATCATCAGCAGTTATTAAAACACCAGCAGGCTCACCGCCATAATGATTATCTGGAGATAACGACCCATGATGAGCAATTGTAAATTTCACTCTTCCAAAATCGAAATTATAACCACCGCCAATATGCATATTGTGTGCATTCAATCCATTTGCAGCAGTATAATCTGCTAATTCATTTACAGCAATAATTGTTGCGTTACTCTCTTTTGCAATTTTAAAAGTATCGCCAAGATGATCGCCATGAGCGTGTGTTAAAATAATATAATCAGCTTTCACATCATCCGATTTTACTGGGGATGTAGGATTTCCATCCAAAAAAGGATCAATTAAAATAACAGTTCCGCTATCGGTAGTTACTTGAAACGCAGAATGTGAAAAGTATCTAAGTCTCATTTTTTGTTCCTATTTTTAAGTTTATAAATCAACTAATTCTATTTGTTCAATTTAATTATTTTTCAAATAAATAAATTATAAATGTTTAGTCTCTTTTTAATAAAACCTTTATAAATCCGAAGATTGCTGCTATTGGCTTCATCTTACTCTTATTATCATTATAGATTGTTGGTATATCAACAAATCCTATTTTAAGATTATTAGAAGCAGCTTTTATTAACATTTCTGTTTCAGCTTCAAACCCAGTCTCAATGGGGAGTATATCTATAATCATATCTCTTTTAAAAGCACGATATCCACTTTGGCTATCCTTAATTTTTTCACCTATTTTTTTTGATAACAGCCAACTTGTTAATTTGTTACTAACAATTCGCTGAAAAGGCATTCCTTTCAATGTATGAAGTCTATTCCCCACAACAACATCATATTTTTTTAGTAATTTAATAAATTCCGGAATTTGCTCTGGAGTATGTTGTAAATCGCCATCCATAGTTACAATAAAATCACAATCAGTTTCATTAGCTTTTAGGAGACCAACACGAAGTGAATAACCTTTACCATAATTTTTTGAATTTGTTATTAGTTCAACTTCAGCTTTTGCATCAAGCAACTCATAGCTTCCATCAGTTGAACCATCATCAACACAAATAATTTTCGAAACGTATGGTGAGACTTTCTCTATCAATTCATCTAAAAAATCTACTTCATTATAAACTGGAATGACTACGCAAATTCTACTTTGCTCTATTGAAGAGTTCAAATATTCCTTTTACTCCCTTTTTTTGTGTGGGTTCAATTCTTTTGGATAAGTATTTTCTAACTGATTCCTTTGCCAATCCACGATAGAGTTTACCATCTTCGGCAATTGATATAGAACCAGTCTCTTCAGAAACAATTAAACAAATTACATCTGCTTGCTCCGTTATTCCCAGTCCTGCTCTGTGCCTCATACCAAGTGGTAGTTTATCAAACGTTGTTGATTGTGATAATGGGAGAGTGCAGCGAGCAGCAAGAACAATGTTGTTCTTCATAATAACTGCACCATCGTGTAGAGGTGCACGTGGGAAGAATATAGAGCGGAGTAAGTTTGTGCTAACTTCTGCGTTTATTGGCTCTCCAGTATCAATAAAACTTTTAATTCCAACAGTTCTCTCTATAACTATTAAAGCTCCATGCTGATGCTGCGACATTTCAAATGCTGCCTGTGTTAAAATATCTGCAACACCATCCTCTGCAGTTTCTCCTCTAAAGAATTTTGAACCAAATGGTTTTTTCCCAAGTAGTAATAAAAATCTACGAATTTCTGGTTGGAATAAAATTATAAATGCAATTACCCAAATATCCGTTACTAATTTCAGCAACCATCCAAGTGCTTTAAGATTACCTGCTTGTGCAATAAAAGAGAAAAGTAGAACAACTATTAAACCAAGAAATATTTGGGAAGCAATAGTACCCTTAATAATTGTATAGATTTTATAGATTATAAATGTTACCAATGCAATATCAATAAGATCGAGCATAGTAAATGACATAAAACCTATTTTAAATATCTCAAACATTCTATCCTAATTTAGTAAGTGTTTCAATTTTTTAAGCTGCACACCATTTTTCACATTATGAGTACGAATAATTTTTACACCTTTATTTACTGCATCTGTTTCAAGAATAATTGTTGCAATATCTCTTTCATCAACTTCTAAATTTAATGATTTCCCTATGAGAGATTTTCTTGAAACACCAATCAACAAAGGAGTTTCTAAGTTTTGAAAATTAGTTAAATTTCTTAGCAATTCATAATTATGATTTGTACTTTTCCCAAAGCCAATGCCAGGGTCAACAATTATAGAAGTTACACCATAACTTTTTGCAAATTTTATCTTCATTTCAAGATAGTTGTAAACTTCATTAACAACATCTTTATAAGTTGGGTGTTGCTGCATTGTTCTCGGATTGCCTTGCATATGCATTATAACTACAGATGCACTATGCTCTTTTATCACTTCCAACATTTTGATATTCGAGAGTCCGGAAATATCATTAATTATTTTTGCACCACTCTCTAATGCAGTTTCGGCTACTTCTAATTTTGTTGTATCTATTGATATTACTGTACTTGGTTTATATTTTATAATTTTTTCTATTGTTGGAATTGTATGTTTTATCTCTTCATCTATTGAAACTTCCTTTGCACCAGGGCGAGATGATTCCCCACCAACATCAATAATATCAGCACCATCTTCAATCATTTCCAATGCGTGTTCTGTAGCAGAATTTATATTATTGTACTTCCCTCCGTCAGAAAAAGAATCTGGAGTAACATTAAGTATGCCCATCACGTAAAGTTGGTTATCTATTAAAAGTTTTTGATAGAAATTATTTGTCAATTTAGTTTCCAAATGAAAAGGGCTTAACAGCAAAGATAGAATACTGTCCTGTGTTATATTTATTTTTAATTCGTGAATTCTACCATATATATCACTTTGTGAGTGGCTTTCTTTTTTTACATTACGAAATCAATTTTTTCAATTCTGTCGAAGCTGCAGAAATATTATCTTCACCAAAAATAGATGAACCGGCAACAAAAATGTCGCATCCGGCTTTTGAGATTTTTTCAATATTTTTGGATGTAACACCACCATCAATTTCTATTTCGTAATTTAGATTTTTATCTTCTCTTATTTTTTTTAGTTCTTCAATTTTTTTGAGGGAAGATTCAATAAAACTCTGTCCTCCAAAACCCGGATTTACAGACATGACCAAAATATAATCGACAAATTCTAAAATATCATCTAATGTATTTACAGGGGTTGCTGGGTTTAGTACCACTCCAGCCTTTGCCCCAAGTTCTTTAATTCTTGAAATTGTTCTGTGCAGATGAACAACCTCCTCTTGATGGACGGAAATATAATCGGCACCAGCTTTTATAAAATCCTCAATAAAATTATCAGGGTCTTTAATCATTAAATGAACATCAATTGGTAATTTTGTAATTTTTCTAACAGCTTTTACAACAATAGGTCCAAATGTAATATTGGGTACAAATTTCCCATCCATAATATCGCAATGTATTATATCGGCACCCCCAATTTCTACTAACCTAATTTGCTCTGCAAGATAGGAAAAATCTGCTGCTAATATTGATGGAGCTATTTTTTTCATTCACTTACCTTTTACTTTTAGAAATTACAATATCAACACTTTCACCAATGTTTAGTAGAAAATCTTGACTTGGAGTTTGACTTACAATTGTATTTGGCAGCAATGATGGAGAAGATATATACGATTTTTCACCTAATTTTAAATTAGAGTGTTGCAAAATTCTAACTGCTGCCTTTACCGATTTTCCAATTAAATTTGGTACACGTACCATTCCTGATTGTGGACCAATACTAATTTTTAAATCAACAGAATCCCCTTTCTCCAATTTATGTTCCAAAAGATATTCTTGTTCAACAACTATTCCCATCGGCATTTCAGAAAGTATTTCCTCTACTTTACCAACAAAAAGACCAAGCCTCTCTATATTTACACGTGCATCTCTTAAAGTTTTATTTACTACCTGTGGCATCTTAACCAATGGTTCGCCACCACTAATATGAATATAAACTCTCCTATTTTCCTTAACCATAGTACCTGAATATGGTTTCTGAAATATTACTTCATCCGTTTCATATCTGCTATCATATCTCGGACCCACTTCTACCGGTGTTAAATTTAATGCTTCTAATCTTCTAATTGCATCCATTTTATTTAACCCAACTACATTTGGTAACTCTACTTCATTAGATTCAACAATTGAGGGCATTAAATAATTGTTTACTCCAAAAAATGCACCTACAAAAATTACTGTTAGAATAAAGCCTATAATAATGAGTTTTTTTATTATTTTTTTCATTTTTAAATCAATACTTTTCTGAAACTACTGAATCCCAATTAAATGGTAGTTTTATTTTTTAAATATATTAAATGATGTTTTCTTAGACAAACTGATAATATTTTTACACAAACTATTTTAATATTTGAAAACTTATTCCTATTTTATTAAGATGTGTTTTAAAAGGAAAGTACATACAAAATAATTGTTACGTTTACTTGATTCAATTTGAATGTTATACCGACAATGAAATGGTTTTCGTCTGTGAGACTTCTTTGGAGGATTTTGAAAGTAAATGTTGTCGGTATATAACAATCCCGCTATGCGGGATGTTGTATATATATACAGCCAAGATTAGTATTAATTCTTGGAACTATTTTTTATCAGTATGCCTCTAATTTACTTTTCTTTAAAAGCTAAACTTAATTCAAATTAGGAGATACTATGTTTAAAAATCATCCGAAGGGACTCTCTGTTCTCTTCTTTACAGAAATGTGGGAAAGATTTGGCTTCTACACAATGCTTTCAATTTTTGTATTTTATTTACAGGAAAGTTTTGGTTGGGACCAAGCCGAAGTAACAAATATTTATGGGATATTTCTTGCTGGTGTTTACTTTACACCAATAGTTGGGGGCTGGTTAGCCGATAATGTACTTGGCTACGGTAAAACAATTACACTTGGTGCAATAACTATGGGTCTTGGATATGCCATGATGGCAATACCTACCGACCAACCCTATTTACTATTTGTGGCTCTTGCAGTTGTTGCAATAGGCAATGGATTATTCAAAGCAAATATTTCTGTGTTAGTTGGTAATTTATATAACCATTCACAATCATCTTTAAAAGATTCTGGATTTAATATATTTTATATGGGAATTAACATTGGTGCATTCTATGCTCCATTTGCTGCTGTTGGCATTAAAAATTTCTTTGTGGATAATTATGGTGCAACAATGGCTCAAGGTTATAACGCTGGTTTCGCTGTTGCTGCTGCCGGAATGGTAATTTCAATAATAATTTTTACACTATTTAGAAACTATTATGCTGATGCAGATTATCAATCAAAAAATGTTACAAATAATGAAAAAGATGTTGTGCTTACTAAGGAACAAGAGAAAAGCAGAATTTATGCTCTACTAACAATTTTTGGAATTGTAATATTTTTCTGGATGGCTTTCCATCAAAATGGTGCAGCTCTTTCTCTTTTTGCTAGAGATTACACTCACCCGGAAGTTGGTAAATATGTTTTCCTACTTTTTGATATCATTGGGCTGCATGCACTTCTCTTTATAATACTCGGTGGGGCTGCGGCATTAAAGAAAACTGCAACATCAAAAACAAAATTGATAGGTACCGGTTTTGCTGTAGTTGGCTTGGCTACTTTGCTTTATAAAATAAATACTTTACCTGAAACTGGTTCAATATCCCCTGAGCAATTCCAAGCCTTTAATCCTATGTTCATTGTTTTAATGACTCCGGTAGTGCTTGGGATATTTGCAATACTAAACAGACGTGGAAAAGAACCATCAGCACCTGCTAAAATTGGTATTGGTATGTTAATTACTGCCTTTGCGTATGTTATTATGCTTGTTGCTTCAATCGGGTTAGCTCCAGTTTATTCATTAGATGGCGGAACTTCTGCAATTACAGTTTCACCGTTTTTCTTAATCGGAACATATTTTACACTCACAATTGCTGAACTTCACTTAAGCCCTATGGGACTTTCGTTTGTATCCAAAGTTGCTCCTCCTAAAATGAAAGGATTACTAATGGGCGGTTGGTTTGGTGCAACTGCAATTGGTAACTACCTTGCAGGATTTGTTGGAAGGTTTTATCAAGAATGGGAAATGTGGCAATTCTTCTTACTCCTTATTTTCTTTGCATCACTTGCAGCTTTAATGGTTGTTGCAACCTTAAAGCGATTGAAAAAAGCTACAGAATAAAATTGATATTAAAGCTATAATAAAAGACCCAACTTCTATAAGTTGGGTCTTTTTTGAATCAATAGAGATTATCCCCCCACCTTCTTTGCAATAATTTTTTATGATTTTGCAAGTTCCATAACTGTATCAATCGATAATGAAATATTAAATTTAAAATGATTTCATTATATTTAAATATGTAATAAAATTTAAGGAGTATCCCTATGTTAGATTCCATCTGCATCTTTGAGGATAAAGGTTATTCTAATTTGCAGCCTCTTGTTTACTTTCGCCCTCCTTGCGAATTGTTAAACGGAATTTTAACTTTACGAGAAAAAATCACACACTACATACCAACAGAATCTGTTACAATTCACACAAGAAAATATTTAGAGAAGTTAGTTCAAAAAGATAATCCAACCATACTTGTAAACTCGTTAAATCAAAAATCAAATAGTTCTCTTTTTATTAATGGTAGAGTTGTTGCCGATAAAAACTTGGCAGAGATATTGAATTTCATCGATAGAGATACTCTTTTTACAAACGGTAGTGAAATTGTAGCTGCAAAAGTAAGTGGCAATAATTTGGATAAATTTAAGAAGGATTTACCAGAGTTTTTTTCAACTTCTGATTTTGAAAATCTTGAAACAAAACATATTGAAGCAAAGATTATTAAATATCCTTGGGATATGGTATTAAAAAACAGCGACGAAATTATCAAAGATTTTGAATTGCTTGTTAATAGAAATGCAGAAATGATTTTAGGTGAAATTTATGAGAACGTAACTTTTATAAATAAACAAGATATTTTTATTGATGAAGGTAGCAAAATAAAACCCGGTGTTGTAATTGATGCAGAAGAAGGTCCAATATATATTGGAAAAAATGTAACAATTATGCCTAATGCAGTTGTTGAAGGACCTTGTTATATTGGAGATAATTCTAAAATAAAAGTTATGGCAAAGATTTATGAGGGTACAAGTATCGGTCCAGTTTGTAAAGTTGGTGGTGAAGTTGAAGAATCAATCATTCACTCTTATTCCAACAAGCAGCACGATGGATTTTTAGGGCATGCTTACCTTGGGCAATGGGTTAATCTTGGTGCAGACACAAATAATAGTGATTTAAAAAACAATTACGGAAATGTAAAAGTTATTATAAACGATGGTGAACCTATTGATAGTGGTTCTATGTTTGTTGGGCTTACTATGGGTGATCATTCAAAGACCTCAATAAATACAATGATTAATACTGGAACTGTAATCGGTATATCAACTAATATTTTTGGAGTTGGTTTCCCCGAAAAATATGTTCCCTCGTTCGGATGGGGTGGTTCAGATTCATTAACTACTTTTCAATTAGAGAAAAGTATGGAAGTTGCTAAAAAAGTTATGGAACGAAGAGATAAAGAATTCACCTCAATAGAGGAAGATGTCTTTAAAAAAGTATTTCAATTAACCTTAGATGAAAGAGTTCGTAAAAATATGTAATGCCTTGTATAATATTTGCAGCATTTTTTATTATAAAAGTTATGTTTTATTTTATATCTAATAATTTAGAAAATTGCTCTATTGTTTCATTGCTTCATTGTTAAAAGATTGTAAACCAACTATTGAGCAAAGTAAGCATAGTGAAATATTAATATCCCTAATCTATAACTTAATTTACGAGGAAAATATGAGATTAATTATTCAGCCAAATTACGAAAAAGTTTCTAAATGGGTAGCAAATTATGTGGCAAAAAGAATTATCGATTTCAAACCAACAGTTAGAAAACCATTTGTACTCGGCTTGCCTACTGGCTCTTCTCCAATTGGAATGTACAAAGAACTAATAAAATTGTACGAGAAAGATATTGTCTCATTCAAAAATGTTGTAACATTTAATATGGATGAATATGTGGGTATAGCTGAAAATCACCCTGAAAGTTATCATTCTTTTATGTGGAATAATTTTTTCAACCATGTCAATATTTTAAAGAAAAATATAAATATCTTAAATGGAAATGCACGAAATCTGGAAAAAGAGTGCGAAAATTATGAGAAGAAAATTAGAAAATATGGAGGAATACATCTCTTTATTGGGGGAATTGGACCCGATGGACATATTGCTTTTAATGAACCAGGCTCTTCCCTTTCATCTCTAACCCGTGTTAAAACATTAACTCAGGATACAATTATTGCAAACTCTCGGTTCTTCGATAATGATTTATCAAAAGTTCCAAAAACTGCACTCACTGTTGGTGTAAAAACTGTTCTCGATTCTGATGAAGTTTTAATTATTATAACCGGACACAACAAAGCTCGTGCATTAGATAAAGTGGTTGAAGAGGGTGTAAATCATATGTGGACTGTTAGCTCACTTCAAACACATCCAAAAGGAATTATTGTATGTGATGATTATGCAACATGGGAAATTAAGGTTGGTACTGCTGCCTATTTTAAAGATATTGAATCGGATAATTTAGACCCAAGTTCACTACTTAAATAGCAAATTTTACTATTTGTCTAATTCAGATATAGCATTTATTGAAAAAATGCTATATCTTTAAAATGTTATATAAATCGACTTTATTCAATCTGATTTCAATTTTCTCTCAATTTTTAAGGAGTAAATATGTTTACCGCAGAAAATATTATTAATGAAAAGAGCCATGATATAATTTCAACCTCGCCAGATTCGACTGTAGCTGATGCATTAAAAATTATGCTTGAGAAAAAAATTGGTGCAATTGCCATCAAAGATGGAGATAAATTTGTAGGAATTTGGACTGAGAGAGATTTAATGCTTAATGTTGTAACTGAAGGATTTTTCTCAAAAACTTCTAAAATAAAAGATTTTATGTCAAAAGATTTAAAAACTGCACAATTTGATGAATCGGTTTTTGCATTGCAGGATAAAATGCTCGGTGAAAGAATTAGGCATTTATTTATTGTAAAAGAAGATAAAATAATTGGTATTCTTTCAACTGGTGATATTATTAAAACCATCTTAAATGATAAAAATAAAGAGTTGAAAGACTTAAATGCAATTGTAAATTTTGATTATTACGAAAATTGGAAATTTAATAAAAAGAAGAAATAAATAGGAAGTATGCTTTAAGTATTACTCTTTCTTCACAACAAGTATTTAACAATTTCTCATTTTTTCATCCTCTTGTTTTTACAGATGTTCCTAAATGGATGAAGAAATGAGATTTTTTTATGTAACAGAAACACTATTAATCTGAATATTTAACTTTAAGGTACCTATCTAAATGGAAAACATACCCTCTACGGAAACTCAATATTCTTCCGATGTTCACAACATAAAAATTAATGGAAAAGAGTTTTTTATAATTGGAACAGCACACATTTCGCAAAACTCTGCCGATTTAGTTCGAGAAGTTATTTCTAATGAAAAACCAGACGTAGTTTGTGTTGAGTTAGATAAACAACGCTATAAAGCTTTATCAGAAAGAAAACGTTGGGAAGAACTCGACTTAAAACAACTTATTAAAGAGAAGCAGCTAAGTACTTTATTTATAAGCATCTTACTTGCTTCATATCAAAAAAAACTTGGTGAAAAACTTGGTGTAAAACCTGGTGTTGAATTGCTTGAGGCAACTAAAGTAGCTAAAGAATTTGATATCCCTATTGAACTAATAGATAGAGATGTTAGAATAACATTAAAGCGCTCTTTGAATTCGATGGGATTGTGGCAAAAAATGAAATTAATGACTGTGGGATTAGCTTCTATTTTTGAGGAAGAAGAGATAAGTGAGGAGAAACTTGACGAAATTAAACAGAAAGACGTTTTAAATGAAATGATGTCTGAACTGGGTAAAGAAATGCCTGTCCTCAAAAAAGTTTTAATTGATGAACGTGATATCTATTTAATGGAAAAAATGAAAGAAGTTGATGGTGTTAAAATTGTTGCGGTTGTGGGTGCAGGTCATGTAAATGGAATTATTGAATTGTTAAAATCTGATAAAAAACAAGATTTAAAAGAACTTGAAGTAATTCCTCCAACATCAAAAATGGTTAAAATTATCGGTTATGGAGTTCCTACAATAATTATTGCTTCTCTTTTTTACATAGGATACACTAAGGGAGCAGATGTTGCAGGAGATAATGCTCTATTTTGGATTTTGGCAAATGGAATACCAAGTGCATTGGGTACAATTTTTGCTCTTGCACATCCGCTTACAATTATTTCCGCATTCCTTGCTGCTCCTATTACGAGTTTAACTCCAGTTATTGGTGCAGGGTACGTTGCTGCATTTGTTCAAGTCTATTTTCAACCCCCTAAAGTAAAAGAGTTTGAATCTGTTACAGAAGATGTTTCTAATTGGAAAATGTGGTGGCAAAACAGATTACTAAAAATATTATTAGTATTTATACTTAGCGGTCTCGGTAGCGCCCTTGGAACCTACGTGGGAGCATATAGAATAATTACTGATTTATTTTAATGAAACTTAGTTGTAGAGATTAATCAGCTATTTTGCAAAATTTAAACCAAATGATTAACTTTATATTTTCTATAAACAAAATAAGTAATAACTGAATGAATTTGAATAAACGCAATCTGTATATTGGAAATAAGAGTAATAATAATAATTTAAGGTAGGAATAATGAAAAAAACAATTTTAACAGGAGTAATGATTTTAGCAATAGGTTTAACCTATTCTTGTGGTAACCAAGCAGATGAGAAACACGACAGCAAACAAACTGAAAAAACCGAAAAAACAGTAAAAACAGATGAACATCATTCTACTGAAAGCGAGGTTGTGTTGGATAACGGAAAACTTTGGACTGCAAATGCTGAAACGACAACAGGCATAAATAATATGATTAAACTAATGAACTCTTTTACAGAAAAAGAAAATGTAGAAGCATACGCCAAACTAACTGAAAAATTGAAGGAAGAGTTTGTAATGATAATCCAAAAATGCTCAATGACTGGAGAAGCACATAATCAATTACATAACTATGTGTTACCAATAAAAGACCTATTTAAAACTTTATCTTCATCAGATTTAAAGAAATGTCAAGAAAGTTATGACAAATTAAACAAACATTTAAAGGAATATAAAAGGTATTTTAAATAATGAAAACAGCATCTTTAAGAAAAGAACTTATCTACAATGAAGATAAAGTTTCTATCAAAATAATGATGGAAACTGAAACAACGAAGGAAATTAGAATTTTGTTCAAAAAAGGACAAATAATGAAAGAACATAAAGCAGGTTATCCAATTACAGTAGAAATTCATCAAGGAACTATTACTTTTGGTGTAAATGGTAAACAAATTATTTTAAACTCTGGTGATTTAATTAATTTAGATGCAAATGTTCCTCACGATTTATTAGCAAACGAAGATAGCATAGTAAGACTGACATTATCGAAGTTTGACAAAGTTGAAAGAGTGAAACGTGTAATAGAATAATATCTTACTTAATCAAATCTCTCATTTCTGTAATTGCTTTTTCGAGACCAACAAAAATTGAACGTGCAATAACTGCTTGCCCAATGCTGACTTCATCAATTCCTTCTACTTCGAGGAAGTCAGTGATATTGCTGTAGTTTAATCCATGCCCAGCATTAACACCAAGACCAAGTTTTTTAGCATGTGCAGCAGCAAGTTTTATTCTATCTAACTCAGCAAACATACCATCTTCTGTTTCTGCATTTGCATAATTGCCGGTGTGTATTTCAATTAGGTCAGCATCAATTCCGTGAGCTGCATCAATTTGTTCAATATCTGGTTCAACAAAAATTGAAACAAGAATATCTTTTTCGTGCAGCCTAACTATAGCAGATTTAATCTGTTCAATGTTATCAATTACATTTAAGCCGCCCTCTGTAGTTAGTTCTTCTCGTTTCTCTGGTACAAGTGTAGCAAGTTCTGGTTGGATGTCGCAAGCAATTTCAATTATTTCATCCACTGCTGCCATTTCAAGGTCTAACTTTGTTGTTATCAATTCACGTAATAACCTTACGTCCCGTTCATTTACGTGTCGTCTATCTTCTCTAAGATGTACTACAATCCCATCAATTCCGTATTGCTCAGCCATAACTGCATAGGTTACTGGGTCTGGCTGCTGCTCCCCTCTTGCATTTCGTAGTGTGCCAACGTGGTCAACATTTAATGTAAATTTCATTTTATCCTCAAAGAATTTATTTAATTAATTAAATTTAAGATAATGTATGCCGTATGTCAAAAGTGTAGAATGAATATTTTTGATGTGAATTATTCTAATTGACCTTTCGAAATGTACTCAGTATAAAAATATCATGGAACAGGCTTATGGGAGTTATAGAAATATAATAGATTCTCACTAAGAGCATGTGGGAATGACAGTTAAAAGAATGTGGGAATGAGAGCATAATCCTAAATAAGTATTGATACTATTGTTTCGTTAAGTATGTAATAACGTGCAAAAATCCCTCACCCCAACCCTCTCCCAAAGGGAGAGAGAGCAAAAGCCCCTCTCTTTTCAAGAGAGGGGTTGGGGTGAGTTCAGAAGACATACGACATTACATACTTAACACGACACTACAATAGTTTAATTGATTTAATTGAAGCATCAATTGATGCTTTAAGTTTTGAAATATTTTTGTTAGTGATAGAAAAATCTAATTGAATTATCTCTTGCACTCTATTATGGAAAATAATTTTGAAAGAGGTTAGATTCCCTTTTTCTATTTTCATTTCAAATGCTTTAAATTGATTAAACTGAATCTCGGTTCTTTCAATTTTTAATTTGGAATTATATTTTTCAAAGAGTTCAATATATTTTTCTAATGTTAATAATTCAGAAATTGATTTATCTTTTAAGCTCACTCTCCCAACTCTTAACAACGAGGATGAATTATCATCATAGAAAAACGATTTTGGTGAATAGACAATTAAATTGTTCTTATCCTTTCCGCTTAGGCGAGCTACGAATTTTTCTGATAAAGATGCAGGCATTTCGTTCCAATTAAAAGGGGTTTGGTATGTAATTCCTAATTCTTCATCTATCACTATTTTATCATTTAAAATATTTTCTAACTTAGGAAGTTCTTTTTTTGTTTCACTTTTTTCAGTGCATGAAATAAAGAGAGTTGTAAGCAGCATGAATGATATGTATAGAAAAATATTTTTCATCGAAATAATAAATTTAGTTATTTCTTGAATAGTTTGTAATTGATACTATCTGTAAGTGCTTGCAGCGAGGCTTTAATAATATTTCCGGAAACACCAACTGTTGACCATGTACTATTATTATCACCAGATTCAATAAGTACACGAACCTTGGCTGCTGTTCCATCACCTTCACCCAGTACACGCACTTTATAATCAATCAAATGTACATCATCCAATTCAGGATAGAATCTTCTTAGAGCTTTATGGAGAGCTTTATCAAGGGCATTTACAGGTCCTTCTCCATCTGCTGCTGTATGTTCAGTAATTCCATCAACTTCAACTTTTAAAACTGCTTCAGTATATTCCATTCCATTATCATCAAACATTACATTCACTTTTGTGTAAACAACTTTGAAGAATGTCTTTAACTCATTAAGTTCATTTCTTAGCAGCATTTCAAATGACGCTTCTGCTCCATCAAACTGAAAGCCTTTATATTCAAGGTCTTTGAGGAATAGCACAAACTTTTTATTGAACTCTTTATCATCAGGTAATTCAATTCCAAGTTTTGCTGCTTTGTAACGGATGTTACTTTGACCAGATAAATCTGAAACAATAACTCTTTGTATATTTCCAACTATGGTTGGGTCGAGATGCTCATACATTCTACTATCTTTTAGAACAGAGCTAACATGAATACCACCCTTATGAGCAAAGGCAGATTTACCCACAAATGGAGCACGAGTGTTTGGAGAAACATTCATCATTTCATAAACAAAATTAGAGAGTGATGTTAAGTTTGATAAATCGATATCTGTAAGAGTCTCTCTATTCATCTTTAATTTAAGATTTGGAATAATTGCACAAAGGTCAGCATTACCGCACCTTTCCCCCACTCCATTTGTTGTTCCTTGAACATGCGTTGCTCCTGCTTGCACTGCTGCAATGGTGTTTGCAATAGCCATACCGCCATCATTGTGTGCATGAATTCCAAGAGGTACAGTTAAATGTTTTGAAGTATCTTCTGTAATATCAAATATTTCATGCGGCAGTGTACCGCCATTTGTATCGCACAGAGTAACAGTATCGGCTCCACCTTTAACTGCTGCTTTGCACATAGTGAGTGCAAATTGAGGGTCATCCTTATATCCATCATAATAATGTTCAGCATCAAATATTACTCTACGTCCACTATCCACAAGGTATTTAACAGATTTGTAAATTAATTCTTCATTTTGTTCATCTGTTAATCCAAGAGTTTTCTCAGAATGGAATCTCCAAGTCTTACCAAATATTGTGATAATTGGTGCCTCTGATGCGAGAAGTTTTTGTAAATTATTATCACTTTCAATTCTATCCGGATAACGTGCTGTTGAACCAAATGCACAAATCAATGAGTTTTTTAATTTCAGATTTCTAACCTTATCGAAATATTCTTCATCTTTAGGATTACTACCTGGCCAGCCTCCTTCAATTATATCAATTCCAAATTCATCTAATCTTTTTGTGATTTCCAACTTGTCATGTATTGATATATTTACACCTTCGCCTTGTGTACCATCGCGAAGTGTTGTATCGAATAATTCTATTTTTTTCATTTTGTTTTTAAGATGTGAGCAATAAGATGTGAGACACAAGATTTGTAAACTAACTTACGCCTCATTCTTACTCTTAATCTTACTCCTAATCTTTTTTCTAAAATTATACTTTTATTTGTTGCTATGTTATTTCTAATCTTGCAAAGCAGGAAGATATCTTGTTTTTTTTGAAATATTTCTCATCCGCAAAACGGGTTCGAGATTACATACTTTCTAAAACTATTCAATCATTCCAGTTTTTCTTGCATACTCAAAAAGTCCGCCAGCAGAGACAATGGGCAAAACATCACCAAGCGGATTGAGTTCAAATGTAACACCAGATGTTAAATTACTGATAGTATTATTTTCAATATCTATTTTTAATTCATCACCAGTTTTTATTTTATCGTTTAACTTACTTTGGCTTTCGTATGGTATAACAAAACCTCCATCAACCGAATTGCGATAGAATATTCTTGCATACGATTCTGCAACAATTACTTCTGCACCAGCTTTCATAAGGGCATACGGTGCATGTTCACGCGATGAACCACACCCATAATTTGAACCGCCAATAATTATTTTATATTCAGATTTAAACTCATCATCTTCAACAAAAGGTATATTCCCATTTGGCAAACCAGACTGTTCACTTGGCACACTTGATAGTGCAAACTTCCCATACATTTTTGCTTCGTTCTCATCATCCATACTATATACAAGGTGTTCAGCAGGTATAATTTGATCAGTATCAATATTATCCCCGAGAACAAAGGCTTTCCCTACAATTATACTTTCCATTTTAATTCCATTCTAAATTTTATTTTATCGGTACTACATCACATCACGTGGATCGGTGATTACTCCTTTAATAGCTGAAGCAGCAACAGTAAGTGGTGAAGCGAGATATACTTCTGCTTCTTTACTCCCCATTCTGCCAGGGAAGTTTCTATTTGTAGTGGAGATTGTAACATCCTTACCAACAGTTCTTCCAATTGTATCATCTGGTCCGCCAAGGCATGCTGCACATGATGATTTTGCAATAACAGCACCGGCATTCTCAAATATCTCTTGTAACGACTGACCTTTGTACATCTCGGTTGATAATTGCTTTGCTACTTCTGTACTTGCTGGTACAATGAATGTAGTAACTGCAACTTTCTTTCCAAAAAGAATTTTTGCAGCAAATTGGAAGTCTGCAATTTTCCCACCAGTACATGAGCCGATGTATGCTTTTGTAATTGGTGTACCTTCAACTTCACGTACTGTAGCTTTATTATCAGGGCTATGCGGTTTTGCTACTACTGGTACTAGGTCTTCTGCATTATATACATATTCACTGTGATACTTTGCATCAGCATCACTGTAGAATTTATCAAAAGATTTGTTCGTTCTTTCGGCAAGATATTTTTCAGTAACTTCATCAACAGGTATTATCCCGCTCATACCGCCACCTTCAATAGCCATATTGCAAAGGGTCATTCTCTCATTCATTGAAAGTTCAAATACTGCTTCGCCATCAAATTCCATTGCACGGTAAGTTGCTCCATCAGTAGTAATATCACCCAATATTTGTAATATCATATCTTTAGCAGTTATATATTCCGGAAGCTTTCCGCTAAAAGTAAACTTTATTGTTTCCGGAACTTTTTCCCAAATTTTTCCTGTTCCAAGAATAAATGCTGCATCTGTATTGCCAACCCCTGTAGAAAACATTCCAAATGCTCCCGAAGTACAAGTGTGTGAGTCAGTTCCAATTAAAACTGTTCCAGGAATATTATATCCTTCTTCAGCCAGAGCAAGGTGACAAACTCCTTTATACCGTTCAGTTCCAACATCGTAATAATTATCAATTTTATATTCTTCAGCAAAATCACGTAGTATATCAATATTTCTATTCGCATGTTTATTTGCAGTAAAGATATAGTGATCAGGAAATATTACTAGCTTCTCCTTATCCCATACTTTTGCATTTTTTCCAAATTCGTTTTTCCAAATTCCAATTGTGGGAGGTCCGCAAACATCGTGTGTCATAAGAACATCAACATTAAGCCAAATATTATCTCCAGGCTTAACACTCTCTTTATCAGCAGATTTTGCAAGAATTTTTTCAGTAATTGTCATTCCCATTAATACTTCTCCTTAAATACCACCGTTAACTTTTTCAACTTCTACCTCTTTTTTACTTCTCTCAAAGCGTTCTTTTTTATTTATTGCTTGAATATATGCTTTAGCACTCGCTTCAATAGTATCAGTTGATACACCAACACCAGTATATGAGCGGTTGTTCTTTCTAATTCTAACTGCTACCTCGCCAAGTGCATCTCTACCAGCAGTAACAGAGCGGACACGATAAGATTCCACTGTTGGTTTTTTATCGAGTGCCCTATCTATAGCATTAAACAAAGCATCTACAGGACCATCACCAGTAGCAGAGTCTTCAACTATTTCACCATCTCTTTTTATTCTTACAGTAGCAGTCGGAATTGTTGATGAACCACCAAAGACGTGCATATACTCTAAATTAAATATTTCATCATTTCTATTTTTTGAATCCCCCATTAGAATTCGTAAATCATCATCATAGACTTCTTTCTTTTTATCAGCCAATTTCGTAAAAGCATCATAAACTTTAATTAATTCGTCACCTTCCAATGTATAACCAAGTTCCTGTAGCCTTGCCTTCAAACCATGGCGTCCGGAATGTCTTCCAAGAACAATTTTTGTTTTCTGAAGACCAACAGTTTCCGGAGTCATTATTTCATAGGTTTCACGGTTCTTCAACATACCATCTTGATGAATTCCGGATTCGTGAGCAAAGGCATTTTCACCAACAATAGCTTTGTTTGGCTGAATAATAATTCCAGTATAACCAGAGACTAATTTTGAAGTGTTTATAATCTCTTTCGTATTAATTTTGCTTTCAATATCAAAAATATCTTTGCGAACTTTAAGAGCCATTACAATCTCTTCAAGTGAAGCATTACCAGCACGCTCACCAATTCCATTTACTGTACACTCAATTTGACGTGCACCATTTTCAATTCCTGAAATAGAATTTGCTACTGCAAGACCAAGATCGTTGTGGCAATGTACACTAATAATTATATTATTAATATTCTTTACATTATTTTTAAGATAAGCAATCTTCTCTCCAAATTCTTTTGGCATAGTGTAACCAGTAGTATCAGGAATATTAATTGTAGTTGCACCAGCTTCTATTGCTGCTTCCACAACTTCTACGAGATAGTTTAAATCGGTACGACCAGCATCTTCAGCAGAGAATTCAACATCATCAACAAATGTCTTTGCATACTTTACCATATCGTAAGACATTTTAATTACTGTTTCTCTTTTATCTGCAAGAGTTTTACCATATCGGTCATCACCAAATTTTCCGAGAATGTGGTAATCTGAAGTACTGGAGAACGTATGAATTCTTTTTTTCTCTCCATTCTTAATTGCATTGTATGCAGCTTTTATATCTATCTCTTTTGAACGAGCAAGTGCTGCAACTGTAACACCTACTTCGTTTGATATCCTTTCAACTGCATCAAACTGCTCGGGTGATGATACGGGAAATCCAGCTTCAATTATATCAACCTTAAGTTTTTCAAGTTGTTTAGCAATTTCTACTTTTTCAGAAACACTTAGTGATGCACCGGGCGATTGCTCACCATCGCGCAATGTTGTATCAAATATTATTAACTGATTATTCATAAAAGTACCTCAAACACTATAGAGTGAATACACTCTCTCTGTTTTCATTGTAGATTATATCAAAGTTTTTAATTATCATATCTGCCATTCTATCTGTAGTAACAACATTGCCATCATCAAGATTTATATCGGCAGTTCTGTAACCATGGTCAAGAGTTTTCTCAATAGCTTTATCAATTAGAATTGCAGCCTCCTGTAATCCGAATGATAAGTCAAACATCATCCCAACAGAAGCTATCATTGCAATTGGGTTAGCTTTGTTCTCGCCAGCTATATCTGGGGCACTTCCATGCACAGGCTCGTAAAGTGCATACTTATCTCCAAGACTTGCTGATGGTAGCATACCAAGGCTGCCGGTAATCATTCCAGCAATATCACTAATAATATCACCAAATAAGTTTGATGTAACAATCACATCAAATTGTTTTGGGTCTCGTACAACTTGCATTGCGGTATTGTCAACATACATATTACTTAGTTCAACATCCGGATATTCTTTGCTGACTTCTTCAACAACCTTTCTCCAAAACTGAGATACTTCAAGCACATTTGCCTTATCAACAGAAGTTAATATTTTCTTCCTTTTCTGGGCTACCTTAAAGGCTTGATGAGCAATACGTTCAATTTCATATTTCTCATAAACCATAGTATTGTAGCCTTTATTCTCATCATATCCGCGTGGTTCACCGAAATAAATTCCTCCGGTAAGTTCACGAAATACTACAAAGTCAGTTCCAATAATAGCACTCTCTTTTAAAGAAGAAGAATTAACAAATGATGGATATACCTTTGCTGGACGGATGTTTGTAAAAAGTCCTAAAGATTTTCGCAATTTCAAAAGTGCTGCTTCTGGTTTTAAATGATGTTCAAGGTCTTCCCATTTATAGCCGCCAACCGCACCAAGAAGAACAGCATCCGATGAATAACAAAGTTCAATTGTTTCATCTGTTAGTGGAGTTCCGTGTGCATCGTATGAGCAACCACCCATTAAACTCTCAGAAGTTTCAATAGTTAAATCATATTTAGCAGCAACATGATGCATTAACTTTACTGCTGCATTCATAACTTCAACGCCTATACCATCGCCGGGTAATAGAGCAACTTTCTTTTCCATTTTACTTAATCCTCATCATTTTTATTTTTAACCCAACTCATCATACTACGTAACTTTTTACCAATAACTTCAATTGGATGTTCACTATTCTCTTTACGAAGTCTGTTCATATTTACTTTATCGCCATTAACTTCGTCAACAAATTCCTTAGCAAAACTTCCATCTTGCACCCTTTTTAATGCTGCTCTCATTGCTTCTTTCGATTCTGCATTAATAACCTTTGGACCAACAACATAGCCGCCATACTCAGCAGTATCACTAACAGAATAATTCATGCGTGATAATCCACCTTCGTAATAGAGGTCAACAATCAATTTCATTTCGTGCATCACTTCAAAGTAAGCAAGTTCTTCAGGATACCCGGCTTCAGTAAGTACTTCAAAGCCGGCTTTAATTAAATCGGCAGAACCGCCACAAAGAACGGCTTGTTCACCGAATAAATCTGTTTCAGTTTCATTTTTAAAATTAGTTTCAATTACACCAGCTTTAGTACCACCAATACCTTTTGCCCATGCAAGAGCCATCTCTTTAGTGTTGCCAGAGTAATCGTTATGAATTGCAATTAAACATGGAACTCCATTCCCTTCTCGATAAGTTCTGCGTACTAAATGTCCAGGACTTTTAGGTGCAATCATCATCACATTAATTTTATCTGAAGGGACTATTTGTTTGTAGTGAATATTGAAACCATGAGCAAATACAAGTGTATTCCCATCTTTTAGATTTGATGATATCTGTTCGTCGTAAACTCTTTTTTGATCTTGATCAGGAAGTAAAACCATAACAACATCAGCCCACTTAGATGCTTCAGCAATTTCCATCACATTCATTCCTAAGTCAGTAGCTTTCTTCCACGAGTTGCCATCTTTTCTTAAGCCAACAACTACATTCATTCCACTCTCTTTTAAGTTTAGTGAATGTGCATGCCCTTGGCTGCCAAACCCAAGTACCGCAATTTTTTTATCTTTTAATACATCCAACGATGCATCACTATCATAATACGCTTTCATTTAATGCTTCCTTATTTTTTATTTACATATTCATTTTCAGGTCTAATTTGTTCACCTCGTTTTAGTGCAACAGTTCCGGAACGTGCCATCTCCTTTATTCCAAAGGGCATAAGCACATTTATTATTGCATCTATTTTATCCGGAGGTCCGGTAACTTCAAGCATTATGCTTCTGTTGTTTATATCAACAATTTTACCGCGAAAGATATCGTTTATATTTTTAATTTCTTCGATGCTACCCTTCTGAAAACTTACTGTAATTAAAGCTAATTCACGCTCTGTTCTTGCCTGTCCAGTAAGTTCAGTAACTTTAAGAGTATCTATTAATCTATTTAATTGCTTTACAATTTGATCAACTAATTGTTTATCACCCGAAGTTACAATCGTCATTCTTGAAACCCCTCGCTGCTCTGTTTCACCAATTGCAATACTGTGGATGTTAAAACCTTTTGCACTAAACATTGTTGCTACTCTATCAAAAGCACCAAATTGATTTTCAACTAATATTGATATTGTATGTTTCATTATTTATTCCCCTTCGGATTTTTTCTTTTATGAATCATATCTGAAATAGATGAACCAGCTGGTACCATTGGAAATACTAAGTCTTCTTTAGCAACTTTGAATTCAACCAATACTGGTCTATCATTTATAGCAAATACTTTATTAAGAATGTCATCAACCTCATCCTGCTTCGATATTGAAAATGATTCAACTCCAAGTGCGGTTCCAATTTCAGTAAATACTGGATTACTATCATCCAAATCGGTGAAACTATATTTCTCTGCATGGAAAAGTTCTTGCCATTGCCTTACCATTCCAAGAAAAGAATTATTCATAATAAAAAATTTAATAGGTAATTTATGATAAGCTGCAGTAACAAGCTCCTGCATATTCATCTGGAAACCACCATCACCACTAATTGAAATTATTGGTCTATCCTTAATTGCAAATGCAGCACCAAGTGCTGCCGGAACCGAGAATCCCATTGTGCCTAATCCACCACTACTAACATGGGAACGCGGATTATTAAATTTAATATATTGTGCTATCCACATTTGATGTTGACCCACATCAGAGACAATAATAGCTTCACCATTTATCTTTTCAGATATCTTTTCAAAAACAAATTGTGTACGTAATTGATTATCAGGTCTTTTATATTCAAGAGGACACTCTGCTCTCCATTCATCAATTTTATTCCACCACTCATCTTCTCTTGGTTTATCAGAAAGTTCATCTAATAATCCACTCATTATTATTTTTGCATCACCAACAATAGGTAAATCAACAAGTACATTTTTATCAATTGCAGTTGGGTCAATATCAATATGTATTTTATAAGCATCCTTTGCAAATGTATCTGTCTTCCCTGTTACTCTATCATCAAAGCGTGCACCAACGGCTATAAGCACATCGCAGTTGTTCACTGCCTGATTTGCATAATACGTTCCGTGCATTCCAAGCATACCAAGAAACTGCGGGTCTGTTCCTGGGAATGAACCCAAGCCCAACAAAGTGTTTGTTACTGGAATATTATTCTTATGTGCAAACTCTGTTAGCTCCTTTGCTGCATTGGACATTACAACACCACCACCAACATACAGCAATGGACGTTTAGCTTCTCTAATAATTTTTGCTGCTTTTTTTATCTGATTTTTATGACCCTTTAGTGTTGGCTTATACCCACGTATTTCAATTGTTTTAGGATATTCATATTCACATTCAGCAGCAATTACATCCTTTGGTAAATCAACAAGTACAGGACCTGGTCTCCCTGTAGAAGCAATGTAAAATGCTTTCTTTATTGTTGATGCCATATCTTTTACATCTTTTACTAAAAAATTATGCTTTGTAATTGGACGTGTAATTCCAACAATATCTGCTTCTTGAAATGCATCATTACCAATTAGTGGCGATGGAACCTGACCAGTAAATACAACCATTGGAATTGAATCCATATATGCATTTGCAATTCCGGTTACAGTATTTGTAGCACCAGGACCCGATGTAACTAATACAACGCCAACCTTTCCGGAAACACGTGCATAACCATCAGCTGCATGAGTTGCACCTTGCTCGTGCCGAGTTAGAATATGCTCGAGAAAATCGACATCGTATAATTTTTCATAAAGCTTTATTGTAGCACCACCTGGATAACCAAATATTTTATCTACACCTTCTTCTCGTAGTGATTCAAAAAATATATCTGCACCACTTAATGTTTTTTTCTTTGTCATAAATTATACCTTTTAGTTAAATCTATTTAATTTTAAGAACTGCACCATTACTTGCAGATGTAACCATTCTTGAATATCTCGCTAAATAGCCTTTTTTGATTTTAGGTTCAAAGTCTGGAATAGACTTAAGCCTTTCACTTATTTCTTTATCTGTTAATTCAACTTCTAAAATTTTATTTGGAATATCAATAGAAATTATATCTCCATTTTTTAATGCTGCAATTGGTCCTTTTTCAGCGGCTTCAGGTGAAACATGACCAATACATGCTCCTCTTGTTGCACCCGAGAACCGACCATCTGTTAAAAGAGCAACTTTGTCTCCAAGTTTCATTCCCATAATTTCACTAGTTGGTGCAAGCATTTCCGGCATACCGGGTCCACCTTGCGGTCCTTCATATCTGATAACAATAACATCACCTTCATTAATTTCTTTACCTCTAATTCCGGATAGAGCCTCATCTTGCGAGTTGTAAATTTTAGCAGGTCCCTTGTGAACCAACATCTTAGAATCAACCGCACCTGTTTTAACTATTGCACCTTCAGGTGCAAGATTACCAAAAAGAACCGCCAACCCACCTTTGTGTGAATATGGGTCTTCAATACTTTTGATAACATTAGCATCTTTTATTTCAGCATTTTTAATATTTTCGCCAAGAGTTTTTCCGGTAACAGTTAACCTATCTAAATAAAGAGTATTAGGCTTTTTTGAAATCTCATTTAATATTGCTGAAATACCACCTGCCCTATCAACATCCTCCATATGTACAAATGGTGTTGCCGGGCTAACTTTACAAATGTATGGAGTTCTATCAGCAATTTCATTTAATTCTTTTAAGTCAAATTCTACTCCAGCTTCAATAGCAATTGCAATTGTGTGAAGAATTGTATTTGTACTTCCACCCATTGCCATATCAAGTGTAAAGGCATTCATAAATGTTTCGCGAGTTAAAATATCGGATGGTTTAATATCATCTTTTACAAGATTCATTAATTGTTTTGCAGCTACTATTGCAAGTTCTTTTCTTTTTGGGTCAACTGCTAAAGTTGTTCCATTGCCAGGCAAAGCTAAGCCAAGAGCTTCCATCAAGCAATTCATAGAATTTGCAGTAAACATTCCTGAACAAGAACCACAACCCGGACAGCTTACAGTCTCTAATTCTAACAATTCATCTTCTGAAATTTCCCCATTGCTGAATTTCCCTACACCTTCAAAAACTGTAGATAGATCAGTTTTAGTTCCATCAGCAGTCTCCCCAGCTTCCATAGGTCCGCCGGAAATAAATATTGTTGGAATATTAATTCTGGCAGCAGCCATTAACATACCCGGAACAATTTTATCGCAATTAGTAATGCAAATAATTCCATCTAAACGATGAGCTTCCACAACAGTTTCAACACTATCTGCAATTAATTCTCTACTTGGCAGAGAGTAACGCATCCCGATGTGACCCATTGCAATTCCATCATCCACACCAATTGTGTTAAACTCAAACGGAACACCACCAGCCTCGCGAATGGTTTCTTTTACTAATTTTCCAAACTCCTGTAAATGGACATGCCCTGGAACTAAATCTATATATGAATTTACAACTCCAATAAATGGCTTGTTAAAATCATCATCATTTTTTATTGCACCAGTTGCTCGTAGCAAACTTCTATGCGGAGCTTTTTCAAAACCTTTTTTAACTAAATCCGATCTCATATTATCCTCAGAATCCTATACTAAGATAAATTTTACAGTTCAGGTTAATCCTGAAATCAATTATTTTAAAATATGAAAGTGTTTGAAATGATATCGGGATTAACTAATTATTTAGCCTACGAGTACGAGACCCAGTAGGCTCAGAATAATAATACCGAGCAGGTTAATAATATCTAAAGAAAGGAGACTTAATTTATTTTGCAAAGTAGTATAGTTTACAGCTACCCCAGTTGTTGTTGAACCATATTCCATATTTTTACTTCTATTTTGCATAATTTCTAAATTTGTTTTGCAAAATGTAGTTATTGAATAATTATTTGTCAAGATATTTGTTGATATATCCATATTTGCATCAAAATACGTATGTTATATTTATTTTAACTGTATATATATACGGTACTCTTTTTAGATTTTGTGGAGATTATTTTTTATAATAAAAAAAGAATAGAATAAAGGGACATAAAGAATTGTAAGAACTGATGATAACATATGGCGATAAATCGCAAATATTAGATTCAAGACATTAGATACAAGACAAAAGCAAAAGATTTTATTGAAATAAAAATCTTAACATAAAAAACAACTTGTCCCGCTCTTTTTGCGGGAAGGATTTAGGTTATTAATTCCAATCTAAAACTGACCACTTTTCCAAGTGAAAACTGACCACTAAAAAATCAATAACTTAAACCTCGAGAATAAAAACTTGAGGAGGAACAAGGTGATCAGCATGGAAGATTGGGTAACCATTCAAACATTAAAGAAGCACAACAACTCGCTTAGTAACCGAGAGATAGGCAGGCTCTTGGGTCTAAGTCATAACACAGTAAAACGAGCCATAGAGAATGAGTCTCCACCAGAATATGAGCGTACAAAAAAGATAAGTGCCTCATTGCTGCCATTTGAAGAAGTAATCTTTAAGATGTTAAATGTGAATAAGTTCAAGGGTTCACGTATATTAGAAGAGATTGTTTCAAAAGGGTACAGTGGAAGCAAGAGTACATTTTATTACTATTATCAAAGAATAAAGCAAAAGCCACAGAAGCATTATAAACCATACGAGACTTCTCCCGGTGAGCAGTCTCAGTTTGATTGGTCTCCGTATACAGTAACTATAGATGGTAAACTAGCAAAGGTTATAATCTTTTCGTATATCAATGGTTTTAGTAGGTATGAAGTTTTAGAAGCATCTGTAACAGAAAATCAAGGTTCAGTCTTTGAGGCTCTTGAAAAAGGAATAATAGAAAGTCGTGGAGTTCCTTCTAGAATACAGACAGATAATGCAAAGGTATTCGTAAAGAACCCATCAAAGAATAATTTTCAGTGGAACGAAAGATATTTACATTTCTGTGGTCATTATGGTTTTGAACCGAGTCGTTCATTGCCAGTTCATCCATGGAGCAAGGGGAAGGTAGAGAAGCCTTTTCAATATGTAGAGAATCATTTTATAGCGGGTAGTTCATTTGAGAGTTTTGAGGATTTCTTGAGCAAATTGAAAAAATTTCAAAAGAAAGTTAATGCAAGAGTTCACTCTTCAACAAAAACAGCACCTATTGATTTAATATCAAGAGAGGAAGATTCTTTTACTGATTTACCCAACACAAGGTATGTAGGAATAAAGGAAGAGATAAGAAAAGTATCACTTGATTGTTTAATATCCTTTAATGGTAATCGTTATTCTGTTCCTTGGCATTTTGCTGGGAAACAAGTTTGGATAAGAATATCGAAAGGATATTTTTTGGAAGTATATTCACAATCGAACAAACTTGTAGCTTCTCACCAACTACTACTTGAAAAAGGAAAAGTTGTAATTGAGAATGCACACTATAGAGGAAACAATCAAAGAGGTGGTAATTTTGAAAGATTAAAGCAAAAGTTCTTGGAATCATTCCCATCTGAAGAAGAGTTCGTAGAAAAGCTAAAAGCACAGAAAAGAATAAATGCCAATCATCAACTCTCCAAAATCATTGAGTTAATAGAGCTTTACCGGAAAGAAGATTTTTACGAAGCGATAAACAAAGCTCTGGTTTATAATGTTTTCCACTCATCCTTTATTGCTGGATATCTTGAAAAAAACTTTAAGCAGACTTTTAAGGTTAGTGCAATTAAAATAGGGTGTAACTACAAGAAAGAAAACATTAAACGAGAGTTAAAAGAATATCAATTATTTTAAGCAAGCAAGGAGCATTTACAATGAATAAAGAATTAAAGACTGACAATAATAGCAGAATAGATGAATACTTAAAAATATTAACTCTTCATAAAATTGGAGAAATATATAAAGTAGAATCAGAAAAAGCAGCTAAAACTAAACTAGGTTATACAGAATATTTACTAAAATTACTTGAAGAACAAGTACTAACTAAAATAGAACGCTCTATAAACCGCAAAATGCAAATAGCGGCTTTTCCTCAAATTAAACGTTTGGAAGAGTTTGATTTTTCTTTTCAACCTCAAATAGATGAGAAGATTATTAGAGAGTTAGCCAATCTTAACTTCTTGGAAGATGGGAAAAATGTGTTGTTCTTAGGTCCTCCTGGAGTTGGGAAAACTCATCTTGCTATTGCTCTTGGAATTAAAGCAATAGAACAGAGAAAACGTGTGCTTTTCTATTCTGCTGAAAAACTTACCGAAGAACTTGCTGCTGCTGAAGTTTCTGGAATACTAAACACAAAATTAGAATCTCTATCAAGGCTTGATTTGCTCATTATTGATGAACTTGGATACCTGTCTTTAACTAATCAAACGGCAAAACTCTTCTTCCAACTGGTATCTAAAAGATATGAAAGAGGTTCTATTATTATTACTTCTAATAAACCCTTTGAAGACTGGGGTGAAATATTTAATGATGAAGTTGTAGCATCTGCTATTCTTGATAGATTGCTTCATCACTCATATCCGTTTTTTATTAACGGGAAAAGTTTTAGGTTGAAAAATATGAGTAAATCTGACTAAATTGTCTGGTCAGTTTTAATTGGAAAACTGGTCAATTTTCGGTTGGAATTAACAGTAGGTTACCAAGCTTATGCGTCATCTCCTTCGGCAACTAATGAAGTCACTCTTGGAAACAATACGGTTACAACACTACGTTGTAATACCCAAACCATTACTGGTCTGTCAGATGCTAGAGATAAAAAGAATATTAAAAATTTGACCTTAGGTATTAACTTTATAATGAAAATAAAACCACGCCAGTTTAATTGGGATAGAAGAGAGTGGTACAAAAACAATGTATCGGACGGAAGCAAAACAAATGAAACACCTACAGCCGGATTTATAGCACAAGAACTTGACGAAGTACAAACCTCAGAGAAAGCAGAATGGCTTAACTTGGTGCTAAAAAGCAATAAGGAGAGATGGGAAGCCACTTATGGAAATTTACTCCCTGTGATGGTTAAAGCAATTCAAGACTTAAAAAATGAGAACGATGAATTGAAAACTGCGAATAGTAAACTGGCTGTTGTAACTTCTGAAGCAATTAAAAACATAAACAATGAAAACAAAGAGCTAAAAATAAAATTAGCAAACTACGAACAGATCCAAAATATGTTAGTGGTAGAAATAGAAAAATTAAAATCAAGTAATACTAGAATAACAAAAGTAAACTTAGTTTTGAAATGAAAAAAACAATAATATTTCTAACAATAATAACCATACCACTATTGCTTCAAGCTCAAAGCAGTGTGGTTTTTGATACCGGAACAATAATTGACGTAGGTACTGGTGCAGATATATCTGCAGATGCAATAACAGTAAATGGAGCCTATTCAGGAGGCGGAACATTTAACTCAGGAGCTTTACCTGTAGAATTAGTTTCCTTTAGTGCAATACATTTGAACAACGGTGTAGAGTTAACTTGGCGAACGGCAACAGAAATAAACAACTATGGGTTTGATATTCAACGTACTGCTAACAACAACCTCGAAGATTATCAAAGCATAGGCTTTATACAAGGACATGGTAATAGCATTTCACCTAAGGAATATAGTTTTTTAGATAATACAGTATCGCACGGCAAATATTTTTACCGTCTAAAACAAATAGATATTGACGGTGCGTATGAATATAGCGAAGAAATTGAAATAGATTTAGGCACCCTAAATAAATTTGTATTAAATCAGAACTATCCTAATACGTTTAATCCAGAAACCTCAATCAGTTACGAAATACCAATAAGTGGCAAGGTAGTGCTTAAGGTCTTTAATCTGTTGGGTAAAGAAGTTGCAACATTGGTAAACGAGGAAAAGGTTGCCGGCTCTTATAAGATTAACTTCTCTGGTGCAGCCTTAGCAAGCGGTACTTATTTTTATAGAATACAAATAGGCGGTTTTGTTAAGACTAAGAAATTTATTTTGCTTAAATAGTATCAAATGACCATAGGAGCAGTTAAGTTGTTTAAGATGAACGACTTAACAGACTAAAGAAATAATAAATAACAAACGAAATTAAGGAAAAGGATGCTGAGTTGTCTCAGTTTCTTTTTCACTATTCTTTTACATGCTGTTTTTCAATTTAGTTGGCAAAAGATCTACATATTGTTGAGCAAATGGTTGGGTTGAAAAACTAAAACAAGACCAAGCACTTTGCAAAGCAGAAATTGCAGTAATTGTAACCGAAGCATTACCTTCTGATATGGATAGGTTTGGCGAGAAAAATGGCGTTTGGATTTGTACTTTTCAAGAAATAAAAAGTCTCTCATTTGTTCTTAGAGAAATGCTCATTAAAACTCACTCAGCTAAATCTGCCCAAGATAATAAAGGGGATAAAATGGAACTTCTCTATAATTACCTTACCAGTGCTGAGTTTGTGCAAAATGTTGAACGAGTTGTTGAAAATTACGATAGTATCTTAAAGCAATTAAACTCCGAAAAGAAATCAATGAATAAAATATGGGCTCAACGCGAAAAACAGATTTGGGTTGTTCAAGAAAATATCGCTTCTCTATTCGGTTCAATAAAAGGTATAGCAGGCAATGCTCTTGAAACCTCAAGTGTTTTTGAATTACCCGATGCCGAAATTG
>JAKIUC010000085.1 GCA_021647785.1 Melioribacteraceae bacterium
GTTCTTTTATACTCATCAGTAATTCCTTTCTCATACTAATATCCTTTTTTTTGGAATACTAATATGTCTTTTTTACTGACATTTCTATCGAGTCGTATCTATGACATTTTTAAAGAGTTATAACACTCTATTGTTTCACTCTATTGTTTCATTGCTAAATTGCTAAATTGCTAAATTGTTGGTGATAGATTGTGATAACAATAGAACAATGAAACAATAGAACAATTTTGTTCATTATTCGCTAGGCAAAAACTGCATAACTCATTTGTATTAAATATGTTACACCTGTACCGCGTGTAAGTATCCGACCAGACACTATTTACTGTTTTCGCCATTGATAAACCAAATGAATTGTGAATATTCTATTTATTTTATGTCTCAGTAAATTTTTCCAGTTGGATGATGGCAAATATTTTAGTACGTTAATCGGTGAGTATTTAAAAAAAGGAGGAAGGATATGAAAACAATATTTGCAATTATTACACTGATGGCTTTTTTATTAGTTAACTGTTCCACATCAACAGAACCTACCAATATTAGTGCATTATCTATTACAAAAAATGATAACAGTTTAAAAATTAATAATGATAGTTTTGAAACAGTTTACCTTTTTGTTGTTGAGCGAGGAAGAGCAGCATTTCTAAATTGGGCACCAAATTTTAATGACCCTAAAATATCAGCAAAAGATTCAATCAATATCAACTATAACAATATTGTTGGGTTGGAGTATCCAATTAAATCTGGCGATGAGATAATTGTATATTATTGGTACAAATTAGATGAAACAAATCCAGAGGTATTTGCTAAAGGTGTGAAATTGTAAAACATGCTTTCCATCAGTATGCTTATTAAGTTATGGAATTTTTAGAAAAAAAAAGGGACCCCAAATGGTATCCTTTTTTAATTTTACAATTTTTAAATTTAACTTGTTATAAGTGCCAGAAAGTGTATATATCAAAAAAATAAAAAATAACTACCTACGCTGCAAATTTTTGAATCTCAACAATAACACCGTTTTGTACAGCACGCTCAGCACGTTTCAGTAATTTTTCAGTAGTATCTTCGGATAAATAGTATTCACCGCAATTTACACAAACATCAGCAGGAACTTCCCTAAATATAATTGATGATTCTCCTCGTTGCAAAGTAACGGTAACTATTCCAACATTCGTTTCACCATTCTTACAGATAACACAATTCATTATTTCCTCCATAGTTTAAAATCGTCCGACCATATTTTTTATTTCGTATAATAGATTTAATTTACATGATACTTAGTTAATATTCAATCTTTTGCAGTAATTTAGAAGCAAAATAATTTGAGTAAAAAAACTAGTGTTTTGTCAAGTATATAATGACGTACAAAAATCCCTCACCCCAACCCTCTCCCAAAGGGAGAGGGAGTAAAAGCCCCTCTCTTTTCAAGAGAGGGGTTGGGGTGAGTTCAAAAGACATACAATACTAGTGTTGTTTCAAGTTTGTAGTGTCGGATAAAATCCCCTCACCCTTCCACGGAATCCAACGGACAAAGGAAGAGGGAGTAAAAGTTACTATCATATTTGTAATATATTATAATATTATATTTTATATAAATTCAGATTACTTTAAAATAAAAAAGGGATACCAAATGGTATCCCTTTTTTTTGCATATTTAAAGAGTTATTTAATTCCAGCAATTTTTTCTAACATATCTGTAGTAAGTGATTTTGGTCTTTCGAGTGCATAACCCAAAGCTCTATCCCACACTATGTTTGCTGCAACACCTAGTGCTCTACCAACTGCAAAAAGGACTGTGTAGAAATCATACTCTTTAAGCCCATAGTGCCATTGAATAACACCAGATTGTGCATCCACATTTGGCCAAGGGTTTTTTGCATGTCCATGCTCTACAAGAATATCAGGGACTACATTATAAAGCACATTAACATATTCAAAGATTGGATCGTTTGGTAAATGCTTAACACAGAAATCTCTTTGCGTTGAGTATCTTGGGTCTGTTTTTCTAAGTACGGCATGACCAAAGCCTGGTATTACTTGTCCGGAGTTTAAAGTATCCCAAACAAATTTTTTCATCTCCTCTTCTGTTGGAACTTTGTTATCCATTTTATCCATTACACCTTGTATCCAACGAAGAACTTCCTGATTTGCTAAACCGTGAAGTGGTCCAGCCAAACCATTTACCATTGCCGACATAGAATAGTACATATCGGAAAGTGCACTTGCAACAAGATGCCCAGTATGTGCCGATACATTACCACTTTCGTGATCACTATGAAGTAAGAAATACATTCTTGCAACATCATCGTATGGTTTATCAATACCCATCATGTGAGCAAAGTTACCACCCATATCGAGATTTGGGTCCCCTTCAATAATTGCATCATCTTTATATTTATAACGATAAATAAAAGCAGCAATTTCAGGAAGTTTTGCTACTAGATCCATTGCATCTTCGTATGTTGGCTTCCAAGCATCAAATTTATTTAAACCTTCTGCATATTCTTTTGCAAATTTTGATTCGCGCTGCATTGATAGAATTGCAGCAGAAAACATTACCATCGGATGTGAATCTTCAGGCATTGCTCTTAACATTTTAAAAACATATTGTGGAACTTTTTTGCGTGCGTTGAACTCTTCAGCAACAGCAGCTACTTCATCATCGTTAGGTATATCACCAGTTAAGAGCAAGTAGAAAAAACCTTCAACATAAGGCATCTCAGCTCCAGGTACTTTTGGAAGTTTTTCCAAAACTTCAGGAATTGTATAACCACGGAATCTTATACCCTCCATTGGGTCAAGATATGAAATATCTGTAGTTAAACTTTTAATGCCACGCATTCCGCCAATTACTTGTGCAATGGTTACTTCACCAACTTTTGTATCGCCATATTCTTTTAATAGCTTTACAGTTCTTGGACGATGTGCTTCAATTTTTGCAGCTAATTTTTCTTTTAAATTAGACATTTAAACCTCCACATTAATTTTAATAATTTTAATTTGAATAATATTATAACATTTTAATTTTTTCTGCTACATCTTTGCCGCTTTTAATTGCACCCTCTATCGTTGCAGGCAATTCAGTTTTTGTCCAATCTCCAACTAAAAACATATTTGAATATGGGTTGAATAAGGAGTTGCGTTGTTCAATTGAATCAGAGTCTGAAATAAATGTAGCACGCTTTTCTTTTAACACTACGTATTCCTTTATTTCTATATTTGTAAAAATAGCAAAATATTTTTTTAATTCCGAGAATACAATCTTAATAACTTCATTATTATTTATAGTAACAAGTTTTTCTGCTGAACTTTTAATTAAAGTAATATACTCTCCATGATTAAAAAGCCAATCGAACTCCCCCTCAATTAAATTATACATCTTTTCTTTTAAAGGATTCTCATTTAACCACACATGAACTGATACAATTGGGGAATACTCTAGTGCAGGGAGTTTCAATCGACTAACTCCATTTTTGAATGCAATTTTTCTGATTCCATATTCTGGCAATGCAGATATTATAAAATCATAATCTGAAATAGTTCGTTTGTTGGTCTCTACTGAAATTATTTTTTCTTGCTCAACAATAAAACCAATAGCTTTTTCTGATGTTGATATTTTGCCACCATTCCTATTAATTAAATTTTGTGCAGGATTAACAAATGCACTACTTAAATCAACATTTGGAATAATAATATTTGCACTTCTCTTGTTTTCAAAAAAAATAATTCTAACTATTCTAATAAACATTTCGGCAGAAGCAGACTTTAGCTTAGTATTCATAGCACTGATAACGACATTATCCCAAAACAATGAGATTGTTCTTTCGGATTGTTTCTGCTCAACAAGAAATTCATAAAGTGTTTTACTTTTAGCTTCTTTTTCATCCATATACTTAATCTTTAAAAGTAATCGGATAATTTCCACTCTCTCTTTCAAAGTAAAAAGTTTATACTTAAGAAATCCGATAAGATGATTTAATGGATAGAAATGTTTTGGGACTTTTAGTTTGTAAGCTTTACCATCTGCATCAACAGAAGTAAGAGAAAGAGATTCTTGAAAATCAAAAAGTTTACGCGACCCAATCAAATCAACATACTCAAGGGTATTAGAGTAACACTCCATTAAAATATGCTGTCCGTTATCTACTTTACTACCATTGTAATTGAAAGAATATGTTTTACCACCCAACTTTGGGGATGCTTCAATAAGTTCAACCTGGTATCCAGAATTTGATAGGAATGTTGCAGAAGATAGCCCCGAAAGCCCACCACCTATAATTAGAACTTTTCTCATTTGTTTACTTATTCGCAAATTTTTGTGGGATATTTTTTTTAGTTTAAGTTCCAACTTCTAACTTTCTAATAAACTAAACTATACTTTGCCCAAACACCAACAGCAATTACTGCTTTTTCAGTTTTACCAACATTAATATTTTCAGAAAAAACATCAAAGTTTTTCGATTCTAATCTTTTAAGAAGATTAAAATAAATATGCTGCATAGCTCTGGCAGCAAACATCGAAGGTTTATCATTTATATCCAATGCCCTATTGGCTTTCTCGAAATACTCCTTTGCTCTATTTGCCTCATAGCTCATTAAAGCAACAAAATTTTCATTATATTCATTTGAAAACAATTCATGCTCTGAATAATTGAATTTTTTTAAATCATCAAGTGGTAAATAAATGCGACCAACTTTTGCATCTTTTTTTATATCACGCAAAATATTTGTGAGCTGCAAAGCATAACCCAAATTGATTGCATACTCTTTTGTAGAAATATTTTTATAACCAAATATTTCAATACTCATTAGACCAACAGTAGCCGCTACTCTATAACAGTACTCCATCAAATCATCAATAGTAGTATATCGACTTTGCTGTATATCCATCTCCATCCCGTTTATTAAATCAAAGAAAGGTTCTATCGGAATGTTAAATTGATTTATAATCTTAGAAAGGTTGTTCAATAATGGTAAAGATGAATTTCCTTTTAAACCTCTCTCTAATTCTATTCTCCACTTCCTTATATTTTCATATTTAACTTCATCAGAAAAATCATTTTCATCAACAATGTCATCGGTCTTTCGGCAAAACGCATATACAGTAGTCATAGCAGCACGCTGCTTAGCTGGCAATAAATTGAAAGCGTAGTAGAAGCTACTTTTACTTTTCTTTGCTATTTGCTTTGCTTGCTTATTCATATATATTCAGATATTAAAAAAGTATTTTTATTAAATCCATTTTTGAAAACTTTGGTCTTTGATTAAGCACATCATATTCAAGTGTAACAATTTTTTTTAATATTCCCCTTCCGCCATTAACTGTCCACTTAATTTGCTGCCTTAAGCGGAATGGTAAGAATTGCAATAATTTTTCTCCTTCATCAAAAAATGTTTGAACACGTTCAACTTGGTACTTCATAAGTTTTTTAAAGTTACTATTATTTTCTTTCAAAAGGAATAAGTTTTCTTGAACTCCAAACTCATCAAGTTCATCAAGCGGTAAATAGATTCTTCCTTTCGCATAGTCAATTCCAGCATCCTGCAAAAAATTTGTGAGTTGTAATGCCGAGCAAATCTTATCGGAGTATTGTTTAGCTTCTTCGTTATTAATTCCGTTTAGCTCTAAGATAATTCTTCCAACTGGGTTTGCCGAGTTTTTACAATAGTTTAATAATTCATCGAAATTTAAATAGCGATGTTTTGTTATATCTTGCTTAAATGCAAGGAGAAGATTTGAGAAATTTTGAATATCAAGATTCTTTTCTGAAATTGAATTATGAAGTGCATTCCAAAATCTATTTTTGTGTGTTCCGTACTCGACTTGCTGTAGCTGCAATTCGTATTCATTAAGCAGAGTGAGTCTCTCTTCATCAGTAAATTCGCCCTCATCAGCAATATCATCTGCTTGGCGAGCAAATTGATAAACAATAGCAACATGCTTTTGTAAATGTTTTGGAACTAAAAATGAGAGGACTGGAAAATTTTCATAATGATTTTTTGTAAACTTAATTGCATCACTATACGCTGATTCTATTTCAAACTGAGAATCCAATTTTAATCAACAATTTCAATAGCTTCGTGAGAGTTAGAATCTATTACGCCATATTTATCAAACAAAATAATTGTAGTATCCCTATCACTGTTATAAAATTTTGGTAAGTCTCTTTGGTTAATTATATCTATAAGTTTTCCACTATCACAATCGCTTGAAAATAAACGGGGGTCTCCCATTTCATATATTGAACTATTACAGAAAGCTACTGAAACAACATCACCACTTGGTGGGGGGTAGAAATCCTCCTCTTCAAAATCAAGAGTATCGTAAACTTCACGCATAAAATCCCCCCATATTGGAGCAGCTGCTTTTGCACCTTGCCCATATGAACCAGTAAATGCAACACGTTGGTCATCAAACCCTACCCAAACACCAGCAGTTAACTGTGGTGTAAATCCCATAAACCATGCATCTTTGTAATCACTGTTAGTTCCAGTTTTGCCTGCACAAGGTCTGCGAAAATTGTGAATTGACCAAATTCTTTTTGCTGTTCCTTCTTTCACAACAGTTTGCAGCATGTTGGTTATAATGTAAGCAGTCTCTTCCGAAATTGCTTCATGGCTATCTGGATAGAAAGCATCAATAAGAATTCCATCTTTATCTTCAATCTTCAAAATTGATATTGGTTTATTATAAATTCCACGATTAGCAATTGTACCGTAAACACTGGTTAGTTCTAATGGTATTACCTCAGAAGCACCAAGAGAGATTGCTGGGAAAAGATTAAGTTTATATTTAATCCCCATTTTTTTTGCATACAACCCAACTTTGTATAATTGTACATGCCCTTCAATTACAAGTCTGGCAGCAATTAGATTAACAGAATTTTTTATTCCATCACGTAGAGTAAGGAACCCACCAATGTTATCCTCATCAAAGTTAGTTGGTGACCAACCATTAAAATCAAAGGGTTGATTCAAAATTGGGTATGCCGGATAGAGTCCATTATCCAAAGCTACAGTATATATTATTGGCTTAAACGCAGAGCCTGGCTGTCGTTTAATTTGTGTAACATGATTAAGCCCACGCCCACGTTCAATATCCCGACCCCCAACCATAGCTTTTATATCTCCAGTTTTGGAATCGAGCACAACAAACCCAACCTCAATTCGCTGAGCATTTTTTTGAACAGAATCAACAAAGGCTACATTACCTTTTAATGAATTATAAATTTCCTTTTTCTTTTCAGTAGTTTTTGCTTTTCTATATATTGCCCTATGTTTAATAGCTTTATCTAAGAGATCATTTAGTGTTTCTCTGTTTTCCCTCCACTTCCACTTTGCATCAAACTGTTTTTGGAATTCATCCAAATGAGCTGTAACTACATTGTTCGCAATTTTTTGCATTCGAGTATCTAAAGAAGTATAGATTGTTAAACCATCTTCGTACAAATCGAAACCATATTCATCTGACTTCTCCTCCATTTGCTGACGTACATATTCTAAATAATGTGGAGCTATAGTGCTGCTAAATTTAAGCTTTGATTCTTCTATAAATACTTCAATAGGTAATTCTGAAAATGAACGATATGCTTCTTCAGTTATGTAGCCATCTTCCCACATTTCATGCATCACTAAATTTCTTCTTCTTAGCGAATTATTGTACCTGCGTACAGGGTCATAATATACAGATGATTTTAAAATAGCTACCAACACTGCTGATTCTGGAATTGTTAATTCTATAACTGGTTTATTGAAAAATATTCTCGAAGCCATAGCAATACCAAAGGCACTTCGTCCAAAATATGAGATGTTAAAGTACATCTCTATAATTTCATCCTTTGTATAGGTCTTTTCAATTTGAACTGCCGTGATAGCTTCTCTTACTTTACGAGTCATTGTTTCAAAAAAACTTTCATTACTAACTTTAAATTCATACAAATTTTTTGCAAGCTGTTGTGTTATTGTACTTCCCCCTTGCCGCTTTCCAAGTATAATTGTTTTGATAATCCCCTTTACAACTCTTTCAAGATCAACACCCCAATGCTCTCTAAATTTTTTATCTTCTGTAGCAATTAGTGCATCAATTAGGTGTTTAGGAATAGAATCAATCCTAGTTTCAACTCTACTTTCTCTAAAGAACCTACCAATCTCAACACCATCAGCACTAAGAACTATTGAAGCTAAATTTTGTTTAGGATTTTCAAGCTGCTCTAAGGAAGGGAGACCATCTGTTACATGTTCGTAAAAGAAAAATCCACCAATAATAGATGCTACAACTAAAAAAGTAAAGAGAGACCAGAAAAATGTTTTCAGTTTCGATTTTTTCTTTTTATAAATTCTTACAGATTCTTTTGCCATTCTATTTCCAATCTCTTAAATCAAATTTTCCATTTTCATAAATACCATACATTGGTTTATCAAGCCAGGTTCCAAGGTTTACATAAGTTCCAGTTTTATAACTTTCAACTTGTTCTTTATGTGTGTGTCCTAAAATTACATAGTCAAAACCAGTATCAATTTTGGTTTTTGCAAATTGAAATAACCCATCATCTTCACCATAGTCTTTGTTTCCAGTATGATCACGACTTGTTTTACTAGTAACTTTTGCTATTTTAATTCCAAGATTTGGATGAATTAATGAATACATATTTTGAGCTAATTTACTTCTAAATACTTTCTTCAATAATAAATAACCGTAATCATTTTTTACTAAGCCATCACCGTGTGCTAAGTAAAATTTTTTATTTTCTATTTCTACTTCAATATCTTCTTGATAGAGCTTTACGCCAACCTCGTTTTCAAAAAAGTCTCTATGCATAAAATCGTGATTCCCAATAAGGTAGTGCACTTTTGTACCACTTCTTACTAAATCATTCAATGCTGTAAAAGTTCTAAAGTACCCTTTCTGAATAACTTTTTTATACTCAAACCAATAATCGAAAAGATCACCAAGTATATATAACGCCTTCGCAGAATCTTGAATTGAATTTAGGAATTCAACAAATATCAATTCACGCTCAACTTCCTCTGTGTTGCCTAATAATCCAAAGTGGAGGTCCGAAATAAAGTAGTGGTTGTTTTTCAAATTATCCAAGATTTAATAATTATAATTTGTAAAGTTATCATAAATTTGGATAAAAAATAAGAGGGCTTCGCAAAACATGTTTCAAAATTATGTTTTTCTATTTTGTGATTTTACTTTGGAGTCTTAATTGTCTGAAGCTTCGCCCTCCAAGGAGGAGTGATGACTTAATCCAAATTACTTTTTACATTAAAGGTTTTGGGAACCTCGTAGTATCTTATCAGTAATATCCCACGCAGTAGCGGGACTAACAGCGTGTTTTATTTGCCCGAAAATTACAAATGACAACATTCAAATAACAAAACTTGTCCCGATTCTTTCGGGATAAATCCCAAATCTCAATATTAAAATTCCAAAAAACGAGACACCTAATACAAATTTCTTGTTTGGGATTTGAATTTTACAAATTGAAATTTATTTGTAATTTATCTTTTTGAGATTTGTCTTTTCCAGTTCATCTGGATTAGGTTTTTAAAACACTACTCAATTATTGCAAGCAGCCAATTATCTTTATCAATTAAAACATCTTTAATTCTATTTTTAAAATTAAATAATAGTGTAGTATCGCTAATTATATATGGCGTGTAATAAGTAACAGTTCCAAGCGAATCAACCATTTCTAAATCTAACGGAAAGTGATAATTCTTATATCCATTTTGTTTTTGTTCTATAGTAATTTTAAGTTGAATATTGGTTTCCGAAATTATTTTTTCACTCCAAGTAATTTCAAGTTCTAAAAATCCTGTACCTTTATAAAGCCATTGGTCAAAAAACTTATCTAATTTTATATTACTTACAATTTCAAATATGGATTTTAAGTCTTCTGTATTTGCATTGCTATATTTATATTTTTCATAATACGCTACAACCCCAGTAAAGAAGAGTGAATCACCAATCTCCTTTCGCAGCATGTGTAAAACCCAAGCACCTTTATTATAAACATTTGCTGAAAATATATTTACTCCAGGGCTATAAAGTGTTTCCTTATTTTTAGAATCCAATTTGCGGGCAAAAGAATACATTGTTGAATTTAGTGCTTTCTTTCCCCTTGTTGCTTCATAGTAGAGAGCTTCCGAGTATGTTGCGAAACCTTCATTTAGCCAAATATCTTTCCACGTTTTAAGTGTAACAGAGTTACCCCACCAATGATGTGCTACTTCGTGAATAAGAATATCTTCATTTAAATTCATTCCCGAAATAAAATCCCCGCCAATACTACTTATCGTTTGACTCTCCATAGCACCTTGCTGCCAAAGTATTTCTGCTACTCCATATTTTTCTTTGATAAAAGGATACTCACCAAATAGCTCTCCTAATATTTGTAAATATTTTGGATGTTTAGAAAAATCTATTTTAGCATTTTCATATTTTTCTTCCGTCACATAATAATCAATATTCATCGAATCATAATTAGTATAATATTTTTGTGAAAATATTTTGTATGGTGCTGAATAGATAGAGATTAAATATGTTGCAATTGGATAATCAGTTGCCCACGAGTATGTTCGCCTATCTCCAGTAGTGGTAGTACCAACCAAATTACCATTCGAGATAGTAACCATGCTGCTATCATGAGTTATTGAAATTTTAAGTTTGGCTTTATCATGTGGAGAATCGTTACATGGGAACCAAGTTGAAGCAAATATTGGTTCATTCAAAGTAGATAGAAATTGTTTCCCATTTTTCTCATCCATACTAAATGAACCCATACCAAGGTTTTGCGGTTCACCTTCAAAGGCTATTTCAACATTGCTTGTATCGTTAGAGATTAAATTTTTAATTATTCTAATTGTATTATCTTCATAAATATATGAGGCTATCATTTCATCAATTTTAACAGAGATTATTTTAAAATTGTCATAAAAATCTAATTCAATATCGTCTGCTCTATTATCCAAAGTGATAACTTTTATCTTAGCCACTCCACGTATAATTTTTTCTTTTTGATAAACATCTAGTTTTAAATCATATTCAAGGACATCTATATTTCTAATTGGACTATCATAATTTTCATTAATATAATATTTAAGTATTGGCGATACATTTCTACTTATGAAATGGAAATCCCCTCTAATTATAAGAACAATAATTATAGAAACTATTAATAATAGAAAAAGGGATATAGATATTAAGATAATTTTTCTTATTTTATTCATTATAGTAATTAAAAGATTTCATTATACAATACTAAAACAAATTTAATAAATTAATAACTTGTCAAAAACAACTAATCATATTATTTTTAAAATAAAAAGGGAATAAAATGGCTTACTTAGGTTCTTCACTTTTAAGAAATACTGCAACTATGATTTTAGCTGGCGGACAAGGGGAAAGACTTCTGCCTCTCACAAAATTCCGTTCTAAACCATCTGTTCCATTTGGTGGTAAATATAGGATAATTGATTTTGCACTCTCTAACTGCTTGAACTCTGGGTTAAGAAAAATCTATGTTTTAACTCAATACAAATCTGATTCCCTTACACAGCATCTTTATGAAGCGTGGAACATCTTTAATCCGGAACTTGGGGAATTTATCTATTCAATTCCTCCTCAACTTAAAATGGATAATAACTGGTACACCGGTACTTCCAATGCCATTTATCAAAATGCAAATTTGCTTAAGAATAAAAATGAGTACGTACTTATTCTTTCGGGCGACCATATTTATAAAATGGATTATCTAAAGATGCTTCAATATCATCTCGATAAAAAAGCTGATTTATCAATATCATCACTCTACGTGCCTAAAAGTATTGCATCTCAGTTTGGAGTTATTAAAATTGATGATAATTATCGTGTAATTGATTTCGTAGAGAAGCCGACTAATCCTCCGGAAATTCCAGATAGACCTGGGCAATCCTTTGTAAACATGGGAGTATATGTATTTAAAGTTGAAGTACTTCTTAAAATAATTGAAGAAATGGCACAGAAAAAATTGGATAACTCAGATTTTGGGAAACACATTATACCTTACATGATTAAAGAGGGATATGACATATTCTCTTTTCGTTTTGAAGATGAAAACTATAAGGAAAAACCTTATTGGGTTGATGTGGGAACTCTTGATAGTTACTATGCAGCAAGTATGGATTTACTAAATGTTAATCCAGATTTTAATTTGTATGATTTAGATTGGCCCTTGCGATCACGGCAAGTCCAGTCTCCACCAGCAAAGACAATATCACACGAAGGAGAGCGTGTTGGTAGGGCTTACAATTCTCTCGTTACAGATGGAAGTGTGATTTCAGGAGGTTTGGTTGAACGTTCGATACTTGGACCTCATGTGCGTGTTAATAGCTACTCATATATTACGGACTCTATTATAATGGATAGATGTGATATTGGTCGCCACTCGCGAATTAGACGAACAATAATTGATAAAAATGTTCAAATACCTGAAGGGACTGAAATTGGATTTGATTTAGAAGAGGATAAAAAAAGATTCAAAGTAACAGATACTGGGATTGTTATAATTCCTAAAAACTATAAGTTTTAGTTTTGTAACCACTATCTTTACTCTATGTCAAAAATAAAATCTAAAGAGAACATAGAACTTAAATCAAAGTTGGATGCCTTACCAGCACTGCCTGGTGTCTATCAGTTCAAAGATAAAAATGGCAAAGTGATTTATGTAGGGAAAGGTAAAGACCTACGCAATAGAGTACGTTCCTATTTTCGTTTAACTGTAGATTCCCCTAAAACATTAGCATTAGTTAAGAAAATAAAAGACTTCCAGCTAATTGTAACAGATAACGAAATTGAAGCTCTGGTGCTTGAGAATAATTTAATAAAAGAGTTAAAACCACGATACAATATTAATCTTAAAGATGATAAAACTTTTCCATATATCCGTATAACTAATGAACCATATCCACAAGTGTTCCCTACACGATTTGTAGTTAGGGATGGTTCAAAATATTTTGGACCATACACAAATGTTAAGGATATGAAATCATCATTGCGGATGATGAACCAAATATTCAAAATTAGAAGCTGCAAATATTTAATTACTGATGATTCAATAGCAAAGAGGAAAGTAAAAGTATGCTTAGATTTTCATATCAAAAAGTGTGATGGACCTTGTGAGGGCTTGGTCTCCGAAGTTGAATATAATAAAATGGTTGCTAACTTAATTAAAGTACTAAAAGGGAAATCGGATGTTTTGATAAAAGAACTTCAGCACGAAATGAAATTGCTATCCGATAATTTCAAATTTGAAAAAGCTGCTGAGTTGCGAGATACAATTAGTAAACTTGAAGTCTATTCATCAAAACAAAAAATTGTATCTACAGATTTTGGAGATAGAGATGTAATAACCGTTGCTGTTGAAGGAAAAGATGTAGCCTGCACAATTTTAAATATCCGTGAAGGAAGACTAATTGGAAGAAAACAATTAAAACTCTCCTCTACCCCAGATGAGGAACTAAATAAAGTTTATTCTTCAGTATTAAAATTTTATTATAATGAATTTGTAGAAGTACCAAAAGAGATTATTATTGAAATAATTCCATACGAAAAGGAAACAATCTTAGAGTGGCTTAAAACAAAAGCCGAAAGAAATGTTAAAATTGTTGTACCTAAAATAAAGAGTGATACAATGTCTCTCCTAAAAATGTGTAAGCAAAATTCGATACTACAGTTAAAAGATATTCAACTTCAAAAGATGAAAAAGGAAGGGAATCTTCCCTATGTTTTACAAGCACTAAAAAGGGATTTACGTTTAAATGTACTGCCAAGAAATATTGAATGCTTTGATATCTCACACATACAAGGGAGTGAAACAGTAGCTTCACTTGTAGTCTTTGTTGATGGGAAGCCAAAGAAATCACTATACAGGCGTTTTATAATTAAAGCAGTTGAAGGTGTTGATGATTTCGCTTCGATG